>NZ_AYYR01000030.1:37752-49070 GCF_001435975.1 Secundilactobacillus collinoides DSM 20515 = JCM 1123
ACGCCAAATTAGCAAAACCACAATATAGACCGAATCTTTCGCAATGGTTGTGGTAATGAGCGTGTGTGTGAGTGCCGTACCCTCCGCCCTCAGCCTTACGAACACCTTTATGCCACACAAAAGCACAAAGCAAATTTACAGCTTTGTTGAATTAACAACCTAGCGTGAGCACTCGTTTTCACAAGGTTGCCTAGGACGGTTATAAAATCTACCATAACTTAAAGAATCAAAGAAAAGCGAGTAGCTCGAACACTGCTTTTACATCCCCAGACTACAAACGCCCCTAGCTGAATAATCCCAATCGGATGTTCAGCTAGGGGCGTTTATACGGCCAAAAGACAATCGTCTATCACACGCTTAGGCGGGATAGCGGGATGCTAAAAGGACAACTGTATCGCATGGCGTGACTTTTGGTGTTTGGGCTAAGAATGGAAAGCAACTGACGCAAAGAAAGTCTATAACCACCGCGCGGCAAATGCTAGCCAACTTTTTTGGGTTTCACACGTTTAGCATCATCAATGGTGATGGGGGCGTCAGGAATTTCGCAATTGCCTGAAACGGCATCTTCCGTTCCGGCTTCACAGGCAGCTTCGTAGTAGCGCACCTTGAAGTTCAATTTGTCTAAATGTTTTTGAAGTTGTGCCATTTGATCGTGAACGGATTCCTGTTGTGCTTTGAAGATTGCCAGCCGGTCAGCCAGCGTTTCATCGCCAGCCATAGACATTTCCACGAACTTGCGGATTTCTCGTAGTTGCATGCCCGTTGCTTTTAAACAGGTAATGAGGTCAATAAAGTCGAGGTCGTGTTCAGAAAATTCTCGGCGACCAGCTTTATTGCGGTGCACGAACGGCATCAGCCCTTCATGATCGTAATAGCGCAGGGTGTAGCAGCTAAGACCTGATTTTTCGGCGACTTGGCCGATTGAGTACATCATGTGGATTCCCCCTTAAAGGATTAATGCGTTTAGTGTACCACTTAGAGCTAACTCTAAGTAAATTTAAATTGTGCGATACTAAATTTTATAAAATTGGAATTTGTTATGGTATTGTATTAGTGAGGTTAACATTAAATCGCGAAACGACGGTATTATTGGCGGTATCTTAAAGGCCAATATGCGTGTCCGAAAAGGCCGTTTGCAGGGGGAGATTTCAAAATTTATTCTGAAAGCGGTTGACTATTGTTTAGAATCATTCTAACATAAAAGATGAAACGAAAAAGCTGGTTCTTGAGCAAGCTAACTAAAATTAGTTGGCTGACGAACCATTTGGGAGGCTATATCTTTATGTCAAAGACTAAGATTATTGTTGTTGGTGCGTCACATGGTGGTCACCAATCCGTTTTAGAACTCACCCGTAAGTACAAGGATCTGGATATTAAATTATTTGAAGCAGGCGACTTCATCTCATTTATGTCATGCGGGATGGAATTGTATCTGGAAAACAGTGTGACCGATGTCAATGATGTGCGCAACTTCAAGCCTGAGGACTTGGAAAAACGCGGCGCTGAAGTTTACGCCAACCATGAAGTAACGAAAATTGACGCTGATAAAAAGCAGGTTGCCGTGAAGGATTTGAAGTCTGGTGAAACGCAGAACTACGACTACGATAAGCTGATTTTGAGTTCAGGAGTAACGCCAAACGATTTACCAGTTCCTGGCCACGATCTGGAGAACGTTTATCTTATGCGGGGTAAGGACTGGGCCGAGAAGATCAAGGCAAAGCTCACTGATCCAGCCGTGAAAAACATCACCGTTATCGGTGCCGGTTACATCGGTATCGAAGCGGCTGAAGCCAGCACAAAAGCCGGCAAGCATGTGACGCTGATCGACATGATCGACCGGCCTTTAGGGAACTACCTGGATGCTGATTTGACTGACGTCATCGCTAAGGAATTAGCTGATAAGGGCGTTGACGTTGTGACTGGTGCCAAAATTGAAAGCTACGAAGGTGCCGGCAAAGTTACTGCTGTTAAGACAAGTGATGCCGAATACCCAAGCAATCTGGTCATTCAAGCAGCCGGTGTCAAACCAAACACGGAATGGCTGAAGGGCACGGTTGATTTGGACGCTCGTGGCTGGATTGAAACGGATGAATATTTGCGGACAAATTTGCCCGACGTTTACGCCATGGGTGACGCCGTGTTAGCATACTCAATTCCGGCTCAAACCAAAATGCCGATTGCCTTGGCGACAGTTGTTCGTCGCGAAGCACGCTACGTGGTCGAGCACATCTTCGAAAACACACCATCAGTGCCATTCCAAGGGGTTGTCGGATCGTCTGCACTGAGCGTCTTTGATTACCACTTTGCCTCATCTGGTTTGAACACGACCACGGCGAAGAAGGCTGGTGTCACCATTAAGACTTCCTTCTATAAGGATACGTTACGGCCAGCTTACGTGCCGGCAGAGAAGGGGAACCCAGATGTCTACGTGGGCTTGGACTTTGATCCGCAAACCCACAAGATCTTAGGCGGTGCGGTCTTATCAACCTACGATATTACCGCTCAAGGCAACGTCATTGCTTTAGCCGTTCAACAGGGGTTGCGTTTGGAAGACTTAGCACAGGCCGACTTCTTCTTCCAACCAGGTTTCGACCGTCAATGGAGCCTGCTTAACCTAGCTGCACAGCATGCTTTAGGCGAACCAGAGTTTACAAAATAGCGGCTTGTTTCTGCCGTGAGTCGCAGCCTTATTGGGCTCATTTCGGCAATATGATTTAGAATACTGGACTATCGAAAAATAAAAAAGCAGTTAACAAGCCCCAATGCGGTCTTGTTGACTGCTTTTTGTATGGCGTAAATCGTAAGAATAATCGGTCCATCTGCATCAAGGCGAAATCGTTGACCTTCGACTTTATTCGCGCGATACTCACCATGAAATCTGAAAGGAAGTGCATTTTGATGGGGTTGATTACCAAAACAGACGTGGTGTACGATACTGCGCACCAGTTAAAAACGGATATTTATTACGATGATAGCATACCCGGTCGTGCTACTGTTATTGATATTCATGGCGGCGGCTGGTTCCGCGGTGACAAGTCAAAGGATGCAGACTGGGCTCAGCGGTTAGTTGCTGGCGGTTACGTCGCGGTCGTGCCGAATTATCGGATTACACCGGATGCCTATTATCCGGCACCGTTAGAAGATATGCAGACCTTGTTGGCGTGGCTGAAAACGCAGGACTTACCGCAGCAAACAGCCGTTGTTGGGTCTTCGGCAGGCGGTAACATGTCCGTCGAGCTGGCCATCCAGACGGGTATGCCCGCGGTTTCATTGTCAGGTATTTTAGATATTGACGATTGGTTGGCCCACCACGAAGATATTGTCGCTGAAGAAGGTGACACCAGCGGCTTTAACAGTACAGCCAGTGCAAAAATCAATCAGGATGGCCATAACGACAGCTTCTACAAGTGGTTTGTGACTAACTACTTTAATGGCGACAGCAGCCAGTGGGAGGCCGCAACGCCGGTTCACCGTGTTAGTGAGAAGACGGGCCCAATATTCTTGGCAAATTCGTTAAACGAATTTGTGCCGACAAGCGGTGTCCTGCAATTTGCGCAAGCCATGACCGACCATCAACGGCCATTTGAAGTGATGATGGTGCCAGGCACCAGGCATGCAAAGGGTTACCTAGATGATGTCTTTAACCAGACAATGCTCTTTTTAGACGCTCATTTGGAAAAGTAAGACATCATTCGTTTTTAATAAATTGCTAAGATAATTCTTAAATTCAATAAGTGTCTGCTGTGAATGACAAAATGTTTAACGCGCTTAACTATCAACGTTTTCAACGGTTAGGATAAGTGACACAACCAATGAAATAAGAAACGACCGTCAACTTAATCGTGATCGGTCGTTTTTTACTGGTCAGCCTGTAAGCTAACTTTTATAGCATATTAATGTATGGGGTTAACTAACTGTGGTAAAGTATCCTTGGAATCGATTTCCACAAACTACACATAGGAGTGATCGAAATGAGTATTCAAAAAGTTACGGTTGCAGGCGGCGGTACGTTAGGTAGCCAAATCGCGTATCAGACGGCGTACACAGGCAAGACCGTCATCGTATATGATATCAACGACGGGGCGCTGTCAGCGGCCAAGACTCGGATCAATGATTTGGACGCTGCGTACCAACAAGACATGCATGCGACCCAGGCTGATATCGATGAGACACATTCGCGATTGACATACACCAGTGATCCACACAGTGCGTTCGGTGATGTCGACCTTGTGATTGAAGCTATTCCTGAAGTGCCCGCTATTAAGACAAACTTTTATGAACTCATTTCGGGCATTGCCGATGCTAGAACGATTTTTGCGTCAAACTCATCAACGTATCTGCCGTCACAATTTGCAGACAAAACGGGCCGGCCAAGCCAGTTCGCCAACCTGCACTTTGCCAACCAGATCTGGAAGCACAACACGGCTGAAATTATGGGCCACGCAGGTACTGACGCCGCTGTGATTACGGCATTGACAACCTTTGCCCGCGACATTGCCATGGTACCGATCGTTGTTCGTAAGGAGCAGCCAGGGTACGTTCTAAATTCACTGTTAACACCATTCCTGGAAAATGCCGCCTATCTTTGGGGCGAAGATATCGCGGATCCACAAACAGTGGATAAAACCTGGATGATCGATGGCGGTGCGCCAATGGGGCCATTTGCAACGATTGATCTCGTTGGTTTACGAACATTCTTGAACATCACCAAGGATCGTCAGGGGGACAACCCGGCATTCAAGAACACGTTAGCAAAGGTGCAACAAATGATTGATGACGGTAAATTGGGGTTGGAGAGCGGCAAAGGATTCTATACGTATCCAGATCCGGCTTACCAACAAAAAGATTTTCTGGCATAGGCTGTCTGGGGTTAGCAAGCTTACTGATAACCGTTAGATAGTTGAACAAGCCACCTGTATTGGGCTGGTTTTCTCATTAGGAAACCAACTCATACAGGTGGCTTGTTTATTATTTAGAATGATTGTTCAAATAAGTAACAACATCGTGACCGAACACATTCAGACCGTGATATTGCTGATACTGGTTGCCCCATTGCGCCATCATCACGATTGTGTAGGCGCTAGCGAAACAAAATGCCGATTTCCTAGAATCATCAGCGAAATGATACATTCGAATACGAAAAAAATAATCACTTTTTTTGCCTAATTGCATTTTCCTGCGTAGTTGTAGATAAGACGTAAAAATAGATTGAAGGAGTGTTTTATATCAATGATCAATACAACCATCATTACAATCATTCAAGCGATTATCCTAGGCGTTATTGAAGGCATCACTGAGTTTTTACCAGTGAGTTCAACAGGGCATTTGTACCTTGCCAACGCCTTTATTCACCTGCAAGAACCCGATGCGTTTATCAATTTATTTATGGTGGTCATTCAGCTTGGGGCAATCATGGCGGTGGTTGTACTCTATTTTCATAAATTGAATCCCTTTGCCCCAAGTAAAACACTTGCGGCCCGCCGTGCCACTTGGGTGCTCTGGGGAAAGGTGGTGGTTGCTATGCTGCCCAGCTTGATTGTGGGGCCGCTAGTGAACGATTTTATGGATGCGCATTTGACGACGTGGCCCGTTATCACCACGACGCTGATTGTGTATGGTGTCCTCTTTATTGTCATTGAAAACTGGAATAGTCACCGCCGGCCAACCGCAACGGATCTGACCCGGTTACCGCTAAAAATGGCCTTTGCAATTGGGGTTCTTCAATTGCTGTCCCTGGTCCCGGGAACGTCACGGTCAGGTGCGACCATTCTTGGCGCCATGCTTTTGGGGACTTCCCGGTTCGTGGCCGCTGAATTTTCTTTTTTCTTGGCGATTCCTACCATGTTTGGTGCGAGCTGTTTAAAGGTTCTAAAATTTGTTTTGCACGGTAACCAGTTAACAACAAGTGAGGCAGCTGTGCTTGGCATCGGTGTCTTTGTCTCGTTTGTGGTGGCATACTTAGCTATCAAATTTTTGATGCGTTTTATTCAGCACCACGATTTTAAGATTTTTGGCTGGTATCGAATCGTATTAGGCTTGGTCGTATTAGCGTATTTCGGTGCCCAACAACTGTTGTAGGGCGGCAGACCCACTCAGTATTAATGCTTATTGCAAAAGACAATCAGATTTATCACAACGGGTCTGCCTAATTACTTGATTAAGCTAGCTATTAGGGCTTTTCCATGCCATAATTAAGGCATATTTGAAACGGTTAGCTGACGCGGTTTATTCGGGGGAATCAACCAGTCGGTTAAGTAAAGGAGGAGCGTTCATGGGGGTTATCATCAAACGGGGAATCTTGCTGAGCACAGTGGTGCTCATGAGTATGATATTAGCCGCACCGGTGACGGGCTCGGCAGCCAGTGACCTGTCATCTGACTCGCAGACAAGTGAGATGACCCAGGTTGCTTCAGACTCAGCATCCCAATTAACGGCAAGCGATGCTGCTAAAAAGGCAGACCAGCCAGATACCGAGACATCGTCAACTACAGCTGTCTCGGCAACGGGCAGCGCTAATACAATCAGGAAAACGGTCGCGAGTGTAACCGTGATTTTCCAAAGTCACGGTAATATTACAGTCAGTAGCCCGGTTAAGTTTACCGGAGTGGCCGGTCAATTATTGCCGGCTTTAACCACCATCTTGCCGGTGGGCTATTCCGTGCTAAGCGGGACTTACTATGGCTTTATTCAGCCAGGGACGAATACGGTGACCATCACCGTGGTGCCTACAGCGGAACTGTCACAAATGCAAAAAAATGGAACGGATGATATTGCAACGGTGGTGACACCAGGCTCGGTTCACACTAAAGAGACCACGAAACTGCCGGCGGGTGAACGGAAAACCGCCGCTAACAAGAACCGCTCTGAAACTGTTACCAGCAGTCAACGAGCAACTGTTGCAGCCACCGCGAAAACAAAACCTGCCCAAGTAAAGGTTACCTACCATACCGCAATTCGTCATCCTAAATTAAACCGGACTGACGCTACAATGGTTTCAGAAAAGACACTACCACATACTAGCGAAGCAGCTGGTAGTGTGGCCACGTTCAGTGGTTGGGGGCTGCTTGCTGGCGTGATCGGGTTACTTGGTATTTCGGGAATAGACGATAAGAAGCATAAGTAATTGGACACCAGATTGGCAATGCTCTTGCCAATCTTTTTTGTTTAACGGAGGTAACGTTTGAGTGAGACAAAGGTACGCTGAATCGGCACAATAAAGGTTGACACATTCAATGTTATGTCAAATTTCTTATTGTTAAATGGTTCACAAAATGTTATAATATTGCCAGTGATTAAGTTCACCTTCCGGCGTGTCTGGAAGACGGGGATAGGTTCTACACGTAGGTCCTTGTCAGGGGGATATGACAGGGGATTAGTAGGTTTTATGAGTGAAAAACATAGGGCAAAGGCACCCAAAAAACTTACACGTTTACTTTCGAGAAGCTGATTATCATTAGGCTGGGGAGCCTGGTGGTCATTTCGGCGGTGGTTTTATTGTCAAGAGATCTTTTGGAGAACTGAATGTCGCAATTAAGTAGCTGTGTATTTTTGGGTTAGCGAACTAATCGTTTTAAACGATTGATCCGCTAACTTTTTTTTCACATTTTTACTTCTTGCCGCTAAATTGAAGGTCAAATATACGTTGCCTGTGAGTCGAAGAGACGCTTGAAAAAATGTAATATTTGAGGTATCAGCTATCCCATGAAACGGCTGAACCCTTTTTTACTGGGCTTTTTCACAATGTTTGGTGCGCTGTGCCACAGTTAACCCTATTAATTAGCGGTTGTCAGCCCCTTCATTTACAGCCATAATAGATGTAAGACACGTGAAAAAATGGAGGAATACCAAGTGGCTTACATAGAAGTGAAACATGAATTTAAGCGCTATCAGATGGGTGAAACCCAGATTATTGCGAACAACGACGTCTCGTTCGACGCAGAACAGGGACAGTTAACAGTGATTCTGGGACCCAGCGGTGCCGGTAAATCAACCGTTCTGAATATTTTGGGCGGTATGGATAACCCGAGTGATGGTGAGGTTATTATTGATGGGACAGACATTGCGCAATTTAACGACAAACAATTAACCGAATACCGGCGGCACAACGTTGGGTTCGTTTTTCAATTTTATAACTTGATTCCCAATTTAACGACTAAGGAAAATGTCGAACTCGCTTCTTCAATCGTGGCCGATGCGTTGGATGCAACCGAGGTACTTAAACAGGTTGGACTGGAAGAACGGTTAGATAATTTTCCGTCCCAGCTCTCTGGCGGGGAACAGCAACGAGTCGCAATTGCGCGGGCGTTAGCTAAAAATCCTAAACTGTTACTGTGTGATGAACCAACCGGGGCGTTGGATTATAAGACTGGGAAGCAAGTGCTCAAACTACTGGAAACAGCCAGTCGCCAGGAAAACAAGACGGTGTTGATCATCACCCATAACGCGGCGTTAGCTCAGATGGCTGATCGGGTCATTCATATTAATGATGCCAAAGTGCGCAGCATTGAGGATAATTCGAATCCGACACCTATCGAAGACATTGAATGGTAGGTGAGCAGATTGAAACCAATGACAAAGAACATGTGGCGTGATATCGGGCATTCGAAAGGCCGATTCATTGCCATCATTTTAATTATTCTCTTAGGTGTGCTTATTTTTGTTGGCATCAAGGCCGCCGGACCATCGTTGAATGATTCGGCGGACAAAACAGTCAAGGATGCCAAATTAAGTGACGTTCAGGCGTATTCAACCACTGGGTTTACCCAAAAAGATAGGCGTCTTGCCGATAAGGTGGCGGGTGCAAAAGCCGAGCTGGTCAAGTTTAAGGACGTTGTCGGCGGCAAGGACCAGTCGGCTGTGGCCCTCTACGGATACAGCAAGTCTGCCAAGTACAACAAACTGTCTTTGCGTTCAGGCCACATGCCAACGAATAGCCGCGAAATCGTTTTAGATGAATTGGCGAAGGAAAACGATGGCTATAAGCTCGGTCAAACCTATACGTTCAGTAAATCAGCGAATTTGAAACACCGAACCTATAAAATCGTCGGCTTTGCGGACTCCCCCATGTACATCGACGATTCCACGCGGGGATCCGCGGACGTCGGTGACGGCACGGTGCGTTATTTCGCGTACATTCCACAGGCTCAGATGAATCTGAAAGTGGCCACCATGATGGACGTGGGCTTCAGTAAACTTCAAAAGAAGAGCACGTTCTCGGACAGCTATAGCGATGCGGTTAATCGAAAGGTCACCGCGTTGAAGCGCGAGTTCAAGTCGCGAGCTAAGTCGCGGACTCGGGCACTGCTTGGCAATAGCATTACCCAACTTGATCAGCAGCTAGCCAAAATTTCCGCGGCGAAAAAGCAGCTTCAAGCAGCTGGTCAGCAGGGAGGCAGCGCCGCTGATTTAGCGGGTCAACAGAATGTCACACTAAACAAAGAGGCCGCTAAACTCAAGACTGCTAAGACTAAAGCTCTAGCCGCCGGTGAAACAACTTATACCTGGCAAGATCGAAATGATTTGACTGGCTTCCAAGCCTATGGTGAAAGTTCTGATCGAATTGCCGCCATTGCGAATGTCTTTCCGGTATTTTTCTTCCTGATTGCCGCGTTGATCACTTTCACGACGATCACACGGATGGTTGAAGAAGCCCGGAGTCAAATCGGTACTTTCAAAGCGCTGGGTTACGCCAAATGGGCCATTGCTAAAAATTATCTGGCGTACGCACTGACGGCCGGTTTGATTGGAACCGTCCTCGGTGCAGTCATCGGGAATACAACCTTGCCGAGAATCGTGCTCGCCTTGTATAAGACCTACATCCCATTGAAGTGGGTCGTTAAATTTCAGTGGGGCGATATCGGCTGGGCGCTGTTATTCTCAATGATTGCCACTGTGGGTGCGGCCGCCTACGTCGTTTGGCGTGAGCTAACGGAAGGGCCAGCCGCCCTGATGCGGCCACGCTCACCGAAGTCCGCCAAACGGATCCTATTGGAGCGGATCACGCCGCTCTGGAACCGCTTGAGTTTCAACCGTAAAGTCAGTTATCGGAACCTCTTTCGGTTCAAATCACGGATGTTGATGACAATTATCGGCATTGCCGGCGGGACTGCACTGATCCTGACGGGGTTTGGGATTCAGGATTCCATCGCCGCCAGCGGGTCTAAACAATACAATGATATTATTCACTACCAGGCGACGGTTCGATTGCGAACGGCTGGTCACGAGGATAAGGCCGATCAGATACTCAACAATAATGACCAGTATCACAGCCACACAGACGTTGCTGCTAACGTTGGCGATCTCAAAGCAAACGGCCACCAAGTCAACGATGTGAATATCTACGCACCGGAGAGTGTCTCGCAGTTCAAACGGTACGTCACGGTGCGCAGTGCAAGTACTGGTAAATCACTGAATCTGCCTAAAAACGGCGTTGTTTTGACAGAAAAAACGGCTGACCTGCTCCACGTGAAGGTCGGCGATAAGATCAGTGTCACCACAACTGATAATAAGCAGGGCAAAGCCAAGGTTACGGGGATTACCGAAAACTACATGGGTCACTTTATGTATCTCAGCCGGTCCTCATATAAACAATTACTGAATGAGACTCCGACCATGAATACCTTGCTCGTCCAGTTGAATAAGCAAACGGACAAGCAGCGCAAGTCACTGGCCCACAAACTGATCAATCACGGCGGCGTCATGGGCACGAGCTATGTCAAGGATCAGCAAACGACGGTCACCACGATGTCCGGTTCCTTGAAGCCCGTGGTTGCCATCTTTATTCTACTGTCCGGGATTTTGTCCTTTGTGGTGTTGTATAACTTGACGAACATCAACGTTTCAGAACGGATTCGTGAGTTGTCGACCATTAAAGTGCTGGGCTTCTACGATAAGGAAGTTACGATGTACATTGTTCGGGAAAACATTGTGCTGACCATTGCCGGCATCATTGTCGGCTACGGTGTGGGTGAATTACTGACGGGCTATATCATGCAGCAGGCCGCCACAGCACAGGTCATCTTCCCGTTAACGATTCACCCGACAGGCTTTGTGGTCGCAACGATCCTGATGGTTGTGTTTACGGCTATTGTGATGTTTGTGACCCATAAGCGTTTGCAGCGGATCGATATGATCGGGGCGCTATCGTCTAACGAATAACTCAGCAGTGCAGGCTGTTAAGACCAGCTATGCATTAAAATCATTCGGGCACCACCAAAATTGGATTTCGATTTTGGTGGTGCCCTTTACGTTAATGGAAAAACTGTTCCCCGATTTAAAATTGAAGTGCAACACTTGATAACTAGACCAATTAGACTAGC
>NZ_AYYR01000031.1 GCF_001435975.1 Secundilactobacillus collinoides DSM 20515 = JCM 1123
GTGTACCCTGTTTGAACATTGAGTGGTATAATTATTTCTCTATCAAAAAACTAGTAATATCAATAAATACTACCGTAAGTGATTAGACTTGAAATGTGTTCATTTTCTTTTGACTATATTGTTAAACTTTTTTAGGGAGGCCTACTCATGCGTGTCGGCTATGCTCGTGTTAGTTCCGCTGATCAAAACTTGGCTCGTCAAGTAAACCAATTAAATCAAGCTAACGTCGATAAATTGTTTCAGGAAAAGGTTTCTGGTAAAAACACCCAACGAACGCAGTTAAATGCACTCTTAGATTTTATTCGCCAAGACGATGAAGTTTTTGTTTTAAGCTTAGACCGATTGGGACGTAACAGTGAAGATTTAACTAGAATTATCGAAACCATTCGCCAAAAAGGAGCCGTTTTAAACGTTTTAGATCTTCCCTCATTTGAAGGGGTCCGTGATTGTAACTTAAAAGCTCTGCTCACAAATCTGGTCCTAGAAATTCAAAAATATACGGCTGAAAATGAACGCCAAAAAATTCATGAACGCCAACGTCAAGGGATTCAAGTTGCCAAACAACGTGGTGTCTATAAAGGAAGAAAACCACAATATGTCGCCGACTCTGATGATCCTCAAAAACGATTGATTTATGAACAAATCGTTAAGTTATTGCAAGCTCGCGCTCAGGGAAAACGTCTGCCAATTACTGAAATTGCGCGACAAACTGGAGTAGCTCGCAACACGGTCTATCATATTCAACGACAGCTCATCAATCATCAGCTATTAAACAACTAATTCCGTTTAACCATTGTCATGCTGCCAGTTAGGTTGGCAGTGCTGTACCCTTCAGTTAAGAGCAGCACACCCCTCCTCCAATACCATGCTTGTTGAAGCTGCTCCAGCTTGCTAACTAACGGCCTCGCTTCACAATAGTGGTTTTTGCGTGAACCTTTGCGGATCTGTTTCAGAACTGAACCAAGGAATGAAACATTCGCCTGATTTGTTAAAACCTGCTACAATGGCAGGCAGAAACAGGAAGTCTTGTCGAAAACGGTTTTTCTTAGGTGATCTACCTCAATCCCCACCACCAATACCAGTTGGCCAAGAGTACCTCAATGCATTGTCAACGTTAATAAAACAAAATTAAGTTACATTAGTGGTGGGGGGTCTTGTAATGGTCAGCGTTACACCAAGCAACTTTTTCATTGGTGATACTTGTTGATATGGATAAATGACTTGATTTGCAACATTCTCAGGATTAAACAGGCTTGTCATCAAATGTGGTTTTATTGCCTATTAGCTTTGTCCAAATAATTACCAATTTGGGAACTCATCACCTATACTAATGGATAACCTATTGAGATTAATAAATAGGAGGAATTAAAATGGCAGATAATATATTAATGGCCTACCATATTGTGCTTGATCCCAATGACCGAACGAAACATGTTTTGAATACAAAAAAACTCTATAAGTGGCGAATTACCGATAAGACGAAGGGAACCCCAGTGATTGGTAATGTAGCCTTGGTTAAAACCAAATTTTCTAAACGGGTGCCAGTCATGATCTATGCAACCAAAGAAGTCACGAATGATCTGAGTAATTTACAACCGGTGAAAATCTTTACCACTAATCGTGATCAAGAGGCCGTAAATAAAGCTTTTGATAACCTTTTAAAATAAGTTAATGGTCTACACCAGTCTGGCTAATGCCATACTAGTGTAGACCGTTTTTGATAGATCGACTGAACTCCTGGCCTTTTTGGTTAGTCTAATTCAACACCACCATCTTCACCGGTTAAATTAAGCGCTCCTTCAAAACCCAGACTGGCTTCAGCCATGACCTGCGGTATATTAGTACAATCCTTGAATCTATCGGGAAAATATTTAACTGTGCGTTCATAGAATTTTCCTGCATCTATGATGTGGCCCAGCCTTTTTTCACCGTTATGCAGATAAATGATAAATTCACTGCCCTGTAAAATAGCAATAATTTCTGCTTTAGAAAGCGTAGTATTGTCCTGATTCATAGCTAAACATCCTTTTCCGTATTGCACCAAATTATATCACTAACCGATTTAAATAAGGTTATTACTTGAGTTGACATTCCGGG
>NZ_AYYR01000032.1 GCF_001435975.1 Secundilactobacillus collinoides DSM 20515 = JCM 1123
TAGACCAATTATAAGAATAGGCCATTAGTGTTGCACTTAACTTGACAATTGAGGGACTTTACGAATTCGGTAAAGCAGACTAATTTAAACACCGTCTCTTAAGCAATAAAACAAGTACAGGCAAACTTAATCGCACAAATTAGTATATTAGGCCACTGAAATTTCCAAAAATTTCAGTGGCCTTTTTCTGTTCATAGTAAAAAGCATCGCTAGCGATTGGCGAAAAAGCAATCGAGGGCGGATTCTTCGCAAATCGTCCTTAACTGCCTGTCGATGCTTAACCAACGATTGAATCTGGCACATAGTAAGTGCCAAATTAAGGTGTGCAACAGCAGCATAACTCAACCGCCTCTGCCTTTAAACCAATCTCAAAATAATCGCCTTAATCCCAAAGTAAGTGACCAGTTTTCGACCATTTCATTCATTGACTTATCGCTCGGTAAATCTTTTTTCACAAATTAGTTAGGATGTGTTGACATGTCCTAACTATAAGACTATATTAAGAACCGTTTGTTAGGATGCTACAGTTTATCCTAACTATTATGTAAAGAAGGAGGACCCACCATGTCTGCTGAATCCAGCAAGCTTTTCGGCTTGTTTGCGCACCTGTTTCACGAGACCAGACACATTACGGGAGATATCAAAAAAAACGATTTTCACAGTCATCACCATCCCAATCCTGGGCAAATGCGGCTGGTCTTTCTGCTAGCTAAGAAAGGACAACTGACCAATTCAGAAATTGTCACCGAGCTCAACATCAAACCGAGTTCGGCCAGCGGACTTGTGAACCGGCTCGTTGAGGGCGGCCTTGTCCAGCGGCAAGCATCACCCAGTGACAAACGGGTCATGCTCATCTCGCTGACGGATCGCGGCCAGCGGTTTATCGATTCCGCACACCTATTACGAGACAAAATGTCCGAACTGGTCTTTGTGTCGTTAACAGACGAAGAACAAGCACAACTATTCCAGCTGCTGACGAAGTTATCAACCAGCATCGAAGCTAACATGCCGGAATGGCAAAAGTCGACTGTACTGCACGACTTCTTCGACAACCATGAGGAATTCCGCGAGGATCTCGACCACTTCGGATTCTTCCAGACGCATGGGTTGCCGCCGCAGCAATAAAAAAAGCAGTCCCCCGACTACTTTTCTTGCTTGTAGGTTACGTGATACGATTCGATACCATTTGATTCAAAGGCCGTTTCCAAGATCGCTGCGATTTGATTCATATCGATTGTTTTTGGCAGTTGAATGACAATGTGATTATTCTCAGTCATTTGATCACCCCGTTTAGATTACCTTTATTATACGAACATACATTCGGTAATTCAATCTTTTTTCCGCAAGTTTTCGTAAGCAGAACAGTTTATCTATTCTGCTTCAAAATCGGTCACCGGTCTCATATTTTGTTACTTAGTCATTATTTGAAAGGAGCGTCAAGATGCTCAAAATTGCCAAGGGACGGATCTCCTACGCTGCCGTACTGGGTGCGGTGCTGTTCATGATCGTCCAGGTATTTGCCAACCTTAACCTTCCTAACTTAACTTCCGACATTGTCAACAACGGGGTTGCTAAGGGGGATATTAGCTACATCTGGAAAATCGGCGTGCAAATGGTCGGTTATTCCCTGCTCAGTATCGCAGCGGCCATCTGCAACGTCTATTTAGCCGCCCGAACCTCACAGAAATTAGGCCAGAATTTACGGACTGATATCTATAGTAAGGTGATTCATTTTACCAACGATGAGTACGACCAAATTGAAACGTCATCCCTCATCACCCGGACCACGAACGACGTCGTTCAGATTCAAAACGTGGCCATGATGATGTTGCGTATGATGATCATGGCGCCAATTATGCTGATTGGGGCAAGTTTTCTCGCGTACTCTAAAGATCACCAACTGACGATGATCTTCCTGGTCTCCATTCCATTACTGGTTATTTTTATGGGAATCATGCTGAAGTTTGCGGTACCGCTGTTCCAAGCGATGCAAACCAAGACCGACCGTATCAACCGGGTCTTTCGTGAAGGGTTAACAGGGGTTCGGGTCATCCGGGCCTTCCGTCAAGACCAATTCGAACAAGACCGGTTTGAAGACGCCAACGTCGACTACACCCGCAACGCCATCAATGTGAACACCATCATGGCGTTTGCCCTGCCCGTCATGACCTTGATTATGAGCGGAACCAACATTGCCATTATCTGGTTTGGCGCTAAACTCATTGGCGGCCAAGCCATGCAAGTCGGGAACCTGATTGCGTTCATGACTTACGCTACTCAGATTCTGATGAGCTTCATGATGCTTTCCATGGTGTTCATCTTCATCCCACGGGCTCAAGCATCCGCCAAGCGGATCCAGGCCGTGTTCAACTTGAAGTCCACCATGACCGTGCCGGACACACCTGCCGAACTCGACACCACTGCCAACCAGCATTCCCTGGCCTTCAACCACGTCACCTACCGTTACCGCAACGCTGAACAGCCGGCTCTGACCGACATCGACTTCAGCGCGACTAGCGGTCAAACAGTTGCCATCATTGGTGGGACTGGCTCCGGGAAGACCTCATTGATCAACCTGATTCCGCGGTTCTACGATGTGGAATCCGGTGACATTAAGATCGACGGTACCGATATCAGCACTCTGGATACGACAAAACTCCGGAATGCCGTTTCACTAGTACCGCAAAAGGCCACCCTATTTACTGGGAGCCTCAGAGAAAACATGCAGTATGGGAAACCTGACGCCACCGACGACGAAATCTGGCATGCACTGGATATCGCTCGGGCACGGGACTTCGTTGAAGAAGATCCTGACGGCCTGGATATGTACGTTGAACAAGGCGGCGGCAACTTCTCCGGTGGTCAACGGCAACGGTTAGCCATTGCGCGGGCCCTGGTCAAGCAGTCTTCCGTTTACGTGTTTGATGACTCCTTCTCCGCACTGGACTTCAAGACTGATGCTGATTTACGGGCTGCACTGCGTCAAGACGCCCACATTCAACAATCGATCACCGTTATCGTCGCCCAACGGATCGCCACGGTTGCCGATGCTGATCTGATCCTCGTTTTGGATAACGGGAAACTGGTCGGTAAAGGAACCCATGATGAACTCCGAAAGACGAACAAAGTTTACCAAGAAATTATTCATTCACAACTGAGAGAGGAGGATGACAAATAATGGCTGAAAAGGATACTCCAAGACCACAACAGCAACGCGGCCCCATGGGCGGTCACGGCCCTGGTGGCCATGCCGGCCTCGTCGAAAAGCCGAAGAACTTTTGGCGCACCACACGCCGGTTAATGAGCTACATGTCTGACCGGCTCGTTGGGCTGTGCTTCGTGTTGGCGTTTGCCATCATCAGTGTCATCTTCCAGATTCGGACACCGAAGATTCTCGGTCAAGCAACAACGGAGATCTTCAAGGGTGTCATGAAGGGCCAGTCGGAACAAAAAGCCGGCTTCTCCATCGCGGGTCTGCCGATCAACTATGATAAAATCGTCCACATCATCATTATCGTTGGCCTGATGTACCTTGCTTCAGCTGTGTTCAGCTTCCTGCAACAGTACATCATGACCCGAATCTCACAACAAACCGTTTATAAACTGCGGAAATTCATGAAACAAAAGATGCGTGTCGTGCCAATCAAATACTACGACACCCACAGCAACGGGGATATCATGAGTCGGGCCGTCAACGATATGGATAACATTGCCAGCACCCTGCAACAGTCCCTCACCCAGGCCGTAACCAGTACCGTGACCTTCATCGGGACCCTGTGGATGATGCTGACCATCAGTTGGAAACTGACGCTGATTGCGCTGGTAACCATTCCACTGAGTTTGATCATCGTTGGGATCGTCGCACCGCGGTCACAGAAGTTCTTCGCTGCCCAGCAAAAGTCCCTTGGGTTACTCAACAACCAAGTGGAAGAAAACTACGCTGGCCAACAGGTCCTCAAGAGTTTCAATAAGGAAGACAACACCATTGAAACTTTCGAAGTCCAAAACAAAAACTACTACCAAGCTGCTTGGAAAGCCCAATTCATTTCCGGTATTATCATGCCGCTGATGATTTTTCTGAACAACATCGGCTACGTCTTCGTTGCCGTTATCGGTGGAATCGGCGTTTCAAACGGGTCCATTACCCTGGGGAACGTGCAGGCCTTTCTGCAGTATACCAACCAGTTCTCTCAACCAATTTCACAATTGGCTAACTTGATGAACACGATTCAATCCACCATCGCTTCTGCCGAACGTGTCTTTGAAGTCATGGACGAAGAAGAAATGAAGGACACCAAGGCCAACCGCAAAGTTGAAGACACCAACAACCTCATCGAACTCGAACACGTTCAGTTCGGTTACGAAGATGACCTGCTGATGACCGACTACAACTTAACGGTCAAGCCAGGTCAGCAAGTCGCCATCGTCGGCCCAACCGGTGCCGGAAAGACGACCATCATCAACCTGCTGGAACGTTTCTACGATGTTCAGGGCGGGGCCATCCGCTTAAATGGCACCGATACTCGTGATCTTGACCGTGAATCCCTGCGTTCCCACTTTGCCATGGTGCTCCAAGACACCTGGCTGTTTACCGGGTCGATCTACGACAACATTAAGTACGGTCGTGAAGACGCCTCGAAAGACACCATCATGGCTGCCGCGAAGGCCGCCCACGTTGACGAATTCGTCCGCAAGCTGCCTGACGGGTACGATACCGTTTTAAACGAAGAAGCCTCGAACATTTCACAGGGGCATCGGCAACTCGTCACCATTGCGCGAGCCTTTGTCGCCGACCCCGAGATTCTCATCCTGGATGAAGCCACCAGTTCCGTCGATACGCGGACCGAAGTTCAGATTCAGCACGCCATGAGCGAACTGTTGAAGAACCGGACCAGCTTCGTCGTTGCCCACCGGCTGTCCACCATCCAAAACGCGGACAACATCATCGTGATGAACCACGGGGCCGTTGTCGAAACCGGGACCCACAACGAACTGTTGGCCCAAAACGGCTTTTACGCAACTCTGTACAACTCACAATTCTCTGACAACGTGTCATTCGACTAAGGAGGCGCAACATGACAAACAAAGTTGGTGTTTTACTCTCAGCTGTCCTGCTGGGCCTCGCGCTCGCCGGTTGCGGCAAGGCATCCGTTTCCGTGGATGACCACACCGTTGCCCCAAGCGGTATGGCCGCCGTCATCAAGGGTAAAACCAATCAAGCAACGGTACGTTACACCATCAATGGTGGCAGCACAGAAACACAAAAATCGCAAAACGAAGGCTACTCACTGACCATTCCAGCCAAGCCTTACAAACAAACGGTCAAAGTCAGTGTTAAGGGTGGTAATTCTGAAACGGTAACGGTCGCCAAGCGCAAAGCTTTGATGACCTATACCAAGTTCCAGTCCACCTACAATCAAACGCTGTCCGCCGCCGCACTATCAAAGTCTGATCAGGCCACAGCAATGAAACTGCAAGCATCCGCAACCGCCTTGAAGAAACAGTCGGCCGCCATTCAAAAACAGGTCGCTGCTGCTAAGGCCAAGGTTGCCAAGGGTGACACTTCAGCTGCGACCACGCTCCAGACTTTAGCCACGAAGGCCGCCGCTTTGAAGACCCAGGCTGCGAAACTCAAGCAGACTCAGGCCAGCCTAGCACCCGCCTTGAAGCAAGCCAAAGCCAGTGTAAAAGATGACCTCTTACCAACAACTGTTAAGAATGGCATTCACACCATTAAGTCCACCAGTGACTACAAGATTCGGACAAACGTCGACAACGGCAAGCTTGTAGGTGCAACGCTCATCGTGCCAACGTCAGCATTGAAAAACAACAAGCAGGCAAAGAAATTTGCAACGACGTTCTCTATTCTGGCCAACGGTGTCGGTGCTAATGCAAAACACGTGTTGAAGACCTTCTCGAAGAAGGCCAAGGACGAAAAATCTAGTCAAACCACTACTGAGACTATTCGTTCAAAAGGCGTGAAGTTTAGTTTAGGGTATTCGACCTCGACTTTATATATTTACGTAACAAAATAGAGAGTGGGACAAACGGCAATTTTGCTCCCAAAATATAAGCGCTACTGGTCAAAATCCAAATTGGGTTTTCAACCAGGAGCGCTTATATTTTGTGGTAGGCAAAACCACCGTTTGTCCCACTCTTTTATTTCGATGATGCCAGAGAGATGAATTCAAAACACGCTTTCATAGTTATCGCGTGGAAACGAATTTCAGAATACAAGACTGGCCGTTTCTAAGCAGTCGTCCCCTTTGGCACGATATTAAGAACATACATTAGCAGAATGAAGACAAAGAAGAGAATCCACATCACATAGTTTATTTCTTTGCGACGCCCTGCCACAGTCATCATAATTGGATAAGTCAGGAAGCCAAATGCGATCCCGTATGAGATGTTGTAGGTTAACGGCATCCCAACAACGACCAAGAAAGCAGGCAAGGCAATTTCGAACTTGTCCCAATGAATATCCTTCAAAGCAGAAACCATGAGCACACCAACAATAATCAAAGCTGGTGCTGTCACTTGATCGGTGACAACGGTCAGTAATGGTGAGAACAGCATACTGAAGATGAACAGAACACCTGCCGTCAAAGCAGTCAAGCCTGTCCGTCCACCAACGGCAATCCCAGCTGAAGATTCAACGTAAGCAGCAGTTGGCGTGGTACCCATGACGGAACCGGCTAACATTGATAAGGAATCAGACATTAACGCGCGCCCAATCCGCGGCATCTTGTTATCCTTCATAATCCCAGCTTGTTGCGCTAACCCAACCAAAGTACCAGCAGTATCGAAGAAAGCAACGAGTAAGAAAATTAAAACAACCGCCCACATCTGGGGGTCAGCAAGTGATGGCAAGTTCTTAATACCAACACCAAAAGTTGGTTTAAGACTTGGTGCCATTGAAAGAAAACTAGTAGGTGCTTTAATCAGGCCAGTCACAAGTCCTAAAATAGTTGAAGCAACTAAACCAATGAAAATGGCACCAGGGACTTTTCGTGACATTAAAATGCCAATAACAAAAATCCCAAAAATTGTTAACCAAGTGGTCGGTACGGTAAGGGAACCGATCGCAACCAATGATGATTTGCTGGCAACAACTAAGCCGCCTTCTTGCAACCCAACAAAGGCAATGAATAACCCAATACCAGCTGCCATTGCCAATTTAAGATCCTTTGGAATGGCATCAATCACAATTTCACGAACTTTCAAGAATGAAAGAATCGTAAAGAGGACAGCCGCAACGAAAACGCCGGCCATCGCTTTTTCCCACGGAATTCCCATACTAAGGACAACGGAATAAGTAAAGAACGCGTTGTCCCCTAATCCTGGCGCAATCGCAATCGGATAATTTGCGAGAAACGCCATTAATAAACAACCAATAATTGCTGAAAGCGCGGTAGCCGTAAACACGGCACCTTTGTTCATCCCGGCAGCGCCTAAAACGCTTGGGTTAACGAATAAAATGTAAGCCATTGAAAAGAAAGTAGTTAATCCAGCTAGTATTTCCCGTCTAACAGTTGTGTTTTGTTCGGTAAGATGAAACGTGCGGTCCAAGAAACCGCCTTGAATTGTGTTGCCATTACCTGAATTTTGCATCACAGTAGATTCCCTTCCTCTTTTTAAGTACACCTGTATTATTCCATACGTTTTAAAATAATTCAAGGTCATTATTCGTATTTAGCCGTATTTGTTTTGTGAAGTACTGGATAATCTAATTAATAGATAAGCAGAAACGAACATTACATTAGAGCCATTTTTAATAAAAAGTAAGCACTTACATCAAAAATCAGTGAAACTTTTTTAGCTATTAAAGGCAACGCAACCTCTGAACTGAACTTGAAGGTGGCACAGCACAATCGTGTCGATTCTTTGATAAAGGTACAGATGAAACAATACGGATCAGTGATAAAAAAAGCGTGCTGGGGTAAATTAGACAAGTATGCTAAGAACGAACGAATAGAATGGCCAATCAGAATGGCAAAGTATAACAGAAACGGTTTTTGCGCCAAGATTATAAGGCACCCCAGACAAAAGCCGGAATGGTTTTTGGTCTGAGGTGCCTTACATAGTCGTGAACAATCGTTTTTCCAGGTTTAGGTTAGATATTAACTTAGCATTTTAGTACTATGTTCGGGATGAAAAAGACTTTTGTCGCAGCCGCGTCCCTAACCATTTACGTCTTAATCATGCAGCCATAACTGCATTCATAAACAAGCAAAACATGCCCCCATCAGATTAAGACCGTCTCTTTACGAGAAAAGATCTTTTACCGCCCCGATTGAGACGGTATTTCTGACAAATGATGTCTTAGTTTGTGACATCAACGAGCACGTTGCAGGTACAATTTTCGGCAATGACAAAAGAATCTCGTCTTCTAAGCGTTTTGTGGATTTTACATGCTACTTCACACGTTTCTTAGAAAAAAGTTGAACCAGCGCAATAGCCACTAACCCGGCAGCCAGCACACTCAACCCAATAAAGGCCAGATCGACACCCTTGATAGTGGCTTGACCGCCGGCAAAATGCGTCAGAACGTCAGTCATGCCAACCATGCAAAAAGCACCCGAAAAGGTTCTAAAGGAACTAATCAGTGCCGAGCCATGGGTCGTCAGCGACTGATCAATGACAGACAACCCCCAAGATACAAGGGGCATCATCATCATTGCGACCGCCAGCATCCGGAACATGTACGCAATCAAAATGTACCAAATGCTGGTCGTGTTATTTACAAACCCAAGACTCAGCGAGCTTAGCAACAGGGCGATACTGCCGACTACCAGCACCGGCTTGATGCCAAAGCGGTCAAATAAACGCCCAGCAATTGGGCTGAAGGCCATCATAATAACGGATCCCGGTAAAGTAATTAATCCAGATGTCGTAGCAGAGTACCCACGTAATGTTTGCAAGTAGATTGGCAAAATCAACGAGCCTGCCATCATCACCGCGTATAGGAGCATACTGCCGATCAGAGCAATCACAAAACTGCGATTAGCAAATGGCTTGAAGTTCAGCAACGGATTTTTAATTCTGAGCTGCCGCCGAGCAAACAAAATGAGCGCAAAGACAGCAACAAGTGCTGTGATTATCGCAATCGAACGCGTGCTTGCTGTGTTTAAATTATCAAGGGCCAGTGTTAACCCGCCAAACCCAACCACTGAAAGCAGCACTGATTTAGAATCTAATTCAGCCTTGACGCCTTCGCTAATATTGCGCGCACTGAAGAGGGTCCAAATTAAAGTTAGTACACTCAATCCAAACACGCCGAAAAAGATGACCCGATAGCCAAAACTATCTGATATATACCCGGCTAGTGTTGGTGCAAAAATGGGAACTCCCCCAACGGCCAGCCCGTAGATTCCCATGTATAGGCCCCTCTTATCTGCCGGAAAAATTTGCATCACTGCCACTTGTGTCAAGGAGACAAAAATTCCGCTGCTGAGCGCTTGCAAAACACGTCCAATTAACATAACTGGCAGGTTAGTGGCAATGCCCGATGCCAAAAGGCCAACGCTGAATATACTCAGCGCACTAATAATTAATTTTCTAGTGGAAAAGCGTTTTATAAGAAACGGCGTGATGGGAATCATGATACCCATCGCTAACGTGAAGATACTAGTAAGCCACTGTCCTGAGCTGGCGGTAATGTGCAGTGACACCATAATTGCTGGTAAGACAGTTGTCATTGAGGTTTGCATTAATGAACTTACCACACAGCCTGCTAACAAAATATAAAACAGTGTGAGTGACGCACGTCTAGATAATTCTTTAGACATTTAAGTATGATCTCCTTTTAATTGAACATTTGTTGTGTTTATAATAAAAGAGAAGCAAGGGTAACTCAACCAACATTATTAATACAAACGTTCAATTAATGAGGTGACCAACGTGAATACCAAGAATAATCAAAGGTTTCGACAGACTGACCAAAAAATTCAAGCGGCGTACCTTCAGCTAGTGAGTGAAAATCCTGACAAACGGGTGAAAGTCATTGATTTGTGTGCCCTTACCCACATCAATCGGGCGACTTTTTACGCGCATTTCTATGCCGTTGAAGACGTTGCAAAAGCGCTTCAAACAGAAATGATGGCTAAATTGGTGGCTATTCTGGATCAGAAAACGGCTTCGGATCTCGCTGTTGGTCCGGTGCTAACCAGCTTTTTTGAGTTGGTCAAGGAAAACAAGACGTTTTTCTATCATTATTTCATCCGAATAAACGCACCAGGTGATTTAAACGTCCTGCAAAATTCAAAAATCAACCTGCGTGTTCGTGCCGTTGAAGCCCATCAAGAAGATGCGGAAACTTTTCAGTACCATCTTGATTTCTTCAATGGCGGCATCACGGCGGTGACCAAGCGCTGGTTAAAAAATGACTGCAAAACGCCGATCCCCGACGTTGTAACTTTAATAACAAACAACATTAAGCTTTAACGCATCGTGTGATTGTATCGCTAGTCTCCCAATAAGGTCACACACTAATGACTCCCGATTGGCAGCATTATTGATTCACGCAGCCCAATACTAACCGCGAACGAATCGGTGCTCAACCAAGACTGATAGGCGGCAATTGAGATGGTTGCATGGTCATTTACTGCTCTATTTATTACAACCAAAAAGCACCCAAGTTTTCGCCTAAATCGAAAACTTGGGTGCTTTTTAAGATTTCTGGATGATAAAAGGTTAATAAATTACTTTTTCACTCTCGTCTTTAAACGCATTAAATGCGGGCAATGTTTCTTCGCGATCAAAACTGATCATTTTCAATACGTCTTCGTGCTCACTTTGGTTCTGGATGAACTGATAAATGTAATCATCACGAAAGCCGATACTGGCAGCATTCTTTGCAGTGTTACCATAATAGACCGTTTTAATATTCGACCAAATGATAGCGCCCAGACACATCGGACACGGATAACAAGAGGTGTACAACGTATACCCGCTTAAATCAAAGGTGCCCAATTTTTTGGTAGCTTTTCGAATGGCCGTTATTTCCGCGTGGGCGGTCGGATCATTGTCCTTTAGCACTTGATTATGCGCACTGACTAAGACTTGACTTTCCTTTGCGATCACACAGCCAAAGGGACCGCCATCCTTTGTTTCTAAATTCTGGTCAGCCTCAAAAGCAGCTAACCGCATCATTGATAGCTCTGTCATGCAATCGCCTTCCTTGTCTTTGGCATTAGTTGATTCAGTAAGATTGCAGCAATCGCCGAAATGGCAATCGGCGATCCAAGCAGATACTGAACAAATTGGGGTGTCTCGTCAATTAGTTTTGTCGGCATTAACACGGTTGCCATCGTTAAAATAATCGGGATACCAAGAATGTATAGGTTGCGTTCTTCAAATGATTGTCGGCTCACGACCCGAAGGCCATTGATCATAATCGTTACACAAACGACTGCGAACACACCGCCAATGACGGCGTCTGGAATTGCTGACAATAAGGCAGCAATCTTACCGACAAAGCTAAAACCAATAAACCACACGCCAGCGGCAATAAATGCCCGCTTACTGGCAATCCCCGTAATGGAGATAATCCCTGCATTAGTTGAATAACCCGTGACCGGTGTGGCCCCAGCAAGCGATGCAATCACACACGAGATACCTTCGCCGATCACCCCACGATTCAAGCGCTCATTTGTGAGCTCGGTGTGGGTGACAGTGCTGACAGCAAACCAAGTCCCGGTCGTTTCGGTCATGAGCACCATATAAATAATCAGCATTGTTAAAATCGCAAACGGGTCAAACCGCAAGCCATAACTGGTTACTGAAAATTTGGGGAGACTAAACCAAGGCGATGCAGCAACTGTTTTCAGTGAAATTGCGCCAGTCGCTGCAGCAACGCCAGTCCCTATTAACAGAGAAATCAGAATTGAGCCTAGTTTAAACACCCTGCCTAATTTAACAAATCGTAGGCCAAGCCAGACACAAATTAAAAGCACTAACGCCGAAACACTGCCCAACATTACGTTGGTATTTAAATTACCGGAAGCTTCAAAAATATCATCGTTTACGGCAGATGGAATCAGTGACAGACCAACATTAGTAATAATGGTGCCGCCAACGATTGCAGGCACAAATTTATGAATCAAGTTGGGTAAAACATGGGTGATTCCAAGCAAGATAACCGCAATCGCGCCAATTAATAATGAACCAAAAACGGTCGCCATTCCATTTTTAGGCCCAGCCGTAGCATAAATTCCAGCAATCGCGCCAAGCGGAACAAAGGATGCGCCCTGAGTCACTGGCATCTTCATGAAGACACCCGTTTGAAGAATGGTCCCAATGCCAGCGGCTAAAAACGTTGCTTGAACGATTCCCATTTTGTCGCCAAAATTGAGACCAAGCATTGTTGCGATTAAAATCGGTACCACATAGACGTCCATTGCAAGTAGATGTTGCAGCCCAAGAACCGCCGCTTGAAAAATCGGCAGTTCATCATCGGGCTTTGAGATTAGTAATGACGGTTTACTAGGTGACGCCTTCTTCACATCACCCTTGGTAATCGTATCTGCCATACTAACGCCCCCTCTTATTAAATTGGACAAGCCTGCCACCTGCTTGCATCAATTGCCTGTAACAACTGATCTTATTTATAGCCACCGATTTAGACGTTAGACTGATCATCCTACTTTCTTTTAATTAGAATTGTTTGCTCGTGTTATATATTATGACATTTAGATTAATAAATCAAACTTTTTTCTAATTATTTTTTAATTTAGGTTTCTTTTTATCGTTCATCGAGCCATTATTGTGATATTTTATAACATCAATCTATAAAAAAGAGCGTCAAAAACCACCGCTGGTCTTTGACGCTCTTTTTCAACTGTATTCAGAACACAACGGTGTCCCGAAGTGCGAAATACGTTGGTACTAGCACCAGCGTATGAAAAGAACTTCTAGTTTCATCCGTGCTAACCCATCAACGGCAGCTCAGGTGCCTGATAATAATCGCCAGCTAATAGGTGAATTTTTGCCTGCATCTGTGCCCACTCAACTTCTGCTTTGTCCTGAACACCGCCGATAATGATTGGAATCGCCCACTCGACTGCCTGCTTATGCCACTGTTTAATAGTCAACAAAGCCTTAGCTTGGACCATTTCATCGTCCGTATCTGGCAGTGAGTATTTCAAGCCGTCAAACGGCCGTACTTGGTTAAGCGCTGTCGCCACTTCGCTGTCGTAATGCGTGACGTCCAGCATAATTTCAATACCACCTAAATGATAGGCGTGTGCAGCTCGTTGCAATGCCTGCTTTTTCGGCAGCCGAGCGAGCACCAGCGTCAACGTTTCTGGGCCATCAGGTGATCGCATGAAGGTCGTTAGTTTGGCAATCACTTCCGGATTCAAGAATTTCTTGCATGAGATCGGCAGCTGAATTCGCTGAAGTGCCAGGCTAACAACGGCTTCTCGTGCGAGTTGAATCAGGCGGTCAATACTTAAATCAGACAGCGGAGATGGTGTCCAGGTGGCGGTCTTCCGTTGATATTGGTACAACGTCAGCTCATTGCGAACTCGTGTTGGATTCTGGGTCTCATCGTCATACACGCCTTGAGCAAAAAACGCGTACGTGTCGGCTGTATCAGCGCGTTGGTTAACCTGTTGCGTTTGACCGTCCACGGTGATGGCGTCACGGCCATTGCGTTTGGAAATATACAAACTGTCATCCGCTCGCTTAAAGACGTTTTCAATGGAAGTATCGGTCTCGCGCAGTTGCGCGACCCCCAAAGAAATCGACACATGAATGGTTTGTTCATCGTAAGGACACGACTGATGCCGTACTTGATTCCAACACTTCGTCACGATTGGCAGCGCCTGATGCAAATCCGTGTTTGGCATCACAATGGTGAATTCTTCGCCGCCCGTCCGGTAGACCTGGTATTGCTCGCCGTAACTGCGCAGCGTTTTTCTCAATGTGGTTGCGACATGGATCAATACTTTGTTACCCGCCAAATGCCCGTATTGGTCATTTACAATTTTAAAATGATCAACATCTAACGCGACCATCGTCAGCGGCGACCCGCTCGTTTTGGCAGTCGCAAAAATTTCTGTAACATCTTTCTGGTACAGCGAATAGCTCTTCGCATTGGTCAGAGAATCATAGTTGGCAACTTTAGCAATGTGCAACGACCGGTTGCGACTATCGCGAATGATGTTCCAAAAGATGCAGACTCCCGTTGACATCACAAGGTACATCAGCATGCCTTGAATAATAACGTGAACCCTAGTTGATTGTACCAAAAAGGCGCTGCTTGGCAGTGTGAGCCAAAACAGTCCGGCAAAAATAAGACTCATTATCAGATTCACTGGCAGGTGATAACGCACCCTCGTGTTGAGGCGATACATCACCACTAACCAAGCCACAACAAGCATTAATGCGAGTGGCCGAATCTGACCATCAAACGGCATGTGATGGGCGATCCACACAGCCAGCAGTCCCACAGCGCGAATCAGATATTCCCACATTGCGATATTTTCATCCATTAGCGGAAAGATAAAGACAAACAAGGACATGCTGTAAAACATAAGCGAATATATAGCAGCATATAACCCTAGAAAAAACAAAGCTGTCCCCATCGCGAGAATAACCGCCATGAGGCCGATACGCCACAACTGTCTGCTTATATGCGTCCCACGCTTGGTATCAAAAGCGTGCCGCGACATATTGATATACACAGTTAAAAAGCCAAACATGAAAAACGCAGCCACTGCCAATTCAATGGCCCAAATCCAGTATGGCAGCAAACTGAATGCTAAACTGATCGGTCACACCCCCCAGCGTTACCCGTACGTAATAAAAACTAATACGTATTATAGCACCAAAAATAGGCCATTTTTTTATGTTACATAAATATTCCAATTTACCGTAATGTTACTATTTTTATAATGTGTAAGATTAACATTCATTGCGGGTAAAGGCTGGCATATTAGGGATAACGGGGTTAATTTGTCAGATAAAAAAACGAGTCCTACTAAATCATAAATTCTGATGTTGCGTTGCTAGAATGCGTAACCTTGAGCTGGTTTTGGCGAGGAAACGTCCCCTGTCAAAAGAGAATAGGACAAAAGTCGGATTTACCCCCAGAATATAAGCGACCCACGCTGAAAATCTCGAATGGATTTTGAGCGTGGGCCGCTTATATGACCGGACAATGGTCGTTTATCGCACGTCGAGGCTAAATAAACAGGCTGGAGCCTCTGGGTAATGGGTGCGTACGCTTTATTGCCGGTTGGTATCTTTGTTTTTTCCATAATTACGATATGACTATAACATCAACAGCTTTTATACCGGACGGCTTGTCGTTGCGTTTCATCTTGAATAAAGAAACTCAGCCAATCATTGGCAGAGCCGGTGCCCCATAAAAATCACCGGATAGCTGATGAATCTTTACTTGCGTTTGTGCCCATTCAACCTCACTGCGAGTTGTAATGCCGCTGATAATGATTGGAATGGCCCAATCCATAGCCTGAGTATGCCACTTTTGTGCTTCCAGAAGCGCTCTGGCTCGAATACCGAGGTCATCACTGGACGGCAACGTATATTTCAACCCATCAAACGGGTGCGTCTTGTCCAAGGTTTTATACATTTCTGCATCGCATTTTGTGACATCTAAAACAACGTCAATGCCGGCTAACCGATACGAATGGACGGCATTCTGTAACGGTGCGCTTGCTGACAGTCTCATTAGAACAACCGTCAACGTTTCGGGACCATCTGCTGATCGCATAAAAGCAGTCAGTCGTTTGCTCACTTCCGGGTTAAAGAAGTCCTGGCTGGACATCGGTAATTGAACACGTTGCAGCACCAAATTAACGGTTGCCTCTTTAAGAAGTCGAAATAATCGGTCAATACTGAGATTTTTAAGTTCATTTTGTTGGATAGGGCGCCACTTGTTTGTCTTTCGATCGTGATAATGCAGGGTCAGTTCATTGCGAATCCGAGCCTCACCATCCGTAGTATCATCATAAATACCCTGCACAAAAAAAGCGTAATCATCACTGACAGTAACTGTCTCTTGCTTGACCTGCAATGATTTGCCATTGACTGTAATCGTATCACGGCCGTTTTGCTTCGAAATGTAAAGACTGTCATCAGCCCGTTTATAGACATTTTCAATGGAAGCATCCGTTTCTATCGCCTGTGAAACGCCAAGTGAGATCGTTATTTTAACAGCTTGATCATCATAGTGGCAGACTTGTTGCCTGACTTTTTCCCAGCATCGTCTGACAACTGGTACCGCTTGCTTCAAATCCGTATTCGGCAACCCAATCATAAATTCTTCGCCGCCGGTTCGGTACAACTGATATTCATCTCCATAGTACTTCAGACAGTCCTGTAAGGTCGCAACCACTAGGATCAACACCTGATTTCCCAAAAGATGGCCATACTGGTCGTTAACGACCTTAAAGTGATCCACATCTAATTCGACCATTGTAAGCGGTTTTTGCGTCCGACGATATGTAGCGAACATTTCCGCTGATTCTTTATGATACAGTGAGTAGCTTTTAGCATGGGTAAGGGTGTCATAATTTGCAATTTTTGTAATTTGTTGAGTCTTCTTACGGCTAGCAGACATGCCATTCCACCCATAGAAGACACCGGTGGCAATGATCATGTACAGCAGGATACCCTGAATCTCAATCGTCAGTTGCGAATCGCCTGATCTAAAAGCACTTCCAGGCAAGGTTAGCCAAAACAAACCCGCGTAGACCACATTCATCAGCACATTGATCAATAAATGATGCCGTACATGCGAACGCACGATATATACGGCAACCACCCAAACCAATAATGCCAAAAAACCAACGGACTGGAGCATGGCAATTACCGGTAAATGATGGATAACCCCGACCATAATAATGCCTAACGCACGAAAGACATATTCAATAAAGGAAATACCCTCGTCCGTGATTGGAAAGACGAACACAAAGACGGCCAGACTATAAAACATAAGCGAGTACGTCAACGAATACAGCCCCAGCACATTCAGCGCTATGCCTGTACAATACGTCATCGGGATCAATCCCATCCGCCATAATCTTTGATGCGACCCTATCTCATCGAAGGCGTGTCGGGTCATGTTGAGGTAGACCGTTAGATACCCAAACATAAAAAAAGCCGTGACGACCAGTTCAATCGCCCAAAGCCAATATGGCACCGCATTAATCTCTGGATTCATAAACGCATCTCCCAACCATAATAAAGATAAGATTTCTTATTATTAAGTATAACATTACTAAAAGTAAATAATAATTAATAACGTCAATTGATACTATTATAGTTGAAAAATGTCGTATTGTGCCACCAAAAAATGCGTTGACTGTGACTAGTCGAACGCATTTGACTTCGCTAAATTTCCACAATACCGACTTCAAAATCTGCGGTAATCTGTGTTAGTCCCTCTGCCAAAATAGCCTCTCGCCGGTCCCCTGCCTGCCATGTCAACGGTGTCATCGCAAAAAGTGCTTTAAACAAATCAGGTGTCAGAGCAAACTGATACGTGACCGGCACGAACGTAATGTGGTCATACTGATCCATAAAGTGTTTCTTAACTGGCGTATTATCATAAGTTGCATGTTCGCCTTCAGGGTAAACGAGCTGGCGCAATTCAGTCAGGTAATGACTGTTAGGAATCACCTTGATCAGTGTACCGCCGGGTTGCAAAACGCGGTCAAATTCTTGATAATTTGCGGGTGACAGAATGTTAACAATGCTGCTGACCGCGTTACTTTCAAACGGTAACTGGGCTAAATCACCCACAGTGAACAACGGCTGCGGGTCGCTCACGACACCGGAACCAGCAATGTTAATGGCCGGCTTAGAAATATCCAGCCCCACAAAATCACCCGCTCGGTATTGAGCTGCCAGCCACTTTGTTGTCGTCCCTTCGCCGCTGCCGGCATCAAGGATCAGGTCGCCTTGTAAGTGCTTGACGACCTCGCTTAGCATTGGCTCAAAAAAGCCGCTGGTGAGCACCTGCTGGCGATTACGCAGCATCTCATCCGTATATTCTGTATTTACCGGCGCGTTTAGGAAAAATAATGTCCCCTTTTTCGAAAGGTCAAAGGTGTGGTCATTGCTGCAACGCAGCGTGCCGGCCGCCACATCTATAAAGGGACTGTGACAGACTGGACATTCAAATTGGTTCAGATGAGTCGCTAAAAAGTGACTCGCAAGTTGGATTTTGTTCAAAATGGGCCTCCGTTTTGTTCGATAATCCTATGATACTGGGGTTTAGTTGGAAAGTAAACTGTAAGTGAACAACAAAAAAGCGCCAGTATGCGGGCGCTTTTTGATGAGACGTTTTTAATTGTTACCTGTTCCCCAGATGGTGCCTTGTTGGTACGGTTGTCAGTTGCGGTAACCCCCATTTTTCATGGAGGTTGCGCGCGGTTCTACCTTGCCTGATGGCGCCTTGAAGAGGGTGGCTCGCCATGACGGAAGTAATTTCAAAGCGTGAAGTGCAGCTGACGGGACGTGCAAAACCATAATTGTCGATTTTTACCCATCCAGTCCTGTACGACTTGCGCCTAGATTACCGTTGCCGAAACATATGACCGCCGCTTCCTCATCCGCTAGCCTAAAAAGTATGATGAATTAGCCAACGGCAATGTCACCTTTGAACCAATCACGTACACGTCCGCATAGTGTGAACGGCCAAGGTAATTCTTCAATAGAACTGTGCGTTTAACGTGACCGATCTTCATTTTCTTTGTCTTGTAGGTTGAGTTGGTAATCCCCTTTGGTCCAATTTGGTACCAGCCGCCCTTTTTCTTCGTGACTTGCAGATCCTTGATCTTATACTTCATATGAAACCCTTTGTCACCAACATCCATTGAAGTTGATTTGAATTTAATGAATGATGGATCCTTCACTGACTTCAAATTCATGTACCAGTTATGACGTAGTGACGCTGGAATTTTGGTTGAAGCCTGAGCCGGCTTAGCCACGGCAAAAATCCCCACGATCAATGCCAAAGAAAGTGCTGCAAGCACGATTCCCTTAATCTTTTTCATGATGTTTCTCCTCCAATAATCATCAGCTTTTACCGTCGTCAGTGTCTGGACTGTATGCGTACCCCTATGTAAAAGTTAAACATTATCGTGCTATCATTCACAATAAGTTTAACATAGCTTTTTCCCGTTTTGAACATACTGCCGTGGTCAATATATCGCACACGTGTGTAAAATTTTGACCTTTTCGGTAACGGCGCTTTAACTTACGTCCAGCGCGTTTTCTACACCCTATCCAGCCATGGAATCGCAACCTTCATGTGATTCGAAATCGAAACGGGAACGGGAACGTTTAATAACAAAGTGATCTGTCCGACAAAGACGCTCATCCCAAAAGCCAACATGTTCAGCCAACGATCCTGGTCGGATACTCTACGACCCCGTGTGAATAAACGGCTTTTAAAGCCAAAACAAAAAGCACCTGGCAATAGCCAAGTGCTTCAAGTGAGCAATGACGGAAATATTAGTCGAGTTCTTTGTAGTCGAAGTAGTCAAACTCTGCTGGTTGTTTGTAACCACTGTAGTCAACTGCTGCGAGACCAACAAAGGCACCGGTGAAGAAACCACCGTATTCTTGAAGGATGTAGTCGTCTGACAAGTGAGCAGCATCTAATTCAACTGGAATTTCGTGCCACGTCTCGCCGTCAAACGAGTATTCGTAGGTGTAAGACTGTGTCCGAGCCTTTACCTTGAACCAAACATATTCAGTGTCTTCAGGAATCTGAATGGCGTCATCTTTGAGGTATGAGGTGTAGTTGTTCCGATCGTTTTCGGCAACTTCGATCACATGCCCCTTCTTTTCGTCCCAGGTTATGAAAACGAATGACCAGTTTTTATCGTTATAGAAATTGGTCAGGCCGGCCATTTGCTGGTAAGTGTATGGGTCAAACTTCACTTTTGTTTCTGCATCAAAGTTGAATGCTTGCCATCTTCTCGCAATCATGGAAACGTCAAATTCACTGGCAAGCGAGCGTTGGCCGATCAGGGTCAGTTTACCGTCACCAAAGGCACCCATCTTGTCGTCAAACGGTACCCGAAGCGTGTTCCATTCGCCGTTTAATTCAGGGGTATCAAATTCGTCATGTTGGTCACCATTGGCGGGCGCATCCGTCAAGATAGCGTCCTTTGGCGCGTCAACTTCCATTTGACCACCGTGACCGCCGACAACGCGCGGCCATCCTTCGTCATCCCATTCAACCTTTTGGATCGAAGTTTCGCGACCCAGGGTGCACCAGCCGCGAGGGTCAGTGAAGGATTCGTTTTCGTGGTGCCATGGCCGGCCACACAGTGAGGCGTAGTACCATTCATCACCACTCGGCGTGTTAACTAAGGCACCGTGGCCTTGCTTTTGAATACCCAGCCGCGGCGTATCAAAGTTGGTGATGAATGGGCCGTCTGGTTCAGATTCAAAGGTTAAGGCGTCAAGGGTTTTAGAGCGGGCAACCACTTCTTCGTGGGTGTAAACGGTCCCGCCTTGAGCTGCAAACAGGTAATAGAAGCCGTTGATCTTGTACAGATGCGGCCCTTCCACCAATTTAACATCCGTCCCAGTGTAAATGGTGCGGGCGGTGTGCGGCTTCAACTGCATCGTGGTCGTATCAAATTCGGTTAAAGTAATCCCATCAAATGGGTGGTGGTATTCACGATGATCCCAGGTCTGTTGAACGAGGTACTTGCGGCCGTCGTCATCGTGGAACAGTGAGGCATCAAAACCGACACCATTAACCGCAATTGGGTCGCTCCACGGGCCGCGAATATCATCGGCTGTGGTTAGGTAGTTGGTCATATCCTTGAAGGCACCTTCAGTGATCTTGACATCGGTGTAGATCAACCAGAACTTGCCGTCAGCGTATGTCAAATCAGGCGCCCAAATGCCACCTGATGAAGGATTCCCCTTCATATCGAGCAATGTGGTTGTAGACAATGGTGATGGCAAGAGGTTCCAATGCACCAAGTCCTTTGACTCATGCAGCCGAACGCCAGGGAACCACTCAAAGGTGGAGTTGGCAATGTAGTACGTATCACCAACGCGAAGCATACTAGGATCGGCGTTAAAACCATGTAACACTGGGTTTTGAATCTTCATGATATTTCCTCCTATAAACTATAATTTGTTTTAATATTGTTTAGCGGTTAGCTGACTCGGTGCTGTGCTAAGCTGACAGTTGACATGAATCATCGACTGCTCAGAAAATGAAGCAACTTAGCGTTACCGGCCAATCGTCCATCCCGACTATCGCTGCGGGGTTACTGTCAAATGCGTTTAAACGCTGTCGAGGGCGGATAATCTATGAACCGGTGCTAATGAGCAGCTGCGCATATCACAATCGTGAGGCTACGGCATCGTTCACCAACACCGAATGCGGCGGACGCACCAGCAAATGCAGGTGCACCGTGATAGAAAGCAGCAACTTCAATTCACAAAACGTGTTGCCTGCGACAGCAACTATCGTTTAATGAATTAAGCATTCTTCTTCTCAGCAACGATCTCCTTGTTGATCTCGTCAACGCGGGCATCCGTCAGTGGGTAACGGCTCATGATGAAGATGGCAACGATGGCCATGATGATCGGTAACCAGATCATGGACCACTGAATACCCATCAAAGCAGCGTGCGGTTGAGTAGCAGCGGCACCGTTGAACTTGAAGTAAGCGTTGATGTAGCCTGGAATAATCCCACCAAGTGCAAGGCCAATCTTGAAGAACAGACCCATGATGGCGTTGATGATCCCGGCAACCCGTTTCTTGGACTTGTATTCGCCGTATGAAACAACTTCAGGCACCATTGACCACATGTAACCAGTGGCTGCGGTTAAGCCCCATTGCTGGAAGAAACGCCCAATGTAACCAAGTGTCGTTTGGTTCTTAAATTGTGGTAATGACCATGCCCAGATGATCAGACTCCCAATGATGAACAGTACCAGGAAGAGGTAGAAGAATCCTTTTTTACCAATCTTTTTACGAATGATTGGCCATAAGAAGACTAAGAAGATGCCAGGAATTGACCCAATCAAGTTGATTGAAGCCATCCATTCTGGGTGACCGATGTTATATTGCGTGTAGAATGGCCAAACAGTGTTGCCGAAGAACATGAAAGTAAAGCCGACCAGGAAGAACAGACCCAAAACTTGAAGCGGTTTGTTATTCTTTAATTCAGTCCACAGGTCAGAGTACTTAACTGAGTCAGTTTCCTGTTCGGTTGGTAAGACCCGTTCCTTAACGCCGAAGTATGTGAACAGCAGCATGCAGAACCCGATAACCATGTAAACGGACATCACGAGGAAGTAGGCGCCGCCAGCGTGTGGTGAGCTGTAGTTCCCAAGGTTGAGTTTGATGCCAAATAAACCAATGTCCTTCAATTGCTTGTCAGGTGAAGCCATTTGAACAAATAATGGCAGGAAGGTGTAAACCAATAAGTTACCGATGTTGGCTTCAGTCATCCGGACAGTGGACAAGGTTGAAACTTCTTGGTTGTCCCGGGTAAGTGAAGCGTTCAAGGCACCGTATGGGATGTTGACCAGTGAGTAAACCATGGCGGTCAGCATGTAAGCAACGAAAGCGTAAAAGACATTGCCCCGAACGGCTTGAATTGGCAGGAATAAAAGCGCTGACAATATTGTCAATGGAATCCCGAACTTAAGTAAGAATGGCCGGTATTTCCCAATTTTAGTAACAGCAGAACGGTCGACGTATGCGCCGACCCACGGATCCCAAAAAACGTTGATCCAACGAACAATTAAGAAAATGGTGGCACCGGCTGCGGCGGAAATTCCGTAAACAGTGGTGAGATAAAACAGCAACATGGAACCAATCGTCCCGAAAATCAAGTTTTGCGCGAAATCACCAGCCCCATACGCGATACGTTCGCGCCAGGAAAGCTTGGCAAATTCATTGTTTTGTGTTGATGAATCTTGGCCTGCATTTGAAGCCATAATGATTCCCCCATTTCTATGAGTTAAAACAAATTTTTGGTTACGGACAACAAGAAAAAAATTTGTGTGATTGTCATCGTGCAGTTCATCACGAAATTGTGAATGTGAGTTGGTTAAAAATAAGTGCTACTTAGTTTTTCGAATGAACTAACTGATTACAGGCATAATTGTATACGGTTTCATTTAACGAGACTACCTTCAAATATGCCTATTTTTAGTTAAATTCTGACCAAACTAGTGTCTAAAAAGTGCCCTAATCGCCTTTACAATTGATTAGGGCACAAGGTATATTTTATACAATTCACAGCAGAATAAATGCAATGTGTTGCAGATTCAACCGAGCAATTATTCAAAGTAACCGCTTTCTTTTACATTACGAACTTTACGTTTAGTCACAATTTGGCGCTGATATTTACTTGGTGTGACCCCCGACCACTTCTTAAACTGCTTGCTGAAGTTTGAAATGCTGCTGGCGCCCATCATATAGGAGACCTCTTCAATCGAATACTCTGGTGATCCCAGCAGCAGCTTGGCCTTACGATACTTCTGTTCCTCGATAAAATGCAGTGGCGTAATACCGTAGACTTTTTTAAAGGTGCGGTGACCGTAACCGGTACTGATTCCAAGTTTCTGGCAAATATCGCCAAACGAAAAGACCGGTACTTCTTCTTGATCAATATAGTCCTCAATGAGGGTGGCCATTTCACGGCTAACCTTGGCTTCACGTTCTGAATACTTCGCGTTTTTTGGTTTATAAGCGTTGATATTTTCCATGAGACCATATAGAAAATTCAGCAATTCAATCTGAATCTTAATGTTGGTCTGTTCTTTGTCTAAGTCGGGATCGTCACTAAACGCCACCATCTTCTGGGCTGTTTTCATTGCGAGCTTAGCAATTGGTGCGTCTGCTGGAATCACAGCATTGGCGACAGTGCTAATAATTTCTGATTTTAAAGTCAGGCTCTCGATGTTGAAGTGAAACGTGATATACGTCATCGGTTCTGTATCACTGGCATTCCAATTGGTGTGCAGTGTGCCCGGAGACATTATCAAAACGCTTCCTGGGCCATACGTAAACGTCGACGAATCCTTGATCTCGGTGGTTTGCTGGCCCTCAACGATACACATCAGTTCAAAGGCCTGATGTTTCTGTTCAAAAAAACTCCACTCACCGGGAACAGTCCGCATGTGACCGCCGAACATGTATAGACTTGAATCGACCACTGGTAATGAGACAAATTTTTTCATGACCAATCCTCCTTATCAAGATAATTTATTCATATCATATGCATATAACGTACATTAGTCAAATGCTGAGGTTCAGGTCATTTATCGATAATTATTAAAAAGATGATTGTTTTTAGTTAATTTGTGACCAATTATGAGTTTTCAAGTTGATGTGCTTCTATGGATTAATGAATAAGGCGTGATTAATTCGATTAATTAATTAAGAAATAATTCACATATGTAGGTAAAAAAATGCGACATTGTGTCGCAATTTTTTGATTTACTTAATTTTCAAGTCTGTGTGCAAGAATCTTCATCATACTTGGTACTACGTAATTTTTACTGCAGTTAATGTTCTGCGTGTGCAATATCATCGTAAATCGAATCATCCGAAAAATCATGGCTCATATACTCAGCATTATTGACAGGCAAATGCTGTTCCAAAGTCGCAAACTTCTGACCGGCAATCGTGCCCTTCTTGAGATTAGCGTTTAATACATGGCCGCCGAAATCATGTGCATCCGATAGAAAATGGTGATGAAATCCACCGACCGCTGCACCGTCAAACAATTCTGGTGAATAGTAGCTGAGCATGGTTCCCTTGACTTCATCCTTGTGGAAAATACTCTGCTGGTCAGCCGTTTCAGCCAAGGTCTTAAACGGTTTTTGCGATTTTGCCACAGCCCGAGTGGTCACATCGACAAAGGTCCCCGTTGTCAGCACCGCAAAGAAGGTGTTTGCCCAGTGCGTCTGTTTCAGGACTAATCTTTCCAACTCCGGTTGTGCCAACTGCGCATCAACCGCCGTTAACTTTTTAAAATCAGCAAAGTGCACCGATGCAAACGGGGTAGTAAAATCGGGACCAATCGTGTTGACCTTACCAAAACTATCAGCTTGGTACGCAACACCGTTTAAAATAATCAGCTCGCCATCAAGCCCCTCACCGGTACCAATGCCGGTATCACCGTGCGTTAAAAGCTCTTTCATCGTCATCGTGCCCGCTAATAAACCGGGCACCATTAACGCTAATGTGCCGTGTTGATAAAGTGTGCTTGTTGTCATGCTGTGCTTCCTTCCAAAAAAACGGACTCGCATTTGGCGCGTCCGTTCACTCTATTTTAATTAACTTTACGTCTTTCCTGAATGTTGCCATTACCCCGATTACGGTTGCGCTGCTGACCGTTATAAATCAATCCCCAAATACCAGGAATCAGGTAGAGCCAACCTCCCAGCACACCGACAACGATCAAAATAATTGGCCACGTATCAGCGTTGTGATCGTGCAGGCGCAAGATACCAAAGATGGCAAGGATCTGCATGGCAACGCGCCAGATGAACCAGACCGTGCCAAGACCAATCAGCCAGTGAGTGCCCATCATGGAACTGCCACCCATCATGCTGCCGCCCATCATTCCCCGGCCGCCAAATAGCGAACCGGTGATGCTGCTAAAACCGATACTGCCAATAACCAGTAACGTTTCCAAGCCCCAAATAATCCAACCGACAATTTGAACAGGGCTTTGTGAATGTCTTCTTGTCATACTTAAAACCCCCTATGTGGTTCCGGATCAACTTGCCTGTTTGACTGTCTGCCAAATCAGGCTGTAACCAAATCCTAAACTCATTATAGCACGCCTGCGTGTGAAACGAGCATCTCTAGCCGAAGTGCAATTTCACTCCAATCGTGCTGTTATTTACGCTGAGGCGATGGCGCTCAGTATTGATTTGTAAGCCACTAAAAAAACTGCCTATCAGGAATAAATTTCCAGACAGGCAGCCCGCTTTAATCGTGCAATTTCAGATGCTATGGCTTGAAAACGACCCGGTTCGTTGTTTGCGTCGGCCAGTTTTCGTGGACCGTGCTCAGTGGGAAAACAGTAGTCGCAACGGCTAACGTCCCATCCTCGATCAAAGCCAGCAAACCAGGCATGTGTCCCAAAAAGTCACGCCGATCAATTGAGCCGATACCACTGCCAACCAAGGTTAAATTTGTGCTCCGTAAGGCGGCTGCAGGCAAGGCAAACGTCTGACCAGCAATCGACCCAATTTCGATCCAGGTTAGCGGTTGAGCGTGGTTTTCTCGCAATCGCAGCATCGGCACCATGAATTTGGCGGTAACATCACCCCAGAGGTAATCGAGAACGACGTCAGCATCGGCAAATTGCGGCAATGCTTTGGCCACGTCTTCGTCATTGCCCAAATTCACCACGGTAGCGCCAAGCTTTTCCGCTTCAGCTAACCGTTCCGCATTCCGGCCAACACCAATCACTTCAGCGGCACCAAAATATTTGGCAACGGTGACGGCTAACCGGCCGGCATTACCAGTGACGCCGAGGATCACGACCTTTTTCCCATTAATTTTGTCGCCACCCAGTCGCGCTTCGATGGCCATGTATGATGACATAGCGGGATTGACAGTGGCGGCAATGATCTCCGGTGCCACGTTGCCGGTCAACGGCACCATCAAGTGTGAATTAATGGCTGTTTTTTCAGCTAATGCGCCGTAGATCGGTTTATTTGCGTTGAAGTAGACCAGCTGACCATCTTTCGTTCGGCCAACACCATCGACCCCGGGAATCATCGGTAATTGATGATCACTGCTGTAGTGGGACCCGTTTGCGATGGCGCGAACGACTTGGTTAACACTGGCGGCTAAAACGGTAATTTCAGTCTCGCCTGGTTCAACTACTGGGTCAGCAAAATCCTGGTATTGTGGTGCTTGGTTAAAATCTGTAACAACTGCTGCTTTCATAATAAGACTTCCTTTTTTTAATTTGATTTCGTTTAAGTTGCATTTCAATTACTAGTAATATAAAATGAGCATAACATCAATTACCTGTAATGTAAATAGATTACTAGTAATATATTTAAGGAGTTTAGCTATGTCAACCAACAAAGAAACGCTCAATCAGCTCCGTGAAGCCATTGATGACGTCCATGATCAACGGAAACTTTTTCAACACTCACTGACCCAAGAAATAATTGCCAGTCATGAATTTAGTGATGAACAACTTGCCAAAATCACTAAAATGAAGCTCAATCACTCTAAGGTCGAGATTCTCAGCATCGTCAATGATGCGGGCGAACTGCCGTATAAAACGCTCACAGAACAGGCTTCTTTTTCTCAGGGCATGGTTTCGCGCTACGTCAAGCAATTAATTACCGCCAACCTCTTGACCAAGGTAAATTTGCCAGACAATAACAAAGCGTATAACTTGCAAGTCACTGATGCAGGCCGCATCCTTGCCGAGCAACACGATGCAATGCACGTGAAAATGGATACTGCTTACAACGCAGTGTTGTCTCAATTTTCGGATAAGCGCATTGCAAAAACCATTGAACTGCTGCAGGCTTTGGCGACGACGCACCTTGAGAAACGGTGAAAACAGCAAAAAGGACCAGTTCGCGATTAACTGACGAACTGGTCCTTTTTACGTTTATTTTAGTATATGTGCTGTCTCGAATTTAATTAAATCAAGACGGCTTAACACTTACCATTCATAAATTACATTTTCTCTAGTCGTGCGATCCGTTCTGCCATCGGCGGGTGCGTATCAAAAAGGTGCGACATCGACCGCTTCTTTTTGAACGGATCTGAAATATAAAGTGCTGCGCTGCTTGGATCGGCTTCCTTCATCGGTTTGCTATCCGATATCTTTTCTAAAGCTGAAATCAGCCCCTGCGGATTCCGCGTCAGTTCAACGCTGCCCGCATCGGCCAAGTATTCTCGGTTACGCGACAGCGCCATCTGCGCAATGGTGGCAGCCAGCGGGCCAAGAATCAGTAACAGTATCGAAACGACCATCATGATCAGTTGCACATAGCCGTTACCCTCTTCTTTATCATTGTTTCGACGGCGACCGCCGCCCCACCAGAACCAATGGGACGCAAAGTTGACCAGCAAACTAATGGCCGCGGACAGCGCTAAGGCAATCGTCTGTAACCGAATATCATAGTTGCGCACGTGAGTCATTTCATGACCCATGACGCCTTCCAACTCTTCCCGGTTCAGGCGATCAAGGATACCGCTGGTAGCAGCCACGGCTGCATGTTGCGGGTCGTTTCCCGTTGCGAACGCGTTTGGACTCGGATCATCAATAATAAAGACCCGCGGCATTGGTACCCGGGCAACTAACGCCATATCTTCAACAACGTGCCATAGTTCCGGTGCGTCCGCCTCATTTTTGATTTCTCGCGCGTGATTCATGGACATGACCACATTTGTTGAGTTGCCGATCATAATGCCACAGTAGATCGCCGCCACGACAACCGCAGCAATCATCCCAATCACACCGTTATCATAAAAAACGTACCCTAAGGCAAATCCGATTGCAATCAACAGCAGCACAAAGCCAATCAGAACGTAAATCGTGCGCCGTTTATTCCGCGCAATCTGTTCGAATAGCATGGCTTGTCCTCCCTTTTTGGTTTTCTTGTGACTTATTTTGGGCGTTTATATCAGATTTTATTGGCACCTTTTGGCAGCATCAGTCTCGCTGTAAAAGGCTGGCCACCCTTAAAACACCTTACTTATCAAAAGAAACCTTAGGCGCTTCCTTCTCTTCTTCAGGTACTTGTAGGTACTCAGAAATCGTAAAGTGGTGGATTCCAGCAACAATGTTGCTTGGGAAGGATTGGATCTTGAGGTTAAAGCTGGCTACGCTTGAGTTATACAGTTGCCGTGAGTAGGCAATCTTGTTCTCCGTGTTAGTCAGTTCTTCCATTAACTTCGTGTATTCGTCGTTAGCCTTCAGATCTGGATATGCTTCTGCGACAGCAAAGATACTCTTCAGTGAATTACTCAGTTGGTCAGAAACGTCCATCATCTTTTGGTGATCACCAGCTGGCATGTTCATCAACTGGTTCCGCAAGCCGACAACCTTTTCCAAGGTGCTTTGTTCGTAGTGACTGTAACCCTTTACCGTTTCAATCAAGTTGGGAATCAAATCATTCCGCCGCTTTAATTGAACGTCGATTTGGCTCCACGATTCTTGAACGTAAGTCCGACCCTTGATCAAGCCGTTGTAGGCGCTGACGTAAAAGATTGCCAGCAAGACAATGATCACAATTGCAATTATCCAAGCTATCATTTCAGTATTCCCCCGTTTAATTGGATTTGATATATCTATTTTAACAGGTCTGATACGTATTTTCGGTTAAGAATGCGTTATTCTTTGGAATTTTTACAAATTAGCCGCCTGTTAAGGCCAGTTTGTTTAAAAATTCACCCGTACATACTATAACTACGGAAAAATGCTGTTTTGTTCTAAATTACTGACTAACATTTCGGCACGCGATGGTCACTTCTTGCTTTGCAGCAACTCCGCCATACCAGAAACAGCCGCTTTAATATTGTCCATACTTGACGCGTAGCTGATGCGGATATACCGGTCATCGCCAAACGGTTTCCCTGGCATTACGCCAACGTGGTATTTTGCAGCCAGTTCATCCGCGAATTCAACACTTGTCTGATGACAGATTTCGGGAATCTTGGCGAAAATGTAGAAGGCCCCGCCAGGCTTAACCATTTCAAACCCGAGCTTCTGTAATTCTGCTGCCAAATAAGTACACCGTTTTTCATAGATGACCCGCATCTTCTCGGCATCAGCCTGGCCGTGGGTCAGCGCTTAAACTGACGCGTACTGCACGATTGACGTTGGCGTCGTCACCTGAAACTGGTGGGCTTTTGCAATTTCGTCGATGATCCCGGTCGGCCCGAATACGAAACCAATGCGCCAGCCCGTCATTGCGTGGGATTTCGACAAGCCGTTTACGATAATCGTTTGGTCTGGTAACCAAGCGGATAAACTATAGTGTTTTGCGCCACCATATAGTAATTCACCATAAATTTCATCACTGATGACCCATATCTTGTTGTCACGCAACACATCAACTAACGCGTGCAACTGGTCTTCCGTGTAGATCACACCAGTCGGGTTGCATGGATCTGTAATCACGACACCCTTAATCGGCGTCTCCGGGTTAGCATCAATTGCCGCCTGAACTTGTTCAGGTGTCAGCACAAAGTCGGAAGTACTGGTATCCACCATGATTGCCTTTAAATGGTTCACCCCGGCTAGAGCTTTGTATACAGGATAGGCTGGTGCCGGAATGATCACCCCTTCCCCAGGTTTGAACAGCGTTTTGAAGGTGGCTGCTAAGCCCTCCGTCGCCCCAACTGAACAGACAATTTGGTCGGCCGTGTAGTTGTACCCAAACTTTTCACGATAGTATTCAGACGCCGCGTCACGCAATTCCTGAATCCCCCAATAATAAGGATAATGTGATTTATCGTCAGTAATTGCCTTGATGGCAGCGAGTTTAATATGTTCTGGTACGTTAAAGTCGGGCTCGCCTAAGGTTAATTTGACGATGTTCGGGTCCTGACTGATCTTGTGGTCAAACGCTCTGAGTGCTGATGGTGCGACGCTGGTGATATCTGGGTTGAGTTCATTGATTTCCATAGGATGGCCTCCATTTTTGTGATTCATTTCACTTGAAAAATTAAACGTATCCGTCTGTTTAAAGTTTACCACAGAATGATTTACCCGCTTTTAATATTGTGTGGCGATTCTTGCTTTGAAACAACACTCCAGTTTTTCACCCGAAAGCAGATAGGTATTCCTGTCGATAGCCACAACTGACAGCACCCCTTTCCTATGTTAAACTTTTAAGTAAACCAAATTTCAGGAGGAACACAACATGACATTCGAAGCAATTTTACCCTATCTCAAAAAAGGCGACCACGTCGTTCGAACTGGTTGGGAAGGGACTGAACTTTACGTCCAGCTTCAGCCAATGGGCACATTTGACGGTGACCAATTGAACCCCTATTTTCTGATCAAGACCGAAGATGAAGCCTTCAGCATGTGGTCACCGACAGACTGCGACATTCTGGCTGACGACTGGGAACTTGTGGCGGACTAATGACCGATGCATTTCAGAATCAAACGGTCGTTGTGACTGGCGCGGCATCCGGAATCGGTGCTGCTCAGGCTGAAAAATTCATTGCTGCCGGGGCCACCGTGGTTGCCGTGGACAACAATGCGGATGGGTTGCAGCAGCTCGCCGAAAAATGCAATTCTGCGTCGCTGCACACGCTGGTCGGTGACGTCAGCAACCAGGCGACCAGCACCCAGACGCTGACCCGCGTTAACAAGGTCAGTGACCATCTGGATATTGTTTGTAATACCGCTGGCGTGCTTGATGCGTACAAGCCCGCAATGGACACTAGTTTTGCTGACTGGCAGCATATTTTAAACGTCGATCTCAACAGTCAATTTCTGATGGTCAAGGCAGTGCTGCCCCAAATGCTGGCTCAGCACCACGGTGTTTTTGTCAACATGGCGTCAATTGCCGGCCTCGTTGCCGGTGGTGGCGGCATTGCCTACACCGCGGCCAAGCACGCAATCATTGGTATGACCAAACAGCTCGATATCGATTACGCCGACCAGGGTATTCGTGCCAATTGCTTGGCACCGGGTGCCATCAACACGCCGATGAACGCTGCCGATTTTGCGGGTGACGGTCACATGGCTAAGTGGGTTGCTTCGGAAACGCCGGCCAAACGTTGGGCAACGGCCGAGGAAGTAGCTGATTTAACGTTGTTTGTCGCCAGTTCGAAAGCTGACTACATTCATGGGGTGACCATCCCGATCGACGGCGGCTGGCTAGCAAAGTAGTTTTTTTCAAATCCAGCCTTGCCAAGTTTGTCAAAGTGTTGCACACTAGAACACGGATAAAATTCATTTAAATGGCGTCAAATCTGACCGATGCCACTACGACACTTCATTTTCCTTTGGTCGTAGTTATGACTAGCCCCTCGCGGCTACAAAGGAGATCACTATGAAAAATTCCACCAATACATCTAGTTTGTCGACCCAAAGCATTGCGAAAACAGCCGTCGTGGCAGCCCTCTACGTTGTCATCACACTGGTCCTCGCGCCAATTAGTTTCGGAGCTGTTCAGCTTCGATTTGCAGAAATGTTTAACTATCTGGCCCTGTACAACAAGCGCTATATCTGGGGTGTCACACTAGGTGTTTTTTTAGCGAACTTTGCGTCACCGACCTGGGCGTTTGACGTGCCGATTGGCAGTCTGTCAACGTTGCTGGTTTTGATTTTCGTTCGGTTCGTAACCGCTAAAATCAAGGACATGCGCGTTAAGTTCGTCATCACCGCCATCATCGTGGCGATTTCGATGTTCAGTATCGCTGGCGAACTCTACTGGGTCTCAAAGATTCCGTTCTGGATGAGCTGGCTGACCATTGGCCTGGGTGAACTGTTGTCGATGGCCGTTGGCGGCTTTATCATTTACCCAATCAGCAAACGGATCAACTTAAGCGACTAATTAAAAATGACGCTGGATCAAAAGTCCCTACACGCCATAAAATGATTCTTTTAGCGTGTTCTGGATATCTGGTCTGAACGCTCGCTATGAATACAAGCGCTCCTAGTTGAAAATCCGAGTTGGATTTTCAACTAGGAGCGCTTTTGTCTGGAAAGAAACTAAATTTTGTCTCATTCTTATTTTGTTTGTGCTTTTTTCTGGTTCCCTTCATTTGAATCCTGATCCGTCTGCTGCCAAATATCCTCTCGCAGTGAATCCATTTTGTTATCCAATCGGGTAATATCCTGCGCCGTTTTCGCCAAATCCGCGCGAATGGCATCCTTATTTGGAATGTCCTTCTTGTAGTTCAACTCATGTTCCACTGAAGCCCAGAAATTCATCGCAATGGTGCGAATCTGAATTTCCACATCAATGTTTTCCGTCCCACTGCTAAAGTAGATCGGCACAGACACGATGATGTGCAGGCTGCGGTAGCCATTGGTTTTGGGGTGAGCAATGTAGTCTTTTCGCTGAACAACGCGCACATCTGGTTGGTCCAACAGCATATCTTCCAACGTGTACACATCGCTGATAAACCGCGTAATGACTCGCACACCAGCAATGTCGTGCAGACCCGTAAACAGTGTTTGGCGGGTTTTTGGCAGGTGTTTACGGTCGACCTTTTCCAAAATACTGTCCGGTGATTTGATTCGGTGCTGAATGCTGTCAATCAGCGCATAATTGTTTTCTAGTTCAAATTCATGACTGAGAAACTGTAATTTATCCACAACAAAATCCATGGCGGTACGAAAACGGATGGAGAAGCCTTCCCGCAATTTCATTGAATCAGAAATCGTGCGTTTGTCCACAATATCGTCGTAAAAGTCTCGATTTTCCATGATCATCCTCGATTTTTTAACTTGTTAACTCGTCAATTATTATACGCTAAATCACCCCACGATTTGAGAATTTCACCTTTTTTCTAAGAGTGGGCTATAATCAAATGGAGACCATCTAGGGGGTATACCATGGCACCAAACTACATTGGCTATTTAAAGTTCGGCTGGCTGTTTTGTCTGATCTGGCTAGTTATCTTTCTTTTCGGCTACCTGCGTGACCGAACCAAACTGCGCAACGGCATCTGGTTCAGTATCTTCTTTTATTCATTCTGGATCGACCTTGGGCTGACCATCATTGCGACGAACAATGACAAACTCATCTATCCGATTGGGCTGCTGTTCATCTTCTTTCTGTTCTGCATTGGTATCGCATTTGCGTTGCAAGCTTTTCTATTGCTCTGGAACGCGGCAATTGTTTGGCGGCGGGAGAGTCATTCACCGGCGAACATGCTGACGCTTTACCTGGGCATCATCATTTTACTCATGCCCTTCGCAGAACGACTCATCGTCCACCACTTGCCGCTTTTTTGGTCAAACTTACTGATTACATTTCCAGTACTCTGCATCGCATACGCGGCGTTCTGGTTCTACAATTACCTGACCGTGCTGGTGCTGTACCAGTTCTATTGGCCGCGATATAACAAGGATTTCATCATCGTGCTGGGAGCCGGCCTTATGAACGGCGACCAAGTTACACCGCTTCTAAGTCAACGAATCGACCGCGGAATCAAATTCTATCAAAAACAACTCAAGAAGAAAAACAAGCGTGCCAAAATGATTCTGTCTGGCGGCCAGGGTGGCGATGAAACCGTGCCCGAGGGTGAGGCCATGCGCAAATACGCGGTGGCCCATGGTGCTAACCCAAACGATGCCATTGCTGAAGCTGAGTCAAAAACAACCCTGCAAAACATGCAATATTCAAAAAGAATCATCGACAGTTTAAAAATCGACAAACCTAAAACGATATTCGTGACCAACAACTACCACACCTTCCGAGCAGCAATGTTTGCAAAGACAGTCGGACTAAAAGCCAGCGGCCTCGGTTCACGAACAGCCCGATTCTTCCTGCCAAACGCGGTGATGCGTGAGTACATTGCGGTGGTCAACCGGCAACGAAAAGTCCACCTCGTGATGATAATTGGTCTGTTTTTATTAGCGCTCCTGTTTAGCCTGTTGGAAGCTGAACCGGGAAGCGTTGGCCACATGCTTCAAGTCTTCCAGCAGTTTATTGATCATCTGTAATCGTAGTCAAAAAAAGCTTCAGGCCGCCTTGGTCTGAAGCTTTTTTATTAATAGTTAAGAGGTGTTGTTATTCGTTCAAAAATTAACATCGATACAGCACGCTTCAGGTGGTGAAATTAAACCGATCACGGGATTGGGTTGTCGTGTCAAAGTGCTCTGTGCCACGCGCTACTCCGCGACAATCTTGACATCAAATCCCTTACCAGCAAGGATCCGCGAAGCATTGTAAGGGCCTAACCCCTTGCGTGCCAAAATGTAAACCGGCTTTGACACATCCAGCTGGTCAAGTTCATCCCGAAGAATACTCAGTGGGATTTCTAAATCAGCTTTGATGTTGCCGCTGGCCGGTTTTCCGGCTTCGCGAATATCCAAAAATTGGGCGTCATTCTTCGTCGCGTCACTCAGTTCAGTGATTTTAACCGTGTTCAACGCTTGATTCCGCTGGTTGATGGCCACGTACCCGGCGACGTTGAGCGGATCTCGCGTGGATGAATATGGCGGTGAGTATGGTAACTCCAGATTTGGCAGATCATTGATTCCCAAACCGCCCGCAATAGCGGCCGATAACTCGCCAGACCGTTTATCAACGCCCCGTTCGCCGAGGAATTCGCCACCCAGAATTTGACCGGTCGACGGAATGAAAATTAATTTAATGTTCAACCGATGCGCATCCGGATAGAAGGACGCGTGGTCAAACGGTGTCACAAAAATCGTTTCGTAATCGGTGATGCCAACGGCCTGCAGCGCCATCTCAGTATAGCCGACACAGCTAGCGGTCAGGTCAAACAGCTTGGCCACACTCACGCCGATGAAGCCGGGATACGTCATGTCGGCACCGTTAATGATGTCAGCCAACAAGTGCCCCTGCCGGTTGGCAGCACTGGAAAGGACACTTTGAATCGGCAAGCCGGTAATGAGGCTGGTGGTTTCCACCACGTCACCAATGGCGTAAATGTTTGGCACGTTCGTCTTCATTTGGTCGTCAACAGTAATGTGGCCGTCATCCGCTAGCGCCACACCGGCAGCCTTGGCAACCTCATTATTGGGTGTGACCCCGGTAACGATCATTAAAATATCCGTATCGATTTGCGTCCCGTCAGCCAAAACGACCGTCTGCCCACCGTCCGCTACGCGCGCCACGGTCTCATTCAGATGCAAGTCAACGTCGTGGTCGCGCAGATGTTGGGCCACAATGTCTGTAATTTCAGTGTCGTAGGGCATCATCACCCGGTCAGCTTGGTCGACCAGGGTAATCTGCATACCGAGCCGCTGGAAGTTTTCGGCAATTTCGATCCCCGCTGCGCTGGCACCCACGATGGTGGCCTTCTTCGGCTGAGTTTTATCGATAAATGCCTTGATGTGGTCCGCATCCGTCACGTTTCGCAGCGTGAAGACGTTCTTAGCATCATTCAAGCCGGTGATTGGTGGTAACACAGGACGCGCACCAGTCGCCAAAATGAGTTTATCGTATGTCTCGGTGTAGGTCTCACCCGTTTCAAGTTTGTTTACCGTTAGTGTCTGAGCCTCCGGATCAATTTGCGTGACCTCTTCGTGAATTCGCACATCGATGTTGTTTTTCTGCTTTAAGATCTCCGGTGTCCGTTCAATCAGAACATCCCGACCCGGTAACACGCCGCCAAGATAGTACGGTAACGCGCAACTGGCATAGGAAATGTGGTCACCCCGTTCAAACATCACAATGTCCATGTCCTCATTCAACCGGCGCAAGCGCGTCGCAAACGATGGGCCGCCTGCAACACCGCCAATGACTACAACTTTCATGATGGTACCTCCTTCTTCATGTAAGCGCTTTTAATCGTGACTAAAGCATACCGAGTCCTAGGGTATTCCGCAAGTAAGTGGCTCAACACACTGTTTCGTGAGACCTGGGCGTTACTTTGACCAGCCTAAGTCTTTTGGGCTGATGTTCAACAGCGCTACCGGGGCCGTGCTCTGGGCATATTGAATGTAGCTGAAAATGGTGTCAACGTCGCGCTCTGAATCCTCATTGATCCATGTTTGAATAATCGTAAACACATTACCGACAAACACGTTTTGAACGTACTTACTCGGCAATTTATCAAGTGGCAACGCATTTTCTCGATGCCCCCGCGCAAAATCCACTAAGATTGCGTAGGCGGTCTTTTTGACGTTCTCAAAAAACCGGGCGTCGCCATTGGGGGACATCAAGGTTCGAACAATGGCCATATGAGCTTGGATGAAGGTCAACACGCGTTTCACTGCCTCATTGGTCACTATGGCACTGCCATCCTTTAGTTCATACGGTTCATCCAGCATCATCGTTTTTAACGTAGTAAGCAGATCAGTTTCCATCCGATGAATAAAATCATACTTATCGTCAAAGTGTGCGTAGAAGGTCGCCCGACTAATACCGGCCTCGTCAATCAATTCTTTGACGGTCATCGTTTCAAAGGATTCTTGACTGAGTAGGGTTACGAATGCGGCATTCAACTTGTTCATCGTCTGTGTTTTACGTTTATTTGCCATAGTTTCTCCTATCTGGACACATATTGAAATACTGTATCTGTTTTTAGCGCTGCTTAGTTGTTACAATTCAATCATAATCATACAAAAAGTTCAATTAAGGAGACCGATATGCGACCAAAAACTTTTCAACTTGCAAATGGGACAATTGTCCAAAATACTTTAACAGCGTCGGAGCAGGCAAGTGCGCTGGCCGCTTATTACCACGCACCAATGGCGCCTGTCCCTGGTCGAGTGCTTCAGGGCCTCAATCAGGGGCCGATCAACGCATCAAAAATGATGCCGTTCACCGACATTAACCGACTTTTTGACCCCGGCTACCTGCCAGATGAAAACAGCTACGGTGTTTTTAACGACGGTTCCTGTTACGCAGCTAGTCTCATTGATATGCCGGGCGTTACAGGTGAGATGCTCGACTGGTGGTTTGCCTGGCATCCGCTCGAGGCCATCCGCTACAAAATCTGGTTTCCCAGTGCGCATTTCGGTATCAGTGCCGATGACCCTGATCGGCTTGCAGACACCACTTTGTCCTATCAGGATCGTTATCAAGAGATGAGCCAATACCCCGTTGAAGATGTCGGCGGCAGTATCGAACAACTTGAAATTCATTTTGTCACCCCTGAGCATATGGGTTTTGATACCCGCCGAATGACTGCTTCCGGTGTCCCAACAATTATTTGCGGTGATGTGGGCAATGTCAGCCCAAACCTCATGCATACGAAAATGGTGCATTTTATTCGCAACACGTCCGGCGGTGTCGAGATGCGCAGTCGATTTTGGATGATGGGTGATCTTCAAATTACTGGTCACAAAACCTTGAGTAAGTTAGTTTCAACCAAACCTGGCCGCAGGTTCGTCACTAGGTCTGAACATACCACCGCACTTGAATTAGCCCACAACATGGCCCAGCACGATGCCGCAGAGTACCATAACCTAGCCAGCATTCTGCCAGAATTGTACGCAAAGTATCGCAATTAACAGGCGAAGACAAGCCCAACTGACGCTACCCATCATCGTTAAGAAAGAAGGTATTTTCTGTAACTGCATGGTTATGGTTTGTAAAGTGGGGATGGCTGTACTGCATGGTTCTCATGAGCATCATTTTAACGGTTCAACTCATCCTGCACTAGAAAGACTGGAGCACCCTCACTAAATTCGGTGCGCTCACGGTTATTGTGCTTACGCTCCACGTCTGGGAAGAGTGGGTCATCCCCGGCGGCTTCCACGTGATTTACAATCTTGGATCGACCTATCCTGACCTCTACCCCATGAGTGAACTAACGGACATGTTGACGAATTTTCTCGGTGGGCTGGTGTGGTTCATCGCGACTGAAACCAACCATTATGGTGTGAGATTAGGAATCGCAACTTTGCTGTTTGGTTACTTCGAATTCATCATTCATAATTTTCTGTGTTTGCAATCACTAAACGCCTACGGGAAATATGGTCAGATCACCTACTACGCGCCCGGTATGATCACTGCGCTTCTGTGCTGGCTGCCGCTTGCTATTGGGCTGACCGTGTATTTCAATCGCCACCGACCCGGTATCAAAGCTTGGTTTCAAGGTGTTGGCGTGCTTATTTTGTTAAGTCTCGCCATCGTTCAATTGCCAGAAGCCATGCTGAAAACACCAAATAACCCGTATCGTTTTGGCAACTATGGCTACTATCAAAAGTACAAAACACAGGTTGAAGCCCATCACTGACAACACAAAAAGGCTCCCGCAATCCACTCATAGATTGCGGGAGCCTTTGTCACAGCCTAACCATTAGGCCGTCACCCCATCCAAGCTGGAAATCGTGATGCTGCCATCGACCAAATCAGCTTTGAGTTGTTTTGCATCCATGTGATCCAGGTAGAAGTCCGTGACCTTGTCCCGAATTTCTTGTTCGATCACCCGACGAAGCGGACGTGCGCCCATGGCTTCATCGTAACCCTGTTCCATTAACCAGTCCTTTGCGTCGTCAGTCACAGTAAGCGTAATGGCCTTCTTAGCAAGGGTGTCATTGACGTCACTGAGCATCAGATCAACGATTTGGCTGAGGCCATCCTTAGTCAGGTGGCTGAATTCCACGATACCGTTGAACCGGTTCAGAAATTCTGGTCTGAAGTAAGGTGCCAGCTTGTCGGCTAACGTCTGGTCATCGTCCTTGTTGCCGGTGAGGGCCTCGTTGCCAAAACCGGCGTTGGAAGTAGCGATGATGATCGTGTTCTTAAAGTTCACGACGTTGCCTTGGCCATCAGTTAAACGACCGTCGTCCATGACTTGCAGCAACAGCGTCAAGACTTGCGGATCCGCCTTTTCAATTTCATCCAGCAGCACAATTGAGTAAGGATTCCGACGGACTTGTTCAGTCAGCGTGTTGCCGTTATCCTCATAGCCGACGTAACCAGCGGAGGTCCCAATCAGCTTAGAAACGGCTGTCCGGTCGCTGTATTCACTCATGTCGAGACGGATGATGGTGTCCTTGTTGCCAAACAGGTCAACTGCCAGCTGCTTTGCGAGTTCCGTTTTACCGACCCCGGTTGGCCCGACAAACAGGAAACTGCCGATTGGCCGGTTACCTTCGTCAAACCCAGCCCGGTTCCGACGGATTGCTCGTGCGACCATATTCACGGCCTCATCCTGGCCGATAACCTTGCCCTTGAGCCGGTCAGCGATACCCTTTAACCGTTCAACATCGTTGCTGCCCATCTTGGCAACCGGAATCCCCGTCAAACGTTCAACGGATTCCGCGATGTCGTTCGGTGTGGCGACAACCTTCTCAGTCGTTTCAGCATCGGCGTTTTTGAGTTGGGCCGTTAATTGATCCACTTGCTTCTTGGCTGCGGCTGCCTTCTCATAGTCTTCACTCTTTGCAGCGGCTTCTTTATCAGTCTCCGCTTTCTTGAGTTGTGCCTTCAAATCATCACTATCCGGTTCAGCATTGCCGGCTGCCAAGTGAGCCGCAGTCATGTCGATCAGGTCGATAGCCTTGTCCGGCAATGTCCGCTGCGGCATGTACTGGATCGAATAATCCACGGCGGCTTTCAACACATCATCTGGTAAAGTAACGTGATGGTGCTTCTCGTACAAGCCTTTGATGCCCTGCAGGATTTTGAAGGTATCGTCAGCCGATGGTTCGTTGATGACCACATCGTTAAACCGACGTGCCAACGCGGTATCCTTTAAGATCGTGTTTCGGTATTCATCCTGGGTAGTCGCACCGATAACGGTAATATCGCCACGTGACAGCGCTGGCTTGATAATGTCAGCCAACCCTTTTCCGCCGCTCTCTTCACCGCCAGTTGCACCGATGCCCAAGATCTGATGAATTTCGTCAAAGAACAGGATGACGTTGCCGGCAGCCTTAACTTCCTTGACCAAGTTCTTAATGTTTTCTTCAAAGGAACCACGGTATTGCGTACCGGCTTCCAATGAAGACAGATCGATCGAATAGATTTCCTTACCCTTCACGGATTCCGGTACTTTATCATCGACGATTGCTTGGGCTAAGCCTTCCACGACCGCCGTCTTCCCAACACCGGCATCCCCAACGAGGATCGGGTTGTTCTTGATTCGCCGGCTTAAAATTTCAGCCGTCTCCTGAATTTCCTTGTCACGGCCGATCACTGGATCCAATAAACCATCGCGGGCTTCCTGCGTCAGATTACGACCAAGTTTTTCCAAAATACCGCCCTTTTTAACGGCGTGTTCACTACCTTCATCGTTTACTGGAATTTCGTGTTCCCGGTCTGGCAATTTGCCAGTTGCACGGTACTGCGCGAATTCGTCCGGGGTCAACTCATGACCGTTAACCATGTAACGGGCGGTCTCGCCGTTCCCCATGTCCCGGGAGACCTGATTAAATAAATCATCCATGTTGTTACCAAAGAATGGATCATTGAAAATGTTTGCCATAAAAACGCACCCCCATAGTGTTTTTTAGTGCCAATTCCAACGAAAAAGCACCGTTTCAGTCAACGGTGCTTTCCTGATATTATTGAGTTGGTCTATCAGTTAAGCGAGTTATCATAGTAAGTAATTACTACTAATTATGGACAATATCGGACTTTAATCCGTTATTGTTTATCCATTCCCGTCAACATAATTATAGTAACACATTTTTAGCACTCGTGCAAGTAGAGTGCTAATTCTTTTTGAAACTTCTTTCACCCTCTTCAAATTGTTTGAAAACTAGTGAGATAATGCCGTTACTTTCTGCAATGATACGCTAGTACTGAAATTCGATTGCTGCCGATTATTTTAGTCGTGACATGCTTTATTCTTCCAACAGAACCGAACTCAGGCTATATCCGTCAATCACAACTGGCATGTCAGATTCAGACAACGCACCGCCCGTTTAAGGCCGTAGTGACTACTATTAACTGAGAAGAACACAATAAAACGGTCAGAAGCATACCATCACCAGCACATTTTTTGTATAATTGAAACTGTAAAACGTTTACAGCAATTTAAGGAGGAATCTGCATGTCACAGCAAGTAAAAATTGGTAAAACTGACGTCACTGCAACCGCTTTGGGGCTAGGCACCAACGCGGTAGGCGGTTATAACCTCTTCCCTAACCTGAAGGATGAAACCGGGTTAGACATTGTTAAAACGGGTGTTGAAAATGGCATCACGTTACTCGATACCGCCTATGTATACGGCCTCGGTCACTCTGAAGAATTAGTCGGCAAGGCCATCAAGGACTTTGACCGTTCGAAACTGGTCATTGCAACTAAGGGTGCGCACGATTTTTCTACGGGCGAACAGGTCATCAAAAACGACCCGAAGTTCTTGACTGAACAGGTGGAAGCCAGCCTGAAACGTTTGGGTACCGACTACATCGATATTTATTACATCCACTTCCCAGATCATGATACCCCGAAAGCAGAAGCCGTTGGTGCACTTCAACGGTTGCGTGAACAGGGTAAGATCCGTGCCATTGGGGTCTCCAACTTTAGTCTGGACCAGATCAAAGATGCAAACGCGGATGGTTATTTAGACGTTGTTGAAGATGAATTCAGTCTGCTGCACCAGGACCACGGGGCTGACATGCTGCCTTATTTAAAAGAAAACAACATCAGTTTTGTGCCTTACTTCCCATTAGCATCCGGTCTATTAACTGGTAAATACACTAAGGATGTTAATTTCCCGAAAGACGACATCCGCAGTCAAATAGCAGACTTCCAAGAACCGCGTTACAGCAACATTCTGGCTGCTATCGATAAGGTTCGGCCGATTGCCGATGCGCATGATGCCACGGTTGCCCAAACCATTCTAGCTTGGTACATCAAGAATCCGCTGATCAGTGTTGTCATCCCCGGTGCTAAGAAACCAGAACAAGTAGCTGCCAATGCGAAGGCCATGAGCGTCAATCTGACCGATGATGAATTTAAAGCCATTGACGCTGCCTTTAAGGGATTTAAGCACATCACCAGCGGCAAATCATTAGCTGACCCTGACTAATTTATCTGCCCCTTATTAAAAACGCATGCCGGAAAACGCGGTATGCGTTTTTTTGTGCCAAACGATTTGGTACAGGTTGACGAAATCAAAAATTAACGCATATACTGATTTCAAAGAATCACAATGAAAAACGAAAGAGGGCGCAACTGTGGAAGCTGATACGGAACGCGACATTATTGAGGTCTGCGGCCATGCCGGTAAAATCCTCCTCGAGAGCGGTGCCGAGACTGCCCGGGTCGAATCAACCGTCGAATACATTGGCCGGGCAGCGGGCATCGACATCTCATGTCACGCTGAAATGACTGCAATCTTTGTGGATGCCAGTCATAACCCGACCACCCACCTGGTGAAGGTGCGGACTGGTGATTTCAATCTGCAGAAAGTCGATGAGATCAATACACTGTCTCGTCAATTTACCGCTCATGCGATTACGTTTGAACAGCTTAAAACCGGTATCACCCGGATCGACCACGCCGTCATCGATTTCAATTGGCCGGAAAAGATTCTTGGTGCCGGCCTGGTATCAGTGGCCCCCATGCTGCTGTTTCAGGCAACTTGGCAGGACCTGACGCTGGCCTTCTTCGTTGGTATTTTCGGATATCTGGCGTCTCAGTGGGCCGGTCGCGCTATCACAACGCCCTACTTTAGTATGGGCATTGGCGGCCTCGTAATTGGGTTTCTGGCTGCCAGCCTTCAAAGATTCGGCATGGCCGCCAGTGCGCAAAACATCATCGTTAGTGCCTTGATGCCGCTCGTACCAGGCGTGGCCGTCACTAATTCGCTGCGTGAAATCATTGGGCGCCACACCATTTCCGGCATGGTACGCGCGGTTGATGCGACGATGACCGCCTGCGCCATTGGAGCCGGCGTTATCATCGGCAGCTTATTGGGTCAAGCGTTGACGGGAGGCTGGTAAGAATGGAAATTTTCGTTGGGTTCATCTTCAGTTTTCTCTCCACCGTTGGCTTCGGTGTCATCACCAATGTCCCGAGGCGAACACTGTTACCGTCCGGAATAACGGGCGCACTGGCCTGGGTGGTTTACCTGCTGGTACAGGACGCCACCAGCAACATCATTTTGCCCAATCTTTTGGCAGCACTGACGATTGGCTTGCTGGCCAACGCGGCAGCCATCTTGATCAAGGCCCCGGTCAACCTGCTCTACGTCCCTTGCCTCGTGTCACTGGTCCCGGGCGCAATCATCTTTCTCAGTATGAAGGGCTTCACCCTAGGTCAGGACGCCACGGCGTTACAGAACCTGCTTAAAACGCTCACAATCGCCATGTCGCTAGCAGTCGGGTTTCTGATTGCGGAAGCCTGTTTCAGTAAACTGCGCCCCGTTTTAAAGCACTGGCTGGCACGTAAATCTTAATCGCAACTCAAGCACGAAAGGATCGATCACTATGTCAATACAGACTGACCTTATGGCCAAACTAGACGCAAATCAGCAACAGATCATCGACATTCGCCGGCACCTGCACCAGCATCCGGAATTATCGTTTCATGAAAAAGAGACCGCGGCCTATATTAAAGCTTTCTATCAAGGTCTTGATTGTACAATAACGGACTATGGCGAAGGCTATGGTTTCGTGGTCGATATTACTGGCGGTAAGCCGGGACCAACACTGGCTTTGCGGGCCGACTTCGATGCGCTGGCCGTTCAGGAGGATAACGACCTGCCGTTTAAGTCGGTTAATCCCGGCGTCATGCACGCCTGCGGTCACGATGGTCATACCGCCTATCTGATGGTACTAGCAAAAGCGTTGATTGAAATGAAAGACCGGCTAGCCGGCAATATCCGAATCATTCATCAAAACGCTGAGGAAGTGTCACCGGGTGGTGCGAAAGGGATGTTGGCGGCCGGTGTTTTAAACGGTGTCGATAACGTCATTGGCCTGCACGTCATGAGTTCCATGCCCACCGGTTCCATTGGGTACCACCTCAATGAGACCCAAACTGGTCGGGCCAACTTCACCATCACGTTTACCGGCAAGGGTGGCCACGCATCGATGCCCCATCTATCAAACGATGCCATCGTGGCCGGCAGTTACTTCGTGACGGCGGTGCAGACGGTCGTTTCCCGGCGGATCGACCCCTTTGATACCGCCAGTGTGACGATTGGTTCCTTTGACGGAGCCGGGTCGTACAACGCCATCAAGGAAAGTGTCACGCTTAAGGGTGATGTTCGGGTGATGAAAGAATCCACGCGGACAACGGTGCGCGACCAGATCGAACAAATTGCCCACGGCGTTGAAACGATGTTCGGGGTGACCGCCGCTATTGACTATGACGACAACTATCCGGTACTTGTTAATGATCCGGAGCTGACAACGCAGGTCATCGACAGCATCAAGGCTGCCAAAATTCCGGAAATCACCACCGTGTTTGACTGCGGGCCGCAAGACCCCTCTGAAGATTTCGCCTACTTTGCGCAGAACACCCCCAGCTGCTTCTTCTATGTTGGCTGTCAAACTGCGGATGGCGCTAACCACCCGCACCACAGCCCCGACTTCATGTTGAATGAAGATGCGCTGATCATTGCGGCAAAGGCAGCCGGCACTGCAACGCTGGCTTATTTAAACGCAGAATAAAAATAACAGCTAGTTCATCTCCCGCAAATTGACGGACATGACTAGCTGTTGTTTTGTTATGCTGGATCCACGATCACGTGCCGAATCTCTGAAATCATCATCGGTGCCTTTTCGTTCATATAGATCATATCATCCTGATACCCGGCCAAACGGCCCACCACATCCGGGTGATAGTCACCATTCGAATCCAGGTTATTGAGTTGGATACTCACCACGCTGCCATTTGCGAAAGCGTCTGCTAACAGGCGGGATATCGTTTCCACGGTCTGCTTAGGCTTGGCCGGATAGGTCTTGGCTTCCTGTGCTGCCTGTTTCTTCAAAGCCGCCGTGTGGTCGGACAGGTAAAACCCCTGCCATTTCACAACACCGCGGTCCTGATAGTAGTGGTCAAAAAACAGTTGGACCCGCGCTGGATCGTAGGGTGCTGGCTTATTCATCGGCTTCCTTCTTTCGTTGAATGACGCGCTGGCTCACCGGCCATCTTTGCCCCGTAAACCCCACGTATTCAATAGTGAGCTGGGTGTGCTTGCGCAGGCCGGTGATCAGACGTTCCAGATAGGCTAAATCATAATTTGAAACGGTGTGAAGAGGAACGGAACGCATCCGCTGACCTTTTCTTTGGAAATTAAAAAAGAAATTGTACGTTTTATCGTAGACGTCATCCGTCACCATTAACCAGTAGCGGGTCTGCATTTTACGTTTAAACAGGTGATCAATGCGTTCGGTAATGAGTTTCAAATCACTACTCATAGGCATTCCCACCGTTATGACCACCGACAAGTGAGGCGCGTTCAATTGCGGTTCCTCCCTTCAGGAGACTGCTGGCATAAACTAACTTAGTGAACCCGAACCGGTCGCGGATCTGGTCAACGAGGTGATCGCTCATATCGCGCCTGATCTGTGGCCGTGGCGGTTCAAAGAAGGTCAGCTGCTGGCTTTGTTTACTGTTCAACCGACTGGTGTACACGGCAATGTTTCGAATGGTCTGACCCTCCCACTGATGACGAAACATGCTGATCAGTACGGCCACAATGTCGTGGTTACGATCCGTGGGCTCAATTCGCTTGGCCTGATGAAAACCGCCGCGGCCATCCGCTTCACTGGCGGCGTAGGAAAATCCGATTCCTAGTGAAATACAGCTGGTCTGCTTACGGTGATGCCGCAACCGTGACGCCACCTGCTCACCGATCTCCTTAATGACCGTTTCAATTTCTGCTTGCGTTTGATAGTCCCGCGGCAGCACCTGTGAATTTCCAATACTGGCTTCCTTCGGCCCGCGCCGATCCCGCAACTGGGAGTGGTCGATACCCCAGGCCAACGCAAAGAGTTGCATGCCAATCAATCCCATTTCTTGATTCAGAACAAACGGGTCAAAATGGGCCAGCTCATACATACTGTGAATGCCCATCCGATTCAGATGTTTGGCTGTCCGGTTACCAATGCTCCACACATCCGTCATTTCCTTAATCGGCCAAATGGTTTGATCAACAGTTTCATACGTGATCTCGCCCACTAAATCACGGTTGTGCTTAGCGTAAATATCCAGTGCAATCTTTGCCTGCACCGGATTTTCGCCGATGCCCACCGTGGTGTACAATCCCAGTTCTTTGCGGACACTAACTTGAATCAGCCGCGCAACATCCTCTGGCGTTTTGCCAAATAGGCGCCAGGAGTGGGTCATATCCAAAATCGATTCATCAATGGAATACGGCAGCAGGTCCTCGTCAGCAACGAACCGGCGAAAAATATCGTTGATCTGCAAATTACGTTTAATATAAAGATTCATCCGCGGCGGCACCACCATCAGGTCGGGGTCGTTCGGCAAATCACGCTGCCGGGACACGTTGGCCTGCAGATGGTAACGCTTCTTAGCCTCCGGCGACGTGGCAAGCACCAAGCCGCCGTTGGTATTCTCCTGTTCACTCATCACAACTAGCGGGACCTCCAATGGGTTCCAACCGCGCATACTGGCTTCCACACTCGCATAGAATGACTTATTATCAATCAAAAAAAAGACGCCGTGCGGTTCATTGTCGTAGTTGATATCCATGGTACTCACCTCGAACATTTGTTTGGTTGACCCTATTATACAAACATATGTTCGTGTTAGTCAAGTTAATTTTCTCAGCTGTTGTTACTCATTAATTATCAAAAAGATCATCTCTGCTCGAATTAATTGTCAGTTTCACTGCAGGAGGCTGTTTGAAGTGCGTTATTATTTGCCTAAAGACGCTATTTATTTCGTGCATGTTCCTTCTCAAGACTAAAGCGACGAAAAAAGGGCAAGGTGCTGCACATATGTCAACTCTTTGCTCTTTTTTGCATTTTCATCTGTTTATTTTTCTTACAAACCCGGTTTATTTCGTGCTTCCCTGTCCTTGAGACTAAACGTGCTACAGAAGGCAGGGTGCGGAGCACAAACCACGCTGTCCCGAAAGATTCCAGTTTATTTTGTGTTTCTCTGTCCTTGAGACTAAACGTGCTGCAGAAGGCAGGGTGCTACTGCACAAACCACGCCGTCCCGAAAAGTCAGGCCCGGACTTTTCGGGACGGCGTGGTTTGTGCTCCGCACCCTAAGCGCCTTCTTCCGCACTCTGCCTATTTTCTCAAAATCGGAGTCTTAATTGCTAAATTTTCGTTAATTGCATATAACAGGTCATCCAGCTCGTCGTCGTTTTCAATCAACTCGCACATGACGTCGATAGCGTCCTCATGGAGCTGTTTTGCAAAGCGCGGCGAGTAAGTTGTGATCTGGGTTTGTCGGCTGTATTTTTGCATCAGCCTGGCGTTATAGATAACCGTGAACCGATAACCCTGCTCGTATCCCATCCCCCACATATAGTACACATCGCTGAGCAAAATGGGATGTCGTTTTACATGCTGCTTAGTTATAGCTGCAACGTCGGTATTCAACCGCGCACGCCACTTACTGTCCTGCATGGCGGTGATATCAAAAAATCGGTCTTCGAATAATTCGACGGTGCTGTCCACACCTGAGAAGTCCGGCACCCTGTTTTCAAAATTGAGTTCATCGTGAATGGCCGCTCGGATGCCATCCGAACCCCCAAGTAGATAAACACAACTTAACGGGATCGTCCACTGACTGACTGGTTGAGCGGAGAGAAGTGCCAACTGCTGACTAACTTGTTCCTGAGCATCACTGTGACGTCGTTGAAATACCAGTTCAAAATCTGCAACAAGGCCGTTTTCAGGGTACATCGTGACTCACTCCTTTGTCATTTAGTACCCCCATTTTACCCAGTTAAATACCAGTTTCAAGCAAAGTCGATGCTGGATTTATCAAACGTTTTATGGCACATTTGTCGATTATTTAACGCATGTTTTGTTGACGACACCTGCCACGGAACGGATATCTGCCGGTGTCGTACCACAACAGCCGCCAACGATGTTCACGCCAGCCGCTAACCATTGCGGGACAAGGGCTGCAGGCGTTTGTGTGTGATCAGATACCGCTCTTGTTTGCGGCTTGTCATCCACCGCCGCGCCGTTGTTTGGGTAAACGATAATTGGCTTTGTTGTCACTTGACTGATAATACCCACCATGTCCGTAATTCGACTTGGTGCCAGACAGTTCACGCCAATGGCTTCAATTTGCGGATGCGGTTCAAAGTATGAAACGGCCTCCCACAATGGTGTCCCATCCCAGAGATTACCATGCTCATCAAGACTAAACGATAACCAGGCTGTTTTATCCGGAAATTCACATTCCAAAAGTTCGGTCAGTGCTTGCGCCTCAACAAAAGTCGACTGCGTCTCAAATGCGAATAAATCCACGCCGGCTGCTGCCAGCAACTGCATCCGCTCCCGATGAAAGCGCCGGTACTGTGAATCCGTCAGGGCATAATTTTTGACCGACTGACTGGAATCACTAGTGTATTCCGCATAGGGACCAACCCCTCCGGCAACCAGTAATAGCCGGTCACTGGCGCTATCATCTTGGTAAGACTTACGAGCTTGTTTGGCAAGTTTGACGGTCGACACAACCAAGTGCCGAGCATCCGTTAACGACATCCCCGCATTGACCAAGGTCGGAATACTAGCTACAAAACTATCCGTTGTCGCAACACTGGCGCCCGCCTCAAAGTACTGACGGTGAACCCCCTGCACTTTCTCCGGGTAAGTCGCCGCTGCCATGGCCGACCAGAGGGGTGTGGTTGTGTCCACACCCTGCTTGCTCAACTCAGTCGCTATGCCGCCATCAATTACCAAAGGTTGCTGATCCAACAGATTTACCATAAGCGCACCCCCGCGTTTGTTTTATGTGTTATCCATTCTTGCCCGCAATTTGCCGACAAGTGACCCTACTAACGATCAAAACAATTCTGGCTGCCCGTCACTCTACTATTTTGCCTTTATTATATCTTGAACTGGTGTTTAAAACGGTTACAGTTTGATGTTATTTTAGGATAAGATGCTGACACGTGGTACCAAGCATTCTGTACCCGAAAAAACTTTTCATATTCCGTGAATACACCCACACCTTCCGCAATTTAGCACAGTGCAGTAATATCGGCACACAGCGCAACACCAAATTTTGGAGCGCAACAGAAATGGAAATTGCCGCACTAGTTTATTGCTCAAAAAAAGGTTCCAGTCATCACAACTGGAACCTTTTTCTACTATATATAAAACTTCTGTCGTGCACTTCAATCCACTAAATGCAAACTAACCTTCCATCCGCTGACCAACAATCATCTCGTTGTACCGGTAAGTCACCCATCCCGTGCGTTTATGGGTGACCAGTCGAGCGGGATTGCCAACGGCGGTCATGTTGTCTGGAACGTCCTTTAACACCACCGCGCCGGCACCGATTTTACTGTACCGGCCCACCGAAATTGGTCCCAGAACCTGAGCATTAGCGCCAATGAATGCGCCCTGTCTCACGTAAGGATGGCGACGGCCATTGACCACTTCATCGCGGGCGCCCAGTGTGACGCCGTGTAAAATAGTCACATCGTCTTCCACGATGGCCGTGGCCCCAATCACCACACCAGTCCCGTGATCGATAAACACCCGTTTACCGATTTGCGCTTCCGGCGCGATGATGATGCCGGTCCGGTGAGTGCAGAACCGACTGACCAGTGCGGCCAAAACGTAGCGGCCGTGATTCGCCAAAAAGTGGGCAATGCGGTGCCAGAACAGTGCGTGGAGGCCCGGATAAGTCAGCAGCACTTCCCACAGGCTATGCGCTGCGGGGTCGCGCTTAAGAATGGCGCGTGCTGTCTGTAACATGGTCTTTACCTTGTTGAACGCTGGTAAATCCGCGGTCGAGGTCAGCTAGGAGGTCGTTACTGTCTTCGATGCCGACCGACAAGCGAATGAGCTCATCCTTGATACCGTTTTTCAACCGAATCTCACGTGGAATGGCACCGTGGGTCATCAATGCAGGAATTTCAATCAAACTTTCCAAAGCGCCCAAACTTTCAGCAAGGGTGATGACCTTTAAGTTTTCCACGAATTTCTTAGGGTCTAAACCGGGTTGCAGTTCAAAGGAGATCATGGCACCAAACCCGTGCATTTGCTTCTTAGCAACTTCGTAGTCGGGGTTGTTCGGATCTCCTGGGTAGTAGATCTTCGCAACTGATGGCTGGTCGCTGAGGTAGTCAAAGACCTTCTTTGCGTTGGCAAGATGTGCCTGCATCCGGATGGCAAGGGTCTTCATCCCGCGTTGCAACAACCAGGATTCCTGGGGTGCCAAGATGCCGCCAATGGCGTTTTGCAGGTAACCGATACGTTCAGCCAGTTTCGAATCGCGAACGACAACGACACCGGCAATGACGTCAGAGTGACCGCCAAGGTACTTCGATGCACTGTGCAAAACAATATCTACGCCTAACTCCAATGGTCGCTGAACGTATGGAGATGAGAACGTGTTATCAATGATGCTCAGAAGATTGTGATTCTTAGCAATCTTTGCGACAGCCGCAATATCCGTCACCTTCAACAACGGATTAGTTGGGGTTTCCAAGTAAATGGCCTTTGTTGCGGGGGTGATGGCAGCTTCAACGGCGTTCAAATCACGCGTGTCAACGACGGTAAAGGTCATCCCAAAGCGCTTCAAAACACTATCGATCAGGCGGAACGTCCCACCGTACACATCGTTACCCACGATGAAGTGGTCGCCCGCCGAAAACATGGAGAAAACTGTATCAATAGCAGCTGACCCTGATGCAAAGGCAAAGCCGGCAGTGCCGCCTTCAAGGTCGGCAATCAGTGCTTCAACGGCGTCCCGAGTTGGGTTGCCAGTCCGTGAATATTCGTACTTGTTTTCACCAATTTTTTGTTGGTGGAATGTTGAGGCCATGTAAATTGGAATTGAAGTTGCGCCTGTTCCTGCATCTTCGCTGATACCGCCGTGTAATAATTTCGTTTCAAATTTCATAAGTTAACCCTCCGTTTTTTAGCTTTACTGCTAATTATCTTGTCTAAGCTTCTTTTTCGTAAATATGTTCACTCATGTAACGCTCGCTGCTGTCTGGGAAGACGGTCACGATAGTGCTGTTGGCTGGTAATTCTTTGGCAACCTTCAAGCTGGCTGCCAGGGCTGCACCGCTAGAACTGCCGATAAACAACCCCTGTGTTGCAGCCATTTGCCGAACCTGTTCAAAGGCGTCAGCATCTGAAATCGTCAGCGTTTCATCAATTGTCACCTCCTGGAAGAACGGTGGAATGAATTCAACGCCGATTCCCTCAGTGCGGTGACTGTGAGCCGGACCGCCGTTTAAGATCGAGCCTTCGGGTTCCACCACAATACTCTTGGTCTTGGGGTTTTGTTCCTTCAGGTACTTAGCAATGCCGGCAAAAGTACCGCCGCTGCCGGCGCCCGCAACGAAGGCGTCAATCCCTTGGTCACCCAGGTCAGCAATCAATTCCGGCGCCAACGTGTGGTAGTACGTTGCCGGATTAGCTGGGTTTTCAAATTGCATCGGCACATAGCTATTTGGCGTTTCAGACTCAATTTCACGGGCCTTCTTAATGGCTTCTTTAATGCCGCCTTCGGAAGGTGTGTTCACGATCTTAGCACCCAAAGCGCGCATCAACGTTTGCTTTTCGTAACTAAATTTCTCTGGCACAACTAGGATCGTTGGCAGGTGGTGCTGTTGCGCTGCCAGTGCCACACCAATACCGGTGTTGCCCGCCGTTGGTTCAATAATCGTAGTTTGGTCATTGATTTTACCCTTATCGATACCGTCCTGAATCAGGTACTGTCCGAGCCGGTCCTTGATGCTGCCGCCGGGGTTGAACATTTCAAGCTTGGCGTATATGTGACTGTTGTTTGGAACGTCAATCGGGAGTTCAATCAGTGGTGTGTTGCCAATGAGTTGTGACACGCTTTGGATAATCATGTTTTTTCTTCCTTCCTGAAACTACAAAAAGGGCGCGGAATTCGAAATGAATTCTCGCGCCCTTAGTCCATGTCTAGCCTGAGCTAGCAGGACTTTTCGGTTACAACACCCTCAAAGTTCAATGCTTAACAGGCCGAACATCGCCAAAAACGCGACATCCGACAACAGTTGTTTTGTACGGCACTGAAAGTAAATTGAGTCATCGTGTAACCTCCTGTAATTTGATGGCTTAAATATAACTGGAATTTTTAAAAAAGTCAAATTTTATTTTCTGTTTTTATACTTACTGTTCGGTTTCTACCTATAAATCGACTTTTTTTAAAAAACCCCACTCATGGACGAAAACAAGAATAGCGACAGGTTACCTCTGAAAATACCATTTTAAACTATGCTCTGAATTCTGTTGGCACTTTACCCCCGGAAGGGCTGACCTAAAACCGACGATTTCCTCGAAAACAATATCAATGCAGATCAAAATTGAATTTTTTTAGTTTTAAAAGTAAAAATGGCACAATTATTTTATGTCATCATGAGATGTGTTTCACAAAATTGGACTACGTTTCATACCGTATTTAAGCATCTCATTTTACTTATAATTCCGCCGACCTTTCAAGCATAGCGGTGTTTGCTGATAACCAATATAATCCGCAACTAAAAATCACCGCCAATACTGGTATGACAACGCTCAATTGCAAACAGCCCATTTGGGATTCATTATTTTTTCAGCATTGAAAAGGGTTTCTTGAATGTGCTAGTATTGGTTTGATAACGAAACTAACTGGGAGATGACACCCATTAAAAATAATTTAAGAGATCGCTTAATTGGTCTGGTTGTGGGGCTGCTGCTAAATGCCTCAGGGAACGCCCTGGCCGTTTCGGCGAATATGGGAAGCGGCCTATGGACTGCTTCTGCCGTGAACCTCAGCCACTGGCTTGGGGTCAATATTGGCGTCATTCTCATGATCATTGGTGTTCTTAACACATTAACAAATCAGGTATTGATTCGTCACTGGGACATTCCGCGGCTGGTCGGCGAAATCATCTATGCAATGTTCTTTAGCTATTTTGTGTCCTTCTTCGTATCGTTCTTCGATGCGATGGGCGTTGGTGGTTTGAATCTGTTCTGGCGGACTTTGTTGAGTATTGGCGGTATCATCGTGTTCTGTATTGGCATCTCGCTCTATCAGCGTGCCAATATCGTGATGCACCCGAACGACGATACCACAAACATTCTGCGTTTCTTGTACCTCAAGGGAAATGCAACGGCGTCACAACTCGTTGATTTTATTCCACCGCTGATTGCGATTGCTGTGGCTTTCGTTGGCACGCACGAGATTCTTTCCGTCAATGTTGGGACGCTCTGTTCAATTGTCGGCAACGGTTTCTTTATCGCCACTGCTGATAAATTGGTATGGCCGCATTTGACTCACAATTTCCGGACAAAACAGGCCGTACATGGATAGAAATATCCGCTTTGATTTTCGAAGAATATAGGGCAAAAGTTAATTTTGCTCCGAACATATAAGCGACCCTTTGAAAAGCTAAATGTGCTTTCTCAAGGGGTCGCTTATATGATTGAACTGTGTCCGTGTACCGCATGCTGGTGCTAGATATATGAGGTGGCCATGAAGTTGTACTTTTACTGTTATCGATTGCTGGTTGAGACTTTTCCTCAATTTCTGTAGGCACAATGCGACTGTTGCTGCAACTAACTACTAATTACTCGCACCCTATCACGCTCAATGAGGGTGACCAGGCGTCCATGCATCAGTTCATAAGCGCATCAAAAACAAACTCGAGTCGCTAGAATAGCGCAACTACCGAACTAAAATAGTTGCATTTTTTACCTTTAAGCGACATTCTTAAAGAGTATCGACTCATTTACAGGAGGTTTTACGTATGACAACACCAAACTTTGAACTAAATGATGGCAACTTATTACCAAAAGTTGGCTTAGGCACTTTCCAAATTCGTGGTGGTGCCGGCCTGCACCAAATCTTGTCCGCTATTCACGATGGCTACCGCTCATTAGATAGTGCTACGAATTACGACAACGAAGGCATTGTTGGCAAGGCAGCCCGCTTGTCCGGTGTTCCACGCAGCGAGTTTTTTATTACTTCAAAACTGCCCGGCAAATACCATAAATATGATGACGCACTAAACGCTATTGAAGAATCCCTCGCCCGTATGGGGTTGGACTACTTCGATCTGTTTTTGATCCACTGGCCGCTGCCAAAACGTGACCACTACGTTGAAGCATGGCAAGCAATGATCACGGCACAAAAGTTAGGCCTCATCCGCTCGATCGGTGTTTCAAACTTTGAACCGGAACATCTGGACCGTTTAATTAACGAAACAGGTGTCACGCCTGCCGTTAATCAGATCGAAGTCCACCCATACTGGATCAACGAAGCGGGCTTAAAGGCGGACCAGGAACGCGGCATCGCAACTGAAGCCTGGAGCCCACTGGGTCGCGGCAGCAGTTCGTTAAAGGAACCCATTATCCAAGAACTCGCAAAAAAATATGGTAAAAACACGGGTCAAATCATCCTCCGCTGGCACACGCAACGGGGTATTGTCCCGTTGCCAAAATCCAGCAGTCTGAAACACCAGCGTCAAAATCTAGATATCTTTGATTTTGAATTAACACCGGACGAAATCAAGAGCATCAACAGTCTAAACAAGGCTGACGGCCGTGTGGATGGCCAGGATCCTAACGAATACGAAGAGTTCGATTAATCAAAATTACAGATGAGTAACATCTGTTGACTTTAATTAAAGAACGCAGTATTCTATTGGCAATAAATAAAGGAGGTGATGCTTTTTGACTATTGGAAATAATCTTAAGGCATCAGCTACGGAGCGTATGGCTAACTAGCTGATACCGTTTAAGAGAGACACCGCGAAATTAAGATCGCGGTGTTTTTTTGTAGCGTGCAAAACCAGGGGCGGTTAAGGAGTGGAGCCTAGTGGACTTTGCCCGGAAAAGCCCGGATTTGGCTTTTCCGGGCGAAGTCCACTAGGTGCAACGCCTTGCCCCGTGTAGCACGTTTAGGCTCGAGGACAGCAATGAAGAGTGTCAATCGCACCTTTAGCAAATTTCGAGTCAACTCACAAGTGCAAAACCAAAAAGCGGTTAAGTTCAAGGACAGCAAAACGCAATACTATCGGTGCTTTACCAGATTATGAGTCAAGCCACAGGTACAAACCTAAAGCGCCAATCAACTATCCCCAACAAACATCAAAAAACGAGAACTGCATCAAATCCTGTTAGGATTTAAGCGGTTCTCGTTTTAATTTCGCCAACATAGCTATAAAAAGCTAGTCATTTATTCAAAATAGGCCTGCCTCAATCCCTTAACGTCGCCGGAACTGATTGCGATCCCTCGGCTCGCGTAGTACATCACACTTCGTTTACTGGCCGCATGTCCCAACCCGAGTGCGTGTCCCAATTCATGTTCCGCCACCCGCTCACGCTCTAATTGCGAATAGCGCATTGCTCGGGCAACGTTTTTATACACATAGGACCGTGCATTAGCTAAAACATGAAGTGAACCCAATGATTGGTTGGCATGGTAGGACGTAAATGTCAAACCAATCACGTTGCCGTATTGTTTAGTCGTATCGTTTTTAACCGACATGGTAATGTTAGCTGTCTGTCCTGTTTGAGCCGGTACCAGTTTGACAACTTTCGCTGCGTTCCAATGACGGACAGCAGCTCGCCAAATTTGGCGGTAATAGGCAGATTTATCCGTGATTCGGTACGTAACTGTACGACCTGCCCAGCGATACGTGGCCGGTGTAGCGACACTTGCCCCCCCGCTTAAACCCAAATGACATGTGGGCTAACGTTGGTTTTGCAGCCTGATGTGTCTGCCTAGCAGCATGGGTCGCATCCGCATCAGTTTTAATAGCCGATTTTTTCAACACAACAGTGCTGGCAGTCACTAGCAGCACCGCAGTTAAAAACATCAGGAAATACTTGCTCATTTGTATAGCTCCTTACCTAGCGATTTTAGGTCACAACAAGGACGCTTTTTTCTCGTCCTGATCTTAACTACGTAAGACCCCCTGATTTCACTAAAATAAATCACTTTTTTCAACAAATCACTCAAATTTGCCCAAAAGGGAACCCCTTTTCTGTCCTTTTGGTCGATGTGTTCCTCGTCAACTTCTCGTATTCTTAATGACAGTTAATCGAAACGGGAGGCATCACATTTGAGTTATTTAGAGCTAAGAGACATTCACAAGTCCTACTACCTTGGGAAAGAGGAATTTCCGGTACTAAAGGGCATTGATTTAAACTTTGATTTAGGCGAATTTGTTTCCATCCTCGGTGAATCCGGTGGTGGAAAGTCCACCTTGATGAACATTATTGGTGGGCTGGACAGACAGTTTCAAGGCAGTGTCACCGTAGATGGCAAACGACTTAATCACAGCGATGAAAAAGCCTTGGATCACTACCGGCGCGACACCATCGGCTACATCTACCAAGCCTATAATCTGATCGGTCACCTTACCGTTATGGATAACGTGTTGATTCCACTTGACATGACCACGTTATCTAAGGCTGAGCAAAAAAAGCGTGTCGCTGAACTCCTCGATCGTGTTGGGCTGAAGGATCAAGCGCACAAATATCCGAACCAACTCTCCGGTGGGCAGAAACAACGGGTCGCCATTGCGCGTGCTTTAGCCAGTGACCCGAAAGTGATTATCGCCGATGAACCGACGGGTGCTTTGGATTCAGAAAACACTAAAGAAGTTCTCAAAATTCTGGACGGTATCGCTCAGGAAGGCCGACTGGTCATCACCGTGACCCACTCGCAGTCAGTTGCCGATGCCGGAACCCGGATCGTCCACTTGGCTGACGGGAAGATCGATAAGGATACAAAGCTTCGCGACCCGTATGCTGTAACGGATACACCCCGTTTAAAATCACGCCTGCTACCGGCATCCGTATCCTACACCACTGCTTTTAAACACTTTAAGTTCAACTTCTGGCGTAACTCCCTCATCGTTTTAGGAACCGCCGTTGGGTTGTTTGCCGTCATGCTGTTCTCCGGGTTAGGAAACGGGATCAGCGGGTATATTAATAAGCAGGTCAACGACCTCGTGAACCCGACTGCTGTCAGCATCAGTCGTTACCAGAAGACGTCGACCGCCAGCTCAAGCGGCAGCAGTAAACAAGCTAAGCAACAGGCGGCCATGCAGCAACAACAATCCAGCATGTCCAGTATGTCCGGGTCATCGTCGACCTCAGCAACGACAACCAGCGCCAAGTCGACGTTTAGCAACAAACAATTGACCCAATTGAGCAACGTGAAACACGTCAGCGGTGTATCAAAGGTTTACACCGCCAGCAGCGTTACCTCGAAGTACAATGGTAAGAGCGCCACGATTTCAACATTGGAAAACTGGAACGCCAGCGCAACTTCGAACACGATCAAGTACGGCCACAAACCAAAGACCGGCGAAATTGTGATTGACAAGGACAGTGTGGCGAAGAAACTGTCCAAGAATCACTGGAAGAACTTGATTGGTAAGACCATTACCCTGTCTTACAAGACAACGAACAAGAACAATAAGCCGGTCACCGTTAAACTGACTGCGAAAGTTTCCGGAATCAGTAATACTTCAAACACCGGCGGCATGGTCAGTGACAACTACGTCAGCACCAAGACGCTCACAAATGCTATGAATAAGGCCAACGTGAACGCCAAGGTCGCCAGCGCCGTGGTCAAGGTCGATAAAATCGGCAACGTCAATGGTGTGACTTCGAAGATCAACAAGCTGAAATTAAACAACAAGCGCCAGTACACGGCAACTTCAGTGAACTCGATCATTAGTAAGATCCAGACCTACGTTAAGTTAGCAACGAACATTTTGTCGGCAATTGCCGCCATTTCACTGGTCGTTTCGGCTTTAATGATCATCGTGACGATGTATATGTCGGTCAGCGCCCGAACCAAGGAAATTGGAATTCTGCGTGCCCTGGGTGAATCTAAACGAGACATCCGTCGCCTGTTCATCAGTGAATCCCTGATTATCGGTGTCTTGAGTGCCGCATTTGCCACGGTTATCGCGTTGCTTGGGGAGGTGACCGTCAATCACTTATTGGCCGCGATTGCCAACTACGCCTTCGTGCAAATTACCGTTGGCAACGTGGTAACCGTCTTCGTGATTGGGGTCGTCATCTCACTCGTTGCCGCCTTCTTACCGGCACGACGGGCTGCCAAGCTGAACCCAATCGACGCGTTAGCCGCAGATTAACCAAAAACTGTTTTAATGAAGTGTCAAAATTTCTCATGATTTCTCCTCAAAAATCCGTCCCGGCCACTCCGCGACGGATTTTTGGGTTATATTAGTGATAATAGAAATGCGTAAAGGAAGTGACATGGTTGCAACCCACCAACGAAAACGAAGCTCAAAGGCTTAAAAATCTACGTGACATCCGCGGTCCATTGATTATCTGGATGATTATGTTGGGTTTTATGGCGATTTACGTTGTGAATTCGATTCCTAATTCCGCCTCACTGCGATCCGCAATCAGACCGGAACTGATCAAGGTGCAATACCCTTACCGGCCGATCTGGGTTCTGCTGGCAGTGGCGACCCTTATCGGTGCCATATGGATCGGCCCCTGGCTGTACACGCATCATCACTGGCTCCTTATTGGTTGTCCAATGATTCTCATTTGGATTTACGCAGGCTTTTTAAGCCGCAGCATGCCGGTATTAATGGTTGGTACCTACCCCATTTTCATGATTGAGTCGATTCTTGGGTATCATAATTCCAAACGCGTTATGGCCTGTCTCACCATTTTTTACTCGATAATGTGGGCCACGTATACGGTTATCGTTGGCTGGGCACAAGGTCTCATGGTCCTCGCCAGCTTTGTCTTCTTGATGGCCATCGTGTTTTACTACTGGCGCTTCTACCAGCATCAGATTCAAGAACGGGAACGCGTGGAAAACCTCTATGCGGAACTGCAGTTAGCCTACAAACAGGTTGAGGCATCGACAGTCCGGGCTGAACGTCAACGGGTCGCACGGGAGCTCCATGACACCCTGACGCAGGGACTGGCCGGGGTGGTTATGCAGCTTGAAGCGGCCGAAGGGTTCCTTGAGCAGGGAAACGCCGACAGGGCAGAAGAAATCATCACCACCAGCATGTCGACGGCTCGCGATGCCCTGCACGAATCGCGCATCACCTTAACTGACCTGCGCAGTACGACGGAAGAAAGTCTTCCCGCCCGCTTGCAGCTAGTGGCTGAGGCCATTCGCAAAAACTATCAGGTCAACACCACGATTCAGTTAAATGATATCCCGGACTACAGCCCTTCACAGCTGACCGAGATTACGCGGATCGTCACGGAATCCTTAACCAACGTGGCTAAACACGCACAGACTGACCAGGCAGTGATCAGTGGTACACTGCACGATGATATTTTCAAACTTAAAATCATTGATTTCGGGACCGGATTTGATACCCACGATAAAAAAACGTTGAAGAAAGCTGGCCATTACGGACTTCAAGGCATCTATGAACGGGCCGACCGGTTGAATGGCGTCATCACTGTCATCAGTGCGATTGGTGAAGGCACCACGGTCACCCTGACCCTCCCAGCGGATAGAAAGGAACTCGCAGAATGATCAATCTGTTAATTGTTGACGACCACCAAATCTTACGGGCCGGTCTGGAACTCATTTTTGAAACGGTCGATGATATCACCGTTATCGGTACCGCCGCGGACGGCGAGGAAGGCCTTCGCAAGGCCACTGAACTGCACCCCGACCTCGTCGTAACGGATATCCGAATGCCAAAATTGGACGGTATCGCACTCATTAAAGCGCTGCACGAAACGACGCCTGACTTACCGGTTGTTGTTTTAACGACCTTCGATGACCAAAAGCCCATTCAAGAAGCCATGCAGCTTGGTGCAAAGGGGTTCCTATTAAAGGATGCCGATAAAGCAACGATTTTGCGAGTCATCCGTGGTGCAATAAAGGGTGAGACCTACATTGAGCCAAGAATTGCGGCCAAGGCCTTTACCGCCCCGAAACCAGTCCAACCCACCGTTGACCTGTCGGAAAAAGAACACACCATCCTGACCGAAGTTGCACAAGGCTACCATAGTAAGGAAATTGCGGAAGATCTGGAAGTTAGCGAACGCACTATCAAATCCCATCTGACCAGTATCTACAACAAGCTGGGCGTGTTCACCAGAGCCGAAGCCGTGGCGAAGGCGCTACAGTTGGGGCTCATTGAACTATAAAAAACAAAAATGGCATCCAAGCAATCTCAATCTACCTTGCTTGAATACCATTTTTATTGTGTTTGGAAAAATATCATGTGTGAATAGAAAGGATGTTTAAACTATCGCCTATGCCGTTTACAGGCATGTGCCTTAATCATTTGACTGCCAGAACGAGACCCGCAATCGAGGGCGGGAAAATCGGAAACTGGCACAATCATCGATTTAATAATTCCTCACGATGTCAAGAGCAGACAGCTCCCATAAAAATTATCGTCCCTGAACCTGGCTGCTTAATGAGGGATCGGCATCCGTGTCATGTGCAACGTCTTCTGCATCGATAGTCGATCGCTTCGACGTTTCAAACATCCGCCAGTATACGATCAGTGAGATAAACGATGCGAAGGCAACGTAATAGAAGAACAGCGATTCCAAATTAACTGAACGCAACCAAAGGGCAACGTACTCAACAGTCCCACCGAAGATAGCAACTGTCAGGCCATATGGGAAGCCAACACCCAACGCCCGAATTTCAGTTGGGAAAAGTTCTGCCTTAACAATGGCGTTAATGGAGGTGTAACCTGAAACGATGACCAGCCCCGCTAACATCAAGAAGAAGGCAGCCCAAGATGAATGGACGTGTGCCAGTACGGAGAAAATCGGTACAGTAAACAGGGTGCCGCCGATCCCGAACCATAACAGCAATGGTTTCCGGCCAATTCTATCAGACAGAGCACCAAAAATCGGTTGCAGAATCAGCATAATCAGCAAAGCCGCAAAGTTGATAACGGCAACGGCTTTGGTGTTCAGACCCGTCGTGTTGATCATGAACTTCTGCAGGTACGTGGTGTACGCGTAGAAACAGATGGTCCCGCCAAAGGTCAGCCCGACAACCGTGAAGAACTGTTTCGGGTACTTCATCAGCATGGTCATCGTCCCAGACTTCTTGTTTTTCTTATTTTTAGCTTTGAACTGGTCAGATTCTTCCATCGTCAGTCGCAGCCACAGGACGCCCACCGCCCCAATGGCACCGACAACGAAGGGAATCCGCCACCCAAAGGCATATAGTTGAGCGGTTGAGAGAAAGCTCTGCAGGATAATTTGCACCAGCAGTGCGAATAATTGACCAGAAATCAACGTGACATATTGGAATGATGAATAAAAGCCACGGCGCTTCGGCGATGCCATTTCTGACAAGTAAGTTGCTGAAGTCCCATATTCACCACCAAGTGACAAGCCTTGAAACAGCCGGGTAACAACCAAAATAATTGGTGCCCAAACACCAATCGACTTGTAGGCTGGGGTCAGTGCAATGACAAGCGACCCAGTTGCCATAATCGTAACGGATAACGTCAACGCAGCTTTCCGACCGCTTCGGTCAGCAAAACGGCCCATCACGAATGACCCGATCGGCCGCATCAAGAAACCAACGGCAAAAACGGCAGCGGTAGACAGCAGCTCTGCGGTTTTATCTTCAGCCGGGAAAAAGGCGGCTGAGAAGTAAACGGCAAAGGATGCGTACACGTACCAGTCAAACCATTCAATCATGTTCCCTAAAGAACCCTTGAAGATATTGGCAGCGATCCGTTTTTCACTACGTTTTACTGGTGCTGTATCCATGGACATCCCTCCAGATAGTAAGATTCGCATTAGAAAATTAGAATATCATTAGAGCCTATGATACCCACTTTCGATTAAATATGCAAGCAATGACTATTTATCACGTTTAATGTAACCGGCCACATTCCCTATCAGTCGGGAATTTTAAGCAATAAATAAAATTCATATTACAAAATTAATACTCACTGTAAAATTAGAATTTAAATAGTTCCCCGATTTAAAATTGAAGTGCAACACTTGATAACTAGACCAATTAGACTAG
>NZ_AYYR01000033.1 GCF_001435975.1 Secundilactobacillus collinoides DSM 20515 = JCM 1123
CTTTTGTGCCCAGAGTCGCTTCTGCAGTAGCCCCCTGCCTTGCGGAACACGTTTCGGCAATAGAAAATAAAAACACGTCGCAACTAAGCAGTCGGTAATAAAAAGCAGAAACTGACTTTTTGCATACGTGTTCGTTCTGCAGTACCCTCCTGCCTTGCGGAGCGCGTTTCGGTAATAGAAAATAAAAGCATGTCGCCGGAAAGCCTTCGGTAAAGAAAAACGTAGAAAATGGTTTTGGACTCAGAGTTCGTTCTGCAGCCGCCCCTGCCTCGCAGAACACATTCCGACAATAAAAACCGCACCACAATCACGACCTGACAATAGTGCAGACACATCGAGTCGCTTCTACCATACTCGTACATCCCACAAAAACATCTCTACTCAAGCCACCCAACCCGCAAGCACCATTTCCCCCAAATAACGATTTCAAGCCTTCATCTCTCCAAAAATGTCAGCATCAAGCGTTCTTCAAACGTTGCACAAAAACCAACTGCCAAAAAAATCCTCCCATTTCTTAAGCCCACCATAAAATTGCTCACATTTTCCCCATCGCCTTTCCTGACCAGTGGTTGTCTAGTGTATACTGGATACAGAACAACATTAAGGAGGAACCGCAAATGATTCATAACTATGATGATAACTGTATTTTTTGTAAAATTATTAAGGGTGAGATCCCGAGTTACACAGTCTACGAAGATGATGATGTTAAAGCATTCTTGGATATTTCACAAGGCACGCCGGGCCACACTTTGGTCGTTCCAAAAACTCACGTGAAGGATATTTTTGCTTACGATGCCGACCTTGCTGCCACAGTCTTTGCAAAAATCCCAATGATTGCTCGGGCCATCAAGGCATCCAACCCTGATATCAAAGGTATGAACATTGTGAACAACAACGGTGAAGTGGCTTACCAATCCGTTTTCCATTCTCACATTCACATCGTGCCCCGTTATACCAGCAATGATGATTTTGCGATGATCTTCAAAGATAATTCAAAGAATTACGATGAAGCGGCCTACACAAAACTTCAAGACGCCATTAAGGCGCAATTTTAACAAGGAGGGGTCGATATGAAACGCTTCTTGCTCACAACCCTGATTACGGCGGGCGGCTCTTTGGCGCTGCACCTGTACAACAAGCGCCAATCGCCTGCCGCTTTCGTTTCCGAAACGGTCACGACTGTCAAAACAAAGTATGCTGACTACCAAGATTGGCGCAAAAAAGCGTCTGCAGTCAGTGATCGTCTGAATCACCTGAACGCTGAAATGGCCAAAGCACAACCTGTTTTAGATAGTATCCAAGACGACGTGCAGCAGTTTCAGTTCAAAATTCAGCCACGACTGGATAAAATTAACGAAACGCTGGATAAGTTCTAGAGAATCGTTTGGTAGCGTGAAACGCCCTGAGATTTATTTGGCCTAATTATTGAGTTACGGGTTGCTTTTTAACGCCAAACACACAAATTTGGACCATTCTCAGCCAAATAAGGGCACTGGACTAAAAATCCCACTTCGGAATTTTTGCTCAGCGCCCTTATGTTTCGGGCGCACATACGTCCCTTTTTTACCGGCAAACTATTTCACTTTTTATTAAGTTCTCACTCGCAACTGCTATTATCTCTAGGTTATGTTATAGTTATTGGGAACGCCCCAGCTGGGAGTTAAACAAATTTATAGAAATGGATGTGTTTTCGCAATGAAGAAATGGTTCGTCGCACTTGCCACTGTCTTAATGGGTCTGACATTGGCAGCCTGTGGTAGCAAAACCGTTGCCACTACTTCAGGTGGTAAGATCACTGAAAGTGAATACTACAGCAGCCTGAAGAACACTTCAAGTGGTAAGCAAGTCTTGCAACAAATGATTCTTGATAAAGTATTGGAAAAGCAATACGGTAGCAAGGTCAAGACTTCACAAGTAACCTCGCAATACAATACTTATAAGAAAGAATATGGTTCTTCATTCAAGTCCGTTCTTTCTCAAAGTGGGATGACGGCTTCACAATTGAAGCAACAAATCCGAGACAACCTGTTACTTAAGGAAGCTGTAAAGGCTAACGTTAAGATTACAAACGCCAAACTCGAGAAGCAATTCAAGAGCTACGAGCCTAAAGTTACGGTTTCACACATCTTAGTTTCTAAGAAGACTACGGCCGAAGCAGTTATCAAGAAGTTGAAGGCTGGCGACAGCTTCACCTCATTGGCTAAGAAGTACTCTACTGATAGTACAACTAAGAACAAGGGTGGTAAGTTAGCCGCCTTTGACAGTACTGATACTTCACTTGACAGCACCTTCAAGAAGGCTGCTTGGAAGCTGAAGACTGGCCAATACACAACGACTCCTGTTAAGACGACTTCAGGTTATGAAATCATCAAGATGGACAAGAACCCTGGTAAAGGTACTTTGAAGGAACACAAGGCAGAACTTAAGAAGCAGATCATCGATGATGATATGAACAGCAGCACAGTTCTGAAGAGTGTTGTTTCTAAAGTCCTTAAGAAGGGGAACATCTCCATTAAGGATAGTCAATTACAAAACGTCTTGTCAGACTACTTGACCAGCAGTTCATCAAGTAAATAAGACGCAATAACAGGTTGATACCTGTTTGATCGCTCCGGATTTTCCGGGGCGGTTTTTTCGTCTCTCATTTTTTCTCTGTTTTTCTCTTAAAGATGAATCGCCGTGCTTCAGCGTATATCCTGATTGACAATCATTTCCCGAAAAGCGTTTAGAATTTGCAGATGATCACCATATACACCCAGACGGACAACTGTACTGAATGACTGACCATCATAGTCAATCCAAATCAAGCCAAGTCAATCCAAACAACAAAAAAACGCTGTCCATCTTGAACAGCGTTTTTTTTGTTGACTATTCTATACAATGACTAGTCAGGTAAATCACCCTTCTGCCCGTCTTCAGGCAACGTTGGCCGATAGAAGGATCGGCCGTCCATTGCGAAGAGTCGCTCGCCAAAAGCACCGGGACTCGTTTTATCAAGGGCGTTGTTCATCATCATAATGGAGGCGTCAAGTTCATCTAATTCATGGAGCACCTCTGCTTCAAGCAACCGTGGCCGTACCGGTGACCCATATTCCAGCAACCCATGATGAGCTAAGATCATATGCCGTAATAAGACAACATCTTCACTATCCAGGTCAAATTTCAACGCGTTGCAGGCAGTAACGATTTCACCGTCAACGATACTGATGTGGCCCAGCAAATTGCCTTCGACCGTGTACTGAGTGCCGACTGGACCTGAGAGTTCAACCACCTTACCCAGGTCATGCAAAATCGCACCCGCGAACAATAACGGCGCATTGATGGTCTCATACTGTCCTGCAACACTGTGCGCTAACCGCAAAATTGAAATTGTGTGAAACGCCAGGCCGCCTTTAAATGCATGGTGGTTGCGTTTGGCTGCCGGGTACGTAAAGAATGCTTCCCGGTGCTTCGCCAATAACCAACGAACGATGCGGTTCCAAACCTGGTTTGTGATTTCAAAGACGACTTGGTTAATTTCGTCCTCCATTTCAGTCGCCTTCATCGGCGCTGAGCTCATAAAATCATCGGGGTCATGCGGTTCGTCAGCGTTTGCTAACCGCAGCGCGTTAATGCGTACTTGCGGCGTCCCCTGATAATTGTCGCGTTTTCCACCCAGCCGAACTACCCGGCCAGGTTGATAACGGTTGATGTCGGCATCGCCAGCATCCCAAAATTTACCGGACATTTCACCTGATGCATCCGTAAACGTGAAATCCAGATATTTCTTTCCGTTTTTAGCAACCCGAACCTCAGCGCTTTTAATCAGCACCATTAAGTTCATCTGGTCACCCACTGCGTAGGTCATTAATTGTTTTTCAGCCAAGATGACGACCCCCTTTTAAGTTTATTTTACTGCGAGTTGGTCCAAGTTTAAACACTGATCTGACGGTACCAGATCCTGATTATATCGGTCAGCGGTAAAGTACAGGATCTGCGTGGTCTCCTGCAGCTGTTGGAGCAACGCAAAAGCGTGTTTTGTGCGGTCACGGTCGAAGTTCACAAAACTGTCATCAATAATGATCGGCAGTTCAATTTCATCCGCCATGACCTTTGTAAACGCAAACCGCAATGCAACATAGAGTTGTTCAGCCGTACCGCGTGAAAGTTCACCCACATCGTAAGTCGTTTGATCAGCAGCTTCAACCGTAACGGTATCATCGGTAAACGTAATTTTATGAAATCGGTCCCCAGTCAGTAACGCAAAGTATGCCGTGGCTGCCGTCATAATCTGCGGCTGGCGCCCCTGCGATGCTTGAATCAGCGTCTGGTCGATCCATTTGATCAATAGCGTCTTAGCAAGCCAGGTATCCGTCATATCAATGATTTCGGCCTCCAGTGCAGCCCGTTGCTGCAACAAATGCTGGTAGGCCTCACTGCTGGCCAGTTGTTTCATATCATAGGTCAACTGACTATGGCGCTTAAGTTGGGCGGCTTGCGACAGTCGCGATTTAGCGAGCTGTTTGGAACAATCTTCCTTCGCCTCATCAATTGCCGCCTGCGATGCATAACGTTCGAAGCCACCCGTCTCAACACTGGCTAACTGCTGTTTGATCATCGCCATGTGGGCGGTTTGTTGTTGATAATCTTGTGACGCGTGGTAGGCGCGTTGGAACGCAGCTTCATCCCCCAAATCCCGTTCCGCTAAGAAGGCTGTTAATCTTTGCGTCACAGTCGTCACTTCTGTCGTCTGGGATGCCACGCGCTGCTCGCTTAGTCGTTGCTGTTGAGCGGCCAGCTGCAGCTGTTTTGTTTCGTCTTGGCGTGCATTGACGAACTGTTGAATTGCCGTTAATTGGGCTGACCGATCCCCGCTGAGATCTAACCAGTCGCCGACAACCTGCCACTGCGTCAAATACTGATCAAGATGCTGCTCCAAATCAACCAGCTGCTGCTGATCAGCTTCCGAGCGGGCCATCGCCGCTGCGTAGTCTTTCAAAACAGGTTGTAAATCCAGCCAATCACTCACCTGCACCGCCGATAAATGATAGGTGCTGCCAATCGTTTGAAGCTGTTCACTAATGTCGGTCAGATGTGTATTGACCGTTTTAAGCTGGGCATTTAACTGATCGATCTGTTCCGAAAGCAGGTCGGCCTTCGATGCCCCAGAATCACCGTTGTTCAGCATCGGTTTAAAGATGCCATACGCCGCCACGATGACGCCAAGCGCCCCGCCAACTGAGCGGGCAACACCACTCAGAAAGAAGACGGCAAGCACCACAACAGCAATCCCGGCAGCCAGCCACTTGATCGAAATTCCTGAACCGGCATCGTTATCCGCCTGTTCGGCCGCATTTAATTGGTCGGCTAACTGGTGGCGCTGATTGCTGATTGCTGTTTGGGTCGCGTTGAGTTGTCGTTGCTGGGCAATCAACTGAGCCACCTCTTCTTGGTCACCAGCGCTCATGGGCGATGTTTGCATCAGTTTTGCGCCGTGGGCTGCCCGCAACTGGTCCAGCGTATTCGCTTCCGCAGCCAAATTTTGTTCGGCCACTTGCCGGTCGCGTAACTGCTGCTGAGCAGCCGTTAATTGGTCAACAAGCTGATCAATCACGGTCTGGTGCGCTTGATAAAAGTGTTGCGGTTCACTCGGCGTCATGTCTTCTCGTTGACCTGCTAACTGTTCCTTTTCCGTCTTTAAACGCGCCGTTAACTGCGCCCGCTGGGTGGTCAGCCTTGTAAAGTTTTCCCAATCTTCTGTACTGATCGACTGCGGCGCCGCTTGCTCAGAATTTTTGAAAGCCTGATACTCCTGGTAATAAGGAAACAGTTGTTCAATTTGATTCAAATTGGTCAGCGCTGAATCTTGTGTCGTAATTGCCGCTTGACTGGCAGCCAAGGCCTTAGCCGTTTCCGTTTCCTTCGTTTGAAGGTCTTGATACCGCGGATAATCCGCCTTTGCGGCCGCTACTTTTTCCGTCAGGGCATCGTACTCGCGCAATTTTACACTTAGCGGCTGTTTACGGCCCCGTGGTTTATAGAGCGCATCCGCTTCCTTACGTAAGCGTTGATTGAGGGTGATCCAATCATCACTGCCGATGGCCCCGATCCGCTGAATACGTTGGATCAGAGCAAACCGATCCAAACCAAAAACGTCTTGAAGATTCTGTTCACTAAAGCCATAAATTTGGGAAAACAACTCTCGATCAACTGGTCTGAGCAGCGCATTTAGATCCTGTTTCGTGAGCAGTGTATCGGTCGTTGTATCGCGAAATGTCACATCACCGCCGTGCGTCCCGTCGACCCGTTTAAGCCAGTAGTCATGGTTCTGGTGACTGAACGCCATTTCACCGCCATACGTTGCGCCGCTCTTCGGCTGGTACATCTCATACTTATGCTTAGCAGTTGCAAACCCAAACAGCATACTGGTGATGAAGGCAACAATTGTGGATTTTCCAGCTTCGTTTGGTCCGTACAACAACTGTAACTGCTTATCAAACGTCAGTCTTGTATCGTGAAACTTTCCGAAACCATATATGGTCAGTTCCTTAATCCGCATGATTGTCCGCCTCCAAACGTGCCTGTTGCAGCAACTCACTTTCGGCACGGGCTTGACTGTCAGCTAACGTAGTCGAATCGCGCAAGTGGTCAGCTAAAAACGGATAACTGAGCAATTTTTTACCAGCAGCACTGGTCAGCACATCAGTGGTGAACACAGCGGCCTTCGCATCCGTCCAAAATTGCGCGTCCAGCTGACTGTATTGAATCTGAGCATCTGCCGGTTGCAGTCGACACTCATAAATCCAACAACGATTTGTCTCATACCGGTCCTCTTGAATTTGTGATAACCGGTCAAACCAATTACCGTTGTTCAACTGCGTCAGCACTTGCCCCGGCAAAGATTCGACGTTCGTCAAAGTCAACGAAACAAGTTTAAAGACGGCCGTATCCGTCAGCGTTGCCAATTGACGCAACACAAAGTCGATTAATTCAGTTTCCGTTTGCTGATCCGTAATTGCAACCGTCAGGCTCACCCAATCAACTGGGTTCACCGGCACAAATTCCGGATTCAACTGCTGGTTCTCACTTGTGACCAGCATGTACCCGTGATCGCCTGACTCATTTTTATGGCGCCCTTGAATCGTGCCAGCATAAACAACGGGCGGCTGTTCTGCCAAGAACTGCGGTTTATGGATGTGACCCAGCGCCCAGTAATCGTAGTGCTTATCGGTTAATTCACCTAGCGTAAACGGTGCGTAGTGGTTATCTCGAGACTGTTGCAATGCGCCATGCAGCATACCGATTTGAAAATCTGCGTCACCGCGTTCCGGAAACTGAGCGGCCATATCCGTGTCAAGCCACCTGGTGGGGTAACTAAAGCCGCTGATTGCCACACGTTGTTGATCGTGGGTGGTTGTCAGTACTGTACTGACACTTGAATCAAACGCATGGACGCCTTCAGGTAAGGCAATCGCCTGCCCATCGGTTTGATAATCGTGGTTCCCAAAACTTAAATAAACCCCAATTTGCGCATCGATCAGCCGCTGTAACTGCGTGTTTAAAAACAATTGGGCAGTTACTGATTGGGTCTCACGGTCAAACAAGTCGCCCGTCAGTAAAACAAAATCCACCTGCTGATCGATGGCCTGGTCGACAAGCCGTGTCGTTGCGGTGAACGGTGCTTGGTAAACAAGCTGCCACACTGGTTCAGGAACTTGCTTCAAGCCTTCAAACGGGCTGTCTAAATGCAGATCTGCTGCGTGAATAAATTTCAAGACAGGGTCTCCTTTCATTTCTTGTTAAACCGGTTCTGATTGAAAAAAACGCCGAAGCCAAATTCTTCGACGTTTTTTAAAACTTGTGCAAAAGCCTTGACCTAGTTGCGGTAAAGCTCTTGAATCGGCTTTGTGATCTCATCATTGAGTTTTGAAAGCAGGTCGTTAACACCCTTTTCGGCTTCCATCAACACTTTGATTGCATCAGCTTTGCCAACCTTGTCCGCAACTTCGCGGGCGTGAGTCATTTCTTCCTCAGTCAATTGTTGGCCCTGCATCTGCTTTTGTTGAATGTTCAACTGAATTTCTTGAAAGTTCTTAAACAGGTCAAATGTGGCTTGTTCCGCCTTCATTTTGCTGTAGGCATCCTCTAATTTTTTAAATTCATCGGATGTCTTCAGTTGTTCCTTCAGTGTTGTTGCCGTTTCATTAATGTCAGCCATTATGAATCCTCCTGTCTAGTTGTCTCCATAATTGTATCATGAAAGCGTTGCGCTGACTATCCGCTTAGTTGCCTAAAATGCTGGAAGTTGTGTTCGACCACCACTTCTTAACCGAATTAGCCGCGCTGCTGGCACCTTTTTTGATCTTTTTGCCGACCTGAGAAGCACCATTCTGGACGTTACCCCAGAAACTGCTATTATTAGCTGATTTTGATGCTTTGGCCAGCGTGGCTGCGTCCTTCGTGTTAAACGAGGTCTGTTTCGTATACGGCAAAATTTCCTGAAGCTCCGTCTTAAACAGCGTGCTGATTCCGGTTCCGCCCAAGTTCTCCAAATGGTGTTCCTTATTGGTGTTGTCAAACCCTTCCCAGGTTGTCACCACCACGTCAGGTGTGTACCCCACCATCCATTTATCCTTGGCAGCATCGCCGTCACCAGTATCGTCTGCTTCGGTACTCCCAGTCTTTCCAGCCACTTGGTAGCCGTAAGGTTTGGCAGCTTCACCAGTCCCGCTGTTGTAGACACCCAGCATCATACTGGTCATTTCCTTTGCGACCTTCTTTGACATCACTTTTTTAGTGGTGACTTTTGGTTGGGCAACGACCGTTTTCCCGTTAGCGTCAACAATTTTACGGATATAGTGTGCATCGGTTCGCGTTCCGCTATTTGCAAACGCGGTATATGCGCTCGCAAGCTGTTGCGGTGAGACCCCGCTGCTGAGCCCGCCCAGTGCTAACGCGAGATTGTCGTCCGATTTGGTGACCGGCAGCCCAAAGTTCTTAACGGACTGATAGCCTTTATTGACCCCGATCTTATTCAGCAACCAGACGGCCGGTGCGTTCATACTCTGCGCCAGGGCCTCATACATGGGCACCTTACCGGTATACACGTTATTTTCGTTTTTCGGTGTGTACTTGTTGGTACCGTAAGATAATTTCTTGTTTGTCAGTTCCGAATCATAGAAGTAGCCATTTTCCAAGGCCGGCGTGTAGACGGCTAACGGTTTGATGGTCGAACCAGGTTGCCGCGCCATTTGTGTTGCCCGGTTATAGCCCCGGAAAACGTGCTTGCCACGGCCGCCGACAACAGCGAGGACACCACCATTTTTCGGGTTGACCGCAATTGAAGCCGCCTGGACCTTAGTGCCGTCTGATGCGTTTGACGGGAAGAGGTAAGCTGATTTAAAGTTCGTTTGCATTGATGATTGATAGTTTTGATTCAAATAGGTATAAATTTTATACCCGTGATTCAAAATTTCTGATTCAGTCAGACCATACTTTGAGATAGCTTCACTGATAACCGCATCAAAGTAGTAAGGATACTTGTACGAATCTTTGTAGGTGTACGTATCGCTTGTCACAATTTTTGTTTTCTGGTAGGCCTTGGCCTGTGACTGCGTAATTTTGCCGTTCTCCGCCATTAACTCCAGAACAACATTCCGGCGAGCCAGCGCGGCCTTTGGGTGATCAATTGGATTGTACCCGCTAGGAGACGTCAGCATACCAGCCAGAACCGCTGATTCAGGAACAGTCAGTTGGGAAGCCGACTTGCCAAAGTATTTTTCTGAAGCATCCTGAACACCCCAGACACCGTTCCCGAAATAGGCATTGTTAAGATACATCGACAAGATTTCTTTTTTGGTGTAGACATTTTCAACTTCGACAGACAAGAATAATTCCTTAAACTTTCGCGTAAACGTCTGTTCCTGTGTCAAAAAAGCATTTTTAACCAGTTGTTGGGTCAGCGTACTCCCGCCGCCGCTAATGTAATCACGGTGCAGGATCTTATTTTTCGCTAACAGCAGAAACGCCCGGGCAATGCCCTTCACGGAGAATCCGTACTCGTGGTAGAACCCGCGATCTTCAGTTGAGATAACCGCATTTTGAATGTTCGGCGAGATCTTCTTCAAAGAAACATACGTCCCTTTTTGAGAATATAGTGACCCGGCCTTTTTCCCATTTTTATCATAAATATAAGTTGTTTTTTCAAGTTGATTTTTCAAATCCCCAACATTGGCCGTTTTCGCTTGAAAAGTCAGAACTGCGCTCATCACAAAAACCATGGCTAGCACAATAACAATCAGCCACCGCGTAATTTGAAAGCGGTGCCAGAACCGGCCTAACCAGCGCTTAAACCGATGCCAGCCCGGAGACAGCCAAGTCTTGATTTGTTGAAAAAACCCATTTCCCCTATTTCTATTCATAGACTCCCTCATTTACGACCCAAATTAATACGTTAATTTTAGCACATTGTGTTCAAACAACTGCCTTATCGGCTGAATTTTAATAAAAATTAGAGTGTCTAAAGCTGGCTTCTGATAGCTTATGTGCGGTGTCTCGCCACGATTCGACTGCCTGTTCATCCAACGAATCCCTTGTATAATTAAGGTCTTTCAGTTGCCAGCAGCCTCAAGGTCATCTGGCGCCGCCAATCAATGTTAACTTGCCTTGCTGGTATTCACGATGTCTAACCAGTGGTGTCGCACAAACGAGACACAAAAAAAGCCAGGAACAGTTCCTGGCCTTCATCCAACCATCGTATTAGTGCACAATGTCCGGATTCATACTCTTGGCAATTTCATTGTTCAGTTGCTGGGCGACTTCCTTACTTGGGCTAATGACCAAGATGGTGTCGTGACCGGCAAGGGTGCCGACAACTTCCGGCAGCTTTAGATCATCCAAGATTGCTGCCAATAAATTGCCGTTGCTTGGCAGTGTCTTGATAACGTTGATAAACTCAATCTGGGTCAGTCCGACGACCACTTCGTTGATTGTTTCGCGCATGTGTTCTTCTTCTGATTTATTACCCGGTTTAAATATGGTGTAACGCAAGTGTCCATGGCCATCCTGGGCTTTGACTACCTGCATTTCACGAATGTCACGAGAAATCGTTGCTTGCGTCGCCTTAATCCCAATTTCCTTTAGATGACGCATTAGGTCTTCTTGCGTTCCAATCGGATATTGATTGATCAATTGTTCAATTCTCGATTGACGAATACTCTTTTTCATCCTAATGCAGCCCCCTTACTGTAAGTAACACTGCAATTATTATAACAAAGTAAGATGAATATGGCTACTTTTAATTGAATATTTATTTATAGGGATGGTGTCCAGTATAGTAAAAAATCCCGAGGAGACTAGGGCGTACAGGCGTTCCATTTCTCATTAAGATTTCATTTAAACATTAAAATGTATTTAAATTATCCGCCATTGAAACAACTTTTTGTGCTGCCGTGATCAGCCTATCCTAAAACTATCAACCACTGCCCTTTTGCCATAATTGCTCAACGCACAACGGGCATGATTAAGGCCGTATAAGCGGCCATTCTTCGTTCATCCAAAATAAAAATGGCTCGTCGAAAGATCCAAATGGATTTTCTGGCGAGCCACTCTGGCACATCAAAAATTTTCAGTTTAACCGACTCAGCGCCATTATGACCTTTCGGCAAAGCGTTCAGACGACACAAGTTTCGTAAGGCAAGTACCGCGTATCATCTGCGTTCTACATTTCGTCTGGTGCTTCAACGCCCAACAAACGCAGTGATTCTTTCAGAACTGTTGACACACTCTTGACCAAGGTCAGACGAGCAGCCTTTTCACTATCGTCAGTCAAGATCTTTGAGTGGGCATAATACTTGTTGAAAGCCTTTGCTAACCGAATCGCATACTTCGCAATATCGGAAGGTTCGAATTCTTTCAAGGCAACCTTAATGGTGTCTGGGAAGTCAGCCAGAACCTTCAACGTATCCCAAGCTTCCGGATCCGCAATTTTTGCATCGGCATCAAGCAGGCTGACATCGCCGGCCTTTCTCAAGATACTTTCAGCACGGGCATGCGCGTATTGAACATACGGGCCAGTCTCACCTTCAAACTTCAACTGGTCTTCAAGGTTGAAGTCAATGCTGTTCATCCGTTCGTTCTTCAAATCACCAAAGATGATGGCACCGACACCAACTTGTTTAGCAACCTCATCCTTGTTTGGCAGGTCTGGATTCTTAGCCGCAATTTGCTTCTTAGCCATGTCGATAGAATCATCCAAAACAACATCCAGTAAGATGATCCGGCCGGAACGGGTCGACAATTTCTTACCGTCAACGGTGATTAGACCGAACGGAATGTGGTGCAGGTTCTTAGCTGAAGGCAAGCCCATTTCAGTCAGGACGGCCTTCAGTTGTTGGAAGTAGTACATTTGTTCTGAGCCGACGACGTAGAGGTTCATTGCTGGGTGATAGGTGTTTTCACGGTAAACGGCGGTCGCAATATCACGGGTGATATACAGTGAAGCACCATCACTCTTTAAAATCAAAGCCGGGTTCAAGTCGTACTTTTCAAGGTCAACCACTTGGGCACCTTGAGACTCCTTCAAAAGCCCCTTGGCCTTCAAGTCATCAATAACAGCTTGCATCTTATCGTTGTAGAATGCTTCACCGTTGTAGGTATCAAACTTAACGCCTAACTTATCATAAATGGCGTTAAAGGCCTTCAGTGATTCGTCACGGAACCATGACCACAGGTGGTGAGCTTCTTCATCCCCGTCTTCGAGCTTTTTGAACCATTCACGGGCTTGGTCATCGAGTTCTGGGTGTTCTTTATCTTCCTTATGGAACTTCACGTAATACTTAACCAGGTTCGTGATTGGATCCTTCTTAACGTCCTCTTCATTGCCCCATTTCAGGTAAGCCACGATCAACTTCCCGAATTGCGTTCCCCAGTCGCCCAAGTGATTATCTTTGATTGGGTTGTAGCCGTTCTTCTTTAAGATTTCAGCGATGGAATTTCCAATGACAGTTGACCGTAAATGACCCATTGAAATTGGCTTTGCGATGTTCGGTGATGACATATCGATCGGCACGTTACCACCGTTACCGTCCTCGTTTTGACCGTAGTCGGCGCCTTGAGTCATGACTTGACCGAGCACGTCAGCACTGAAACTGCTTTTATCAAGGAAGAAGTTCAGGTATGGGCCGGCAACTTCGACTTTATCAAACTTGGTCGTATCGATCTTCGCTACGAGGTCAGTCGCAATTTGTTGCGGTGCCTTCTTCATCGTTTTTGCAAGCGTGAACGCTGGAAAAGCGTAATCACCCTTTGATGAGTCCTTTGGCCGTTCGATTTTTTGGTAGATGTCTTCCGCCGATAAGACGTCGGTCAGACTGGGTGCTAACGTGTCAGCAACTAATTGTTTGTAATCCATAACTAATAATCTCCTATCCTATCTATAATTGTCCGCTTCAAACCTAGAATATCACACTTGAGCGCTGGACTGGCGGGAAATGGTATAAAAAAACGCCCCTTACAATTTAAAAAATTGTAAGAGACGAGATTCACCCGCGGTACCACTCTTGTTGATAGTTGTTATCCACTTTAAAGTATTCACATTGATTATTCTAAAAAGCGCGCTTCCTTGGCCGTGTCATCAGGCTTCCACCATCCCTGACTTGCTGTGGACGAACGAACCAAGTACTCTTCTTTTATCATCGAATATGATTGCCGATAGCAATCTCACTTGAAGCATTCTACCGCAACCAAGCGCCAATAACAAGTGTTTCATGGGCATCCGCAGGAATTTTCGTTAAAGATTCACCAATTTGAGGACATTCTCATTAACGTTTAATGAAGAATGGAGTATGCTAGGAAACGTTGGTGCCGCTAAAGGACGTGGTGAAGTGAGATAAAATTCATTTCACCGCACATCACACATTATTGTCTGATAAGCCGTTGCGTATTGCCCCCCTTTTCCAAAACGGGTGCACCGGTATACCAATTCACACCTTGTCACAAAATAAGAAGCGTTTGCCGCGCTTCGTTTGAAAGGATTTTGATTATGGCCGATAGAAAACATAAGTCGACCCTGTTCTTGCGAAAAGACATTCGCACGGATATTTTTAAGAAAACGGGGTTGGCAAAGTCTTTAAATGCCTTTAGCTTGATTACAATGGGCGTTGGTGCAATTGTTGGGGCCGGAATCTTTATCACTCCTGGAATCATCGCAGCTGAGTATACTGGACCGGGGGCCATGCTGGCCTTCGTTGTCGCGGCCTTTGTCTGCTCCCTCGCAGCCTTGTGCTATTCAGAATTCTCATCCACGATTCCGTTGGCCGGCAGTGCATATACCTACATATATGCTGTTTTTGGAGAGTTCATTGCCTGGATTCTTGGTTGGGCATTGGTCTCCGAGTACTTATTTTCAGTATCCGCCGTGGCTGCCAGCTGGTCGTCCTACTTTCAAAACATTTTAGCTGGATTCAACCTCTACCTGCCCGCACAACTGCGAGCTGCTTTTGGCACCTCCGGCCAGCCGCACGCCATTTTTGACCTGCCAGCATTTATTATTATCATGATCGTGTCGTTGCTGTTGGTCGGCGGGATTCGTGAATCTGCACGGATCAACGCCATCATGGTGATCTTAAAAATCATCGTGATCATCCTCTTTATTGTGGTCGGTGTGTTTTATATCCGTCCTGAAAACTACCATCCTTTCTTACCACACGGCATTAAGGGCGTCGTTTCAGGAGCCGCGGTCGCGTTTTACGCCTACATCGGATTTGACGCGGTCTCCACGGCTGCCGAAGAAGTCAAACGGCCCCAACGCAACGTCCCGATCGGTATCATTGGCTCATTGCTGATTGCAACCGTTCTTTACATTGCTTTGTCAGCAGTCCTGGTTGGCATCGTCAAATACACAAAGCTCGATGTTGCCGACCCCGTTGCCTATGCACTGCACTTTATTCATCAGGATTGGGTGTCCGGCATCGTTTCCTTAGGGGCGGTGATTGGGATGACGACCGTGCTGATTGTCTTCCTGTATGGCGGCACACGGCTGGTTTTTGCTATCAGTCGTGACGGGTTGCTGCCGCAGTTATTCAGCCGATTGAACCCCAAAACCCACGCCCCGGCAGTGAACACCTGGGTATTTGGAATCGTCGGCAGTGTCTTTGCCTGCATTATCCCCATTGATAAGATTACTGAACTTGTCAACATTGGGACGCTATTCGCCTTTGCGATGGTGTCAATCGGGATCGTTTTTCTTCGCCAAAACCCTGCTTTCAAAGATTTGGATTCTGCGTTCAAGGTGCCGTTTTATCCGGTACTGCCAATTGTGTCCTTCATCCTGTGTCTAACATTGATGTTAGAACTAAAAGCCTTCACTTGGATAGCATTCTTTATTTGGTTGGTTCTCGGCCTGTGTGTCTACTTCAGCTATGGCTACCGGCACAGTGTTGTTCGGTTACGGTATAAAGACGAAAATAAATAAATTCATGTAAAACACGGTTTCAGGATATTAACTGAAACCGTGTTTTTATGCGTTCATAAGACGGTAGATTCCCCCTAAAAATAGTCACAAAAAAACGCTCAGTTTATAAAAACTGAACGTTCCAACACCCGATTAATCTTAAGCGGGTAACGGGAATCGGACCCGCGACACAAGCTTGGGAAGCTTGGATTTTACCACTAAACTATACCCGCAACAACAAGATTAACTATATCATATACTTGCAAACTTGTCAGTAAAAATTCAAGAAAATTTGCAAATTCTTTCAATAGTCAACCAGTTGTCGTGTCTTTAAACTAACCTTGTTGCGGCTAGCTGTTTTTAATTTTTGCTAACGTTGCATCGTCTTTTCGCACGATTGCCCGGTTGTTCAATTCGCCAACCAGGATTCGATCCGCTTGGTCAAACTCGAGGATGTGAATCAATACAGAATTTTCGTAGACCTTTTCAATCTCGCCCTGAAAATCATGTTCGAAAGAGCCAAAACGTTTGCCTTTAACGTAATCGCCAATCTTAAGTTCTGCCATTTAAAGCCCTCCATATATGATGATGAAAAAGATATTACCAAACCCCCAGCAAAAATTCAAGTCATATTTCTTATTTTAATTAACTTTTTTCGGCATACCGATTATTAGTCATTCGATAAGTTTCCGCAAATTCAGTGAAATCGCTCTCCCATACGTATCGACCACGTGTTAAACTAGGTTTAGATTGTAATTAAAGGACGTGGGTCTATGTGGCTAGCCATCCACTCGGTGAGTTTCGTTTTCTTGATACTCTGCACGATTATCGGCTTAAATCGCACCTCAGAAAAACGCATCTCACAGTTTCTCATCGTTGACCGAATCATTTATCTGGTCATCATCATTAGCGGCATCATCCTGCTAATTCGAACCTTTCAGCACGCCCCGGTGCTAGTTGGTCTGCGGGAAGCACTTGAGTTACTGCTGATTGTTGCCATTGAGCTTGCTTTTGGCCGCAAACAGGAACGCTCGCTATCGACCCGCCTCGTTGTCGTCCTAACCGTGCTGATCCTGCTGATCGCGGGTCTGGGCTGGTGGTTGGCTTATCGATTGCCATAATGGTAGTACATCGTGATGCTTATCGCCACTGATAACTCAAAAATAGAAATGAAACACAAAAAACCGTTCTCCTGCACTAGGCCCTGTCAAGTTGACAGATGAAATAATATAAAGTTGAGTCTGTTTCT
>NZ_AYYR01000034.1 GCF_001435975.1 Secundilactobacillus collinoides DSM 20515 = JCM 1123
ATATTTAAGCTCGATTTTGACTTCCTTTTCTTGTTGCATTAATAACTTCCAGCCAACGTATGGCCGTTTGGTAAAGGTCAATAATTGTTGGGTCAACAAATCATCACGAATGTTCATTAAACGTTCGTTTAATTCACTACCCTTGAAAACTGTTTGTTCGCTATCGGTTTCCTTAATTAATTCTCGTCTTTCAGCTTGCGTGGTCTGTTCAAAATTAAGCTCTGGATAAAGTTTTTTCGTCGTGCGATCGACCACTTTATTTAAGAGTTCATCTGCTTTTTTGAGTGAGCTTTCTTGTTGGTTAATTGTCAATAATTGTTTAGTCACATCTTCACCAACCGCATGTTTAATTAAGGTGCTGTTTTTCCAATTAAATAGCATGCGCCGTTTATCATCTAAGTTCTCCAAACTGATATAAGTTTTCAGTTCATGGCTTAACTCTTTAACTACCCGTTTTTCATTAAACGATAAGTGTTTACTTAGGCTATCTAAATGACCTCTATTGATTACTTTTTCTTGGTTGTTTTTATAACTGGCTTTGGCCTTGCGATAGTTCTTAACTTGTTGGTTAAATGCTTTTCTTTCATGCCGTTTGCTATTGATTCCCTCATGTTGCATTGGTGTGTCAGCTATTCCCTGTTCCACAAATGATTTTTCGCTGATCCGATCGGGAATATTTTTTTGCTCCAAAGCCTGATTTACACTTGCCGCCCAATTGTGCCGCCATTGATTGATTTTTTCTTTTTTATCCCAATCAACTAACCACACCTTTCTTGATCTTGGGAAACGACTATTTCCTGTATAAGTCTTGTTCCCATTTTCGTCTAATATGTTTTCTCGTTTACTTTTCAATCCCCACGTTCCGTCTGGGTTAAATGGACGGTTAGTTAACATCACATGAGCGTGCGGATTATCTGGGTGATCTCTATGAATTGCCACATCGGCAACCATACCTTCATCAACAAAATTTTCTTGTACATATTTTGTCAATAATTCTTTCTGTTCATCTTCACTTAATTCAACTGGTAGAGCCACGTTAAACTCTTTAGCGTACCGTGAGTTTGCTCGACGGTCTTTTCTTTCAACTTCGTTCCATAATTTCTCTCTATCACTCGCCCATTCTGGCGCATTCTTTGGTGTTAAAATAAAGCTTTCTGGCATAACCGACCGAGCATAAAAATAGCTTCGACCTTCTTTTTGATCGGATAATTTTTCGCCACTTCGATAACTTGCTCCAGCAATTGCACTTCTTCCTTTTCCAGCACTAATATTACTAAAGCTCATGTGAAAAATTGCCATGTCAGTCACCACCTTTCTTTGGGTTTATGGGTTTGATTTTGTTGCCGCCAACGGCGACTTCTAATACAAGTGTTTAGTACAATAACACAACCAACTTTAGTTGTTGTGTGTAAGTGCGCATTGACCTCGTTTCACTCGGTCTGCTGATTCTCCTGAATTTACTTTTAGTGTATGCCTTCCGCTTCGCTATTTCAACTTTTATCCTTTGACTTAACGTTTCCCTTATGATATAGTGTCGGTGATTATTTCTAATATGATTGGAGGGATCGTTATGTCTCAAAGTAACTTAGAAAAACAAGAAGCTAAATTAAAAGCCCTTAATCAAAAAATTAAGGACGAAAAAAATAAGATTGAACAACGGCTAGGTAAACAAATCATCAGTCAAGCCAATTTAGATTATGCTAATTTGTCTAACGATCAGATTAAGCTTTTAGCCCAGAAATTTTCTGAATTTTTAAAGGTAAAGTCCGTCGATCATTAGCCATACGAGATGGGGAAATTCCATGTCTAATCAATATGAAAAACTAGTCGAGCAGCAAGCGCGTTTAAAACAAAAAATTGAGCGGGAAGATTTTAAATTACGGCA
>NZ_AYYR01000035.1 GCF_001435975.1 Secundilactobacillus collinoides DSM 20515 = JCM 1123
GACAAATCCCGATCTTGGATTTGTCTCTAATGGCGCTTACGTGGCCGGTCTCTGCTTTCTGGAGCTCGTTTCCGCTCGGTGGCCTAGAAAGAGCGGTATAAATTTATTTCCTTGGTTAATCTTAGGAGAGAGTGGAACAAACCGGTTAAAGACTGGAGCAGAAGCGGACTATTTTATAAAATCCTGGGCTTAGATTTTGTAAAATAGTCCGCTTCTGTGCAAGTCTTTGGTTTGAGGAACTCGTTTCCGCTCGGTTGCCGAGAAAGAGTCATGAAAAATAAATGTATGAGTAATC
>NZ_AYYR01000036.1 GCF_001435975.1 Secundilactobacillus collinoides DSM 20515 = JCM 1123
ACCATGCAAAACCTATTTGGCGTTTGGTGGAATAAACAAGCGGCTAGAGAATATGCTGCTAAACACCCCGAAGAAGAAAAGTCGGCCGACAACGATAACAGTGGGTTGTACTACTAGTCCTAAAAGGCTACAAAATCCTTTCTAAGCGGTTTTAAGACTTACTAACCTCTTTATACTTAAGCTAGATTTAAATGGCTTAAACAGAAGAATAGGGGCTTTTAAATGAGTGCCAGAGCTAACCAGGCTAACCAGCTCAAAAGTTCAGCCTTTAGATCAACGCCAAGCTCAAGTGATTTGAGGCCAGGGCTTTATCTATTGATAAGGTACTCAAAAGGTAGTATAATGGTAGTAGTAAAAGAAAGGAGATGAGACAATCATGGCAGTTAAGGAAAAGAAACGGGTCCAAGTCAAGATTGATAAAGATTTGGCCGATGATACCGAAGCAGTTTTAAG
>NZ_AYYR01000004.1 GCF_001435975.1 Secundilactobacillus collinoides DSM 20515 = JCM 1123
CTCCATGGCCTATTTGTATAATTTGAACTTGTTGCACTTAGATTTTAAATCCGGGCACCTTTTTTATCTATCAAAATACAGATTTATAGGAGATCATACATATGAAGTTTACAGTTGTTGGCGCAGGCGCCATGGGTTTACGTTACGGGTTGTTGTTACAGGATGCCGGAAACGAAGTCGACTTTATTGATGGTTGGGAGAAAAACGTTGAGAAAATGCATGAACAAGGCGGCGTTTACGTCTCACGTGACCACGAAGACAAGCATTTAGTCCCCCTGAAGGTCTCTTACCCAGAGGATTACACAGGTAATCCAGACTGTTTCATCTTCTTCTTAAAACAGATGCAGTTGTCAGATATGTTGAAACGGTGTGCCCGCTTCTTCAAGCCAAACCAATACGCGTTTACCTGCATGAACGGAATGGGGCACGTTGAAAAGTTGCTGCAGTACTTCAAACCAGAAAAGGTCATCGCTGGGACTGCCTTGGTCGCAACCGTGTTGAACGGCGCCGGCGACGTTGACTTTATCGGCAAGCGCGGTGCTGGTTCAATGAAGCTCGCAAACTACACCGAAAAGCCAGATGAATTCACCCACAAACTCGTTGAACAACTCGAAAAAGCCCAGTTCAACCCAGAGCTGACCACGAACTTCCGCGGTACTTTGATGGCAAAAGTCGTCTTCAATTCCGTTGTTAACACCCTTTGCACCATGTTTGAAATGACCATGGGCGAATATGCCAACTACGAAGGTGCTGATGAGATGAGCCGCCAGTTGATCGATGAGGCCTACGACGTTTGCGAACGTGATGGTGTCCAAATGGTTACCACGCGGCAGGAAGAATTGGACAGCGTTAACTACGTTAGCAAGGTTGCTAACCCATTACACTACCCTTCTATGTATCAAGATATGCACAACTACCGGCCAACTGAAGTCGACTACATCAACGGCTACCTGGTCAAGTTAGGCTTAAAGCACGGCTACAATGCTAAGACCCACGCATTCTTGACCCATGAAGTGCACTTAGCAGAACGCGGCAAGCAACGCGAATTAAAGAAGTTGCAGTCAGCCAAGGAAGCTGCCGTCGCTGAAGCCTAATTTTTAAAGTACTACCCAGGTCGTCTGCGACCGTAACCAGGGTCGGAATGGTTAACACCACCGATTCGCCTAGCTTCGGTTAGGCTGGCACAGTTACGGCGGCAGTCGACCTGTTTCATGGCAGCGGTGCGCCGCATCGTTTCGCATTAACGGGTCAACCAGCCAGGTCATCAGGGCCATCCGCCCAACTCGATGATGACCGAAACGCTGTTGCAACCACCTCTCGGACACCCGTACCAAACGCTACATATGGTTCTGAGACCGTGACCCGCGCGTCCGAACCCGATTGCGACCCGCTACCATGTTGCCAGCTTTCAGAAGTTTTGGTGCCACTGATTGTCAAGCCGTTGCCACTCCGCGGTTTTACCCAACCACCGACCCGCCAAAATTTCAACCAAGCTCGCACTTGCATGGGCAGCGTTTTCTCGGCTATAATAGCGATATTATTAACACGAGGAGCGTAACCATGATCAAACAAATTAACCACGATGAGGGTTTCCTGAAACGTAAAGCCGTCAAAGCCACGCGCCAGGATGCTGAAGTAGTCGCCGACCTGATGGACACGTTACGGGCCAATCAGGAGCGGTGCGTCGGCATGGCCGCCAACATGATTGGCGTCAACAAGCGCATCATCGCCGTTCAAATGGGCATCCTATCAGTGCCCATGATCAACCCAGAGATTACGAAAAAGTCCGACCCTTACACTGCTAAGGAAGGCTGTTTATCTCTTGTCGGTCAGCGGTCAGCCAAACGTTACGGGACGATCGAAGTGACATTTCTGGACCAAAAATTCCAGAAACACACCCAGACCTTCAGCGATTTTATCGCACAAACGATTCAACACGAAATTGACCACTGCAACGGCATTATCATTTAGTTTCAAACCGCTTGATCTACTATAAATACCGCTTGATTTAAGAACCACCCCACCACTGTCGAGGTTGCTGACAGGACTGGGGTGGTTTTTGTGGATTATTTGTTGGTGTGTCTGGTGCTTGCAGCTCGCTGCGAATTAACTTGGTCCGGATGTTAACCACCGAAATACCGTCAATATCAGGCTCTAGAGAACCCGCTTCCAACTGCTTGCTAATCGATTTTGAACACAGTGGCGCTTATTTTCAAATATTTAAGAATAAATCATAGGTTATTTTAAGGTACGTTATGTAAAATGTGGCTTGTTGTTCTTGAAACCTGTGCCAATCCTTGTTTTGTAAAGGATTACAACAATTATTAGCCTAAGCACCGACATTAAAATACTTAACAAACACTTGTCTCATTTCGAGAATCGCGTATAATTAGCACCCTACTCTTTTTTATGGTAAGCAAGGCTAAACTAACCACGCGTTGAGATGCCTTAATTTTAGAGCAATCAACAAGTAAATAAAGGTGACTTTTCAATAAACCGACTCTAGCCAATTTTTGATGTGTAACGCGTGTTAAAGATTAGCGGAAATTACCTGGCATGCAAAAATTTGGCCCGGAACCGCGAGCAATCAAGGTGACGAACCACATCTCAAAGCGCCGGCAACCCACAAAACGATTGCGAAAGTTTGAATTAATTTTTAAGTCTCATTTAAGAAGCCTTAAATAATTAATAAGGAATTTATGATTCGCTGAATACTGTCTTATTTTTGTCACATAACTGTCATTTTTCTATATAATATTCCAGTAACTTGAAGGAGGACCCCATGAATAAACAATTACCACCACGCCATAGACAGCGCCGTCACCTATTTTCTCGAATCAGGACCATTGTCCTGTCAGCAATCATCGTGTTGCTTTTAGGTGCCGGGGCTAGTGCTGCTTACGTCTACTACACTGCGAAAGGCAGCCTATCGGGCTCCTACTCGGCTGTAAAGAATAGTAACAAAACAGCCATCACTGCTAACAAGCCGATCAGCGTCCTCCTCATGGGAACCGATACTGGCGCGTATGGCCGGACTTATAAGGGCCGAACCGATACGATGATTGTCGTTACCATTAATCCAAAAACTAAGAAGACCACCATGGTCAGCATTCCGCGGGATACCGTAGCGAAGATCTATTCCGCTTCAGGAAAATCTGAAGGGGTTCAAAAGATCAACGCAGCGTACACCCTTGCCGGTGCTGGCGGGGCCATCAAGACCGTTGAAAAATTAACAAACGTTCCAATCAACTACTACGTCACCATGAACATGGGCGGCTTAAAGAAGATCGTCAACGCCATTGGCGGAATCACCGTCAAAGCCACCTTCTCATGGACCGATTCCGCAACTCATAGTTCCTTTACTAAAGGTACCCACCACGTCAATGGGACAAAGGCATTAGCCTTCGCTCGAATGCGTGATGAAGATCCTCAGGGTGACTACGGTCGACAAAAGCGGCAACAACAGGTCATCACGGCAATCATTAAAAAGGTCATGAATACCAAATCCGTTTCGACCTACCATAAACTCTTGTCGCTGGTCTCAAGCAATATGAAGACCGACCTCTCCTTTGATAACATGCTTGAACTTGCCAAGGATGATCGCCAAGCTGGGCAAACAGTGAAGAAGACCACCCTGCAAGGTACCGGCGTTTACATCGAAGAATCCTCTTACCAAGTGCCAACTACAAAAGAGTTGAACCGCGTTTCGAAGATGTTACGTAAATCGTTAGGACTCTCCGCAAAGACGGTCAGCAATTACAATACTAAAGAAAACAAACTAAACGTTGCGGCTGGGTTTGACTTCTCGGATGGGAACAACCCGACTTACACCCTCTATGATTCGTCTGGTTCCACGACAACGGACGGTACGACCACTACGGCTGCCGGAAGCTCAACGACTGGAACAACTGGAACGACCGGTGATACGACCGGCGGCACCACCGGCGGCACCACGACCACTGGCGGATACGGTGGCGGTGGTACGCAAGGCGGTTACTAAAATAACTAAAAAACTGACTCAGCACATCACGTGCGGGTCAGTTTTTTTGTCTGCTCAAACTGTGACGACACCGGTCAAGCATCCGTTTAAAGTAGACGTTGTTTCTAAATATAATCAGAAAGCCAATGACGAGAACCGCGAGAATGCCAGTTGCGCCGGCTGCATTTTGCAGCCACATGGTTTTCACCGGAAAATAGTGCAGATTTAAGCTGTACAGCCCCGAAGCCAGCAGGAAGAGGCCCAGAAACGGCAGGTTAAACCGCGCGTATTTACCAAGTGTCATGCCTGGAATAACGTGGTTGAAGATTGTCCAAGGTTCGTACCACAATACGATGAGAATCGTCGATAAAATCGTGCCCAGGAGCACCCCGGCAATTCCCCATTTGAATACCACCAAAAAGAGCAGTGACAAGCCCAAATTGACAATGGCCTCAACAACCGCCTTCCACCGCTGAACCCACTGCAGGCCAAACGAATCGGCGAACATCCACGACGGCACCCGAATCAGATTCAGCCAGAGGTTCGTCGCCACTAGCCAGGTCAAGAGCGGTGCAAACACGTTGCTGGCCCCGACCCATAGTAAGACAAAGGGTGAGATCCAGCCGTAAAACGCACAAAAAATAACTCCCGCCAATGTATAGATAATAAAGCTCAGTTCCAGAAAAATTGCCTTGAGATGCTGGCGGTCGCTTGTGACACCGAGCTGGCCGATACTTGGCGTCACAGCTGTCGATACTGTTTGCATGAGGTTGGTCAGGGCGGTGGTCAACACCGTATAATTCGAATACATACCGACCGTCACCAGGTTGGTGAACATCGCCAACAATATATTGTCCGAACTCACCACAACGATACCGCCGATTTTATTTGAGACCCCGCCGATACCGTTTTGCCACAGTGTCCGTTTTTGCTGATTATCGATGACGTAATGTGCCTCCCGAAAGACCCGTGTATACCGGCGTTTTGCAATCCCGGTGATAATCAAATTGGTCAGCACCGTGCCGGCCACTTGAATGACCATGTACCCCACCGGGTCATGGGTGATCACGATAAAAACAATCTGGGCTGCATCAACCAGCATCAGGATGCCCGATGACACGCCGTTAACGATGTAACTATTCTGATCTGCAATCAGCAGTGACCGCTTATAAGCATTAAGATACCCAACGACCGCGTTGATCACATACAGCACGAAAATCACATACGTGCCCTTCAGGCTGACGCGCCCGCCAAGAATCTGTGGAATAAACGGCAGGAGTACCACCCCGATCAGTGCAATCACCGCCGCGATGACCCGATAAATTTGACGATAGAGGTGCAGAACGCCGCGGATCGCAGGATAATCGTTTCCTCTCAAAGGCCGGTACAGAAGGTAAACAAACACCGTGTCCAATCCCAGATCCGCAATCGATATCAGCGACATCACGCTGGCGTACACGCTGTTCAGGCCGAGATATTCGCGGCCAATATCGTGCACAAAAAACACCCGCACAATCATTGATAGTAGTAATTGCAGCATGTAGGCGCCGGTGGAAAAGAACACATTTTTAACTGTTTTTTGCGACCTTGTCATTCTACACGTCCCTCCGCATTAAAATGGGCCGTAACCCGCCAATGGGAAAAGCCAGTGAATCGTTGTGAACGTCATGTGGAGGAAACTGATGTTATAGATGAGCCCCGCCCCGCAAACACCGCAGAGCAGCACAACGTTGAGCCACTTGACCGTTTGACTGGTACGGACATGGTCCGCCGTCATCACCGCAACACCTAAAAGTCCAATTATCGGCAGTACCGTCATATAGCGAATTGCAATGTTGACGACCAGCAGACTGACAATGATAAAGCCAAGGTACGTCAGCAAGAGTGTCCGTAACGTCCGCATAGTCGGCGTCGTCAGTGCGTCCCGCCGCCCAAGGCACATGAGTTGAAGCGCCCCTGCCAGCATAATGATGAGCCCCTCACCCAGATGCAACAAACGCTGCGGCGAGGTCACATAACTGAACGCACCCGTTTGATAGCTCGTAAACCGAGTCACCAACATGGCAATATAACTGTAGTGCGCCTGAAAAATGACAAAATAGCCAAGCAGCCCGATCAACGCAGCTGCCCAGATACCCTTAACCCAAACTTTGCCAGGTCTCATAAAAGTCGTCAGCAGTGTGGGCACCACGATAATCAAAGCGCCCGGGTGAATCAAAACGGGCACCAGCAGCCAGAGTTGCGCAAGCCAGAAGTGGCGACTCTTAGGTACTAAATAAATTTGAACAACAATGAGCAATGCCAAACTGCACGCCATGGTAAACCGCATACTGCTGACCAGTTCAAGGAAGCTGATCCAAAGCAGACTGGCAATGGTCGTTAACAGAGTAATTGTCGGCTGCAAGTGCATCACGGCCCCGAAACGCTGAACCGTATACATAATGGCCGCGTAGGTCACCCCAGCGACAACAAATGGCAGCACGTCATTTTGAAAATGGCGCGCCGTCACGTACATCATTGCCGTAAAGAGTGGGTAATTCAGGTAATCCTGCGCCCACAACCGCAACCAATGATACAGGTTACCAAGCGGCACCGTCTGCATACTGGCAACAACGGCAAACAGCCGCGTTGCATCATCCGTAGACAGCGGCATGTACGACAGCGCCGGTAGTGCAAGCGAAAAACCGCCAATCAGGGACAGACTGATAGCCGGCCGTTGAATCAGCCAAAACAGCCAAAAAACAACGATCAGCGACAACACGGGTGAGATCAAGTAACAGGCCACCGCAAACAAAATGGCCGTCCAAGTCTGAATTGTGGTCATCATACGCGTCTCATCCATTGTCTGTCTCCTTTCGAGCAATCCACCGACTGTTCCAATAATAAAATAGGGTCTTCATTTTAAGGTAACGCGTGGGAAACGTCCGCCCTTTATCAAGCAGGTCGAACCGCTTATACTCGGTTAAAATTTGACGTGCCACCCGACCGGATCTCAAGCTGCGCCGATTAACCGATGCCAGCCACAAGACACTGATCAGACTGCGCCGCCAATTTGCTGACAAGCGTTTGCCGTCCGTGGCCATTTGTGTCAGAGACTGCTGCACCAGTTCCAGGCCGGTCAATTTATCTGTAACCGACTGTACAGTATACGCGTGCGTGATGCTTTCAGGGCGCTGCACATACGCGTATAAAACCTGGTTGATGTAAATGGTATCCAGCTGGTGACGTGCCATTAGTTCAAAAACAAACGGCATGTCTTCATACTGCATGTCCCGGAAGGCCAAGTTCGAGATCAGCGCATGCCGAATGATTTTGGTTGGCAAGTAACCCGCAACTGGTTCATCATCCCGCGTTAAGATGGCGTCCACCAGTTCGTCGTTTGTCAGGGCGTCAATCGCATGCCCAGCTCGATGGAGCACATGGGTGGATAACTGGGTACCGTCCTCGGCAACCTTCGCGTAACCAAAGCAGAGCATGTCTGGTTTAAAACGCGTCAAAGCTGCCATCAGTGACGATGCAGCGTCCGGTAACAAGTAGTCGTCTCCGTCCATGAAGGTGATGTAGGCCGCCGTGGCTAACTGATTGCCAAAATTTCGAGCCGATGAAAGGCCGCCATTTGATTTGTGGTAATTCGTCAGGTTGGTGTACTTGGCGCTCAACTGATCGGCAATTTGCTGGGTTCCATCCGTTGAACCGTCATTGATGATGAGAATCTCAACGGCATCATTATTCAGACAGACGCCTAAACTGTCCACCGCCCGCGAAAGAGCGCCAGCAATGTTATAAGCCGCGATGACAATCGTAAGTTGCTTATTTTTCATAGGCACACTTCTCCGGAAAGCGGGCGTTTAAAAAGCGGGCCACTTTGTCTACTACCTGATCGGCGTAGTGTCCATCGTCATTGATGACGATCACTTTCGTGCGGCGAGGCAGGCTTGGCGGACTGGTTTTAAAATCTGCGAGTGTTAAAAACGTCCCGTTGAGATACCCGGGCGTAAAATCCCCCGCCAGGTTGCGAAGGTATCGGACCGTCCATTCATTGATGTCTTCCAGACTACGAAACCGGTGATTCCAAGTCAGGCGAAACGCTTCAGGAACCAGCTGATACGCACGGTCAAAATCGGTTTTGCGATACGGCAACAGGAGATGCTGGTTCTGAAACCCGATAAACCCGCCATACGGCAAGGACAACACGGTGCGCCCCATTTGCCGACCGTAGCGCCAGTTAAAAAACTGCCGCCAGTGGTGCCGCATGACCTGGCGTTTAGAAAAAAGCCGGTTTGCTAACGCCACACCGTTTTGCGAAATGTGAAAAAAGCCGTCATCCTTTGGCACCGTCCCCGTTTCAATGAGGGCGTCAACAGGCAACCCGTTTTTAAAAAAGGCCGTGGGCGGCAACGGTTGCCAAACAATCATTTCGTCATTAAAGATAATGAACTGGTCGCTCAGAGCATGAATGTGGCCGATGCTGGTCAAAATAACGTTGGAATTAAACGTCGGCAGCCGCCCGGTAATGAACTCAGTGTGATCCACCACCGCCACCCGATCCGTATTCAACCAAGCTGGAACTTGGTGGTCGGTGAGTAAAAACACCCGGTTCACCCATGGCAGATAGCGCGCAATGGACCGCAGAACATACTGCAGTGTTCCGTACTCGAGATAGCGATTATCGGCGCTCAGATCACCCACCATGCTGGCCTCACGCATGTAACGCGTTTTCTTCGCCAGCCAAACAGGGTCCTGGTCATCTACCCAGGGAATGACAACATCAATTTTACTTGCTGCGTTCATCGGGACATCACCTCTTCGAAAAGTTGGTCGTACTGTGCCATGATGATTGGAATGGTTTCAATTGTCGCGACCGATTCCTGCGATCGCGTCTGATCACCCGTCACGATCTGCTGGTGGATCCGGTCAGCCAAATCAGCCGCCGAAATAGTTGCCGGCAGCACGGCCGCGCTGTCGTGCAGCACCTCGCGCACACCAATGTTCGCGGTGGCAAGCACCGGTGTGTGCACGACCAGTGCTTCAATGATTGCAGTCGGATAACTTTCAACTTGGGATGTTGACACAAAGAGGTCGCTGGCTTTAACAAACGGGATCGGATTACGCTGGAAGCCAACGAAAAAAATATTATCCGCGCCGTCAGCCGCTGCGTGCAACGCGCCCAATTCTGGTCCATCGCCAACAACGGTTAACGTCAAATTCTGGTCGTTGAGCTGTCGCACCGCTTGAATCAACAAATCGATCCGTTTGACCGGGTCCAGCCGCCCCACCGTCACGATACGGTACGAGTCAGTCGTGTCATAGTGCCAGTTCAGCACCGCGGTATCGTGACGGTCGGCTTGTGCGCGGATGTGCTGCAGGTCAATTGGGTTATGAATAACCCGTTCATGCGCTGTGTTGGAGACAGCGAACTTGTCATTGAAATGGTGCAAACTGCCCTGCGATACAAAGACGATCTCGTTAAACTGACGATAGATACGCTGTTGCTGGTAGTGGCGAAAATAACGATCAGCCCAGTCATTTTGCTGCACATCGGTGTGTACCCAAGCAATCTTCGGACCGCGAAACAGCGCCGCTAATTCGGTGGACAGGCCCTCCATGAACCCGACCGTTAGCGCGTATGAACGGCGAAAGACCGGGTGCACCAGTTTGAGCAAACCGGGCCAGTACTTCAGAATTCTAAAGAACACGGCTCGTTTCATCTGGGACAGCAAATGGTGGTCATCTCGCGGAACCAATCCGTACACAGCCACATCATCAGGCACCTGTTGCAACAATTCGCCCTCCCGCGTGTGCAGCACCAGCGTAACTTGGTATTTATCGCGGTCGAAATGTTGCAGATAAGTCAGCAATGATTTTTCAGCACCGCCGAATTTAAGGTTCTGCATCACGAACACAAGTTGTTTGCGCATGATTCTAACCTCCCCCTATTTCTGCAGCGGCACACCGTCGCGTTCAGCACTCTTAATGCCCCGCCTAGCGGAAATTGCTGCCCATAAATAAGGCGTGTAAGCGGCCATTGCTTGTTTGAGCCGACCATAGGCACCGCGATTTGCCGCACCCCACGAATTATCGAACAAATGCTCAGCATAATTTGCTTCAGACCGGCGGCTAGGGTACGAAAAGTAATCCTTACTGAAGATCTGAATGTCATTTTTCAGCGTTTGCGTTTGACCATTAGTTCTAAATTCTGGAAAGACCTGCATAAAAATTTTAGTGACAATTGGGTTACTCGTCATCGCGTTCAAGTCGGCATGAATATCCGGGTAGCGTTCACCTGCGTACACGTCCAGAATCGTTTGTAAGATCGGCATGTTGGGGCGTGACGCAATAAATCCATCCGCTAAACTGTTGTCGTACAAGAATCCCCAGACCATGTTGTGGTTCAGAAGCGGTGCCAAATTCCTTTTAAGTACCATGTCAGTATCCAGGTAGACCCCGCCGCAGCGATTCAAAACGTCGTACCGTAATTCATCTGCCACGTAGCCGTATCGGTCCTGTTGGTACATTTGTGCGGAAAAACTGAACCGATTAAGGTCATAATTCTCCTCGTTCCAAAGGTAAAAATGCCAATCTGGCAGCATCCGTCGCCACTCATCGATTCGATTCTGAATCCGAGTGGGAATCGGCGAACCGAACCACGCGAAATGAATACGTTTCGGAATCATGAAGCGCCCCTCCTTCGAGAAATAACATTGCGGGCGTAATTGACCAGCAATCCAATAGCTCGCGCGCGGCTGACGTTGTGACGCCGAAAGATTTGGTACGTCCAGCCTACCGTCTTGAATTTATTGTTCGACACAGAATCCGACTTTTTCATGTACGATGCTAAAACAGCATTGATGAGCACACCCTGATGCCCATCCGCCGCGAGTTCCAGCCAGAGGTCATAGTCTTCGTGCGGCACATTTGAAAACCGGTGTTTATCCAATAGCTTTCGGCTCAAGACCACCGTCAGCAGCCCCACAGGGTTCCCGTTAGTAATCATTTCCTCGAAACCATAGATTCCTGGAGTTCTGTACCGGGTACTCAGGACGTGGTAATGCGGATCGATAACAGTGTAATTTGCAAAGACCCACTCCGCGCCCTGCTGGGTGATGACATCAGCTTGAACCTGTAATTTGTCAGGTGTCCAAAGGTCGTCACCGTCCAGAAATGAAATATACTGACCGTGACTCGCCGTGATGCCCTGATTACGCGTGAACGAAACCCCGCGGTTGTTGTGGTTCACAATCAACTGCACGCTGTCCTGGGCATCGTGCTGGAGCATCGCGTTCATGCGGGCAACGGTATCATCGTTGGAATGATCATCAATAATAATGACTTCGAAGTCACGGAATGTCTGGTGAAAGACAGAATCAAGCGTTCTTTCAATCGTCGCCGAAGCGTTATACGTGGTAACGATTACGGTGAAAAAAGGCGTCACACGTGTCATGTCATTGCCTCACCCCTTCATTTTTCGGTGGTCGTTTTGCCCATCGTTGGACTGGTCAGTTGTCAGTGACCGCCAGTAATCAAGCAGGCCATCAGCAATACTATAATTCGCACGGTACCCCAATTTTGTCAGTGCGGTAATGTCCGCGAATGACTTTTGAATGTCGCCCAATCGCGGCATTGTTCTCGTGACCCGCAATTTGTGGCCACCGATTGTTTCAAAATGCGAAATAATGGTGTTGAGTGATACCCCGTGACCGGTACCAACGTTATACACGCGACCGGTGGTTTCGGGCAGGCGCATCAGAAGAATCAACGCCTGAACGACGTCCTTCACGTAAACGAAATCCCGAGTCTGTTCACCGTCACCAAAAAGCGTAAACGGTGTGTCGAACTTGGCGCTATCACTGAGTAAGGAGAGCACCCCTGAATACGGTGAACTGGGGTTTTGTTTCGACCCGTACACGTTAAAGAATCGGGTCGCCACCGTTGGAATATCAAACAAGCGACCATAATCGATCGTAAAACGCTCCGTTGCAAACTTGTCAATGGCGTACGGACTCAGCGGGTCGATCGGCGATGTTTCGGCCTTGGGCAATTCCGGTTGGTTCCCGTAAACGGCTGCTGAGGACGCGAAAAGAAGCTTTTGCACAGAGAGACGTTCCGTCTTGATTGTTTCCAAAATGTTGAGGTTAGCGACTTCGTTAATTTCATGGGTCGCAATGGGGCGTTGTATGGTATCGGCAACGCTGGCGACAGCTGCCAGAAGATAAATGTAGTCGAAACACCACGCCTTCAGCAGTTGCTGCATGAACGCGGCGTCCGTGATACTGTGTTTGAAAAAATGGAGATGCGGCGACCTAGGCAGATTATTAAGGCTGCCCATCGATAAATCATCCACGACCACGATCTCATTCGTACCTATCAGCGCATCAACCAGATTGGATCCGACAAACCCGGCACCGCCAGTAATCAGAATTTTACTTTTTTGAATCATCGCCACTTACCGGGCCCCCTTTCCAGTGAGCACCGTCTTAATCGTGTCCACAAAAATTTCAGCGTCCAACCGAAAACTCACGTGCTCGATGTAATGCATATCCAACGCGGCTTTCTGGCCGGGATCTAAATCGTAACCGCCGTGCACCTGAGCGTATCCGCTCAAACCAGGCTTGATTCGCAGCCGTTGTTCGAAGCCCGGATAGACCCGCGAAAATTCAGCGGTGAATTCAGGCCGTTCTGGCCGTGGCCCAATAAGACTCATTTGGCCGCGGAGTACGTTTAACAACTGAGGCAGTTCATCGATTCGTGTTTTTCGGAGCACCCGGCCCACGGCAGTAATTCTTGAATCGCTCTCAGCTGCCCACTGTGCACCGTTCACCTCAGCATCAACTGTCATCGACCGTAATTTAACGACCATAAAACGTTGCCCCATTAGACCGACCCGTTCCTGACGATAAAAGCCGGGACCATGGGAATCTATTTTGACCACCACAAACGCCACGAAAATAATAAACACTGCTGGAATTGCCAACACCAGCGTTAGGCCAACATCCAGAACGGTTTTGACCGACAAGTATGGGGTGTGAACCGGCGCTTTAATTTTAGTAAGATAGTCTTCTTTTAAGGGTTGATTGACCGTGCCATTAGCTGCCATGAGACATGCCTCCAATAATCAAATTCTCCCCTTTTCGACTGATGGCCGTTTCCGCCTACCAAGAACGCGTACATCGCCGTGTTGCTGCGAAATGGTTACTATCATACCAATAGCCATTTCTGGAAAATTGTGGTCAAAATGTCAATCAAAAACACCACGTCAATACCCGAGTTATATTTATTTGCTAACAACGTGCCGCAAAGGTTGAACCTTTGTCTTCCTCAGCTCACGAATCACCGCGTAGCTAAGTCCAATCAGAAATCCGACCACAAGCCCGGCAAAGGTTATCCAGCCTAATTTCGGTGAGGTTTTAGTGTGATTAGGAATTGCTTTTGAAACGATGGTCAGTTCATTAACGTGCATTAATGCCTTCACACGTGCCTGAAAAACGGACGCAGTCACGTTTGCGATTGCTGCGGCTTCATCAGGTGATGTCCCCTCTGCATTTAAGAAAAATACCTGGGAATTTTGCTGATTTGAAATCGAAATGCTGTTCTGCAGCGTCTTCGTTGAGACGTCATAGGCCGTCTTGTCCGCGTATACAGCGGGCTCTGCGGCGGAAACTAATTCTCGTTTTTCGTGTTTCTTAACTTTAACGACCCGGTACACCGCTTTTTTTGCCGGTCGGACAAGCTGTCGCGTTTCACCTAAATTGTGTTTCACTTTCGATAAGATAGACCGATCTGAAAACAGATTTTTATAAGTACTGATCATTTGAACGTTTGCCTGCTGGTCCTGATAGGCCGTCCCAGCCGTTTCCGTCCCAGACGGTTGGTTCACTAAAATGCGCAGTGATGATGTGTACTTAGGCGGCATCGCAAACGCCGCGAAGTCAAACGCGATAATGGCTGCCCCCAACGTACATAAAAGAATGGCCCACCAATGTTTTCGCATGACGACAAACACCCGCCGCAAGTCAAAATTCTTTTCCATAGTTTCCCCCCGCTTAATCAACCGCTAATTGTTCCAATCATTTTTTTGTACAATCAGTGTTCTTAATCATTTTGTAATAATATTATCTAGTCATTTGTATGATAAATCAATTGATAAGTATGAACACTCTGGGATAAATGTCCTAAAAGCAGGCCGTTTCATGCGTATAGTGTCATAATTTTTCGCTATATTATATGAGATAACGTATTTTTGACACTATTTTCATTTTTAATGCTCTTTTTATTTACCATTGTTTTCTTATTTTTTTAGAATGTTTTTCGTGATTAAAACATTTCAAGGAGATTGTATTGGAAATTATTCTGATACATTGCATTTTTCTAATAGTTTTAAATTTGTTTCACTTATATCTACGCTGATTCAGATCTCATCTTGTTGACTAGCTTATCTAATTTCAAAGTAAAGTTGATTAATGGGCAAGAATCGCTTCTGCATAACCCACTGCGCCGTTGTACCCGTTTCAGCTACGACGCCAAAGAACACCACCATTTAAACAAAGAGAGACTAAAAGGGTCAGACTTGCCTTCTTTTGCCAGAGTACCTTTTGCAGCATCTCTTGCCCCCGAAATACGATTGCCTTCAGCACCTAAAAACGCGCTATTTTTACCAGAGTTGTTTGACAAATCGTATCAAGACAAACGAGGCAAAAGGCTTTTTTGACTTCAAAATATAAGGCACCCCCACCCAAAATCCGGATTTGGATTTTAGGTGAGGGTGCCTTATATGGCCGAAAGCAGCCGGCGTTAAATCAAGCTGTAAAACAAAGCTCTACTTGATATAAGTTGTCTTAAAGTTCCATTCTTCGCCAGCAGTGTTGTGAATGATGCCCTTAACTTTCGGATTCTGCAAGTATGAAGTGGTTTGCTGATACAGTGGTGTCATCCCTTGATCTTTAGTAAATAGCCGACTAGCCTTTACAAGGTCCTGCCACCGGGCTTCCTTATTATTCGCATCCTGGTTTTCGGACTTCTTGATCAGCGCATCGTAGGCTTTGTTGCTGTACTTACCGTAATTGTAAGATGTCCCAGTTTCAGGAATCTGCAGGAAAGTGATTGGATCTTTGAAGTCAGCGCCCCAACTTGAAACAGTCAGGTCAAATTCACCTTTTTGCCCGTACTCATTGGCAATTTGTGAGGGAACTTGTTTAATCTTCAACTTAAATCCAGGTAACACCTTCTGTAGTTGTGCCTGCAAATACTGAGTGACAGGACTTGTCGTTTGATCATCGCTGGCAGCGGTAACGGTTAGTGACAGTTTCTTTATTCCGAGCTGCTTTAGCCCTTTCTTCCAGTAATACTGAGCCAGTTTCTTATCATAAACGACCCGATTCTTGACCTTCTGTTCCTGACCAAAATCTTTGCCCGTCTTTGGATCAGAGGCTAGGCCACTGGTAACAAAACCAGTTGGTGTAGTTGATCCATCGCCCAGCACCTTTTTTGTCAATTGATTTCGATCAATCGCAAGCGAGATGGCAAGCCGAATATTGCGGTTATTAATCGCTGCACGCCGAGCACTATTTTGATCCTTAAAGTTATACTTCAGGTACGTAATGTACGCAAACGAGTACTGTTTAAAAGCCTTATTGTTTTTGTAGTTTTTAACTTGTTCGCTCGAAAGCGGCGTCAAATCGAGTTTCTTTTGCTGATAAAGATCCAACCCCGTTGTGTTGCTGGAAACAATTTGGTAGTTAATTTTCTTTAACTTGACCACTTTGTTATCCCAGTAGTCGTTATTTTTGACGAAGGACCACTTGTTGCCCGTCCCCGTCCAGTTCTTGACCTTAAATGGCCCCGAGTAGACGGTGTACTGCGACTTGGTCGCGTACTTCTTACCATACTTGTCCACAATTTTTTGACTCTGAGGAGCAAACAAAGAGTACGTCATCAAAACTTTAAAGTAGGCCACGGGCTTGTTCAAAGTGACGACAACGGTGTGTTTGCCCTCTGCTTTGATACCCAATGTGTCCGGATTTGCATTACCAGCATTGATCTTCGTGGCGTTCTTAATACTGCTGAATAGGTACGCATACTGTGACTTCGTTGCCGGTGTGACAGTTCGCCGCCAAGAATAAACGAAATCCTGTGCCGTAATTGCAGATCCGTTGCTCCACTTGGCATTCCGAAGTTTAAACGTCCAGGTTTTCCCATCTTTAGAAACCTTGCCAGATTTCGCAAGACCCGGTGTCACTTTCCCGTTTTTCCCCAAACGATAAAAACTTTCGTATACGTTCCCAGTCTGACTAAAATCAGTCGATTTAGAAATATCTAACGACCCAATCGGTGCCGACATACTCAAGTTCAGCACTTGTTTAGCACTTGAACTCGACTGTTTGCCGCAAGCGGCCAGCAATAATGCGGTTCCCGCTACCATAACCGCAGCGAGTAATTTTGTTTTCTTAACCATTTCCCATTTATCTCCTAAAAAACCAATTTATGACGCTAAACACCTCTCTGAAACGCCACACCTCCACCAACGAAAGCACGAAAAAAGTGCACCTGGACCCTTTCTGGCCCTGGTGCACTTTCGCGATTCACTTAGCCTGTCTGTCAAAAATCACAACACAAAGACAGCAACCTCATGAACGTTTGAGAAACCACAGTCAGTAAGCCTGTTATTTTGACACATACACATTAAACAGCAAGCATTAGACATGTGATTTCCTCCCGGCTTCGTTTTTGATAAATTAAGCATAGGCTTACGGTTACAATAAGTCAACATAATTATAAAAGCGTATACCGGTATTAGGTATTAAATTATGAGTATTGGTTTGACCGCTTTTTAGCATCACAGCGGTGTACCCTCATCTATTTTGATTCCAGCAAATTGTTAATCCTTGTGCAACTGACTGTGCCAAATACCATAGGCGAAGTACAGCACCAAACCAAAGGCAAACCAGATACCTGACACGATCCAGGTTTCAGCGGGTAGTTGTGACAACATCCAAATGCAAAGCAGCGCCGAAATGATTGGCAAAACTGGGTACCACGGCACCCGGAAACCGTCATTTTTAATATCTGGACGACGGCGCAGCGGAATGACACCGATCGACATCATGGTAAAGGCAATCAGCGTCCCAATATTGACCAACTGCGTTAATCGATCAAGTGAAACGAGCCCGCCCATAACGGCAATTACAATGGTGACAGCAGTCAGACTGACCGTTGGCACTTGGTGCTTGTCTGAGATTTTACCCAGGCGTTTTGGCAGCAGGCCGTCCCGACCAATGGAGTAGATCAACCGCGATGAGCTGTAGATCATGGACAGCATCATCGTGAACATCCCGGCCATGGCACCGATGGAGATAATGCCGGCAACCCAGTTTTGGTTCACCAGTTGCAACGCGTATGAAACGGGGGCGGCAACGTTGAGTTTTGTGTAGGAGACCATCCCGGTCAACACACCGGCAACTGCAACGTAGAGCACTGTACAAATAATTAGCGTCCCGATGATCCCGATCGGCATGTTTTTCTTCGGGTTCTTCACTTCAGCAGCTGAAGCGGAGACACAATCAAACCCAAGGTAGGCGTAAAACACCAGCGAAGCACCGCGCATCACACCGTGGGGACCGTATGGCAAGAATGGGTGCCAGTTACTTGGTTTCACATAGAACATCCCAACCACGACGAATAAAATAATAATGGCAATTTTGGCAACCACGATGACGTTATTAATGCGGGTCGTCGTTTTCACGCCCTGGGTCAGCAATAAGCTGATAGCGAGCACAATGACGACGGCAAAAATGTTGATGTAAGTACCGTGAGCCGGGTCGAAACTCCCCGTCAGCGCCTTGGGAATCGAAATACCAAATCCCTTGAGAAATGAAATCAAGTAAGCCGACCACCCGGTGGAAACGGCGGCCACTGACAGCATGTACTCCAAAACGAGTGCCCAGCCGATGATCCAGCCGATGAATTCACCAAAGATAATGTTGCCATACGAGTACGCGCTCCCGGCAACTGGCAACGCCGATGAGAATTCGGCGTAACACATCGCGGCCGTTGCACAGACCAACGTTGCCAACACAAATGACAACACGATACCAGGACCGCTATAGAGGGCAGCAACGGTCCCGGGCAGAATGAAGATCCCTGTTCCGATAACAGTGCCGACCCCTAATAGCAGGAGATCCTTCGCGTCCATTGTTTTCGTCAGCTTTTTATCCTTATCAAGGTACCGATCCAGTGTTTCCTTTTGTCTAAGTCGACCAACCAGCCGATTAATGCCTGTATTTTCCATTCTTCCACATTCCTTCCATAGTCCCATCCACGGTCAGCCAGCCAAACAAAAAACGCACCGGGGAGAGTGTCCGCCGGTGCGTTATATCACCGGAAAGACAGCCGAAGCGTTGCGCCTAGCTGTCTTTCCAATTCGTTAAGAGATTGCCATGTTAAGACATCTTCTCTAACTTACTGGTTTGATAGCCAGGCTTGTTAAAGAAGAAGCTAAATCGATTCAGTTCTAATGAACGCGTCGTTAACATGGTCATACCCCTTTCGTTAATTGATTGGTGTTATTATACCTGAATGGGAATGTTAAAGTCAAATGAGAAAATTTGGTGTCCTGCTGGTACTCATTGCTGGTAACTTACCCGTTGCGTGCCGCAAGTTGGTTTCGTACTTGTTCTTCTCTCGGATAATGTATCCGTTGCCTTTTGTCAAGCATTGAAAACCAGTCAAAGACGGCTTGTCGAGAATCCACCCTCGACTGCCTAATCGGCTATCATCAGCCAGCTTCGTATCGTAGTGAAATTGGTCATCGTGAAGACAACTAATCAATAATCGTTCAATTCATCTGTATGTCAATGATGCTGTATTCATGGTTGCGAAATTTTTAGTGGTCGTCATTTCACTCAAGCTTGCGCTGTGCCGCGACACGTTTGGCACATTTGATCACTACAAACAAAAAAGGCAGCCGAGTTTCCTCAGCCGCTTCTGCTTTAATCATGATAGATTTGAATATTCAACTTAATACTTAATGTCCAGCAATGGTGCGCCGTGGATGTCAGCAATGGTCTGTGTACCGGCCAATTGCATGATGATCTTCAACTCATCGTTTAGGTGGTTAAAGACGGATTCAACACCCTGGGCGCCGCCTAAGGCTAACCCGTAGATTGCTGGGCGACCAATGGCAACTAAGTCAGCGCCTAATGCAATTGCTTTGAAGGCGTCGGAACCGCGACGGACGCCAGAATCAAAGATCACTGGTACCCGGTGGTTAACGCCTTTCGCCACGCTCTCCAACACGTCGAAGCTTGCTGGCCCGCCGTTTAATTGACGGCCGCCATGGTTTGAAACGTAGATGCCGGCAGCGCCTGCGCCAATGGCGTAAAGGGCGTCTTCTGCGGATTCAACACCCTTGACGATAACGGGCAGATCAGTGTAATCGGCAATTCGGCGAACATCATCTGGTCCAATCTTTTGAGCGGCAGCAGCGTAAATTTCGCCGATACCTTTGCCCTTGCCATCGCCTTCGCTAAACTTCGTCAGGTTAGCCATAGGAATTGGGAATTGGAAGTTGTTGATAATGTCGGCTTCACGGTAACCGTCAACCGTTGCATCAACGGTCAAAATAATGCCCTTTACGCCGGCCTTCTTAGCTTCATCCAGTAATGATTCGTTAAAGGCCCAGTCCTTGCTCATGTAGAGTTGGAAGAACTGTGGCGCACCGTTACCGCCAGCAGCGGTATCAGCAATTGAAGTTGATGAGTAAGTACTCTGTGCCATCAAAGCACCGGCAGCTGCTACCCCAGCAGCCGTGTCAACTTCACCCTTGGCGTGAGCTAGACCCTGCGCTGCGGCGGGAGCCATCATGAGTGGTGTCTTTAAATCTAATCCAAAGACGGAAGTGTCAGTCCTTGGGTTTTCAATGTTGCTGAGGGCCTTTGGAACGATCTGACGGTGCTGGAATGCCGTCCGGTTCGCACGCAGTGTCCATTCGTCTTCTGAACCGCCTGATATGTAACCAAACCCGCCAGTTGGGATAATGGCCTTTGCCTGTTTCTCCAGGTCAGTTAAGTTTAAAATGTCCAATGCCTTTTCATTTTCGTTTTGTTCGTAACCGTTTGTTAATACCATAGTGTAAGCCCTCCAAATGTGTAATGTCGTTTGTCTTAATGTCTATTACTCTATCACTTACAAAAAGTAAGTCAATGGTTTTAACTTACTTTTTGTAAATAAACGGACAGCTGTTTACAACTGGCTGCTGTAATCCCGTTTGATGACGCAACAGCAAAAACGTAATTTAACGCGTCTCGGAGACTGCTCGGGTCACGCCTGGTCAATGCCAAGAAGCCTGTTTCGATACTGGTGAACCGCAACACCTGTTAGCGGTCAAGCTCATCACGCCAACGCAGCAAGCGGTGATGCCTAATTTTCTTTCACATCCTCAAAAACCAGCATAAAAAACCGCGTCCAAGCCCCAATGCTTGAACGCGGTTTTGTCAATGTTAAACGATTCATCGCAAATCGTTGGTGATTGCCCTGTAACAACGACCGAGTCGCTGTTCAATCGCCAACTTGTTACTTTACAATGCGATTCGCCCATTGTTTTGATAGATAGTAGCCCTTCATATGGAAGTGAGGTGCCGTTTGCTGCTGCGTTAAAAACGGCTTTACATGCTGATCCACTGCAATCCAACCGCGCCAACCGAGATGGATCGTATCGGTCATGAAGTAGCGTTTACCACCCTGGTTGCTGAGATCCACCACGTTGGTGAAGCCTTGCGTTTGCAGTTGTTGCTTAACCTTAGCGTTGGTCTGTTTGAGCATCGATTGTGACAGTCCAGTGTACGCAGCCCACTTGTCATTCACGGGTGGCAGAATAAACATCGCGTTGATATGGTGTTTAGCAAACTGGTTCAACACGAGTTCGAAATCCGTATACTCCGGTGAGCGGCGATAATCAAAGTTTCGCTGGCTGTTTTTGAAGTGTTTGATGCCCGCTGGTTTTAACCGGTGTTTGTAAAACCCGTTATTGATGCCAAACCGGTTATGCGTGTGCCGCTTACCCAGTTTATCCGCCAACCGATTCAGTGCTCCCGCTGTGTCCGCAGCTGGCAAGTGTTGCTCAGCCCTGGCAAGTTTGCCCAACCGGTTAGGCAGCATCAGTTTGTCAAAATAGTGGTCTTCGTTTTGTAGGACGTGCAACCGGCCCTCAAAGTAAGCGCGCTGATTTTCTGTCAGGCCATCACCCTTCGCGAGGCGCTCCCAGGCACTGCGCTGCAACGTCCCGCCGCCGTTACCGGTCACCTTCAGCAAGCGTTTTGCCGTGGTGCGGTCGACCAGCGTGTTCGTTGCCTGTAAGGTCCAGGTCATGTCGCCGATGGCAGACTTGTAGTAGTTAAAGGCCTGGCGATTTTGTCCTTGTTTTGTAAACCACTGCGGCGACAAGATGAACACGACCTTCTTGTGATCCAGATTGTCGCCCATTGTTTGCATCGCCATCAACTGGCTCAGCGATTGTGTGCCCGGCTTACCTAATAAAAAGGGCTGGTAGTTACGGTCGTATTTATCCGCCAGGACGCTTGGGTGCAATGGATCCATCCGTGACAGTTCCGATGACCCGAAAAACGGCACGTACCCCAGATCAAGTGCCTCGTTTTTCAGTGCCTGTCCCCGGTAAACGTTGGCGGACAACGATACGGCTGCCTTGTTGATCAGTTGTGCATCCGACTGCGCACCGGCCTCATCCGGCTTGTGGTGCGGGCCGAACAGCAATAATGCTACACCAGCAAACGCAATCATTAACGGGCCGAAGATCTGCCAAATGGGATGGCGTTTCATTGCAACTCAGTCACTTTCGCCACGATTTTTTCTGGGGTATCCCACTGATTTCGGTCGAATTCTGAGATGGGAATATTAATACTGCACTGTTCGTTAAGCTCCATGACCATTTGAACGGTGGCCATGGAATCTAACAGCCCACTCGTAAACAAGTTCGTGGTCATTTGGCCACTTAAATCGGTTGCGGTAAGCTCTTGTAAGACAGATAAAACAGTTTGTTCGTTTGACATTATCATTTCTCCTTAATGTTTAAACCAAAGTGTATTGAGTTCGCCTGAAAAAATCAGGAAGCTGAGACAGACAACGTTAAAAGTGATCACCACCGCTAACGCTTGTGTCCAGCGATTGTGCGGCAATTGCGCACTGTGTCGTTTTTTATAACGCAGCCAAATGTCATTGATAATAATGGCTGTCGCGTGAAACAAGCCGTAAACGATGTAGTACCAGGTCACCCCGTGCCAGAAACCCATGATGAGAAAGTTCACCAAGTAGGCAAATTGCGACACACGGATCCGGTTCTTGATCAGTCGGTGCTTCATGACGAAGAAAGTAAACCGCATGAAGACAAAGTCCCGAAACCAAAACGACAGCGACATGTGCCAGCGATTCCAAAAATCTTTGATGTTCTGCGCTTTGAACGGCGCGTTGAAGTTCATCGGTGTTCTGACGCCCATAAGGTTCGAGATGCCCACCGCAAACAAACTATAGCCGGCAAAGTCGAAGAACAGATACATACTGTAAACGTACATGTAGGCGACCAGCGGCCATGACAAACCGGTGCCGAGAAACGCGCTCCGGTGCATCAGAACCTGATGCGCCACGTGCGGCAACATCAGCGTGCCGAAGATGTAACCGATGATGTACTTATAGACAAATCCCTGAAAGATGCGCATCACACCGGTATTCACCAGTTCTAGATAGTCATGCCTTGATGGAACTGCAACATCGTCTTGCTGAAAACGACGGTAGCGGTCGATCGGCCCCGATGTGATCGTTGGGAAGAACAGTAAGAATCTAAGAAATAAAAACGGTGAAACTTCCTTAATCGTACCGTCGCGCAATTCCATGATGACTTGCACCGTTTTGAAGGTCAGGTAGCTGATGCCAAGAAACCCCAGCAAGGCCAGTTTAGGCAAGTGGACAGCCGGCGATAATTTTACCAGAGCCAGCGGCAGTGCACTTAACACAACGAGGGCGACGAAGACACCGGTCTGGTTATACCGCTTGCGATAGCGGTCATAACCCATCACTAACGCCAACTGATACACAACATACGCCACCAGCATGACCCCCTGGTGCCACTTGATACCGCCAAACGTCAGCAATAAAAACGCCGCCGTCCAAATTGTTTCGTACACTCGGAATCGTTTGCCGTAATACAAGCCAAGCATCACGGGGATCAGGGTCACCACCAGAAGCACAAAGTATTGCGGGTCAGCGTACGGTGACAAATTAGGCATGTGTGTTGACCTCGCTGATCAGTGCCTTGATGTCTACCTTGCCGTTCACGTTGTGCGGCAGCGTTTCGCGGAAAATGAACCGTTGCGGCACCATGTAGGGCATGAGTTTGCCGTTCAGTTCCTGACGCAGCGCCATCTGACTGGGTTCATGCGGACTCTTTGGCACCACCACAGCCAGCAGCTGGCTGACTTTATGGTTACGGTCGTATTTTGGCACCGCCACGCCCTGCTTGATCAGAGTGACTTCGGACAGAAAGTGGTTGACTTCCTCAAGTTCGATCCGGTACCCGTTGAGTTTGATTTGAAAATCCACCCGGCCCTTATAGAACAGCAGGTCGTGATCAAAGTAACCCAGGTCGCCTGTGCAGTATGCCTGCAAGCCGTTTGTTTCAAAGAAGGCGTTCTTCGTTTTGGCGGGATTATTCAGATAGCCCTTCGACACGTTGTACCCGGCGATGATAATTTCACCCGGCTCATCCACGCCGCTGCTGTCAATGGTGACCTGAGTACCTGGTTTGACGTAACCAATGGGTAACCGGTCGTAGGTTCTTAACATTTCTGGGGTGATCTCAACCGATGTCATCGCCACCGTTGCCTCAGTTGGGCCGTAAGTATTGATAATGTGGGCCTGCGGGAACCGCTCGTTCAATTTGCTGGCAGTCTGGTGTGTCAGCTCCTCACCGCAAAATAAGAAGGTGGCGAGGTCTGGATAGTGTTTGTCGTCAAAGTAGGGATCCAATAAGCAAATATCAACAAGTGACGGCGTTGAGACCCAGATTTGGAGCGGCAAACTTGCCAGGGTGGTGAACATTTTGCTAAAGTTTGCGGTTACCGTTTGTGGCAAAACCCGCAGTGTGCCGCCATTCATCAGTGTTGGATATAATGCCATCACCGATAAATCAAACGAGAACGGCGGCTGCAACAGCACGTTGCGTTTCTCAAAGTTGAATGCGGTACTCATCCAGTTCACGAAACTCAGCAGGTTGCGCTGTGTGATCTGCACACCCTTTGGATTCCCCGTTGTACCGGACGTAAAGATAATGTAGAAGGTATCATCAATAGCCGTTTTTTCATCGAATACTGTTGGTAAAGTCTGATAAATATTTGTTAAATCGGCCAACGACGTCACCGGAACCACCACCTTGATCGGCAACGGCTCAACGGCAATCACCAATTCCGGCTCCGCGGTGTGCATAATGCTGGTCAGCCGGTCCGTCGAAGAATTCGTGTCCACCGGAATATAAGCGTGGCCTGCTTTGGCACAGCCGATGAACGCCACCAACATGTCAAAGGTCTGGCCGCCATATACCATCACCGGCGTTTTCGGTGTTAAATGACACGTTTTCAAATAGTTGGCCACACTGTTGGACCGTTTTTCTAACTCCGAGTAGGTATTCGTCCGACCTAGGTAATCAAAGGCGACCTGCTCTGGATGCTGTGCGGCTTGTTGACTTAACGTTACTAAAATGTTTTTAATCATCATCGTTTTCCCCTTGGCTCTTTAAAATTCGTTATAAATAAAATGTGCGCCGTTCACACCGCAATAGTCGTAAAGATAGACCAGCGCTAAAATTATGAGAAAGTAACTGACGGTCTTGACTGCAAAGTGCAGTACTGCCGTGTTCTGTGAGGCCCATGCGGTCACCTTATTGACGAGGCGACCGTGGACGTTCATTAGTGGATTCACCATCAATCATCCGTCCTTTCCTTATGAACTGACATCATTCTAGCGACTATGGCCAAACCGCACTATTTACAGTTGGTAAGCATCATCTTAGAATTTCTAAGAATCGCGTTCAGAATCAGCGATCGAGGGGTTTATCTGACTGTCTAAAATGCTGATTTATCAGTATTTCGGGACACTTTTATCATCTCAATTTTTTAGCCATTAATCCCGTTTAAAAACATCAAAAAAACACCGCACACCCAAATCGGGTATGCGGTGCCGGACTCTTTAATTACATTGAAATTGGAAACGATACTTGAAAAATACTGCCTTGCGGGGCGTTGTCCACAATCTTGATCTGACCATGGTTGGAAACAACCAGTTGTTTGACGATGGCGAGACCCAGCCCGTTTCCGGGGATCTCCTGGTCCACGCGGTAGAACCGGTCGAACACCTTTGTCTTCTGATTATCCGTGATCCCGCGGCCCTGGTCCGCCACGGTCATAATAGCGTACTGCCCGTCACTGGTGAGACCGACTCTAATGTCACTGCCTGTCGGCGAATATTTCTGCGCGTTATCCAGCAGGCTCACGAGAATCTGCTGCACGCTGTCGGCATTAGTTCGCGCCTTCACGTCCGGCGTAATTGCCAGTTCGATTGGCCGCTTCAAACCGTCACGATACCGCTCGACAATGCCGGTGACCGTTTCACTCAAATCGACATCACTGAGTGCGAGTGAGCGCTGACTGGCGCGCGACAGTTTCAGCAGGTTTTCAATCATCGTCTGCATCCGCTTGGATTCCTTGTCAATAAAGTCCAGTGACGTTGGAATGATTTCCGGGTGTTCATCACCGTGGCGTTTGATCATCTCGACATGCCCGCGAATCCCGGCAATCGGCGTCCGCAGTTCATGAGAGGCATTTGAAACAAATTGGCGGTCCGCCTCTGACCGTTGGTTCAACGATGCCAAGAGGTGGTTGAATTCAATGCTCAGATCGTGGACTTCCTGTGGCGTTTTCGGCACTGGTAACTGCGCGGTCCCGGCAGTTTCAACATCCTTGGTATGAATCTTCGAACTGCGCGTCAATTGCACCAGCGGCCGGTTTAGGCGCTTAGCAACCCAATAAATCAGCGCTGTCCCAATAATAAAGCTCAGCAGTGCAATGCCAAGAATGGTCGCTACAATTTTCCCCATCAGATCAATGACATCATCCAGCCTTAACCAGACATCGTACTGAACGCCCGTTTCGTTTTCCTTAACATCCTGCTTCGTTACTGATTTTAAATGGTAGTAATAAACATTATTTTTTGAACGGGCAATGTGCCCCAGCAGCAATGGGTCGCTGGGCTTTGCCTTGCTTTTTTTCAAAAACCGCTGGGCGTTTTTCGAATAGAACGTTTGGCCCTTTTTATGCACCGGATTAGTAATGACTCGAATAAACGTATTTTTCGTGTCATTAGCCCGGCTAAAGCGCCACCAGTTCCACATCGAGCGGTCACCGATAAACGACCTTTTCAGACCCTTCATGGTACTTTCTGTGGCCTCCTGGCGCACGTGAATCAAATTAGCCCCAGCATACGAAATGACCGCAGCACTTGTCAAAAGCGTGACAATGACCAGCATCAGCGCGTACACGCGGGTGATCCGGGCAGCACTTGAATTAAACAATGTCTTTGTCATTTGGCTTCCTCGCCCAGCCGGTAGCCCACACCGCGAATCGTTTCGATCAGCGGCTGGTCAGAATACTTATCCAGCTTTGTCCGCAAGTACCGGACGTACACGTCGACAATGTTGACCTGACCCTCGAAGTTCACGCCCCAGACGAGATCTAATAGCTCATCGCGGGTCAGGGCTTCCCCCTGGTGTTGGATCATCGTCAGCAGCAATTCATATTCCCGCTGGGTCAGCTGCACCACGTTATCGCCATAGGTCACCTGGCGCGCTTTGGCATCCAACGTTAGGTTGCCAAGCTGGTAGGTCTCATCGCGGTTCGTGTGCTGCTCACTGTGCCGCAAAATGACCCGGATCCGCGCCAATAATTCCTCAATGTCAAACGGCTTAGTGATGTAATCATCGGCGCCGGCATCCAGACCGGATACTTTATCCCCAACGTAATCTCGGGCGGTCATCATGATGATCGGCACATCGTCGTTTTGTTTGCGGATTCGCCGAATAACGGCTAACCCGTCAAGTCCGGGCAGCATCCAGTCTAAAATCAACAGTGAAATCTTGTTTTTATTAGCAGCGTACTTCTCCAGCGCATCTTCGCCCCGCGTCGCCGTGATCACATCATAATCTTCAAATTGCAGTTCTTGTTGCAGATACGAGATTAGGCTGTCTTCGTCCTCAACAAGTAAAATAGTGACTTTCATTACGATTTTTCTCCTTAATCAACTTTTGTCCCCAACGGACACACTGGCCATGTGGTGCCAGTTTTACATACTTGTACGGCCAGTTTAGCATGTTCCCTACGATGATTGGCGAATTTTAGCATTTATTATCATTTTTTTGAACAACTGTCATGCTCGCAATAAAAAATCCCCGGCGACCCGCTTTTGGGTTGCTGAGGATCACATAGATCAGTATCGCTTTCATGTACGGCGCATTGTTTTTGTCTACCGAAGGCACAGTCAAGGCGTCACCTTATGCACTGATAGCATCAATAGCCCTAATCTTTGTGCACACTTTCCTCGTAACTGAAACGAATAACAAATTACGGATTTAACGTCAGATAAACTGAATTTATCCCCGTGACCCCTGACAGTTATTCAAATTGGGCATTGTACAATCCGGCATAGGTGCCGTTCAGGACCATCAAACTCGCATGGTTCCCTTGTTCAACAACTTTACCAGCAGCCATGACCACAATTTTATCCGCGTTATGAATCGTTGACAATCGGTGGGCAATCACCAGCGATGTTCTGGACTTTAATAGGTTGTCCAGGGCGTGCTGGATTGCCTTTTCCGACTCGTTATCCAAACTGGCCGTTGCTTCGTCTAAAATGATGATTGGTGCGTCCTTAAGCAGGGCACGCGCAATCGATAACCGTTGTTTTTGACCACCGGACAGTTTGACACCCCGTTCGCCAACTTGTGTGTCGAGCTGGTCCGGCAGCTGTTTGACAAAGGTCGTGAGGTCCGCCATGTCAATCACATGCCACACCTCATCATCAGTCGCATCCGGCCGGCCATACAGAATGTTGTCCTTGATACTGCCATCGAGAATGAAAACGTCTTGGGAGACGATGGCAATGTGTTGCCGTAAATCCGCCATTTTAATTTTTTTAATGGGCACACCATCAAAGGTGATGTCGCCGCCCTGCAAGTCATAGAACCGGTCAATCAGTCGCGTAATGGTCGTTTTACCGGAACCGGAATGCCCGACTAACGCGGTTGTTTTACCATACGGGATGGTGAAACTGATGTCCTGCAACGTTGGCTCGTCCTTCTTAGAATTGTCTTTCGCGTCATAAGAAAAGTTCACCTTATCCAGCGCTACCCCGGTCTTGAGATCTGGAAACGCCACCGGGTCGTCATCATCCACAATTGCGGGCGTTTCCTTCAAAATCGTTTGAATACGACCGTAAGAAACCAGTGCTTGCTGCAGTTGGTTCAACAGCCGCGTAAACGATTGAATCGGACTCTGAACCATGGCGACATAGGTAATGTAGGCGACCAGCGCCCCAACGGTCAGCTCGCCGTGCATGATAAAGTAGGCCCCCAGCAGCAAAATGATGGCGGTACCGACGTAGTTGATACCGTCGATCAGCGGGTTGAAAATGGCCTGGTTGCGCCCGGCATCAATTAAGTCCTGCCGGTTCGTCTGGGCAACCTTGTCGAACCGTTTGGATTCCAGCCCCTCACTAGTAAAACTCTTGATGAGGTCGATCTGGGTCAGCGTCTGCTGCATCTGGTTAGACATCCGTGCCTGAGAAGCCCGGGCTCGGTGAAAAGCGTCCCGAATCCGTTTTCGAAAGACCCGGTAGACCAAAAACTCAAACGGGAACGTCAGGCTTACAGCGAGTGCCATCTGCCAGTTAATGTAAAAAATCAGTCCCAACACCCCAACGAACGTGAAGATGTTGCCGATCATGCTGAGCATGTTAGCAGAGATCAGGCTCTGCAAATTGTTAATATCACTGGTCAGCCGGGTCATCAGATCCCCAGTTTTGCTGGATTCAAAAAACTTCGTATCCATCTTTAACAAGTAACGATACAGTTGATTCCGCAACTCGGTAATCGCGTTTTGACTCATGACACTCATGTAGTAGGTCGACACGTAGTTAAACAAACCGAGCACCAGTGCCGTCAGCAACAGCGCACCGATGGCCGTGAAGAGCCAGGTATAATCCTTCTGCGGAATGACCTTATCAATAATGAACTGTTCAATTTGCGGCATAACAAATTGCAGCAACGTGATAATGGTCAGTGCCAAAACGTTGACGATCAGCAGCCAGCGCCTATTGAGTACCTTGCCGAAAACAAATTTAAACATATCTAGTAGTGAATTATCTTGGTTATCTAAGTCGTCTTGCAGGATGTTTGGTTCAGTTTGTTTTGACGATGCTTGCATTCTAACGTGCCCCCTCTTTAGTTTCCAGGCCGTGAAGCCCCTCAAATCACGACCGTCTCAGTTAATTTCGCCATAGTAGCTTACCGCCTTCAGTGCCGAAACACCAGCAATTAGCTCATATAATCAACATTTAAACGTAATCAGTTTAAAAACCATGATTTATTTTCTAGGCCAGCCTAACTTTGCTTGTAACTTGGTTGAAAGGTGCTATACTGATTTTGTGAGAAAGGGACAGGTGAGTTTGCGAAAAAAGTTGAGTGAGCGCTCAACACATTTTTATTCTTTTTACGCTGTTACATTTGCAATTGATTTTTAACACACTTTATTTTTTATTTCAAAAGTTGAGTGAGCGCTCAACACACCATTTTCGGAATAACTGTTCCTTTTTCCATAATTTTAGCGATTCGAGGTGAATTTTGTTGACTCAAACAGCCACTCATCAAACCAGGTATTATCGCAGTTACACTGACGATTTTGTGACCACTAACCAGCAGCATCAGTCCCTCAGCGCAGGTTTCAAATGGCTTCATACAAATCCTGTCTACCGCGCAACTGCAAACGTCGTCTATCGGCTCTTCCGATTGATTGGCTGGTTATACTGGCGGCTTTGGCGCGGGGTTCGTATCCAGAACAGAGCAGTGCTGAAACCTTATCGACACACCGGCATCTTTCTTTACGGCAACCACACCCAACCAGTTGGCGACGTCTTCATGCCAATGCTGGTCACCAAGCCGCAGCGTGTCGATACGTTGGCGGCACCGGCAAATTTGGGCGTGCCCGTTATCGGCAGGGTGGTCCCGATGGGCGCGTTAATCGTCCCTTCCGACTTTCATCAAATGCCGGCATTCACCCAAGCGATTCGTGCTCGTTTAGCCGAGAACCGCGCCATAATGGTTTACCCAGAGGCCCACGTTTGGCCATACTATACCAAGATCCGGCCCTTTTCCCGAGCCACGTTTCATTACCCAGTTGCGGCCAAAGCGCCAACTTTTTCGGTGACAACCACCTATCAGCGCTCGCACTGGCGGCACCGACCTGCCATGACCGTTTTCGTTGACGGGCCGTTCTTCCCAGACGCGGCGTTGACTGCCACTCAGCAGCAAGAACAACTCTGCCAGCAAGTTACTGCCCAACTTAAAAAGCGGTGCCGTGACCACAACACAATTGAATACATTCACTACGAAAGGGAGGCGTCAAAATGAACATTCTATACTGTGGCGACGCCAACATGGCAGATGGCCTGTTGCTTTCGATTCTGTCGCTGCGCCACCATCATCAGCAATCATTGCACATTTATATTCTAACGGCGACGCTGCAAACAGCTCAGAAAACCTACCGACCACTGTCAAACCAAACCGTTGCCTTTTTGGAAACACAATTAAAGCAGGATGATCCGGATAACACTATCCAAAAAATCGACATCACCTCGCAATTTAACGCTGAGATGCCAACGGCCAATATGGACACCCTGTTCACCCCTTACTGTATGTTACGTCTGTTTTGCGACCAACTACCGGAACTGCCGGATAGGCTCTTGTATTTAGACACTGATGTCATCTGTCGCCAATCACTCGATGACCTCTACCACGAGCCGTTATCCGGTGTGGAAATTGCCGGTGTGCCCGACTACTACGGCCGCTGGTTCTTCCACAATCAGATAACCCGTTTTGATTACCTGAATTCCGGCGTGCTGCTCATGAATTTAAAGTTTATCCGGCAAACGGGTCTCCTGAGACGTTGCCGGCAGCTCTGTCGTGACAAACAGCTCTTCATGCCCAATCAATCCGCACTCAACAAATTGGCCGTTGCCAAGCGCATTTTGCCACGACAATTCAACGAACAGCGCCGCTTGCATGGCGACACAGTGTTACAGCATTTCACGACCAGTTTTCGGCTTTTCCCCTGGGTTCACACACTCACGGTAAAGCCCTGGCAGGTATCTAAAATGCACGATGAATTGGGACTGCATGAGTACGATGCCCTATTGTCCCAGTATCAAGCACTCGAACCGCAACTTAAGGAGGTGGCCTAATTGACCATACCTATCTTTTACGCCGTGGATAACCATTACGCACCTTATTTAGCCGTCTCGTTGCAGTCCCTCATGGCGAACGCGAACCCCAGTAACACCTATCAGATCATCATCATGGCAGAGGACCTTTCCAAGACCAACCGTGTTAAATTGCAGTCGCTGGTGACTGCCAGCCGGTTCCACCTCACGTTTAAACAGATCAATCCGGCCCTCTTAGCTGAGATCACCGACACAGACAACAAACTGCGCATGGATTATTTCACGTTTACCATCTATTTCAGATTATTTATTGCCGATCTGTTTCCGCAATATGACAAGGCTGTTTACCTGGATGCCGACACCGTTGTGCTCGATGATATCAGTCACCTATACAGCACACCTATTGGGGACAACCTGATTGCTGCCGCAAAGGACCCGACCATCGCTGGGAAACCAGTCACGGCCGCTTACGCCACAAACGCAATCGGTGTTGCTGCCGACCACTACATCAACTCAGGCGTGCTGGTGATGAACCTGCATGCACTGCGGGCAATGCAGTTCAGTTCCGTCTTCTTGAACCTGCTGAACACCTACCACGTTACCTGTTTAGCACCCGATCAAGACTATCTCAACGCCATGTGTCAGCAACGGACTGCCCTACTGGACCCATCTTGGAACGTCCAAATGGAAACGCGGCCTAGCACCCATCAATCACTGATCCACTTCAATCTATTCGCTAAACCCTGGCACTACACAAATGTCGCAAACGAAAGCTACTTTTGGAATTACGCCAAACAAACGCCCTACTATGCCGAGATGCGGACGAGTCTTCTCACCTACAGCGAAACGGCAAAGGCTGCTGATAAAATAAATTTCCAACGCATCTTAAAGGTCGCAGAAACCCAGGCAACTGCGACCAACACGTTTCGTCAGATTCGTGACCAAAACCGGGAAGAAGTGGTCATATGAGTGCCGTGACTGATTTACCTAATCGCGAGCCGGTTATTGCCAACATCCAACAGGCAATCAAACGCCAAGATTACAATGCCAAGGTTGAGCCCGGTGACCCGCAGTTGAGTGCCGCTCAAGCTGAGGCAGAACTCGAAACCTATCTCCGCCATCAAGATCACCTTTCTTATCAGGTCAATAATCTGGTTGCTAGAACGCTGCTCAATGTGGATACCCGCTGGCAGACACGTAAGCTTATCGTTGTTGGTCAGGAACGTTTGCGTGACCTGCATCAAGGAGCCATCGTGACCAGCAACCATTTCAGCCCGTACGAAAACATGGTCGTGCGACGCGGCCTTCAAATGAAACGGCTCTACCTGATCAGCCAACTGACCAATTTCGACATGACGGGTCTGTTGGGCTACATCATGCGCAACATCGATACGATTCCACTCACCGACAGCGTTCACTACGTTGGCAAGACTCTGCCCAAGTTAATGGCGGGCGTTCTAGAGGACGGCCACAACATCCTGATTTATCCAGAACAGGAAATGTGGTTCAACTACCGCAAACCGCGACCACCAAAGCGCGGTGCCTACCAATACGCGGCCCAATTGAAGGCCCCAATCATTTCGTGCTTTGTCGAGATCAGGGACACAGGTCATGCGAAAACAGCTGATTTTAATGAGGTCAGCTATGTGCTGCACATCCTGCCTGTCATTTACCCCGATCCTGAGAAATCCGTTCGCGATAATAGCTTCGCAATGATGCACCAGGATTATCAGCAAAAATGCAAAGCGTATGAAGCTGCCTATCATCAGCCATTGACCTATGCGTTTAAGCAGACTGATATTGCCGGGTGGACAGGGCGGTTAAGAGGTGGCGCGTAAAGCACTTTGCCAAGCGCTCGTTTCGGCTATGACCGCTTAAAAAACGTCGCAAGCACTGCTTAGACGAAAGCATCAAAAAAGTCCGCGCCTGATCTTTTAACCTAGGCGCTAATCATGTCGCTGAAAAATTGGGGTAAAAAACGCTTTGGCCCCAAGAATATAAACGACCCCCACTAAAAATCCCAATTAAGATTTTTAGTGGGGGTCGTTTAGATGATGCCCGAGTCACAAGTCCAAGCGAGCGAAAACAACGAAAGTGACCCTTTTAATGTGTCCTATGCCTTGTTTTGTATCTTCACCCCTGCGCTATAACACAGCTTTCAGGGCCGCAATCTCTTCTTCCGTCGTTGCCCAGCTAGTCACCAGCCGAATCGCTGTGTGGTCATCATCAATCTTTTCCCAAAAGCTAAAATCAACCTCCTGCTTCAAGGCAGCCAGCTTCTCATTCGTTACTACCACAAACTGCTGGTTAGTCGGCGAGGCAATGAAGAACTGGTACCCTTTTTCCGTTAGAGCAGCCTTTAACTGGGCGGCCATTTCGATGGTGTGCGCACTGATCTTGAAGTACAGATTATCCGTAAACAGTGTCTCGAACTGAACCCCAATTAACCGGCCTTTAGCCAATTGAGCACCACGTCGTTTGACCCGGTTATTGAAGTATTCCGGTTGGTTATTGTGCGTAAACACGACGGCTTCGCCACAAAGCGCGCCAACCTTCGTCCCACCGATGTAAAAAACATCGACCAGTTTAGCAATTTCCGGCAGCGTCAGGTCATTCTCGGGACTCATCAAGCCGTAGCCCAACCGGGCACCGTCCATGAACAACGAAATGTCATACTGGTGACAGACGTCAGAAATCGCAGTCAATTCCTGTTTTGAATACAGGGTGCCATATTCGGTCGGTTGAGAAATGTAGACCATGCCCGGATAAACCATTTGAATGTGATTTTCGTCATCGTAAAAGCCACGAATGTAAGCTGCCAATTCTTGGGCGTCAATCTTGCCATCGTGCCCCGGAATCGTCAAAACCTTGTGACCGGTATATTCGATCGAACCGGCTTCGTGAATGCTGACGTGACCGGTATCAGCTGCAATCACGCCCTGATAATCTTTCAGAACCGTTGAAATAATGACCGCGTTGGCCTGCGTCCCACCAGCGATGAAAGTCACCTGAGCATCCGGGCAGTCGCAAGCTGCCTGAATCTTTTCAGCAGCGCTTGCCGAATATGTATCCTGACCGTACCCGGGTTGCGGGTCGCGGTTGGTATCAATGAACCGTTGTAAAATTGCGGGATGAGCGCCCTTTGAATAGTCGTTTGCAAATGCTAGCATGTTGTCTGCCTCCGATAGTCGTCTTGGTTAACGTGAAATGAAATTACGATAACCAGTTTACCACTTTTCAGGAACATTGTTCATAGACGGTAACCGTTTTCATTACCGTGATACCAGCTCAGCAGTCATATTGACAAGTGACCGAAAACCAGTATGATAAATGCAAGCAGTATTAAATTTATCAAAAGAGGTTGATGTCCATGTCAACGTTTAAAAATAACGATTTCCAACAGATCATCGAGGGCCGGCACGCGGTCCACGATTTTGATCCTTCAGTAAAAATCAGTCGTGTGGAACTGACACAAATGATCACTGAATCCGTTTCGGCACCGTCAGCTATCAACGTGCAACCGTGGCGAATCGTGATTATCGATTCACCAGAGGCCAAAGCAAAAATCAAACCGCTGATGGCCGCCAACGCCCATCAAAATGAAACAGCTTCCGCTCTGGTGCTGTTTTTCGCTGATTTAAAAGCTTCAGAAAACGCCCAGGTCGTTTTTGACCAGGCTGTCAAAGCTGGCAAAATGCCGCAGGAGGTCAGCGACCACCTCGTCGGTATCGTAAAAAAAGTCTACGGGGCGATGCCAACACCAGCTTTAGTGACCACCTTCACCCTGGATGTTGCCCTCCCAGCCATGCAATTTATGCTGGTTGCCCGCGCACACGGGTTCGAAACCGGTCCGATGACGGGCTACGACCACGATAAAATTGCGACCGCGCTGGACCTCGATGCCACCCGGTATGTGCCAGTCATTATGGTGGCTGTGGGAAAGGCTGCTCAGCCTTCAGCAGGATCGGTTCGCCTGCCCGCACAACAAATTCTCAGTTTCAGATAGCAGTCAAAGACGCGTCGAACTTGTCAATTTGCGGCTACTCATTTTCCTTGGGTCGTGCAGTGACGGCAAAAACGAGATTGAGACAGGATTTAATGAGCCGTCTAAATAACACCGGAATAATCGCTTGAGCATGCTCAGTTGCTTTAGCCTTGACTTGCAGCAAATGGTTGCTGACAGCCATAAAAAACACCCCGGATTGAAATTCAACTATGGAATTTCGGTCTGGGGTGTCTTTTATTATGGAAGCAAAACTGTCTTTTGGATTTCTTTTGTGCTTAGTACCGCAAGGATGGGAGCTAGTGCAGAAGCGACTCTGGGCATAAAAGTCAGCTTCGGACTTTTATGGGTTAATCGTCTTAGTAGTGCTTGCGACGTGGGTCTTGGCCTCATAGCGGAAACGAGTTCCGCAAGGCTGAGGGCTACTGCAGAAGCGACT
>NZ_AYYR01000037.1 GCF_001435975.1 Secundilactobacillus collinoides DSM 20515 = JCM 1123
TGGTTCTTTGAAAACTAGATAATATCAATTTTCTTTTATTAATTAATAATTTCATTTTAATTAAGCCGAGAACACCGCGTTATTTTGAGTTTTTTATTAGTAGTTAAACTACTTCGCATATACTCAATTAACTGAAATCACGTTAGTGATTTAGGTTAAGTTAACAAGGGCGCATGGTGAATGCCTTGGCACTAGGAGCCGATGAAGGACGGGACTAACACCGATATGCTTCGGGGAGCTGTACGTAAGCTTTGATCCGGAGATTTCCGAATGGGGAAACCCAGCCATCTTAACCGATGGTTATTGCTTAGTGAATACATAGCTAAGTAAAGGCAGACGTGGGGAACTGAAACATCTAAGTACCCACAGGAAGAGAAAGCAATTGCGATTCCCATAGTAGCGGCGAGCGAAGTGGGAACAGCCCAAACCAGGAAGCTTGCTTCCTGGGGTTGTAGGACTGAACATTTGAGTTACCAAAGTCGTTGGTAGTTGAACAGGTTGGGAAACCTGGCCACAGAGGGTGAGAGCCCCGTAAACGAAACCGACGACCCTCAGTTCAGGATCCTGAGTACGGCCAGACACGTGAAACCTGGTCGGAATCCGGGAGGACCATCTCCCAAGGCTAAATACTCCCTAGTGACCGATAGTGAACCAGTACCGTGAGGGAAAGGTGAAAAGCACCCCGGAAGGGGAGTGAAATAGTTCCTGAAACCATGTGCCTACAATTAGTTGGAGCCCGTTAATGGGTGACAGCGTGCCTTTTGTAGAATGAACCGGCGAGTTACGCTAACATGCAAGGTTAAGTCGCAGAGACGGAGCCGCAGCGAAAGCGAGTCTGAAACGGGCGTTTCAGTATGTTGGTGTAGACCCGAAACCAGGTGACCTACCCATGTCCAGGGTGAAGGTGCGGTAAAACGCACTGGAGGCCCGAACCCGTGTACGTTGAAAAGTGCTGGGATGAGGTGTGGGTAGCGGTGAAATTCCAAACGAACTTGGAGATAGCTGGTTCTCTCCGAAATAGCTTTAGGGCTAGCCTCGGAATTGAGAATCGTGGAGGTAGAGCCACTGTTTGGACTAGGGGCCCGTCATGGGTTACTGAATTCAGATAAACTCCGAATGCCACAGATTTATATCCGGGAGTCAGACGGTGAGTGATAAGATCCATCGTCGAAAGGGGAACAGCCCAGACCACCAATTAAGGTCCCTAAGTGTATCCTAAGTGGAAAAGGCGGTGAAGTTGCATAGACAGCTAGGATGTTGGCTCAGAAGCAGCCACCATTTAAAGAGTGCGTAATAGCTCACTAGCCGAGTGATTTTGCGCCGAAAATGTACCGGGGCTAAGGATACCACCGAAATTGTGGATGTGACCATTAGGTCACGTGATAGGAGAGCGTTCTAAGGGCGGTGAAGCTAGATCGTAAGGACTAGTGGAGCGCTTAGAAGTGAGAATGCCGGTATGAGTAGCGAAAGATCAGTGAGAATCTGATCCACCGAATGACTAAGGTTTCCTGGGGAAGGCTCGTCCTCCCAGGGTTAGTCGGGACCTAAGCTGAGGCCGAAAGGCGTAAGCGATGGCTAACAGGTTGAGATTCCTGTACTAGTAAAGTGTGTTTGAACGATGGAGGGACGCAGTAGGCTAAGCCGTGCGCACGATTGGAAATGTGCGTTCAAGCAGCAAGTCAGGTTACCAGTCAAATGCTGGCAGCCGGGTTGACAAGCTGTGATGAGGACCGAATTTAAGTAGGGAAGTGGCCGATGTCACACTGCCGAGAAAAGCTTCTAGTGAATACTTTATTACCCGTACCGCAAACCGACACAGGTAGTCGAGGAGAGTATCCTAAGGTGTGCGAGTGAACTCTTGTTAAGGAACTCGGCAAAATGACCCCGTAACTTCGGGAGAAGGGGTGCTGCACGCAAGTGCAGCCGCAGTGAAAAGGCTCAGGCGACTGTTTATCAAAAACACAGGTTTCTGCAAAATCGTAAGATGACGTATAGGGGCTGACGCCTGCCCGGTGCTGGAAGGTTAAGTGGATGAGTTAGCTTCGGCGAAGCCCAGAAATGAAGCCCCAGTAAACGGCGGCCGTAACTATAACGGTCCTAAGGTAGCGAAATTCCTTGTCGGGTAAGTTCCGACCCGCACGAAAGGCGTAACGATCTGAGCACTGTCTCAACAAGAGACTCGGTGAAATTATAGTACCTGTGAAGATGCAGGTTACCCGCGACAGGACGGAAAGACCCCATGGAGCTTTACTGTAGCTTGATATTGGGTGTTGACACAACTTGTACAGGATAGGTCGGAGCCGTAGAGGCCGGAACGCTAGTTTCGGCAGAGGCGCTGGTGGGATACGACCCTTGTTGTGTGAACACTCTAACCCGCACCACTCAGCGTGGTGGGAGACAGTGTCAGGTGGGCAGTTTGACTGGGGCGGTCGCCTCCTAAAAAGTAACGGAGGCGCCCAAAGGTTCCCTCAGAATGGTTGGAAATCATTCGTAGAGTGTAAAGGCAGAAGGGAGCTTGACTGCGAGACAGACAGGTCGAGCAGGGACGAAAGTCGGGCTTAGTGATCCGGTGGTACCGTATGGAAGGGCCATCGCTCAACGGATAAAAGCTACCCTGGGGATAACAGGCTTATCTCCCCCAAGAGTCCACATCGACGGGGAGGTTTGGCACCTCGATGTCGGCTCATCGCATCCTGGGGCTGTAGTCGGTCCCAAGGGTTGGGCTGTTCGCCCATTAAAGCGGTACGCGAGCTGGGTTCAGAACGTCGTGAGACAGTTCGGTCCCTATCCGTCGCGGGCGTAGGAAATTTGAGAGGAGCTGTTCCTAGTACGAGAGGACCGGAATGGACACACCGCTGGTGTATCAGTTGTGCCGCCAGGCGCATTGCTGAGTAGCTATGTGTGGATGAGATAAACGCTGAAAGCATCTAAGTGTGAAACTCGCCTCAAGATGAGATTTCCCATTCCTTTATGGAAGTAAGACCCCTGAGAGATGATCAGGTAGATAGGCTAGAAGTAGAAGTACAGTGATGTATGGAGCGGACTAGTACTAATCGGTCGAGGACTTAACCAAGTAAGACAACGGTCGTTGTCGGCAAGAAAATGATATTATCTAGTTTTGAGAGCATCAGTTCTCAATAGTGTGGTGGCGATAGCCTGAAGGATACACCTGTTCCCATGCCGAACACAGAAGTTAAGCTTCAGCACGCCAAGAGTAGTTGGGGGATCGCCCCCTGCGAGGGTAGGACGTTGCC
>NZ_AYYR01000038.1 GCF_001435975.1 Secundilactobacillus collinoides DSM 20515 = JCM 1123
AGTCAAATTATTTGAAAGTGAGGAGGAATAGATATGGGAACCCTAATTATCAATGAGTTTCGTAAATTGAAAAGATGTGACGTCTTACTCGTATTTTTTATCTCCCTTGTCTTTACTGATCTACTCTCAATATTTCAACTATACAGTGGCAATGAACATTCACTCTATAATTACACTGATTTTATGAATATCGTTATTTGGGATAGTTTTAGTTTAGTCTTACCGGCAATGATTGTTATCTTTAGTAACTATTTAATTAATGTTGAGCATATATCTGGAGCACTAAAGAATAACATTACTTGCGCCGTTTCTGTCAATAAATTGTATGTTAGCAAATTGGTTGCTTTATGCCTAATCAACGTAGTATTTGCAGCTTTAAATGCGTTTTTAACATACTTGATGTTCCTGTTCTTACCGCATAAAAGTGAACCCATATATCATTTTCTGATCTCAATGATTCAGTTAATTGGTATTAGCTTGGGGGTTCTTATCGCTGTCTTACCAATCTTGATTTTGTTTATTCGACAAGCCTCATCTTATCTCAACGTGGTTATTGCCTTTGTTTATGGCTTTGTTGGCGTATTTGTAGCTGGACAAAACCTGCAAGACTATTATCCAATTACTGCTTTCTTGAAAATCGTTAATTATAATAACGGTTCGTTAACCTATCACGGAAACACGAGTTACATAACGGTGTTTATAGTCCTGTTGTTTTCGTTAATAGCTTGGATATTTATGGCTCAAAAATTAAAGAAAGCTGATTATGCATA
>NZ_AYYR01000039.1 GCF_001435975.1 Secundilactobacillus collinoides DSM 20515 = JCM 1123
CTCCATGGCCTATTTGTATAATTTGAACTTGTTGCACTTAGATTTTAAATCCGGGCCTTAATTCAACCTAAAAAACTCCTTTCATTTTTCTTTACTTTCCATCACGAAAGTATTAAAATTTCTAATTTTCACAAAGTAATCAACAGTTTGATGGTATAGTGCTTTTAACGTTAACGCCGACGTTAGCGTGTTCACTTATTCTATTTTCCATAAAGGAGCGAGATACCATGAAAACTGGGATGAAGAAATCTCTTTATTTGGGGTTAGCAGCAGTTTCCTTGGTTGCTGCAGGTGCAGCAACTTCAACGACCGCGAGTGCTAAATCCTACGCAACGATCAAATCCAACAAGACTTTAACAACGGCTGCAACTAGCCGCAACGTTAGTTTAACTGGTTCAAACGCCATTTATAACAAGGTCGGGACCTTGAAGGGTGCCAAACTAGTTGCCACTAAGACAACCGCTAAAAAGTTAGCAAAGTCGACGAGTGGCAAGGCCAACTTCCGTGCCTACAAGGTTGCTGTTACTAATCGCGGTTCCGTCTACTATAAAGTCGTTTCATTCGACGGCTCATACCGTGGCTGGGTCTATGGTGGTAAATCAACTTCTGCCTTCGCTGGCGGGGTTAAGTCTTACGACACCACAACAACAGCTACTGCACCATCGTCATCAGCTACTTATAAATTGAGCGCCTCGACCAGCTCAACTTCAAACACCTTATTCTATCAACAACCTTCCTACGCCGAATACAAGATTGGCCGGGCGAAGGTCAATGGATCAACACTGACCTCCACCAGCGCATATGCTGACTCAACATTTACCTTTAGTGCTGCCGAAAAGACCTCACGTGAAGGCGCAACATGGTACAAAATTGCTTCAGTTGACGGTTCAACCACTAACGGCTTAGTTGGTGCCTGGGTCAAAGCCTCAAATGTTACCCAGACGAACGCAGAACCAACCGCTACCTCGTCAAACAGTGTGACAGTCGTTTACCGAGATTCGAGTGGTAACATCATTTCGACAGCTTCCAACAAGTTCATTGCCGCATCCGGCACTTCAACCACCGAGGGTGGCAGCGTTGGCTCTGACAAAAACACGGCTGGTGAAACGCTGGAAACCTTCGCAAAGGACAATGTCCCTTCTGGCTATACAGTAACTAGCACTTCTGACTTGTCATCCGCCGTCTATGGTGGAACAGCGTACGTGACTGTCGCAAAATCATCGACTTCTAAAGTCACCTTCGTCAACAGTAACTACAACACATTGTCATCATCTGACTTTGCCGACGGCTACCCATCATTAACGACCACCCAGCAAGAGGCTTTGACTGGGACTAGTGGGACAACAATCAGTTCTGACGCCTATGATACTGACGGTTCGATCGGCAGCCTCTTCAAGGGCACCTCAGAAACTGCCTACACCACTGCTACCAGCTCAGATGGCACCACTAAAAGCGGATATGTCGGTGCTTCAGCAAGCAATGGCCGGTCATACTTCTACGTTTATGATGCGGACAAGACGGCTTCTGCAAACAGCAACTTAAGCTATGGCGACACGATCAAGGTCGTCTTTGACACCTACTACGTCACGACTCCATCAACAACGACAACCACTGATTCAGGCAACACCAGTTACGTGAGCTAATTTAGCAAAACGCAACGCAATGAAACTTACCAAAAAAAATCTTATTCCGAATATCGGCTAACCCTATGTTAGCTAGTAACTTCACATTTTATGTAAATAGGTCAATGGCTGCCAAACAGCCCCAGACCGAAAACACGCGCACCCTGGTCATTTGGCCCGGTTGCGCGTGTTTTTTGTTATTGTTCGATTGTTGTACGAGTTTAATCCAATGAAAATAGCGTTGAACCGTGTTCTCGAAGGCAAGGGTGAATCACCTTCTTCGCCACTTTAGCCCTCACCCCACACAGCCGTGGCAACCTTCTTAACCAACTCGATTTTTGCCCACTGCTGTTCTTCGGTCAGAACATTACCCTCTTCAGTTGAAGCAAAACCGCACTGGGTACTTAAACAAAGACGGTCTAATGGCACGTACTTGCCGGCTTCGTGAATGCGGTCAATGATGACCTTTGGATCTTCCAGTTTGCCGTCTTTTGAAGTCACCAAACCAAGTACGACCAGTTTATCAGTTGAAACCTTCTTTAGTGGTTCGAAGCCGCCAGCCCGTTCAGTGTCATATTCCAAGAAGTAGGCTGACACATTTTCCTGATTGAACAGCGGGTCGGCAACTGAATCATAGCCGCCAGCTGATGCCCAAGTAGAATGGTAGTTACCACGACAAATGTGGGTGTTCACGGTTAAATCGTCTGGCAAGCCCGCAATGGCCTTGTTATTAACCGTAACGTACTGCTGTTTTAAAATTGTCAGTCGTTCTTCATCCTGTGAGGCATCTGGACGGGCACCATCGTGTTGGCTCACGAGCATGCCCCACGTACAGTCGTCCAGTTGAACATTGCGGCAACCAGCATTGTAAAGGTCCAAAATTACGTGATGGTAAGCTTTTGCGATACCTTCAATCAGATCATCATCGGTTGGGTAAAATGCTTGAGTGGCCTTTAAATTTTCTGGTCGTTGCAATTCTGCCAAAAATTGCGCCGGCGCTGGAATCGTTTGTTTGACTAAAACAGTATCGCTGGCATGTTTTTGTGTAAATTTGAAATGCTCAACAAACGGGTGGTTCTCACCACTCAATAAACCTGTTAACCGAGCACTTTCAGCCCGCGTTTCTTCATCGTGGAAACTGTAACCTGAATCCAAGCTTACTTTTTCAACACCCTGAAGACCCCAGAAAAAGTCGAGGTGCCACCAGCTGCGACGAAATTCACCATCGGTAACTGCGTGCAGGCCAGCGTTTTCTTCACGGCGCAGCAGTTCGATAATGGACTGGTCTTCCACCTGTTTGAGTTCGACGGCGTTGATCTCATGGTTAGCAAATTGCTCACGTGCGCGTTTCAAAGACAATGGCCGCAAAAAACTGCCGACGACATCGTATCGAAATGGTGAGGTTGTGCGTTTTGTAAAAGTTTGTGTTGTGGTTTCGCTCATTAGAAAAATCCCCTTTTTAAAAAACTTATTTACTGACAGTGTTCGTTAAATGAAACAAAAAAAGCTTCCGTCCCATACCAATTATTTGGTATAGGGACGAAAGCTCGTGTTACCACCCTAGTTCGTGCTGCGTTCACACACAACACCTCGAGGTACCTGCTGATACCCGGCCAGTTATCGGTGGCAACCGGAAGCAAAGCGTGAACCTTGCGACTGCTCTGAGCTCATCTTCGTCCCGTTTGCGGTCACCGCTTCTCACTTACACGGTTCACTGAACACCACTGGCGCAACTACTCTTCTCATCAACGCATTTCAATTAACGATTTATTAAATTCAAGTTAGATTATATGAGATTCATCTGTGAAAGTCAAGGGAGTTGCAAGCATCTCTTCTTTCCGAGACTGCGATCCGCGTGGGACACCTATGCTGGCCAAACTGCCTTTGCGGTATCCACGACCAGTTTTAGTTTGGCCCACTGGTCATCTTCAGTTAAATGGTTCCCCTCTTCAGTCGAAGCAAATCCGCATTGAGGTGATAGACAAAGATTGTTTTGGGGCACAAACTGAGCCGCTTTTTTGATCCGGGTCTTCAATAAATCTGCGGATTCAAGATCAGGTTTCTTCGTCGTGACCAGCCCTAAAACAATGCGTTGTTCACGACCATTGTCCGCAATCTTTTTGAGTGGTTCGAAGCCGCCTGACCGTTCGTCATCATATTCCAAAAAATAGCCGTCAATGTGCAGCTCAGCTAAATAATCGGCGACCGGATCGTAAGCCCCAGCGCCGGCCCAATTGGAGTCGTAGTTTCCTCGACAAACGTGCATTGTCAGTGTCAGGTCATCAGGTTTGTTATCCGCAATCGCGTTGATGGCCTTGACCGTTGCTTCACACAACGGTGCCAGTTCAGGCAAAATCGTCTTACCCTTTGAGAAGCTGGCCCACATGCCCCATGAGGTGTCGTCCAATTGCAGATAGCGGCAGCCAAGGTCGTAAAAGTGTTGTACGGTCTCTTGGTAAGCCTTGATCTCATCAGCCAAAAACGCGTCGAAATCATGATAGTAATTGTCGTAAATCATGGCAGCTTCATTAGGAAATAGCACCGAGGGGCTCGGAATCGTCTGCTTAGGTGTAATGCCAGCCGGAACAATACTTTGTAAAAATTGGAAGCCTTTGAAAAATGGGTGGTCTGGGTTGTAGGTGATTTTGCCATCAATTCGAATAGCGCCCTTGCGCGTTTCTTGTCCGTTGAACACAAACCCATGCTCTGGTTCAAAGAAATCGGCACCGTTTAACCCGGCCAAAAAGTCCAGGTGCCACCAGCTGCGATGAAATTCACCATCGGTAACATCGGTCAGGCCGAGATCGATTTCTTTTTTTACTAATCGTTCAACTTGTTGATTTTCAATTGCTGTCGCATCATTTTGACTAATTTTCCCGGCTTTCAAATCAGCGTGGGCCTGCTTAATTGCGGCCGGTCGTAAAAAGCTGCCGACAATATCGAAACGATTTGGAAATTGACTCATGATTAAATTCCTCCTATTTACAACAAAAAAATCGTCCCTAGAAATTACTCTAAGGACGATTGATCTTCGCGGTACCACCTTAATTACCCCGCCACGCGAGGTCGCTTAGTGTGCCCATAACGGTCACACAGCTGCAATAGTGGGCAGCACCCAATCCCGGCTTGCGATTGCTTACCATGATTTTGCTCAAAGACCATCTTCACCAAATACCGCTGATTCCATTGCACCAACCGGAACTCGCTTTGCAGGGTATGCTGGTTACTCATCTTCTCATTGTTTTATCATTTATTTGATTACTGTTAGTTTAATGCTTTGATGAGAAATGTCAACTTAATGTTGTGATTCTGTCAAAGAGAGAATTGAACTCTTTGGACCTGTTGACTTAAGTGGTGCTGGCAACGTGTTTTTAGGCCACCGTGCCAAAACGAGTTCCAAGGCAAGGGGCTACTGCAGAACGGACTCTGAACGAAAAAGTCAGGCCCGGACTTTTTCGCTCAGACTTTGTGGTGCTGGCGATGTGCTTTTAGGCCACCGTGTCGAAACGAGTTCTGCAAGGCAAGGGGCTACTGCAGAACGGACTCTGAGCCAAAAAGTCAGGCCCGGACTTTTTCGCTCAGAGTCCGTTCTGCTCCGCCCCTTAGGCGCCTTGCTCCACTCTCTACTTCACCACAATATCATAATGACTTCCATAGGTGCCACGATCATGCACGACCCCTACACCCAGTGGTGTTTTGATTTTTGTTCCAAATTTTTTGTTGTTGGCTAAAATGAGGTAACCGTTTTTGTCACGGCCGTTTAGGGTGTAGGTGCCGTCTGATGTATATGCACCCATCCCATACACGTGACTGCCATTTGGTGAATAGTAGGTAAAGACCCGTTTGTGGTAATAGACCCGCCCCATTCGTTTAAACACGCTAACGGACATTACGGCATCCTTGCTTGGATTGTACTTTGCCTGAGCATGCACCTGTGACCCTACTGGTGACAATGAAGGCAGTGCCAGACCACCAATCATCGCAACAAAGATTATCATGACGTTCAATAATTTTTTAACTGACACTGTCTTCATTCCCCGGTTTCTTTAGATTTTCTTAACAACTCGAGGAATAGCATACCAAGAAAACGTGACGTGACTGTCACACACATCTAACAATATCTGTTGCTTTGTCATAATTGAAATGAAACTGTAACACTAGTTATGTAAAGCATGAAACCATGCGCCGCGTAAATCGGCACCAACTATCTGCAGAATCACGGTAATCAGTTGATCAGGCATATAATCTTCCCCCTTTAGCTCGGCTACATGGCCGTTCACATGGGTGATTTTTGTGCCATCTGTTTTCAATTCAATATTATATGCTGTCAATAACTCGGCAAGCTTTTTTAAGTCTTCCGCTGTCATTCATTAAGTCTCCTTCATTGTGACGTCTTCTCAATTTTAGCATAACTAAAACACCACCGAGCAATGTGCTCGGTGGTGTTTCAGGAGAAATCATTGGTTCTTCATTAACGTTTATACGCAACTTGCCCATCAACCAGTGTTAACTGGGTACCGCCATAAACGGTATCACCAACAAATGGTGAATTATGACCCATTGATAGGAAGTCGTCCGTTTTAATTTCATAAGGGGTGGTGAGGTCAAACACGGCAAGGTCTGCCGGTTGGCCCACACTGAGGCTGCCAGCATTATCGAGGCCAAAGACCTTAGCTGGCTGCACAGCCATCCAGTTGATCAGCTGTGCGAGACTGAACGTGCCTGGTTTAACGAACTTGGTGTACAACTCTTGAAAGGCTGTTTCACTACCCGTAATACCAAACGGTGATTTAAGCATCGACTGCGCCTTTTCTGCATCCGTATGCGGTGCGTGGTCAGTCGCAATCATATCGATCGTGCCATCCAGCAATCCTTGAATCAGTGCCTGACGGTCGTTTTCACTGCCCAACGGCGGGTTCATTTTCAGCATAGCATTATCGGTAGTGATCTGGTCATCTGACAACAGTAAATGGTGCGGTGACACCTCGGCAGTCACGTTCACGCCAGCCTGCTTAGCAGCCCGTACAACCTGAATCGTGGCCGCAGACGAGACGTGGCAAACGTGGTAGTGGGCACCAGTCGCCTGAGCCAACACAACATCACGCGCAACCTGTGCCGTTTCACTGACACTTGGAATACCAGGCAACCCGAGTTCCCGGGAAGCAGCACCCTCGTGCATCACCCCGCCATGGGTCAAACTATCGTCTTCAGCATGAGCGACAACGGCCATGTCTAAACCAGCCGCCTGCTTCATCGCCTCATACATCGTTTCACTTGTCTGAACACCGTTGCCGTCGTTGCTGAAAGCAAACGCGCCAGCTGCTTTAAGGGCTTTAAAGTCAACCAGTTCGTCACCGCCGCGATCTGTAGTAATGGTCGCGTACTGGACAATGTGTACAGCGCCATCTTTCTTGTTTTTGGCAATTTGAGCTGTTATGCGTTCCGGTGTGTCTGGTGTTGGAATGACATTTGGCATTGCTGCTACGGTCGTAAAACCGCCGTGGGCCGCAGCCAGACTACCAGTTTTAATCGTTTCCTTGTCGGTCTGACCGGGTTCGCGGTAATGAACGTGCACATCGACTAGACCGGGACTAACAAACAAGCCAGCCGCATCAAACACGTCATCCGCATTCACTTGCGCACCATCGAGTTTGCCGATGGCTGCAATCTTATCGTTTTCAATTAAAATATCTTGGGTTTTGATTTGACCATCAATCAGTAACTGGCCATTTTTGAGTAATCGCTTCATTCGTCTCTTATCCGCCTAGTCTTCGTCAATCAGGCCGCGGTAGCGTAACATGCTGGCCATGATTGCCATGCGGATGAACACACCGTTTGCCATTTGAGTAAAGATCCGTGAACGGTCGCATTCAACCAGTGAATCTGCAATTTCAACACCGCGGTTGACTGGCGCCGGATGCATGATGATGGCGTGATCCTTCATTCGGGATTCACGTTCTTCAGTCAAACCATAAGCAGCGTTGTACTTGCTGGCTGTAAAAGTGCTGTTTTCTGATGCGTCCAAGCGTTCGTGTTGAACTCTCAGGAACATCATGACATCGACCTTTTCTACCAGGTCATCAACGGGCATCCAAGTCCCGTATTCAGCAAACTCGTTGTTGAACCACTTTTCAGGACCGCCAAAGTATACTTCAGCACCTAACTTGTTGAGGACTTCCATGTTTGAACGGGCAACGCGTGAGTGGGTCAAATCGCCGACAATGGCGACTTTTAAGCCATCAAAGTGACCGAATTCTTCATAAATGGTCATCATGTCAAGCAGCGATTGTGAAGGATGTTCGCCAGAACCGTCACCGCCGTTTGCGATTCCCAAGTGAATGTGCGGGTCGTTTACTAAGTCGTTGTAATATTCGTTCTTTCGGTCGCGGATAGCCACAACGTCAACACCCAAGGCTTGGAACGTCTTGACGGTGTCGCCCATTGTTTCACCTTTGTTAACTGAGCTGTTTGAAGGGTCGAAGTTGACCACTTGCAACCCTAATTTACGTTCAGCAACTTCGAAACTTGTGTGAGTCCGTGTGCTTGATTCGAAGAACAGGTTGGCCGCGTAGACGGGCCGCTTCAATTGGATTTCTTTACCAGCTTTAAATTGTTGAGCTTCACGGATCATGTCCATGACTTCATCAGCACCTAAATCTTTCATACTGAGTACGTTTGCGTAACTTAACGGCTTGGTGGTTTCTAGCATAATATTTCCTCCTAAAATTAAACGCGCCTTGCCATGTTTGCAAAGCGCGCCTTTTTAGGATTCCTCATTAATGTTCGGATTTTCCTGGACGTTTTGCTCTCACGGGAGACAATTAAATCGTCAATATGAATTAAAAAACCTCTTTACTGCCTGTGAGTAAAGAGGTTGGTGTCTGGACTTATAGCCAGTCATTACCGATCCTTTTTAGCCTCACAGGACTAAATGTTAAAGGTTTAATTGCTTTAAAGTATACGCACATTTCTAGAAATTGCAAGGTCGTTTTAAGATGTTTTTGCAGAAAGTTGGTTTCGTTTTATTTTGAAACATTGTGCGGTCTTGTGTTCGTCATAACCGAACATTATCCCTCCGTTAGGCCAAACGTTCAGCACCGACGCTTATCAAGCCATCTTGACGGTGGCAACCGCCTTACCCTGTAACAGTGACAGCAGGAACGCCAAAATAATAATCACCAGCGAGACGATGAACGCCGCGTGCATTCCATAGATAAACGCTTCCGGCTGACTCGGCAGGTAGTTGGTCACCCGGAACCCCGCCTTAACGCTCATACCTAAGAACAGTGTCGTGGTCGACAGGGCCGTACCTGAAATCATCCCGATATTTCTAGCGAGCGCATTAAGACTGCCAGCGCTTCCTAATTGACTTCTTGGCACAACAGACATGACAATGTCGCTATTCGGCGATTGAAATAGGCCAGTCCCGATAGCCATCACCACGGTGACTGCTACGTATACCCAAATTGGACTGTTGAGCCCAAGAAAGATGTATCCTGACTGACCAATAGCCACAATCAACAGCCCTAGTGTTGCAACTCGACTTTGTGAAAAATGGTCGGCCAGATAGCCGCCGAACGGTCCGGCAAACGTCATCACGATCGGGAAAATAATCAGCAGCAATCCCGCCGCACTCGCCGATAAGTGGCGTGCATCCTCAAGGTAAAACGGCATGATGACCACGGTAAAGAAGTTGGATAAAAAGATCAATACCGCGGCGCCCACCCCATACGTAAAGGGTTTAATTTTAAACATCGACAACGGCATCAGCGGCGAATCCGCGCGCTTTTCACTGTGGATGAAGCCCCAGAACGTGATGATAGCAATGGCATAGAGCGCCAGTGGCAACGGTTTAAGATACCCGATTTCCTGACCAATAAAAATGGCCACGAAAAAACTCACAATGAGCAGTGCAAAATTCAAGAATCCCGCCCAGTCTATCTTGCCGCTGGTCTCCGCGGTTGATTTCGGTAAAACAAACATCCCTAATATGATTGCAATGATACCAATTGGCAGGTTGACCCAGAAAATATAGCCCCAAGGCAGTTTCGCCAAAATAATACCGCCGACACCAGGACCAGCAACGGCCCCCAACGCCACGAAGGTACTAATGAACCCCATTGCCCGGCCCCGTTCCTTGAGATCAAAGGTGGCCGTCGTGATGCCGTACGTGTTCGACAGGGTCATGGCGCCGCCAAGTCCCTGGATGATACGACCAAATAGTAAAAACGGAAAGTTGATCTGCCAGCCGGATAACAACGACCCCACCAGAAAAACAACCGTTCCAATTCTAAAGATTCGAATCTTGCCATACAGATCTCCCAGCTTCCCAAAGAACAATAGGAGTGCGCTTAAGACGATCAGGTACAGTGAGACCACCCACTCAATTTGATTCATTGGAATGTTGAGCTGTTTGGCCATCACCGGCATGGCAACGTTGACAATGCTGGCGTCCAGATTGGACATGAACGCAAACAACCCAATTGAAACCAATATCCACCATCGATTTTTCATTTTAATGCCCCCAATATAACCTACTTATTACGTGAATTATAACGCCATAAGCGCTGTAAGACAGTATTAAGACTTGCGCAAATACACACAAATATATGGGGTTAAGGACTTTCTCAAACACCAGTCAAGTGCCATCCTTCGACAAGTGAAACATGGTATACTTGTTGGGACTAAAATCGAAGGGGAATCAGCATGAGCGTCAGTAAAATTGGAATTCGGGAACTCATTGAATTTACGCTGAAGGGCGGCGACTTAAACGCCAGTCTGAACAGCACAAACACGGCGTTAGAGGGCGCACGCATTCACCGAATGCTGCAGAGTCAGCGCGGTGACAACTACCAAAAAGAATACACACTGGACTACCCGATCACGCTTGCTGATCAGGACCTGTTAATTCATGGCCGGGCTGACGGTATTATCCTCAATGGCGACAAGACGGTTATAGAAGAAATAAAAACCTCCGACCTTCCCTTCGAAAAACTACCTGAAAACACGCTGACCCTGTACTGGGGCCAGGCAAAAATGTACGCGTTTATTTTGATGACTGACAAAGCGTTGACTTCACTCACCCTGCAGCTAACCTATTACCAGCGTCCAACTGAACAGGTTACAACCAAAAAAATCACCTATACATTAGCGGAAGCCACGACCTTCTTTCAGAGCGTGACCAAAGAATATGAAACGTGGCTGCAACTGCGTGCCGACCTGCGCCAGCAACGCAACGAGAGCATCGCACCATTGCAATTTCCATTTGACCATTACCGGCAAGGCCAGCGAGAATTAGCTGTCGCCGTCTACAAAGCCATTCGCCTCCAGCGTGAACTCTTCATCGAGGCGCCGACCGGTACGGGGAAAACTATTTCCACTATTTTCCCCTGCGTCAAAGCCATGGGCGAAAACCAAATGCAACGACTGTTTTATTTAACGGCCAAGCAAAGCACCCGCCACGTCGCGGAAGAAGCCCTCACGCTGTTAGCTAAACAGCACCTGCATCTCAAAAGCATCACGTTAACCGCTAAGGACACGATCACATTTCCAGAAGAAGCCGACCTCGCACCCGAAGAAAACCCCTACATGGTGGGCTACTATGACCGGTTAAAGCCGGCGATGAAGGATGTCTTGGAGCATGAAGACGCCATTACGCGCACAACGGTTGAAACCTATGCTCGCGAACACCAACTGGATCCGTTTGAATTTCAACTGGACCTCAGTTTATTTTGCGATGTCATCATTTGCGATTACAACTATCTGTTTGACCCGCAAGTTTACCTGCAGCGCTTCTTTGCCGTAGACCATGACGACGATAACTTTTTCTTAGTGGATGAAGCCCATAATCTAGTCAACCGGGCACGTGATATGTATTCGGCTGAACTCTCCCTCGGTGGATTGCAGGACCTGATTGATTTATCCAAAGCGCAAGCGGGCAAAAGGACACCCTTACTTTCCGCTTTCCGCAAACTTCGGAAGGCCTTTTTCACCTACAGCGGCCCAACCATGGCAAAACCAACTCACGAAAGCGTGTTTAACGCGCCCGCTGATGACTTCAACAAGGCGATTGAAAAACTCACCGGAACCATCAGCGACTGGCTAGCTGATGAGCAGCCGCAAACGGACTTCACCAAAGCCGTTCTGAACTACTATTTCAGCTGTCTGAGTTATCTAAAGATTGCTGATTTCTACGATGATACGTTCCGTACCCGGATCATGACCGGTGATGATGAAAACCGGGACATCGTGTTTAAACAGCTTTGTCTGGACCCCAGCGCTTTTCTGCGTGATTCATTGTTGAAGGGCTGCGGCGCCGTGCTGTTTTCAGCAACCTTTTCGCCGTTATCCTATTACCAGCGGGTGTTGGGCGGAGATACTGACAGCCTGTGTTACCAATTGCCGTCCCCGTTCCCACCAAAGCACCAGGCGATTTTGATTGCCAACTACATTGATACAACTTACCGCAATCGTGAAGCCAGTCTGCCCGATATTGTTGCCAGTATTCACACCATGGTGGCCCAAAAAAAGGGGAATTACCTTGTCTTTTTGCCGTCCTACGCCTACCTGAATACCGTTTTACAAGTCTTCCAAACGGCTTTTCCAGACGTTAAAACAATTGCGCAAACAACTGCCATGGACGAGTATACGCGACGAGATTTCCTGGCTGCATTCGATAATGATCCTGATGAAACATTGGTCGGGTTTGCGATTCTTGGTGGCATCTTCTCGGAAGGCATCGACCTCACCGCGGACCGCCTAATTGGTGTCGGCATTGTCTCTGTCGGCTTGCCCGGAATAAGTACCGAAAACGACCTTCTGCGTGACTACTTCGACCTGCAGGATGAACCCGGCTTTGAGTACGCCTACCAACTACCAGGACTGAATCACGTGCTGCAAGCAGCCGGGCGGTTGATTCGAACCGTTCACGACCACGGGGTGATCCTGTTGATGGATCGCCGCTTCAGTGCCAATCGGTATACCCGCTATTTTCCGCCGCACTGGCAGTATCACCGAACACTGTACAAGCAAGATGACCTCGCACCCACGATCCAACAATTCTGGCAAATGATCGACGCCGAAAAGGAGGCAGCTGATGAAAACCAAACTCACGCTTGAAATGGAACGCACACTCTACCAATACTGTCGTGACGCCGGTGCGGTGGTCGTTGAAGAGGTCACCATGCCGGATGATCAGGGCATTGTTGACACCCTCAGCTACCAGCGTCAAGCCGATGGCCACGTGGAATGGCGCTGTTATGAACTGAAGGTGACCAAAAGCGATTTTCATTCTAAGGCCAAGCTTTCCTTTATTGGCCACTACAACTATTTCGTATTACCGTTGAAGCTTTACCGGGAAGTCGCGGATGAAATTCCGGAAAAAATCGGTGTTTTGAGTTATCAACCCTACGATGCTGAACGGCTTGCCGCAGCCGACGAACCCGTCACAGTGCCTGGATACTTCACGGTCGAACGTAAACCGCGTTATCAGGATCTACAGTTAGACGAAGCTGACCTAACTGACCATTTCGTCCATTCGTTAGCGCGAGAAGTCGGCAAGGCCAAACGACTGGATACCGGCATTGCCCAGTACCCGACCGAACGACTGTACACCGAACTCAAAAGACGCCACCAGCACTATGACATTTACGATTCCGAAGCTAATTTTTACGACCGCTTTATTGACGAGACCAGATCCACTGCGGTGACCGCCTTGCAGGAAGAAGTCGATGCACTGAATCTTGAAATTGCGCAACTGCAATCGGTGTTGCTTAAGAAGGCAAAATCATGATCTATTACCCCTATTTTCGTGGGCGTCAGTTCGACCTGCGCGCCCTTACCCAGTTTGCGGGAACCGAATACGCCAACATAGTGCCGATCATTGAACCGGTCAAAGACTTAAACGCCTTACCGAAAACAATCAAGGCGTTTACCGCTGCAAACAATCCGTTAGCTGTTATTCAGAACCCGCAAGTTGGCCATTACCAGTACCAGGTACAACAACGTTATCCAATCAGCGACCTGCTGCTGGCGCCGAACATTGTCCCGGCATTTGTGCTCACGCCCCTGCTGCCGCCGGAACTCCTGACCGCGAATCCTAAAGCCGTTGTCATTGTCCAGCATTTTGATGACCTCCGACTCTTTGTACAACGTGATTGGCTGCCCGAAACTGTCACGTTGCTTGCAGCTCCGGAGGCCCGCGTACGGCAGCTCTTGCGTGGTCGACAATTTGGCCATCTGTTTGACCATTTTCCATTTCCGGATCACAGTGCGGACTTTGCTGACATGACCGATAGTTTCTATTCAACAGATGCTGAGTTTGCGCGTTTTTATGGTGAAATCGGCTTCAGCGACTATCTGACTATGGGCCACACCTACTCCGAGCAAGGCCATCCCAGCCGCGCTGTAACTTTGCACCTGACTTATTTGAAAGACAATCAGGTACGGGTCCACCACTTTGTTTCTGACCAGCACGATGATTTTGCCCACCCGAAAGAAAAGTTTTTTGAGGCGCTGACAAAGACAACGGCTTGGATCACTCGGCAACCAGAAGTGAACTTAACCCCAACAACCGCACGACTGCAGGAACTTTCAACAATGCGTAAATTTCCCGGAATGGGTATTTTGAAACAACTCATGATCACCCACCACCTTGAAATTATGAATCGATATCTGCACCAAAATAACGACTAAAGACTGCCAACAAAAGCGCTCTTTGGTCGTTTGTTATTGGTTTTCAATTATGGGTCACGAATCGTTTAGAAGATTTAAGTGATGGGGCAGTTGATGCCAGCGGTGCCGGCATTCATCGGCAAGAATAATGCCATTTATCCCGATGAAACGTTAATTTAGGTATAATTCTGGCTACTAATGCCGTTTTATCTGCGATGTCTAACGATGTGCTCTCAATCGTGTGATCATTCCCCCTTCTTGTCCCCACAGCAAACTATGGTAAACTATCCTTCAGAGGTTAGGTGAACAATGAAATTATCGGAAAAATTAAAATACTGCCGTACGAAGGCAAATCTGACTCAGGGAGAGGTTTCGGACTTGATTCACGTGTCCCGCAAAACCATCTCGGGTTGGGAAAGCGACCGCAGTTTCCCGGATATTAACGGTCTGGTCGCACTCAGTGACCTTTACCATGTTTCAGTCGATGATCTGGTTCGGGATGACCGGCTGCTGGAACACTACGCAATTGAATCCAAGCACAACAAACGAGAACAAAAAGTCATGAAATATGCCTACTACGTCAATATTTTGATGTGGCTGGTCAGTTATTTGAATTTCTTTCATCCGCACGGCTTTCACACGCCATTAATTGCATTTCTAGTCGTCATTAACGAAGTCGTTTTTCTGACATATTTTAACGATTGGCAACGTTTTGCGGGTCGTCGTGGCTGGATTTTATTAGCACTCATTGTCTTCGTGGCAGTCTTTGCCCTGCACGTTTATATCAATTTACTGATTCCAACGATCATCACTTGGCATCATTTGCAGAACTATAGTTTTTTGAATGGGTTATTTTTAGGCCGCTACATTTTGATTCTGCTGATTAGTGTCAGCATCGAGATTATGGTGTTTTTTCGGCCTTCAGGGAAATAAAAAGAGCTTGAGAAATTTGTATTTCTCAGGCTCTTTTATTGCCTTTTTGGCATGTAGTTGGTTTTGTGGGACTATATGGCTGGCGGTTGTTACGTGCTTTTGGCTTTTTGGCTTTTTGGCTTTTTGGCTTTTTGGATTTTTGGCTTTTTGGATTTTTGTTTTTAGGTTTTGAGGCCGTTTTTGTATTGTGGTTCTCTTGACTGAATGCGCAACACTAAGAATAAAGACCCCATGACACAGCACTTTCATGTTCTCGAGACTAAACGTGCTGCAGAAGGCAGAGGGCTCCTGCCTAAGGCACTTCGACCAAAAAAGGCAGACCCAGCCTTTTTCGGTCAAAGTGTCTTAGGCTCCGCCCTCTAAGCGCCTTCTTTCGCACTCTCTACCACATCACCAAGTCTAAAGGCCCCCTCCGTATTGTGGGTTTATCCCCTCCAGACTAAACGAGTTACGCAAAGCAAGGAGTTGCACACAAGAGGACTCTGACACAAATGCCAAGTTCGGGCATTCGTGTCAGAGTCCTCTTGTGCTCCACTCCTTAAACGCTTTGTTCCACTCTCTACCACATCACCATTATCAACTTCACATACCCAGCCAATAAGGTTAAACCGACAATCCACAGATTTAGATCAGCTAGCCGGCCGGCATTTTTTGTTGAAGGAAAGACAATGAAGTGGCCGCTCAGGACCATTAAACTAGTGAACATTAACATGCCATAGACTGCACTTGATGTGCTGACCAGCAGTGCGAAAAAGTTAACAATGTTGAGCATCACGACCAAGAATTGCCCCTCCGTGATTCGGTGTTCTCGAGTACTCAATTGTAAATTAAGACGATTCATCATTATCAATCACTCCCATCAGTTTTCTTTTAATTTCCATGATTATTGTAACGCACCAATCCCCGAAATAAAGGAATTTCAAGCATACTTTATCAAGTTCTAATTTAACCATAATTAGGAAAATGGGAACCCTTACATAGCGCGGTTTTCAAAATGAGACCGCTTATTAATTTCTTAAAGTAACGCCGTATTTACGGGCTTTAAACTAGTCATGATCACATCATATTTTGTGACGCTATTCTCAAAGAAATGGTTGCAATCGTTTTCAGGATATGATAAAGTGTTTTTCGTTGATGATTTAGGTAAAACGATTTACATAAATGATTTTATTTAGATCATAGCATTTCTTAATTATTGTTGCTGGGACGGCGCCATGTCAGAAAATTTTAGGCTTCTTTGGTTGCCGTGCCAAAATCGAGTGCCACAAGACAAGGGGGCAGCAGAAAAGGCTCTGAAAAAAATCAGGCCCGGATATTTGTCAGAATTGCTTCTCCTCTGCTCCCAAACACTTTCTGCCACTCTCTACCCCGAAAGGATGACCATCTTGAAGAAAACTACTGTAATCAACTCCGAATTAGCGACCGTTATTGCTGGGATGGGCCATATGGATTGGCTTAGTATCGGCGATGCTGGCATGCCCGTTCCCATGGGTACCAAGAAAATCGATCTCGCTTTAACAAAGAACTTGCCAAGTTTCATCGATGTTTTGAAAAATATTCTTAGCGAACTTGAAGTCCAAAAAATCTACCTTGCTGATGAGATCAAAACTGACAACCCCGAACAATTGTCCGCTATCAAGGCACTTTTGCCCGAAGCTGAGGTGGCGTTCATGCCCCACACCGACCTGAAAAAGAATTTGGCAAACACTCATGCCTTTGTCCGAACAGGTGAAATGACCCCGTTTTCAAACATTATTTTAGAATCCGGTGTCACCTTCTAAGAATTTATTTTTCTAGTAAAACGTTTTATGAACTTATTCAATCGCTAAAGGAGACCTTTATTCTTATGGAACAAACAGCCGAAAAACGCCACAGCTGGACACAACTCTCTGACGGGTACCTCAGCAAAACCCCCGTCTTTCAGTTTTTACTGGTATCATTAATTTTCCCACTCTGGGGCGCTGCCGCCAGTCTAAACGATATCCTGATCACGCAATTTAAAACCGTTTTCCAGCTCAATGATGCTGCGACTGCCTTCGTGCAAAGTGCCTTTTATGGCGGGTATTTCTTAATTGCCATTCCCGCATCGATGATCATCAAGAAGAACAGTTACAAATTCGCCATCATGACCGGACTGATCTTCTACATCATTGGCTGTGCCACCTTTTTCCCAGCTTCACACGTGGCCACTTACAGTATGTTTCTGGTTGCCATCTTCGCCATTGCCGTTGGCTTAAGTTTTCTGGAAACATCTTGTGACACCTACAGCTCAATGCTTGGCCCGAAACAATATGCCACGATTCGTCTGAACTTCTCACAAACACTAGTACCGCTTGGTGATATTGCCGGGATTCTCCTAGGCAAGTACCTCATCTTTGGTTCGGTTGGCAACCTCTCTGAGAAAATGTCGACCATGCACGGTGCTGCTCGGTTAGCATACGGCGAACAAATGTTGCAAATGACGTTGCGTCCTTATAAGTACATCCTGATCGTGTTGTTGGTGATGCTCGTGATCTTCGCACTTGTGCCAATGCCGCGCGCCAAAGCCACCGCTGAAACCAGTGTTGATAGCGAAGTGACTGAGGAAGAAAAACCAAGTCTCCGCGAAACAGTGGCCTACCTTTGGCACAACAAGAACTTCAAAAAAGGTGTTTTCACCCAGCTTATCTACGCCGGATTGCAGACAACAGTTTGGTCGTTTACCATCCGTTTGGCCCTGAACTTGAATCACAACATTACGGATAGCGCAGCCTCAACCTTCATGATTTACAGTTACGTTGCTTGGTTCGTTGGAAAGCTCGTGGCAAACTTCTTTATGAGTCGCTTCTCGATCACAGGTACTTTGACCGGTTTCTCCCTGCTGGGAGTCGTTAGCCTAATCGTCACATTTACGGTGCCAAACATGACTGCTGTGTACGCTGCCATCATGACGAGCTTTTTCTTCGGTCCTGAATGGCCAACCATCTACACCCACACCCTTGATCAAGTGAAGGAAAAGAAGTACACCGAAACCGCTGGTGCCTTCATCGTAATGGCGCTCATTGGTGGTGCCATTGTGCCCGCTCTGCAGGGGGTCGTCTCTGACCTGACTGGCTCAATGCAATTCTCATTTATCGTGCCGGCACTGTGCTACTTATACATTACCGTTTACTTCTTCTTAGAATACCGATTTGAAAAGAAACATCCTGAAGACTTACAGGAACACTAATTATTATTCTAAACGTGTCGTACTGGCCGTGACATTAGCGCCGAGTAACGACAAAACAAAAATACCAAGCTGAGGAAAATTCCAAAGCTTGGTATTTTTTTATCACTATTAAATTGTAACTAATATTCGAGTTTCACACAAACGCCTTCAGGTACCGTAACGTCCTTTTGAACGGTAGTCAACTTACCAGAAGCAGCGTCGCGACTATACAGCGTTGCATTATCAGTGTTTTGGTTAACCAGGATGATGAACGATTCGTCACTGTTGAAGTTGAAGTCTCGTGGGAAGTCCCCTTCAGCGGGTGTTTGGTCGATCAGTTGAACACTGCCATCGGCTTGAATTGCCAAAGTCGCAAGGGAGTTGAAGCCCCGGTTAGAGACGTAAATGTATTTGTGGTCACTGGTGATTCGAATCGCAGCGGCGCCGTTATGTTCAGTCCAACTATCCGGAATCGTTTTAATGGTTTGGCTCAGACTAAAACTGCCGCTCTTTCGGTCATAGTCGAGAACGGAAACTTTGCTTGAGAGTTCACCGGCGAGATAGGCCTTATCAGTTTCTGGGTTGAAGACAATGTGCCGTGGGCCAAAACCGGCTTCACAGCTGAAACGAGAAACTTCTGACAGTTTACCAGTTGCCGAAACATCATAAACATACACCGTATCGTTACCCAGGTCACAAACAACGATTCGGTTATCAGGTGTCAAATCAGCAAAATGTGGGTGGGGGCCGTCTGCTTGTTCTGGAAGCGGTCCTTTACCAGTGTGCTGGGCCTGATCAGTCTGGGTCAAAGTCCCGTCAGCGGCAATCTTATATACCGTCACAACGCCCATGTGATAGTTGGCCGTGTAAACCAATTGGCGTGCTTCATCAACGGTCACGTAGGCTGGTGAAGTCCCGTTAGCCAAGTACTTGTCAATTTCAGTAAACGGCCGCGAACTGGCATCAAAGGCCTTCAAACCGCCAATTTTTTTACCATCAGCAGATTCAGCATCAATCGCATAAACCTTATTTGCTTTAGATTGTACGAGATAAGTCGGGTTGCCAGAACGGCCGACCAACGTAAGGTTTTGTAACTTTTTAGCGGCAGTATCAAGTTCTAATTCATAGATACCTTCGCTGCTTTTATGCGTGTATGTCCCAATCAGAAGTTTTTCGATCATAATCTTCAATCTCCTATTTATGCAAGTTTGTTAACCCTTTCATTATATCATAAACTATGAAAGCAACATGATTTAATCAATTAAGTTACATTTTCACCCAGATGTGATACACTAACATTTATCGTACTTTTAGTAAGGAAGGAGCCGTTTATCGTGGCTCAGTTTGAAAGATACCATCCAATCATGACTGCTCACTATCAGTTAGACTGGCTGACGCAGTTTAAGCTAACGGATATCAACCGGTTGCGCCAACAGACTAATACCGGCGAGACAGTGGTTGAAACAGCAAATTATGTGAACCGCCAAATGAGTACCATTATGCAGAATCAAGCCCTAATTTGGGGCATTCAAGATAAAACTAGTCAGCAGTTTAACGGCATCATCGGGCTGAGCAAGTTAACTGGTAACTCAAGTGAGGCTACCTTGGTATTAACTCTGACACCAGATGCTGATGCTCGTCAAGTAGTCAGCGAGTTGGTCGAACACACTGCTGCTTTTGCCGATAAAGAATTACACCGATCAACTCTCCTTATTGCCGATGATGTGCCGTTAAAATCCCTTTTTCTACAAAATGGGTTTGCTTCAAACGGTACATACCTGTCGCGAACTGTGGATTAAATACCGTTTAAATAGTCTAAATTTAATTAAAAATACGATTAAATTGGAATAATCCTGAAAAACAATCTGTTATATTGGAATTATTCTAATAACTGTCTTATGATGTAGTTAATAATAATTCAAAGGAGGAACCGCATTTGGCAGACGAAGCCCTTGATAAGGCGTTGAATACTTTGTGCGACAAGCATGTCCGCATTACACCACAACGCAAACTCATTCTAAATTACCTGATCACACACCATAACCACCCTGCTGTGGAAGTCATTTACCAAGAATTGGCCCCGCAGATGAGTAGTTTAAGTCTGGCAACCATTTATAACACACTCAATTTGTTTGTGGAGATGGGGATCGTTATTGAAATTCCAAATGAAAACGGTGGTATTCGCTACGACTTCTTTGGTAGTCCCCACTATCACGCAATCTGTGAAAATTGTGGAAAAGTGACCGACATTTTTGACCCGAATTTTCCTAAAATAGAAGAAATGATTCAAACGGAAGCTGCCCGGCAGTCTGGCTATAAGATTACCAGCAGTCACATTGAAGTGTACGGCCTGTGTGATGAATGCCAGGCTAAGTTAGCAGCACAGAAGCCTGATGGTGCCGCTGCTGAGGCACACGTTTAGGTTGGTGCTGGTCGTTTGTGACCATGAGAATAGAAATTTAAGTGTTTAGTGAATAAGCGCCATGGCTAATTTGGTCATCTTTTGATGAGTTGACCAAATTAGCTATGGTGCTTATTTTTTTGTTTTATGGGTGGCAGTCTTGGTTTTACGTCTTGGTTGGCTCTGTTTAATGGCGTAGTGGTTTTCTTTTTTGTAAGTAGCCTCCTGTCCTCAAGCCGAAACGTGCTGCACGGGGCAAGGAGTTGCACCTAGTGGACTTTGACCACAAAAACCAAGTTCGGACTTTTGTGGTCAAAGTCCACTAGGCTCCACTCCTTAACCGCCCCTGGTTTTGCACGCTTACTTTGTTACCTACTCTTAACACGATTGAAAACTAACTCCCTCCTGCCCGTCAACGCAGTCTTCACGCCTGTAATATAAGGCTTTATCTCAAGCTTACCGGTTGTTTTTCACCTCAATCCTCGGTATGATAACCATCAGAAAATGAATTAGCCGTTCATGCAGAAATCAAAAATTAGAGGGATGAATAGATTTGAAAAAATTAACATTATTAATGACCGGTTTGCTAACCCTCGTTGCCGTTGGGTTGGTCGGCACACATAGTGCGACAACTGCACATGCCAGTTCGTCAAAACTGAATGACTACATTTCTAGTCAAGATATTAAACCAGCTTCAATTACTAAGAGTATTTGGAGCGGTTTCCCAAAAAATAAGTACCGTAACGGATACGGCAAGCCTGAGGGGGTCGTCGTTCACGAAACGGCCAACTCCAGCTCAACCATCTATAACGAAATTGCTTACATGAAGAAAAACTACAACAACGCGTTTGTCCATTCTTTCGTTGATGCCAGTCGGATCATCAACATTGCAAATACAAACTACTTGGCTTGGGGTGTTGGTTACCCAGGTAACGCGCGGTTCGTTCAATTTGAACAAATTGAAGTCCACAGCAAGTCAGCCTTCGCACATGAAATTGCCAACGCTGCTTGGTACACCGCCTACCTGCTCCATGAATATAACTTGAAGCCAAACGATGCGGCCTATGATGGTAAAGGGACGGTCTGGTCACATAACGCCGTTTCTAAATACCTTGGCGGCTCATCACATACCGACCCAGTTGGGTACTACTCTTCAAATGGTAAGAAGTACTTCGGTCAGGCATACACCATGGCTCAGTTCTACACACTGGTTAAGGCTTACTACAACAGCGGGACATCATCATCGTCTTCATCAACTGCCTCAACCTCGTTGAATAAGGCAACGTACACAAGTGAGTCCACTACGGCCACACTTTCAAGCTCATACAGCAAGTACAAGCTCTACAACCACGTTAAGGGCACCTACACCAACATGACAACGTACAAGTGGTCTTCTATCAGTGCTAAGACTGGTAAGAAAGTGTACATCAACATGAAGGGTATTCGGAGTCCTCAAGGCAGCACTTGGTACCGATTTACGACCAGTACCGCAAAGGGTGCTAAACAATATTGGGCATACTCAGACGCGTTTAACTTATCAACAACGGCGTCATCATCAAGCGCAAGTTCCAGCTCAAACGCCGCAACGAGTTCAAGTTCAAGCAGCACCACAACTGCCAGCTCAACCACGGCTTCCAGCTCAAGCTCAAACTAATCATGCACGTCAAGAAGTCAGCAATAAGCTGGCTTCTTTTTTTTGCTCTTTTACATAAAAGTTATCAGGAATAGTAACCACCGAAACCGTTCTGACCACTCTTAATACCTTGACAGTGCAGTGTCACTGAACGGGCACCGACTTCGAGCTAGCACTAGAGAGTCTCAGACCCGAATGATATCATCCCAATATCAAATAAAGAAGCCACCCAGCAACAACCGTTACCTGGGTGACTTCTTGACACTTTACTCTGTCTTTTATTCAGATTTATTCGGGTTTTCCCGCATCCGTCTGACCCGCAGCATCATCGCTGAAGTCGTCAGCGGAATCGTTGCAATGACGGAAATCATCGAAAACAAGACCATTAGGATCTGCCCAACAAAGATGCGATCATTTAAAATTTCTCCTAACGAGTAGTGCACACTCGCAAACCAGATAAACAACGCGAGAAAACCGCCAAAGAAGCCGAAGAACAAGGTGTTAAACGTTGTCCCGATAATTTGCTTACCAATTCGCAAACCGGCACCCTGCAGGTTTTTCAGCTCAATTTTAGGATGCTGTTCCAGAATCTCGGCTAAGCCGGCAGAAATGGCGATTGCAGCTTCTGCAATTGCACCCAGTGTACTGAGAATAGCGGTTGCCATCGCGACTTGCAGGTAATTAATACCTAACACGTTTGACATGCCTTCCAAGTCTTCACTATCTTCCTGTCCAAACCCCTGAATCTGTGCCCAGTGCTCGACTGGGACAATCACTAACACCAGCACGACCAGCACAATGAGTGACGCGTAGAAGGCTACTTCGGTGCTGTAATCGTCACTGCCACCAAGAAAAATGGTCATTGCTAGAACGATAATACTGGTGACCAGCGTCACCACGATTGGGTTTAAATGAAACGCCATCAACACAATGGCGAAGAATAGCGCGCCAAAGTTGAACAGCAGGCTCAAGAATGCTTGGACGCCCTGTTTACCGCTCACTAAGACCATTGAAACCAATAAGACTAACCCTAATGCCGTAATCGTGCCCATGGCTTTTTACCCCCTAACACCATACTTGTAATGCCGCATGCCAGCGGAACCGTCAACACGATTCCAATACCGCTGATCAGACTTTGAATGACACCAAGCGACATGGTCATATTAAATGTGTAGCCCCACGAGTTTGCGTTTTTAAAGTAGAGCAGCGCCAGCGGTAAGGTGTCAGCAACAAAAATGAAGAACAGCACATTGATCAACGGTCCCATGATCTCACCACCGATTTGTCGGCCGGATTTAAAGATCTGCTTCGCCGTGACATCGGGTCGTTCCTCTTTGAGTGCAGTGAGTGACGCAATGATATCTGTGGATTCATCCATGACAGCACCCAACGACCCCAATAATGTCTCGGCTAAAAATAGCGGCTTGGGCAACTGGGTCACGTACTGCATTGACTCATAGTAGACGCCCTTTTCGTTCGTAACCATAAAGACAAGCAGGGCAATGATGATCGACAACGCGGTCCCGCCGATCGTCGTGGCAAGCGTCATCAGCATTTGTTTATTCGGCCCGATAACAATTAGTAGCGTCAACGCCGCAAAAACAATGGCCAGCAACCCGAATATCACGAGCACTTTACTGCCTTGAGTATCCGAATTCCAGTTGACCGCCATGGCAAATAGCACGGCGTTAACGACCACGCTCAAAAAGGCCATAGCCCCACTGAACCGCATGAGAATCAACAGCACACTGAGCGTCAACCACACGACGAACGCCAACGACGTATCTCGTTTCAGTCCCGAAATGGTACTGCTCGTAATTTCCCCGTGATGCCGGTGCAACGTCAAGAACACATGCTGATGCCGATAATACGCCTGAGTCGTTGCCTGAGATTTCATATATGTATTCTTGATAGTAAGCTGCTGCCCCTTATCCTTACCATTCGTAATCGTCCCAGTAACTGCTTGTGTGATTTGCCGATCTTTGTTTTCAAACTGATCGGATTGCTGTTCATTTGCCGTGGTCTTAACGGTTGTGATCTTCATAATCGATTGCTGGTAAAGACCATCATCGTGCGCGATTCCCAACACGCAAAGGCCGCCAATCAAAACAATGATAATCGGCCACCATTTCAACCAACGGCGCATAACTGATTGCATAACTTTCACCCCAAAACACGTTTTGAATTTATCATAACACACCCTTCAAATGGCCGGTTTGGGTCGGTTGATAATTAACTAAACTGTTACTATTTTAGGCAGAGCTTATAACAGAATGGCACCGACCTAGAAAAATGATAAGCACGGGGTCAAACGCGAGATTGAAACGTTACATATTCGCAAAGCAGGCTAGCAAAACGAATTTTGTTAAAAAAGACTAGAGTAACGGAACGTTGTCTTGCTAGGCATAATGCCGGTTTATCAACAAAAATCCCAAATCCAACCTTGCATTCACCCCCCTTCCTGCGTTAAAATAATTGAATGATTGATTAATATTTTTTTGAAGTGAGGGTTAGACATGAGAAAAGCACATCCACATGGAGTACAAGGCCATCGTCCAGTTAATGCTAAAAAGGGCGAGAAGCGCCAAAAAGAAGTAGCCGACTTACAAAAGTGGCTTAAGAACAAGAAGTAATTAGAGGAGCTCTGTAAAGCGTTTTGCTTTACGGGCTTTTTTTGTAGAGTGTGGAAGCAGGCGCTCAGAGGGCGGAGCCTAAGGGGCTTTGACCGAAAAAGGCCGGGCTTGCTTTTTTTGGTCGAAGCCCCTTAGGCAGGAGCCCTCTGCCTGCTGGAACACGTTTCAGCTATGTAGCTAAAAACCGCAGCAGCCGATCCCACTCAACACCAATAAGCACCATAGCTAACAACATCATCCAAACGATGATCAAGTTAGCTATGGTGCTTATTCTGTACCCAGTGGACGACCATCACCCACCAAGCGCCCCAGTATACAGTTCATAATACTTCCCATGCTTAGCCAGCAACGCCTCATGCGTCCCAGACTCAACAATGCGGCCGTCACCGATCACGAGAATTAAATCGGCGTTAAACACTGTCGATAACCGGTGGGCAATCGCAAACGTGGTTCGGCCAGTCATCAAATTATCCATCCCTGCCTGAACCAGTTGCTCCGTCCGCGAATCAATATTCGAAGTGGCTTCATCCAAAATCATCACCGGCGGGTCCACGAGTGCCGCCCGCGCAATCGACAACATTTGCTGCTGTCCTGAAGACAACTCACTACCATTCCCAGTAATCTGAGTCTCGTATTTATCAGGTAACGTTTCAATAAATTTGTCCGCATTGGCCAGTTTTGCGGCTGCAATGACTTCATCATCGGTTGCCGTCATCCGTCCGTACCGAATATTATCTGCAATTGTACCGCTAAAAAGATGGGTCTCCTGCAGTACAATGGCCACGGAGCGGCGCAGTGCTTCTTTGTTGATCCGAGTAATATTGATACCATCATAGGTGATCTGACCGCTGTCGATGTCATAGAACCGGTTCAGCATGTTGGTAATAGTCGTTTTCCCCGCCCCAGTTTCACCAACCAAGGCAATCTTTTCACCGGCCTCGACGTCAAAACTGATGTCGTGCAACCCGGCATCTGAATTTGGATATTCGAAGCTAACGTCTTTAAAACTAATTTGACCGCGAACGGGAAGCTGTTTGTCACCATCTTGCCAGCACCAGGTCTCGCCCTTTTGCGTCAAGGTAACAGTGCCGCTATCGGCTTCCGGCGCCTCATCAAGCAACTGGAAAATTCGCCCTGCTCCGGCCATAGCCTGGATAATTGCGTTTAACTGTTGTGAGATCTGCGCGATTGGCTGACTGAACGACCGACTCAGTTGCAGAAATGCAGCAATCGTTCCCAGTGTCAGCAAGCTGGCATGGGTGATTGCCAGTGCCCCGCCAGCAATCGCAATCAGCACGTACAGCAGATTTCCCAAGTTACCCATGATTGGAAATAACATCGTCGAAAAACCGTTAGCCAGCCGCGCGTCATTTCGCAGGTCGTCATTATACTGGTCAAATTCCTGTTTAACAGTGGCCTCATGCGAGAAGACTTTGATTACTTTTTGCCCGTTCAGCATCTCTTCGATAAACGCGTTCAGGCTCCCGATCGACGCCTGCTGCGCGCGAAAATATTTGCTGGAACGCGCGGTCAGCCAACGGACGATGACAATACTCGTGGCGAAAATCAACAGTGAAATGAGTGTCAAAATCGGACTTAAGCTCACCATGGCTACCAGCGCGAAAACTACGTTAAACGTGGCCACGATAAACTGCGGAAAGCTTTGCGTGATCAACTGCGTCAGCGTGTCAACGTCATTGGTATAACGGCTCATCACGTTACCGTAGTCGTTTTCATCAAAGTAGCGCAACGGCAAGGATTCCATCTTGGTAAACATCTGGTCCCGAATCGATTTTTGAATCCGTTGTCCTAAAACAGCCATGATTTGACTGTAGGCGACGGTTGCAAGTACGCCGGTGTAAAATAGGGCACCCATGATCAAAATTGCTTCAAGCAGCGGGCCGTAGTTAGGATGATTGCTGCGCATTAACGGCAAAACATAGTCGTCGATCAGTCGTTGAATGAACAACGAACCAGCCACCCCCGCCAACGCGCTGATAATGATCGCAATGAAGGCAATGACCAGCCACCCCTTGTACTGACTGAAAATGAGTGCAATAAGGCGTTTAAACGTCTGACGGCGCTGCGTTGTTTTTGATGTTTGTGTTGTCGCGTTAGTCATGCTGGCCACCTCCCCGCTTTGTTTGCGTGTCATACAGCTGCCGGTACCACTCATTTTCAGCCAGCAATTCGCTGTGGGTACCCGCGGCGGCAATTTTGCCGCCAGCCATGATTAAAATCTTGTCTGCATCAACGATACCGCCCAGCCGCTGAGTGATGATCAGTTTGGTAACGTCCGGCATTTCATGGCGAAACGCCTGCCAGATTTTCGCCTCAGTATTCGTATCTGTCGCACTCGTTGCGTTATCGAGAATCAGAATCTTCGGGTGTTTCAGCAGCGCCCGCGCAATCGTGAGCCGCTGCTTCTGGCCGCCGGAAACATTCTGTCCGGTCTGTTCCAGCGGCGTGTCATAACCCTGCGGCAGCGTTTGAATAAAACCGTCTGCCTGGGCTAATTGGGCGGCATGCTGAATCTCCTCATCGGTGGCATCCGCGTCACCCCACTTGAGATTATCGCGAATGGTGCCGGAAAACAGGGTGGTCGTTTGCAGGACAACTGAAACATTATCCCGTAACGTTTTTAAATCGTAATCCCGCACGTCTTGCCCAGCGACACGGACCGTTCCAGCAGTCGCGTCATAAAGTCGCGGAATCAATTCGACCAGCGTACTCTTCGACGTCCCGGTCTCACCGATAATACCAATCGTTTGCCCGCTTTTAATATGCAGGTCGACATCGTGGAGCTGGTCTTTTTTTGTGCCCGGATAACGAAATGAGACTCGTTCAAAATCAATGGCACCGTTCGCCACGTCTGTGCGTGCATCTGGTTTGTCCGCAATGGCCGATTCACTGTTCAGGACTTCCACCACACGTTCTGCTGAGGCCTGAGAAACAGATAGTTGGGAAAAAATCATCGACAGCATGTTCAAACTAAAGAGAATGGAGGTGCTGTAAGAAAAGAGACTTACAAACTGGCCAACCTCAAGCTGTTTACCGACGATCAGCTTGGCGCCAAACCATGAGAGCAGCAACATGGTCGTATTGATGACCAGTTGCATCAGCGGCATGTTGAGGGCCACGATTCGTTGTGCTTTGGAAAACACTTTAAAGATGTTGCCGGAAGCTGCTTTGAACTTGGCTGTCTCGCTATCCTGCTGACCATATGTTTTGACAACCCGGATGCCCCGCAGGTTTTCCCGAACGACCCGATTCAACTGGTCGTACCGTTTGAAAACCTGCCGAAAAAGCGGTCGTGATTTACTAACGATCGTGACCAACCCAACGGCCAGAATTGGAACGACGATGACAAACAGCCACGCCATTTCAGCATTCACTGTAAACGCCATGACGATTGAAAAAATCAGCATGGACGGCGCCCGAAAGGCAATTCGAATCAGCATTTGATAGGCCGTTTGAATGTTTGTGATATCCGTTGTCAGCCGCGTTACCAGACTGGAGGTTGAGAACTGGTCCAAATTTTGAAACGAAAAGGTCTGAATGTGGTAAAACAAATCCTGTCGCAAGTTTTTCGCATACCCCGCAGCTGCCTGACTGGACACCCAACTGGCACCAGCGCCCATCACCAGAGAAAACAGGGCCATCACCAGTAGCAAAAGGCCGACCCGTACCACTAAATTTAGGTTGCCGGGTCGAATGCCCTGGTCAATAATTGCCGCCATTAAAAAGGGAATAAATGTTTCTATAGCGGCTTCAGCGACCACCAAAATGGGCGAAATGATCGTCATTCGTTTATATTCACGTATCGATTGCATTAAGGTGTGTAACATCGTAACCCTACCCCCAATCCTTCAATGATTAATCGCCTTATTTTAGCATTGCACCCAGCTAATTTGTTGTTGAAACACTTAATTGTGAAAGCATGGTGGCATGCCCATCATATGAGCCTTTACTGTTCACAAATTTGCACCTCAAGCCAACAAAAAAGTCCACATTGAAGTGGACTTTTTCCTGTCTATTCGAGAGTTTACCCTTAAGCCAATATTCTTAGTGTTTCTTCTCATCTTGGCTGATAACGAGGACTGGTACGGTTGATCTTCTGACCACGTATGCCGTGGTCGAACCCATAATTGCCCGGTTTAACCCGTGAGCACCCGACTTACCAATTACGGTCAACGTTGTTCCAAGCCGTTCTGGCAAGGATTCTGCGATGGCCTGTTTGGGAATGCCGACTTCAAAATGCGTTTCCAGCACGATGCCAGCGTCCTTCGCTTCACCAGCCGCCTGGTTCAGCGCGACTTCAGCCTGGTCCTTCATGTGCTGCATAATATCATCACCAAAGACCGCGCCATACTGAGTGTAACTTTGATCATTGGCCACACTCACCGCGTAGATCTTCGAATCGTAGTGTTTTGCAATATCAAACGCTGCTCTGAGGGCCGCAAAAGCATTTTCACTACCGTCTAAGGGTACCAAGATTTTTTCAAACATCGAGACCACCTCCGTTTTGTTGTCTATACCTTAATGTTAGCACAGTTGAAAGCGGTACCGGTATTGATACGTACCGTGAATTTCTGCTTCATTTCTTTCTTCTACTTAAATACGGTATGCGAAACACCCGTTGTGAAAATAACACGTTAATCTCTAAATGGCTGACACTTAAAAAATCAAATTTTCACTCACCGCAAACATACAAGTGGCACAAAAAAGTTTGTTTCTGAACATAAGCACGTTCTCATTTAATCGTGCCGTCTTATGATTCGTATACCGGCTGCCCCTTCATCCAAGTACTATTGACGCGCGTTTCTCCTATTTTATCTGGGATCACCGAAAACAAATCTTGATTCAAAACGACAAAATCTGCGCGCTTGCCAACGACTAGCTGTCCACTATCAGTGAGGCCCGCAATGGCAGCGGCCCACTTGGTGTATCCTAAAACGGCCTCGCCAATCGAAATTGCCTCCGAAGCATTGACCACATCACCATTCACTGCCGTGCGATTCACCGCCGCCTGCATGGCGATAAACGGGCTGTCCGGTTCGGCCCATGGCGTGCATGGCGCATCGGAACTCAGCGCGGTCGCTGCCGTCGCCAGCATCGATTTTATGCGGTAAGCGTTCTTAAATTGGCCTGCCGACAAATACGTCCGGTAAGACTCATCTTCAGCAAAGTAGAAGATCGGTTGGGTCACCAATGCATACTGCATCTTGGCGGCCTTGATCTGGGCCAGCATGGTGTCACTCAACAAGGTAGCGTGCTCGATTCGGATGGACGGCCGGTCTGCCAGCCACGGCTCAACCCGGTCCGTTGTATCCAAAATCAATTGAACTGCGGCGTCGCCCATCGCGTGCACGGCCACCTGTAACTGATGTGCCCGTGCAAACGTCACTGCAGCCATTAAATCAGCCCCTGTGGTTAACTGTATGCCGTTTTGACCACTTGGATAGGGCTGCTGGTTCCAGGCCGTTTCGCCCGAAATACTGCCGTCCATGAACACCTTAACGCCGCCAATAGTCAGGTTGTCATTTTCAGTTGGCAAAATCGGTTGCGGGTCGTTTTTAAGTTCGTCCCACACGTAATAAATAGCCGTTTGCGGTTTAAAACCAGCCTTCATAGCGTCCTGATACAGGTTGAGCGAATCATACGGCCGCTTGCGCCCCATCAACTCACCAATAGCAACCAATCCGTTAGCCAAATAGTGGTCGGATGTATTCACCATGTTGATCACATCCTGCTGGTAATTTTGCGCGGATTTTTCGCGAATCAACAGCTGAGAAGCCGCCACTTCCTGCATGTAGCCGTTAGGACGACCATCCGGAAAACGACCAATGTGTCCGCCCTCTGGATCGGGAGTATCAGCCGTGATGCCCGCTAACGCAAGAGCCTTGGAATTACCAACCGATGAATGGCAATCCGACCGGTAGATAAAAATCGGCTGTTCAGTTGTGATGGCATCAAAATCATCGATTGTTGGCGTGCGGTGTTCAGCTAGTTTTGTCTCGTCAAAGCCCCACCCTTCGAGCCAAACATCAGGTCCCTGACCAAATTCGGGTGAGCGGCGCAACGCCTGCTGCATGTCGGCAATGCTGTTAATGTCCGGCGGTGTGCAGGCCACACCATGAAGCGCATCCGCGATATACTTCGGGTGGGTATGGATGTCCAGCAGCCCCGGTAAAACAGTCTGGCGCTTTAAGTCCACCACGTCGTCAGATTGCGGGGCAGCTGCGGTTGCCCCAGTCCAAGTGATTCGTCCGTCAACCACTTGCATAGCTTCAACGAAAGCGGTTTCGTTTTTCCCTGTAAAAATGTGTCCGTTCACAAATGTCGTCATCATAATCCCTCATTTTACAAGTTATTGTTTGATTATCTTTGCCCCTATTCTACCGATTTTTACCACCGAAAAAAAGCCCAATTCTACAAACCCGCGTCCCACTTGAAACGCCAGATTTTCTCCAAAAGTCAATATTGAATTGCAATTTTTCTGTTTCTATAATGGGAACTAGTTTAACTCGGGGGGAATTAAAATGCAGGACACATCAAGTAATTTATTAACGACAATCAAGAACGCTTATCGCCATAACTGGGTCATCCAACTTCAATTTAATCGCAATGGCAGCGTCACCGGCATGGTCAATACCTACACCGATGATGGCCATTTTTATTTGACCCACGATGGTGACGTCAAAGAGTTCCAACTGGACGAGTTAAGGGGCGTTCAGGTTGTGAATGAGAAATGGTGGACGAATTAAGCGCGTGTGGAGAAAGGCAGTTAAGGCGTGGTGTCTAGTCTTTTGGAGCATGTTTCGGTTACATAAAATAGAAGTATTAAACGATCATAATAAAAAGGATGCTCACTGGTTGAGCATCCTTTTTATTATTGATAGGGCAAGTTCTGGGAAGTGAACTTTGGAGGCTCTTTTTGTTAAAGGCTTCATTGGCACGGTGCTTAGCTGTCCTCGAAACTCAACGTGCTGCACAAGGCAGAGGGTTACTGTCTAAGGCACTTCGACCAGAAACGCAAATTTGGCCGGTAATTAAATTAATAAAAAGGGTACTCATAATGCGAGTTTCCTTTTTATGACTGTTTCAAGTGTTCTGGGCAGCGAGTATTTGAGTCTCTCTTTGTTATAGACCCCCATTGGCACTGTGCTTGGCTGTCCTCAAGACTAAACGTGCTGCACAAGGCAGAGGGCTCCTGCCTAAGGCACTTCGACCAAAAAAGGCAAACCCGGATGGTAATTAAGGTCATAAAAAGGATACTCATAATACGAGTATCCTTTTTATGACTGTTTCAAGTGTTCTGGGCAGCGAGCTTTTGAGTCTCTCTTTTTTAAAGACCCCATTGGCACTGTGCTTGGCTGTCCTCGAGACTAAACGTGCTGCAGAAGGCAGAGGGCTCCTGCCTAAGGCACTTCGACCAAAAAAGGCAAACCCGGATGGTAATTAAGGTCATAAAAAGGATACTCATAGTACGAGTATCCTTTTTATGACTGTTTCAAGTGTTCTGGGCAGCGAACTTTTGAGTCTCTCTTTTTAAAGGCCCCATTGGCACTGTGCTTGGCTGTCCTCGAGACTAAACGTGCTGCACAGGCCAGGGGGCTACTGCCTAAGCAACTTCCGGCATAAAATCCAAAACCGGGATTTTCTGCCGAAAGTTGCTTAGGCTCCGCCCCCTAACCGGCCTGTTCCGCACTCTAATGAAATCTCATCCCACCATCCACCTGCAGTGACTGCCCGGTGATATAGCCGGCGGCATCCGATGCGAACCATGCCACGACTTCTGCTACATCAGCTGGTGTTGCTTCACGGCCGATTGCGATTTCTTCCAAGCAATCCGCCTGTTGTTTTGCAATCGTTTCATGCTTGATTGCCGCAGTTTTCTTATCGATGGCGTCCCGCATCTTAGTGCGGACAATTCCTGGGTTGTAGGCGTTTACCGTGATCTTATCCTTAGCTAATTCCTTGGCTGCCGACTGGGTCAGACCACGAATACCAAACTTGGAGGCAGAATAAGCACTTTGCAAAGCTGAAGCTTCATATCCGGCCAATGACGCTGCGTTCACGATACGACCGCCATTGCCCTGCTTCTTAAACTGGGCTGCGGCAGCTTGGATACCCCAATAAGTCCCCTTGAGGTTAACGTCCAATAATCGTTCAACGTCATCGGGATCCGAATCTACGAAACTGTCAATAAATGCGATTCCTGCATTATTGACGTACAGTGCTAAGTCGCCGAGATCAGCGACTGCGTTTTTAACAAGTTCAAAGACCTCATCCCGGTGCGCCACATCAACGTGGTATGACTTTGCCTGGTGGCCTTCACTGGTTAAATCGGCGGCCACTTTCGCAGCTGTGTCATCATTGATGTCTGCCACGGCAATGGCGTAACCATCCTTCACTAAGCGATGAGCAATGCCTTCGCCAATTCCTTGGCCGGCACCAGTAATGATTGCAAGTTTACTCATTTCGCATACCTCCTTAAATGGGCTTTAACTAGATAACGTTACGGTTGAACGGATCGTCAGAGATACCTTCAGCCAAAATGTCCTTTGACCATTCCTTAGCTGAGAACAATGAGTGATCCCGGTAATTCCCGCAGCTGTATTTGTCAGTGCCTTGAACATCGTCCCAGGTAATCTTGTTTGCGATGTCATCTAAAGAGCCCTTTAAAGCCTTGGCAACTTCTGTGGTTGAGTGTTGACCCCAAGTAATCAAATGGAAACCGGTCCGGCAACCAAATGGTGAACAGTCGATAACGCCGTCAAGACGGTCACGCAGCAGGCCAGCAAGTAAATGTTCGATGGTGTGCAAACCGGCTGTTGGAATGGCGTTTTCGTTTGGTTGAACGAGACGCAGGTCGTAGTTGCTGATGATGTCGCCCTTTTCGCCGTGTTCTTCAGTAATTAAACGAACGTATGGTGCCTTTACCTTTGTGTGATCCAGGGTGAAACTTTCTACTTTAGCCATAATTGATGATCTCCTTTTATATTAACTGTTTTAGCTGATTTGAAACGACCTAGTTGTTAAAGTACGACAGCGGCTTGCTAACTTCGATCTTGGTGCCGTAGTACTTCTGCTTGATGTATTTTTGAATATCTTTCTTGTGGTAGAGCTTAACCAACTTCTTGTATGACTTGTTGTTTTTGTTCTTAGCAGCAGTAGCCAAGATGTTGATGTTGTCCTTCGTACTTTGATCAACCTTTTCGTGGAAGATGGAATCGGTCAGCACGTGCAGGTGTCCTTCCAAAGCGACCGTGTTTGAAATGAGCACGGCGTCAACGTTGTTGATAACCCGTGGACCAGTGGTATCATCAATTTCCTTAAACTTCAGGTGCTTTGGGTTGGACTTGATGTCACTCACAGTGCCTAAGTAACCGAAGTTCTTATCCAAAGTGATTAGACCGGCTTTTTGCAACAGGATCAAACCACGAGCGGCTTGTGATGGGTTGTTGGCAATCGCAATCGTTGCACCATCGGGAATGTCTTTAACACTCTTGTACTTCTTAGAGTAAATGCCCATGGGTTCCAGGTAAGTGGTTCCTAAAGCAGCCAGTTTGCTGGACTTGTTTTCCTTGTTGTAAGCCAGGTAGTATGACCATGACTGGAAGGCGTTAACGTCAACGTTGCCTTGAGCGGTCGCCTTATTCAGCTGGACCCCATCGGTAATCTGCTTAACCTTGATTTTCAGGCCCATATTCTTTGCATCCTTCGACTTTGCGATGTGTTGCCAGATGTCGTAGTCAGACCCCTGTGAGCCAACCGTGATGGTGCTTGTCTTCGTCGCACTAGCACTATGGCTCGTTGCGGCATGAATCCCAAAAATTGCGATTACAATCACGACAATAATGCCGATTAACCACCAAAAACTTTTCTTCATACTTTCCACCTCTAATTAATCTCTAAATCCTCTTTTAAAGTTTGTTTCCTACTATTCATTGTGTTCGACAGCTTTGACGATTAGATCCCCAATGATCTGAACCGCAAACACTAAAATTAAAATGATGATCATAGCCACGAAGGTGACGTCGTTTTCAAACCGGGCGTACCCGATACTGATGGCAACGTCCCCGAGACCGCCAGAACCAATGGCACCGGCCATGGTGGTCAACCCAATAAGACTGATAACAGTCACGATAGACACCCGCAGAATGTCTGCCAGCCCTTCCCGGAGATAGACCCGGAAAATAATTTCCGTGGGACTTGACCCCATGGACTGTGCGGCTTCAATGACGCCGTGATCAACATCCAACAACGCGTTTTGAACCTGACGGGCGTAGAACGGGAAGATGCCGACTATCAACGGCACTAGCGACGCTGTCGTCCCAACGGTTGTCCCAATCAAAAACTGGGTCAGCGGTGAAATCACCGCCAGCAATATAATGAATGGAATTGACCGTAGCAGGTTGGTAATCTTATCCAAAACGGAATAGGTTAAACCGTCCTCAAGGATTCCCCCGGGTTGTGTAATGACCAAGCAGACCCCGAGGAGCAGTCCGAGCACCGCGGCAATGATGGCTGAACCAAAGGTCATATACAAGGTTTCCCAAGTGGCTTGAACAAATTCACCCTTCATCTGGAGGACGTTTGGAATCAGTTTTTGTAACATTATGCCTCATCCCCCTTCACCGGTACGCCACTAAGAATCTGAGTTTTAACCCCGTGCGGCCGCAAATCCTCAAGTGCTTTGTTGAATGGTACTAACTCGCCTTCAATAATAGCAATCATATAACCAACATTTTCGCCATCAATCTGGTCAATGTTTGCAAACAGAATGTTTTCGGCAACGTGATAGGTTTGCGATAACTCTGAGAGAATGCTTTGTTTCGTCGCATTTCCAATAAAGTTGAAATATACCAGTTCCTGGTTGTCAGGCAGGTCTTCAACGTTGATGGTTGCCGTTATCCGGTCAATGGCCGCCTTTACGTTCGTAGACGTTTCCACGAAATCGGTTGTTAGTTTCTCTTGCGGATCAGTGAAGACCTTGGCAACGGTACCCCGCTCTATAATTCTGCCTTCATCCATCACCGCCACGTTATGACAAATGGATTTGATAACCTGCATTTCATGGGTGATCAAAACGATGGTCAGCCCCAATTCATCGTTGAGTTTCTTCAACAACTCCAAGATGGCTTTGGTCGTTTTCGGGTCCAACGCGCTGGTAGCTTCATCAGAAATCAGTACTTCTGGTTCCGTTGCTAACGCTCTGGCAATCGCCACCCGCTGTTTCTGCCCACCGGATAACCGTTGCGGATAGGTGTTGGCGTATTCTTCCAGACCAACCCGTTTCAGCAAAGTCAACGCCTTTTCCTGTCGTTCCTGCTTGCTGATTTTCTTACCTAACAGCGGATACTCCACGTTTCCCAACACCGTTCGTGATTTCATCAGGTTAAAATGTTGGAAAATCATGCCGATCTTTTGGCGGGCTTCCCGTAATTTGACTGGTTTCAATTCCCGCAGGTCCTGGCCGTTCACGATGACTTTGCCCTCGCTTGGCTGCTGCAATAAGTTGATCACACGCACCAGGGTACTCTTACCAGCACCGGAATACCCGATGATGCCATAAATGTCGCCCTTTTTAATCTTGAGGTTAACATCATCGACAGCCTTCAAATCCTTACCGCTGTTTTTAAACGTCACCCTGATATCTTGCAGATCAATGACGTTACTGATATCTTCTGCCATTTAGGCTCGACCCCCAACCTCTGCTTGAACACCGAAGACAATTGGCGCAATCTCTGAAAGATATTTTGCATCCACATCATCAAAGGTGTTGTATTCGGGACTATCCAAATCAAGGACACCCCAGAACTTCCCGTCTTTGAACACAGGAACAACGACCTCGGATTTGGATGCACTATCACAGGCAATGTGCCCACTGAAATCGTGGACATTTGGCACAACTTCTGCCTTCTGGGTTTTAGCAACCGTGCCGCAGACGCCTCTGCCAACCGCAATATGCATGCATGCTGGTTTGCCCTGAAACGGGCCTAAAATCAATTCATTGTTTTTGAACCTGTAAAACGAGGTCCCGTTCAATTGCGGTAATTCGTTAAAGACCAGTGACGCAAGGTTACTCATGTTGGCAACCAAATCAAATTCGCCCGTCAACAATGCCTGTGCCTGCTGTTTCAATAACTCATAACGTTCCGTTTTTTCACTCATTCGGGACACTCCCTTTCCAAAATAAAAAGGCATTTCCATCCAAATCTATTTCTAGACAAGGACGAAAATGCCATTCGCGTTACCACCTTAGTTTAAACGACCCTCACGAGCCATTCCTCGCGGGTACGCCAAAACTAAGCCTGGTTTTATGATCAGTACTTACTATTGTGCATACCCTAACGCTGTAACGAGCGTCCCCGCCAGCACCTAGCCTTAGCTCAGCGCTGAAACGATTTAAAAGACCATCTTCGAACAGCTCCCAACGTTGCCTTGCACCAAACGGCAACTCTCTCAGGATGGTGACTGTCCTACTCATCTTCTCGTTAGTTTCTCATATGAATTTAACAGTGATTATTATGCATTGAAATTGAACGGGTGTCAACAGATAAATTAAAAAAATATGAGCTATCGTTAAAGTTTACTCATTTTGAAATCGGTTTTCATAGCACCATAAAGGGGTCTGTACCGATTAGTAGCAATTTTTCTGGAAACCATCAACGGAAATAGAAAGTAATGATGCAGCTATCATTTTGAAATAATATTCAACCGTGCACAATCTTTTTTTGATTAGACATTATCGGAATTTTGCATGACGATAAGCCATTATGAAAAAATCGCGACAAAGGGCGTATTCACACTGACTAATATTAAGATGGTTATCATAGCGCGCTTAGTTTATCCAGTCCGGCAACGCGGCACGCCCTGATTTGATTTAACCGCTTGTTTAATAATTGGTTAACCAACATCAAAGCGATATAATGGGCATACATAATTGAAAATTCTGGAGGTATCTGCATGGCAAACACAATTGATGAAACGAAAATCAAAACTGATCTGTACGACGCTGTTAACGGCGATTGGCTTAAAACAGCTGTCATTCCTGCTGACCATTCCACGACCGGTGGGTTCACGGATCTGGCTGATAACATTGAAAAGACGCTGATGAGCGACTTTGATGATTTACGCTCAGGTAAACTACAGCCAACAAATCCTGAACAAACTGAATTCAAGAAATTCTACACACTGACCACTGACTTTGCAAAACGTGAAAAGGATGGCAGTGCGCCGCTGAAACCATTTATTGACCGGATCAACGGCTTAAACAATTATCAGGATCTCAGCGACCAACTGGCTGATTGGATCTTGACTGGTCTGCCGACGCCATTTTCATTTGACATCGACTCCGACATGAAGAACTCCACAACATACGCCCTGTTTGCGAGTGGACCTTCCCTGTTCCTGCCTGATAAAACCTACTATGCTGAGGGTAATCAGGCTGCAGCGCAACTGATGCCGATTTTCACCAACATGATGACACAGTTGTTTAAACTGGCTGGGTATACAGAGGACGACGCAAAGACCATCATTGACCAAGCGGAACAATTTGACCGGTTAATTGCACCGAACGTCAAATCCGCTGAAGAGGGCGCCGACTACAGTAAGATGTACAACCCGCGCAGCCTGGATGACATTGCCGGCAGCACTGATAAACTTGATTTAAAGGCTGCTATCACGGCCTTGATTCAAGGTACCCCAGAAGTCATCATCACGCCGGAACCTGCCTACTTCGATGCCCTGAACCAGCTGCTCACCGATGCTAACTTCCCACTATTGAAGAGCTGGCTTCTGGTAAAGACCGTTTCCGGGTTATCGTCCTACTTAACCGAAGACTTCCGACAAACGAGCACCATTTTCGGTCGCGCACTTTCCGGCCGTAAGGAAGCACGCAGTCAAGAAAAGGCCGCCTACGACCTCGCGACCGGCGTGTTTGACCAAGTCGTCGGCGACTATTACGGCCGCAAGTACTTTGGCGAAGCGGCTAAGAAAGACGTTCACGACATGGTCGTCAAGATGGTCAACGTTTACAAAAAACGCCTCGCAAACAACACTTGGTTGGGTAAAGCTACTCGTGATAAAGCCGTTTTAAAACTGGACAAGCTAGGCATTCAAGTTGGCTATCCTGATGCCATCACACCCCTCTACTCGAAGTTTAAGGTCACAACCGCTGAAGACGGCGGTTCACTGTTGAGCAACGTCATGGCCTTCACCCGCATCCGCAATGAAGATGAATTCTCAAAGTGGAACCAACCCGTAGACCGGACCCGCTGGGAAATGAGTGCGAATACGGTTAACGCCTACTTCCACCCATTCCACAACATCATCGTTTTCCCAGCCGCAATTCTGCAGGCACCGTTCTACAGCCTTAAGCAATCTTCCAGCGAAAACTTCGGCGGGATCGGTGCTGTCATCGCGCACGAAATTTCCCACGCTTTCGATAACAACGGTTCGTTGTTTGACGAGTACGGGAATTTGAACAACTGGTGGACTGAAGCCGACAACGCCCACTTTAAAGACCTTGCCCAAAACATGATCGACGAGTTCGATGGGCTCCCATTTGCGGGTCAGAAAGTGAACGGTAAACTCACCGTCTCTGAAAACATCGCTGATGGCGGCGGCTTAAGCTGCGCCTTAGAAGCCGCTAAGGGCGAACCCGACGTCGACCTGAAAGCCTTCTTCATTAACTGGGCCGCTATCTGGCGTTCAAAGGCCACAAAGGAGCGCGAACAATTGTTGCTTTCCATTGATGTCCATTCCCCTGCAAAACTGCGGGCAAACGTCCAGGCGCAAAATTTGGACGATTTCTTCAACACGTTTGACATTACTGAAGGCGACGCGATGTACAAGGCACCGGCTGACCGGGTCAAGATCTGGTAAGTTCACTGTTAAACTGCGAACAAAAAAGCTGCATCTATTTCAATGAAAAATTCAAAATACCGGCAGTAAGCTCCGTATGGAACTTACTGCCGGTATTTTTTTGTTTGTCAGTATTGCATAGTCATCAATGTCTGTTGGTTAGAAGGTTGTTGAAAGCTTCATACAAACATTGAAAGACTGCATACTGATTGTTACCTATTATTTGGGATTGAAGCCGGGCCAAAAGAGTTGCTGGTGCGCTTGCTTTTCGTCAAAGTTGGCTGGCGCCAAAAATTAGAACCAGACTTTTCTTGAGTGTTTTCCACTGAGTGGTACCTGCCACGTGCGCTTAGGCAACCGTGCAGAAACGTGCTCCGCAAGGCAGAGGGCTACTGCAGAAGCAACTCTGGGCACAAAAGTCAGACCCAGACTTTTGTGGGTGTTTTCCACCGAGTGGTACCCGCCACGTGCTCTTAGACAGCTGTGCAGAAACGTGTTCCGCAAGGCAGAGAGCTACTGCAGAAGCAACTCTGGGCACAAAAGTCAGACCCAGACTTTTCTGCCCAGAGTTGCTTCTGCTCCGCCCTCTAAACGCCTTGCTCCACACTCTACCTTGTGCTCTTTCTCTTCATCAAAGTCGTTGCAACCACCGTCTTCAACGGGACTTCCCTTCCGTCGTCCAGCCGCGACTTCATCATATCCACAGCCGTGACACCCATTTGATCGGTGTACACGTGAACGGCAGTCAACTCCGGATACACGTATTTCGCTACGGATGTGTCATTGAAACTAAATAGGCTAACCCGGTCCGGAACGTCAATGTTGGCTTCACCCAGCGCCTTTAGCGCCCCAATGGCCATCGGGTCGTTGCTGACAAAGAACGCGTGCGGTAAATCATCGCCCAGTTCGTGAATGGCCTGCTGCATGAGATCGTAACCGGATTGATTGGTGTAGTTACCCTCAAACGTCAGTCTGTCGTTAAACTTGCCCTTTTCCGTCATGATTCGTTTGTATGTGTTATACCGCGGGTCGGGAATTTTCAGTGCCCGGTCGGTCGTATATTCAGACCCGTAAATGATACCCACCTGGTCACTTTGTTCCAATAACAAATTTAACGCTTGGGTCACCGGTGTCTTAAAATCGGTGACCACGCTGTCGAACCCACGGTCGATTTCACTCCAGTCAACGAACACCAGGTTATTCGTCAGCTCGCTAAGTTGACTCACTTGGTCGGCGCTGTATTTTCCGACGGCAATAATGCCATCAACATCCTGACTGATTTCTGAAACCTGGCTTTGAAAAACGGGCGTGGTTTGGATCTGTAATTCCTGACTGCGTTTTTCAATCCCCATACGGATGGCCATGTAGTAGAGGTCATCCATTTCCTTATTTTCTGAGTACCACTGAACAACAGCGATCCGGTGCACTTCAGGATTCTTCGGTGACCGCTTGATTTTTGTGTAGTTTAACTCCTCAGCAATCTCAAAAATGCGTTGCCGAGTGTCATCACTCACGGATAGCGTGGTGTCGTAGTTCAGTACTCGAGAAACCGTGGATAAGGAAACACCCGCTTTCTGCGCAATATCTTTTAGTGTGACTTTCATGATGGGCGCCCCTCCTAGAGTGTTCAGCAGGGCGGTTAGGAGGCCGTACACACTAGCTCCGTACCCTGTTATACACGTTCCGGCTAGATAAGAGAAACCCTCTCTATTTAGCCTTCCATAATTATTTACATCATTAATTGTGTCGCATGGAAACCCTTCCGTCAACCACTAAAACGGGTTCAAGCGCCGCAATATCCTCTTCAAAATGAAACAGTCTATTACAGAAGCCACGCTGCTTCAAAAAGGCATTCACCTTCTGAACCATCGTGGCTTTTGTTTGGTCATCAAAAACGTTTCTTTAACTAACCTACTTTAATTGGCCGATAAACCGGTCAAAGGCCGCTTCACCGTCAGCTGTCTGTTTGAACACGCCAGCATCCTGCAAAACACGGGCAAAGACTTTCCCGATAGCTTGATCAATCAATTGATCAGCGTTGTCGGCCGTAAAGTCGTTGTTGGCCTTCAAATCATCGGCCCAAGCCTTGTGGTAGTCCTTCATCTCGTTAGGTTGATCAAGGACATACTTCTTAACATCCTGCATCTCAGTCTTGAGACGGGCAGGTAAAATCGCGCGACCCATAACTTCAATGAGACCGATGTTTTCCTTTTTGATGTGTTGAACATCCTGATGTGGATGGAAAATGCCGTCCGGATATTGTTTTGAGGTTTGGTTATCTCGTAAAACGATATCCAGCACAAACTTGTCACCCTTGCGGTAAGCAATCGGCGTAACCGTATGATGCCGTTCACCATCGGTGTAAGCGCGAACGTCAACGGTTTCGTCCGAATACTGTTTCCAAGATTCGGCAATCAGGTTGGCAGCGTTGATCAGTGAATCTGGGGCATCGCCAGTCAGACGAATCGTAGACATTGGCCATTTCACGATCCCGGCATCCACGTCGTCAAACCCAGGCAAGGTGACCTTGCGTGCAACCGGCGCTTTCATCATCGGGAACTGGTGCCGACCGCCTTGATAATGGTCCTGAGCGAGCATTGAACCACCGACAATTGGCAAATCAGCGTTACTCCCCACAAAATAGTGCGGGAAAGTGTGGACAATTTCCAATAGGTTAGTAAACGTCCGTTGCGTAATGGCCATCGGCCGGTGCGCCGCCAGCAAGAAGATGGCATGCTCACTGAAGTAGGCGTATGGCGAATATTGGAAGCCCCATGGTTCACCGCCCAGGGTCATCCGAATCACCCGGTGATTTGAACGCGCTGGGTAACCTAAACGCCCTAGGTAACCTTCGTTTTCAATTGCCAACTGGCTTAACGGGTAGGTGTTCGTCTTTTGGTTCCGGGCCGCTGCGATTGCCTTTGGGTCCTTTTCTGGCTTAGAAAGGTTGATGGTAATTTCCAAATCGCCAAAGTCTGTTGGGGCATCAAAAACAATATTTTTCGCAATGGCACGCGTCTTAATGTAATCATTCTTACGACTTAAATCGTAGAAGTAGTCAGTAGCTTCTTCCGGACTGTTATTGTATTTGTTCCAAAAGGTGGTGTTCACATTTGCGGGCGTTGGCGTCATCAGATCAGTCAGTTGCGCTTCAAGAATGTCCTTGTCCGTCTGACTGTCTTCGATTTTGCCATTCTTAACGGCCGTTTCAAGCAACGCATCAAGCACGTCTAACAAATCATCGCTTTTCGCGTCAATCGCATCAGCATCACCCACAAAACCGAGTACTTTATTAGTGACGTAAATTCGGTCAAGCGGTTGATACGTGCCGCTTGCAATGATTGCGTCAACAAATTGATCGACTGTTTTGGCCATGATTATGCTTCACCCCGATCGTTGTAACCCTTTGGATGGCTTTGCTTCCAGTTCCAGGCAGTGCGAATGATTTCTTCAACATCATCGTACTGCGGCTTCCAGCCAAGAATCTTCCGCGCCTTGTCAGAGGCGGCAATCAAGGTACTTGGATCACCGGCGCGCCGTGGGGCGTCTTCGGCAGGAATTGGTTGACCGGTAGCCTTCCGGACAGCTTCCAAAATTTCCTTGTTTGAAAAACCAGTCGATGAGCCTAAGTTGAAGGCATCACTGTCGTGGCCGTCCTTGAGATATTCAAGCGCCAAAATATGGGCGTCAGCTAAATCCATAACGTGCACATAGTCACGAACGTTAGTCCCATCCTTAGTTGGATAGTCGGTCCCAAAGATTTTCAGCCCGTCACGTTCGCCGGCAGCCACTTGGAGAATAATAGGAACCAAATGAGTTTCTGGATGGTGATCTTCACCAATCGAGCCATCGTCCTTAGCACCGGCAACGTTGAAGTAGCGTAAAGCCACGAACTTGATACCGTATGCCTTGTCAGCCCACTTGATAATTTTTTCCATGCAGAGTTTTGATTCGCCGTATGGGTTAGTTGGAATCTGCGGGTCCGTTTCCTTGATTGGAATCTGCTTTGGTTCGCCATAGGTCGCAGCGGTACTTGAGAAGATGATCCGTTTGATGTCGTGATCCTTCATCGCTTCCAACAGTGTGATCATGCCACCGGTGTTGTTGTCAAAGTACTTCAAAGGATTTTCCATAGATTCTGGCACGATTGAAAAGGCTGCGAAATGAATCACGCCTTCAACGTTGGTTTCAGTCCCAAATACACGGTCCAAGAACCCACGGTCGCGGATATCCCCCTGGTAGAAACGTGCCTTGGGGTTCACTGCGGCGCGGTGACCAGTGATCAAGTTATCGATCACGGCAACGTCGTAGCCCTTTTCAACTAAACGATCAACGGTGTGAGAGCCGATGTAGCCGGCACCGCCTAAAACAACAACTGTCATGTAAGTAGCCTCCTGTAATTCTCTCGTCTTATCTCATAAACAACACTCACTGGGCGGGGCCAGCGAGTGTCGCTTGTATCACTTTAATTGTACGCTTTTACTAAAACTAGATTAAGCTTTGATTTCCTTTGGACCATCAGCAATATTAGCAACATAGAAACTAGCATCATAACCGATCTCCTTCTTATAAACGTCGCCGACTGCCTTAGAGAAGGCATCGACCTTGTCCTTGTTCACAATGGCAATCGCACAGCCACCGAAACCGGCACCAGTCATCCGGGCGCCAAGGACCCCATCTTGTTGCAAAGCCGTTTGGACTAAGCAATCCAATTCCTTACCGGTCACTTCGTAGTCGTAACGTAATGAAACGCCGGAAGCGTTCACTAACTTACCGAACTTCACTAAGTCGCCATCCGTTAAGGCCTGCTTAGCGCGCAAGGTCCGTTGGTTTTCGATAACGGCGTGACGGGCACGCTTGATCAGGGTGTCATCGTCGACCAGGTAGGAGTCTTCGTCAAATTGATCCTGGGTCAGTTCACCTAACGTCTTGATATCGACGCCGCCCTTTTGCATCCGGGCAACAGCTTCTTCACATTGGTTGCGGCGTTCGTTGTACTTAGAATCAACCAGTTCACGGCGCTTGTTGGTGTTCATGATAACGACCACGTTATCGCCTAATTCAGCTGGAACGTATTCGTACTTCAGTGTGTTGGTATCAAGCAAAACTGCTTGGTCCTTCTTACCCATCCCAATGGCGAATTGGTCCATGATCCCAGTATTCAAACCAAGATAGTCGTTTTCAACCGCTTGGCCGTTCTTAACCAAGTCAAGCTGTTCCAAGCCCCAGCCAAATTCAGTGTTGAAAATGTTGCCCAGCAATAATTCAATTGATGCAGATGATGACAAACCGGATGCATCTGGCAGGTCACCGTGAACAAACAAATCGAAGCCATGAGGGGCAGTAAGGTTCTTGTTTGCTTTTAATTCGTAGAGCACGCCACGGACGAATTTGTCCCAGCTTAAGTCCTTCTTGAAATCGAGTTCATCAGTTGTAAATTCAATGACGCCGGCGTCTGGAATGTTGGCGGATTGCACGCGGATCTTGTTATCCTCACGTGTTTTGTAGACCCCGTAAGTCCCCATGCTGATAGCACATGGGAACACGTTGCCACCGTTATAATCAGTATGTTCACCAATCAGATTGATCCGGCCTGGAGCGAAGTATACCTTGTCAGCTTCGTAGCCGAATGCATCGTTAAATTCCTTTTTTAAACTTTGATAGTCCATGATCACGCCTCCGTTTTTACTAAAACTTTTACCATAAACTAAGATACGCCAAATGCCGTCACAAGTCAAATGTAATCGGTTACTTTTCAGGAGTAAAATTTCACAATCTCGTTTTTTCTTGTGAATTTTACTACGGTTATTGGGTTTGCAGGTAAGTTATACGTCACTTTGCTGACTAACTCTGCGCACTGAAGGTCTCCTTTATTGGTTACCATAAAAAAACGATTAGGAGTTACCGCCAGGAAAGTGGTTGCCGTCTATAACTGATAATTAACTAACTGGAAAACCACTAGTTTTACTTTCAAGCCAAGTTTTTAATGCCCGAACGGAAAAGCACCTGAGTGCATCTTTGCTCAATTCGCACAACCCTTGATCATCATCGTTTATGGTCATTAGCTCAGATGGTTACTAATGCAATGATTGTTGTGATAGAAATGGCTCATTGTTGTCAATTAGCATAAAGTGCGTTTAAAAGCGTATTACTCACGAAAAAAACGACCACTCAAGATGAGTGATTGCTAGCTGTTATCCGTAAAAGTTAATCGAACTTAGCCACCCATTCGTCAAGCGCGTTGACGAAGTTGGTGAGGTTCTGGTTTGCTTCAGCATCAGTCTTGCCACTGGTACCAGTGTAGAACTTGATTTTGGGTTCGGTTCCGGAAGGCCGGACAGCGATCCACGTGCCATCCGTTAACCAGTACTTCAACACGTTTGACTCTGGCAGATCCAATTTATCAGTGGTGCCGTCTGTGTGGGTTGCTGTTTGGGTCTGATAATCATCGGTGGTTTCAACTTTGACGCCGGCAAATTCGGTCGGTGTATTTTCACGCAAAGCGCTCATAATAGCCGCCATCTTGTCAGCACCATCCACGCCGTCGAATTCTTTAAAGGTGGTCTTTTCAGCGTAAAATCCGTATTCCTTGTACAATTGCTGAATACCATCATAAAGTGTCAGCCCTTGTTGCTTATAGTAAGCAGCAACTTCCGCCAGCAAAATAGTCGACTGAATGGCATCCTTGTCCCGAACAAACGGGTTGATCAGGTAACCGAAACTTTCTTCGAACCCGAACAGGAAGGTGTGGTCGTGATTTTCTTCAGCCAGTTTGATCTGTTCAGCAATGTACTTGAACCCAGTCAACACGTTCTTCATTGTGACACCGTAATGTTCGGCAATCTTAGTGGCAAGTTCCGTCGAAACAATGGACTTCACAACAAGCCCATCGGCTGGCAATGCGTTGGCGTCCTGCTTGGCCTTCAGGATATAGTTCAGCAAAACAGAAGCAATTTGGTTGCCAGTCATCAACTGGTACTCACCGTTTGGCATCCGAACTGCGGCGCCCAAACGGTCGGCATCAGGGTCAGTGGCTACTAATAAATCAGCACCCTGTTCCTTCCCTAATTTGATTGCCATGTTGAAGGCTTCGGGAAATTCTGGGTTCGGGTGTTCAACCGTTGGAAATTCAGGGTCAGCAATTGCTTGTTCCTTGACCATCGTAAAGTGGTCATAACCGGCGTTTTTCAGGGCACGGTAGCCAATGACACGCCCGGTCCCATGAAGCGGTGTGTAGATCAGCTTCATGTCCTTACCGACTTCATCAATCAGTTTGTTATTGATGGAGACTTCAGCGATACCTTTGAAGTAGTCTTCATCGACGTCTTCGCCAATGATGTGCATAGTGTCAGATTGACGGAGTTTTGGTTCGGCAACGGTTGCCACCGTGAACAAATTATCAATGCCACGCACATAATCAGTAATCTTGTCAGCTTCAACGGGCGGCATTTGACCGCCATCCGGGCCGTAGATTTTGAACCCGTTATACTGCTTCGGGTTATGACTAGCGGTGATCATGATTCCAGCGTAGGTGTGCAAATGACGCACTGCAAACGACAACTCTGGGGTTGGCCGGATGTCATCAAAAACGTAGCTTGGGATTTTGTGGGCCCCCAACACCATTGCGGCGTGGTGGGCAAATTCACGTGACTGGTAACGGGAATCGAAGCTGATGGCGACGCCGCGTTGTTTGGTCTCTTCATCTAAAGTATCCATGAATCGGGCTAAACCTTCAGTTGCTGAACCAACCGTGTACAGGTTCATGCGTCCGATACCGGGACCAATCAAGCCGCGCATTCCGGCCGTCCCAAAGGACATTGGTTTTGTAAAGGCTTCTTCAAGTGCTTCATTATCGTTGGCCATGTCAGCCAAGTCAGTGGCTAATTGTGGATCAAGATTTTTATAGTTCTTCCAGGTTTGATAATTATCTTTCCAGCTCATTAAAAATCGCTCCTTATTATCGTTTCTTATTTGCGATAGACTAATTATACCGTTTTCATTGTAACGCAGAAAGTCGAAAAATAGTAAAAATTTTACTAAATAATCATTCAGTGCATAGCACCTGAGTTGAAAGCCCTTCCACATTCCATTCATCTGACGATCCTATGCGCCTGCTATGAACTATTTTTATCTTCTTGCGATGTCTGGTTTTCCCCTGTAATCTTACAAAAACTGCTTTTCCACAGAGTCGGTTGCCCATACTAACGCTTCTGGCTCAGTCATGGTACACTTGTCGATGAAATGCGTAAACTCGAAAGAAGGTCATTATATTGTCAGTCCGCCCCTATAGTTTTAGCCAAGTTCAAATCACCCAGTCCCTTGAAAAACAGGAAAAACTGGGTAAGACCATCCGTAAGACCGCGCCTTTCGAAACGCTGGGCAGCTTTAAGCCGATCTCCCGTGATCCCAATCGACTGATGGATCAAGTTCGGCAGATTTTGATTCCAGAACTGTTGCCGGAACGCACTCAACGGATGAGTGAGTCGCTCTTCACGTTCTTTCGAGGAACGGCAGAACTGATGGAATATGATTTAGCTCACCAAACCAACTCGCCGATTCACGCCATCACTTGCGGTGACGCCCACGTCGGAAATTTCGGGCTGTTTGCATCGCCGGAACGGCACCTGTTGTTTGACTTGAACGATTTTGACGAAGCCGGCATCAACCCATTCGAATGGGACGTGAAACGCCTCGCCGTCAGTGTCATTTTGGCGGCTGGCGAACATCCTGATTTTGACAGCTCGCTGTTGCCTGCTTTGCTGAAGGACCTTGGCCGCTCCTACCGCGAAAGTATGAACGCCATGTTTGAACGCACCACCTTGAACCGCTTCTATCCTTTAAATGAAGTTGAGACACTGCTGAACGCGATTCCCGATGAACTGCAACACAATAAGAAACTCAAAAAGTTCATGGAAAAGGCCGGCAAACGCGATTCTGAACAAGTTGTCCGCAAGTTCACTACAACCAAGGCAGACGGGACTTGCCTGTTCAATGAGAACGCGCCGCGAACCCGTCACGTTAAGGATAATGTCACAAAAAATATTGAAAAATACCTTTCTGACTACCGTGATACTCTGCAGCCGGATGTCAATATGATGCTGTCGCAGTTTACGGTTACCGATGTGGTGCGGCATAGTGTGGGCGTTGGCAGTTTTGGTTCCCGCTGCTACCTTGTCCTAATGACGAGTACCGATGGCAGCCACCTGGTGCTCCAAATCAAAGAAGCCCTGCCGACCCGTAAATTGGCCGATCGCCTCCCTGATGAAGCCAGTGTTGCTTTTGAAAAGAATGAAGGCAAACGAATCGTTTACTCACAGAAGATCCTACAATCTGCCTCCGACCCGTTTCTCGGTTATTTTGCCGGTACGTCACGCTCCTACTACGTCCGCCAATTCCGGGATATGAAGGCTTCCGTTGACCTTAGCCAACTTGACTGGGAACAGTTTGAGGCTTACGCCAAGACCTGCGCTTGGATTCTCGGCACCGCTCATGCTCAGAGTCCGACTGCCGGAATGATCCTCGGCTATGTCGGCCATTCTGAAAAGTTTGATACCGCCATTGCTGACTGGTCTCAAGCATACATTGAGCAGGTTAAGGGTGACTATCAGGCCTTTAAACTGTACCGGTTAGCAAAGGATGCAGAGCAGCTCAGCAACGCCTAATTTAATTAACAATCAAAACGTGCTCATGACTACCAAAAATGGTAATTGTTGGCACGTTTTTTAATTGCGTTCGGGCAGCAGCAAATTCAACGCGTGCTCGATGGCCGCTCGCCGGCGCTGAAATTCTGTCAAAACGGCCTCGCGCGGGATATTTTCGCGCAAGACTTCCGCTAGAATATCATCGTCCGTCATATGCAAACGGTCTTTCGACACGAATTCGTAACCGAACCCATTTTTAAACCGGTAGGGGCGAACGATGACGCCGGGGCCAATGTTAAATTCAATCGGAACTTCAATCATATGATGATCTTCAATCTGTTTCGTACGTAAATACATTCAGTGCCTCCTCTGTCTTCCGTTCCATTCAATGAGTGTCCCAGTTTTTCATTCAGCTGTCTAAGAAATACGATCAATCTCTGCCGCAATACAGTCCACTGACTTTATTTACACTTCATTAGTTGCTGAAATATCGGACAATACCCATAACTACGCAAAAAAATGACTACCAGCTCAAAACTGACAGCATTTTTCGACAACAAAAGCCGGCAGCAGTCATTTCGACTGCTGCCGGCTCAAGTCATACGATTTTATTTTATGAATTCCAGAGCACATCAAGCAATTCTTGTGCAGATTCGTTCAAACTGTCCTTAGACTTATCAGTGCCAAGGTGGGCGTAAATTTCACCCACGTAGATGCCTTGCTTAAACAAGTGGTTAAAGACTTTGTCGATAACTGGACGGGTCTTTTCCTCTTCTTGAACAGGGCCGAATGGGTTAGCGAAGAAGGTCGTGCTCATCCCAACTTCATCAGTGGTTCCAAGCGCAAACCGCTTCCCAGTGATAAAGGTCTTCTTAGCATCATCTTCGTTTTCAAATTGGTGGATTCCAATTTCAGTATCGTAGTTGTTGGCGTAAACCCACATGTCAACTTGGTGGTGCTTAATGACCCGACGGTAAGAATCGGCTGGGATAATAACCCGGGCGTTCTTCCGGTCAGGATTCAAGTAAACCCCACGGTCCATGTTGTTGAAGGCCACGGCGGAACTCAAATCATCCAACCGGACGAAGGCGCCGATTTCTGTCCCCTGAGCATACATGTTGCCGTCACTATCAAAGGCAAAGCTGCCCATGTCATCGAAAATCGTTTCCAAACTGATAATCTTGTCATCAGCGATTTCTTGCAGGGCTTCCAATGATTCAGACTTCCCGGCACCAGAATCGCCGAAGAAGACAACGTTCTTGTTCTTGCCGTTTGCAAACTTGATTCGAACCATTGAACCGTGAATTGGCAGGTGGTTCTCATAGATCATGTGCAGGTTATGCAGGGTCAAGCACATCTTCTTCATGTAACCGAAGTAGGTGGTCTTGTCGTTGTAAGGAACCTCACCGACCCAGATGTCATTTTCTTCATCGTGGTGGTAGTGGCAAACGTCGCCCTCAGTCTTGTCGATCCCAAATAACAGAATTTCATCTGGCTTGTGACCAGCAACTTCCTTAGCGTCAGCAACTTCAAACAAGTTGGCAAGTGAGATACCACTTACGAAGTAGTCACGGTGGAAGTAGATGTAGCAAAGGCTTTCACCGATCTTAGCTGGGAAACAGTACCATTCTTTGCGATCGCCATGGAACTTGTCAATTGGGTTGTCAGGAACGGCAGTAAAGGTCCCCTCACGCTTGTTGCTTGGCGTGGTCATCATCATTGGTGGCCGTAAGCTCAATGTGTCCAGGAAACGAATTGGCTTCAATGCTTCGTAACCCTTTGGGATTGGCCAGTCGTGTGATTGAGTCAGGACAACAGCAGAAGTCCCAGCACTCACTTGACGGTATGTCTTGTTCTTAAAGCCCTGAAGTTTTTCTTCAAGTGTCCGGTATGAGCGGATCACTAGGCTATTAAATTGATCATCTAATTGCATGAACGTGTTGGCTGAAGCTTCACTGCCATGCAGGTTCAAAACGCCGATTCTCAGGAATGACCGGTAGTATGAATAAAGGTTTTCAATACTATCAAGGATTTCATATCGGTTGAACTTATCGTAGGCGTCTTCACGATCAAGTAATACTGCTTTCACAGTATCCAAGTATGTTTTCGGGTCGGTATCCTCAAATTCATTATCGGTACCTTCCTCGTGGTGACTGTGTTGTTCAAGATATAAACGAACGACTTCAAACAATTCCTTACTGTTAATTAACGTAAAGATGTCTGACATGTGCTTGCTGCTATAATCGATAACAGCGACGTCTCGGGCTGGGTTCATGTATAACGCAGCCGTTTCAACATTCTGTGGTTCTGTCATATAATCAAGTTCTCCTTCCAGGTCATTTTCTCGACTTAAGGCTATTGTAGCCTATTTAAACACGAACGAAAATACAAAAATTAAATATAAATAAAAAAATTAGCATTTTTTCATATAAATCGCTTACATCTCATTTAGCAGTACAGAAAGGAAGCTGTACCAGTCTTTTCATATCTTATCATTTTAATAATTTTCGTGAAAATAGGACTTTTCATTTTTAAAAAATTAGAAAAAATGACGTATTTTTTAATATTTATACATTTTTGCAATCAGTGATTTTTTGAAACGTTAAATTAGTCCTTGATAGTTAAAATTTGATCCAAGGGCATCCGGTTTGACCGATATGCGTTCATGGGTGATTCTGCTTCGTAGCCGATTGCAATCCCGATGACCAATTGTTCACTATCTGGAATGCCGAGTGCCTGCCGGGCCAGTTCCGGATACTTTACCAATGAATAGGAGGGAATTGTACCCAAACCTTTGTCAGTGGCAGAAAGAATTAACGCCTCAGCAAAGCTGCCAAGGTCATAAAGTGACCACTGCGGGCTGGATTTTGGAATCGTGAGGTAGGCCACCGCTGGCGCATTGTACAAATGGCGCTGCGACTCTGGATAACTCACGCCGTGTTCCTCACCATAGACTGCCCGACGTGTCGAATTTTCCCGCATGTTCGCCTGTTGCGGTTTATCCCATAGTTCCCGATGTTGCACCGGAATATCCGGATGCGAGTCCACTCCCTGGGTTTCATAAGCTGCCTGTTGCTCGGCTAAATGGCGCATTGTTTTGCCCATTGCAATATAGATTTTCCAAGGCTGCGAATTGACCCACGACGGGCTTTTTTGTGCCTGGGCTGCCAGGTCAGTCAAGAGTGCCTTTGAAACCGGCTTATCGCTGTATGCTCGGACTGAATGCCGCGCGTTAATACTAGCTTCAACTTCCATGTATCATCATCCCATCTATTCAAAATATCACTCACGCTGAAACAATGGTGACGGTTCCAGCAGTCAAGACCATCATACCGCAAAAGTACCTCATAATTTCGCAAAATTTTGCCACAGAAAAACGGCTGCGGGAAATGACCGCAACCGTCTCTTTCGTTTTTATGAAGCTGCTTGTTGCTTATTTTTCAGTGCCAAGGCTAAGGCCAGCCCGATAATTTCCAGGGCAAAGAACACCCAGAACACAATGTGGAAGTTACCCAGCGTGGCCGTCTTCACGTGACCTAATGACAACAACAAGGTGGCCACTGCGACCCCGGTGGACCCGAGCAGTTGCCGCATCGTCGTAATGACCGCCGTCCCATGAGATACCAGATGTGTCGGCAGAGCATCCGCGCCCAGCGTTACCGCCGGCATCATGACAAACGCATTCCCGCCTTCGATCAGCATCGCAATTGGCATCATGCCCCACAGACCGACTTGTCCGGGAATCAACACCAGAAGTCCCCAGCCGGCAAGAATCATGATCATCCCGATCAGCAGAACTTTTTTAAACCCCAGACGGTCAGCAAGTTTCCCCGTAATTGGGTTCAATATGCTCAGGAACACCGCCCCAGGGACCAACGCCATCCCAGAAATAAACGGGCTGACGCCAAGCACAATTTGGTAATACAGTGGAAAAACAATGGTGACCACAATCAGTGCGATGTAAGACAACCCCGTTAGCCAAACGGCAATGTTGAACTGACCCACACCAAACACCCGCAGGTCCAACAGCGGTGTTTCAAGTCTGAACTGACGCGTCGCAAACAGGATAACAGCCAGCACACTAACAATCAGAATCCCCCAGGCTAACGGCCAGTTCACACCGGTTTGACCCGTTAAATTAATGACGTACAAAATACCGATAAACCCGACCAGACAAATAACTGACAGCCAGTCCAAACTGGATTTATCACTGGGCATGACGTTCACGATGGTACGCGTTGCCAAAATAGCCACCAAGGTAATAATTACCAAGAACACCCAGAACAACCCCTGCCAAGTCGTAAACTTCAACACGATTCCTGAAATGATGGGACCAACCGCTAACGCCGATCCCATGACCAGTCCGGCAACACCCATGGCACTGCCGCGATCTTCCTTTGGCGTGATTGTCAGCAGTACTGTTTGATAGGAAGGAAAAAGGATGCCTACCCCTACAGCTTCCATTGCCCGGCCCAGCAACACTAACGGAAAATTCGGTGCCAGAATAATCAGCAGTGTGCCGACATCAAACATGACCAGCACGAACAAGAATAATGGCTTAAACCCAATATTATTCAACAACCAAGGGCTAATCGGCATCATGACACACATGATCAGCATGAACCCGGTGGTCAGCCACTGCACTGTCGAAGCGGAAATACTGAAATAACGCATCAGCGTCGGGTAAGCTGTGGACAAAGCTGATTGACTTATGGACATCGTAAAAGTACCCATCAGCAGTGTGGTAATAAACCACAACCGCCGTGAGTCCCGTAATTGAACTGCATCAGACATACAATGATCTTCCTCTCACATTAGTTTAGAACGATTCTTATCTAATCCACCTTTATCTTAGCGCTTTAAAACGCAAATGTAAACATACCCTCTTCTTGGATGCCAATCGTTCACGCCTATGTCCTGCTAGAGATGTGTTTTATTGGCGACTCGTTTGTGCTGATTATTTTCGCGCGTGCGAGACAATTTAGCGATACGTATGAAACCGGCACCAACGCTAAGAATTTCATGAAATCAGAGGATTTTCCGTGACTATTATAGTTCTTCTTGATAAAATATTAGTCAGCATTAGTCAAAGTATTTAAAGGAGGAACCTGAATGACATCACCCATCTTTGCCCTGTTTGACCCCACCTATTTCTTAGTGATCATCGGTTTGGTATTATCCATGGCAGCGTCCGGTTACGTCAACAGCACGTTTCGCAAGTACGATCAGTACCGCTCTCGCAGTGGTGTGACCGGTACGGATGCCGCCAACTATATTTTGCAGCAATCCGGCATTACCGATGTCGGTGTCACCCAAATTTCTGGTAATTTAACGGATAACTACAACGGACAAACAAAGGTATTGAGTCTGTCACAATCGACCGCTAATTCAACCTCGGTTGCCGCCGTTGGTGTGGCCGCCCACGAATGCGGCCACGCTGTGCAAGACGCGACCAACTACGCACCAATGCGCCTGCGAACGGCCATCGTCCCACTGGCAAACATCGGCTCCTCACTATCGTTACCCCTGATTATCATTGGGGTCGTGCTGAGTTTTAACCAAACGCTGGTCCATATCGGTATTCTCCTCTTCTCGCTTGCCCTGCTCTTCCAACTGGTTACATTACCGGTTGAATTCAACGCCTCCCACCGTGCATTAAAAATTCTCGGTGAGGGCTTAACTCAGGAGGAAGTACCCATGGTTCGCAAAGTGCTCACAGCAGCAGCCCTCACATATGTCGCTGCTGCCCTGTCCACTTTCCTCCAGCTTCTTCGGCTAGTGCTCCTCTTTGGTGGTAATCGCGACAATTAGTGTTTCCGTGTCGGAACCGTCAGAAAAGCGCTATAATGGATTGTGAAGAACATGTAAAGTAGGTGTAAATATGGACTTAATTTCTTATCTGAACGACCAAATCGATTTCTTGACAGAACAATTTAACGACGCCAAAGACAAGAACGACGTCACCATGCGTTACATCGTCGAATCCCGTCTTGACGAAGCAAACAAGATCATGAAGGCCATCAAAAATGGCGACATTACAAGCTTAACTTAGGCTGTTAGTCTAGAGGCCATCACCGCGAGTTGCGTTGGTGGCTTTTTTTAATAGGTTGCGGTATTCTTTGGGTCGGTCGATTGATTGATTTAGAAATTTCTGCAGTCGCCTACTACTGCCATTGGCTCTCGTTGTCGACTGCTTACTAGACGCTGGAAGTGCAGCCTGATGTGACGAATACAGGCCACTGCAACTTGGTGTATTTTTATAAAGCTCTTGGCTAATATTATGACTGCGGTTTGCTGACGTAGTGAACTGGGTTGTTTATGGCGACGCGCTCCCTTTTTTTATTGCCGAAATGTGTTCCGCAAGGCAAGGAAGCAACTCCGGTCACAAAAGTCTGGAGCTCGTTTGGTTGAACTTTGACTTGGGTTGCTTATTGCGACGCGCTCCCTTTTTTTATTGCCGAAATGTGTTCCGCAAGGCAGGGGGCTCCTGCATAACGGACTCTGAGCCAAAAAGTCAGGCCCGGACTTTTTGGCTCAGAGTCCGTTATGCTCCGCCCCCTAAACGCCTTGCTCCACACTCTACAAAAGGTGTACATTAATACATGAGACTAACTTCAAAGGAGAAAAAGAATTTGATTACTTTAAAATCACCTCGTGAAATTGAAATGATGCGTAAATCTGGTGCCATTTTGGCTGGTGTTCACCTCGGTCTGCGCGACATTATTAAACCTGGTATCTCCTCATGGGATATTGAACGGTTTGCTAATAAATATATTGAAGAACATGGCGCCAAGGCTGAAGAAAAAGGCTTTGAAGGGTACAAGTATGCCACCTGTGTCAGTGTCAACGATGAAGTTGCCCACGCCATTCCCCGCAAGGAATTGCTGTTAAAGGAAGGCGATATCGTTGCCGTTGACATGGTTGTGAACTTGGATGGTTTTATGAGCGACTCTTGCTGGACCTACGCCGTTGGCAAGATTTCAGAAGAAAAACAACACTTGATGGACGTTACCCTCAAGGCACTGTACTTGGGTATCGACCAGGCCGTTATTGGCAACCGGATTGGTGACATTGGTTACGCCATTCAGCACTACGTTGAAGACGAAAACCACATGGGTGATGTCCGTGAGCTGATTGGCCACGGTATTCAACCAACCATGCACGAACAGCCAAACGTGCCCCACTACGGTGAAAAAGGTAAGGGTCTGCGATTACGTGAAGGCATGACCATCACCATCGAACCTATGGTCAACACTGGCACCTGGGAAATTATTTCTAAGAAAGTCCCTGGCGACACTTGGGAATACTACGCTTCTGCTGATGGTACCCCATCCGCACAGTACGAACACACCTTGGTTATCACGAAAGATGGCCCAAAAATCTTGACCTCACAAGATCCCAAAATGGATGCTAAATACCTTTAATTCATAACATAAAAAAATCGCGTCCCCCCAACTAGTTGCTGGAGGCGCGATTTTTGTGTTGTAATCACTTTTTACTTTACTGGCCATGTGGTCTGTTACAATAAATGTAATACCGAAAATTTTTAAACAAGAAGGTGCACCATGCCAATCACGAATAACACCCCCGAAAAAAACGTTCAGGGGCTCTTTAACCGCATTGCCGGCAACTACGATGACATGAATAACTTAATCACCCTGCGGACGCACCGCCATTGGCGAAAGGTGACCATGAAACAGATGGCGCTTCGCCCAGGCGACTTTGCCATCGACGTTTGCTGCGGAACAGGAGACTGGACCATCGCCCTGGCACAAGCGGTTGGCCCCGCTGGGCACGTGGTCGGCCTCGATTTTAGCAAAGAAATGCTAGCAATCGCTAAACGAAAGGTTGAGGCAGCCAACCTAGAAGACAGAATTACGCTTGTTCAAGGTGATGCCATGAGCCTACCCTACCCTGCTGATTACTTCGACGCCGCAACAATTGGGTTTGGCCTGCGCAACGTTCCTGATGCCAGTCAAGTCCTCAGTGAAATGACGCGGGTCATCCACTCCGGCGGTCAGGTAGCTTGTTTGGAAACATCGCAGCCCACCCAACCGATCATTCATCTCGGTTGGCAGATCTACTTTAACCTGGTTCCGATGATGACCAAACTGGCCGTGCACAATTATCAAGATTACGCCTATTTGCAACGAACGACCGCTGAGTTTGTCACCGCAGAACAACTCAAAACGATGTTCCAAGAAGCCGGGCTGCATGACGTTACTTACCGGCAGTTTGATCTGGGCGCGGCGACGCTGCACTTGGGACGACGACCATATCCGGGTCACTGATTAGAATGGCGAGATACTGGTGAGCTTGTGCCTTAGTTGTGGGCTGCTGTTTCAGAAAGATCCATTCCAGTAACATCATTACCGTGTAACAACACTGGTCGACCATTAGTTCAACGGGAATGCGAAACTTCATGTGGCCGAAGTGGTCTGTAAATACGCGGTGGATCGTATCTCTCAAATAGCGCGTAAAGCTGTTCAGCAGGGTGCCGTTGGCCTCGTTGTGTTTGAGGATGCTGTCCAACAATCGACTATTATGCTCAAATAGATCGTAAAGCCGATCAAAATATATCAACAGCAAATCGTCATTTTTAGCCAGTGCGCTGACATCGTCAATACCCACATCTTTTGCCAATAAATACCAAACATAATTCACTAGATCATATTTATCGTCGAAATAATTATAAAAAGTCGCCCGCGGAAAATTGCTCTGATTGCATATTTCGTTAACGTTAATGTCTTCAAACGGCTTTTGAGCCAGCAGTGCCATCGCCGTATGCGAAAATGCATACAACGTCCGTTGCGCGCCACGTGTCGGTTTCTTCGACAAATCGTACTTCATGAAAGCACCCCTTTTGCATTTTCAAGTTTCTGTCTAAATTTTGGCAGGAGCTTTTTTTTGTAGGTTGAAACCTTATTGCTGTGAGTTTATCATCATAGTGAAACTTATACAAGTGTCTAAATTTAATCACTCGTTTATATAATTATAAGGGAAAAGGGAAGAAAATCTATGCAGAAATTTTGGAAGCATCACGGGCTTGCCCTGATCATGTGGATCGTGATCACCATTGCAGCCCTCGTTACGATGCCAAACGTATCGGCACTTGTGCGACAGCACGGTGCGGTGACATTACCATCGAACGTACAGAGTCAGGTGGCGCAAACCATCGAAAAGAAAGCATCGGGCAATAAAAACGTCCGTTCGCTGATCATTGTGTTTAATAAGAAGAACGGCAAGCTGTCGGCAACTGATAACCGCCGCATTACCAAGGCCGTTCACCGGGTGGACAACGATAATAAGCTGAACATCACGAGTTTGACCAGCGCTTATCAAAATGCGCAGGCCAAAAAAGAACTAACTTCGAATGATAAAACAACACAGTTGGCCATGATCACTCTGGAAAAGGGCACCTCTGTCAGCAAACAGGCCAAGATCATTCGTAACCACGTCAGGACAAAGGGTGTGCGCACCTATGTTACTGGGAGTGATTTGTTAAACGACGACTTCTCCACGGAAACCCAAGCGGGCTTGAAGAAGACTGAGATCATTGCGGCCATTTTCATCTTTATCGTTTTGATTCTGGTTTTCCGTGCTTTACCGATTCCGTTGATCTCACTGCTGACCGTTGGTATCTCCTATCTGGTCTCCTCCAATATTGTCATGAATTTAGCTGAAAAGATGAGTTTCCCAATTTCAAACTTCACCCAAATTTTTATGGTCGTAGTGCTGTTTGGGATCGGGACCGATTACAACATTCTGTTGTACAATCGGTTTAAAGAAGAGTTATCAAATGGGTTAACCGCTGTCGAGGCGGCAAATGTTGCACGGAAACACGCTGGCCGGACAATTCTGTTCAGTGGGTCTTCCGTTCTGATTGGGTTTACCGTTCTTGGGCTGGCAAAATTCTCGTTCTACCAGTCCGCGGTTGGCGTGGCTATCGGGGTCGTTGTCCTCTTAGCCGTGCTATTAACGCTCAATATGTTCTTCATGACCACCTTGGGCCGCAAAATGTTTTGGCCGAGCCGCAATCTTGATGCACACGGTCGCAATCGTGTGTGGGGATTTCTGTCAGCTGGTGCCATGAAGCACACCATTACCGCTATCGTGGTACTGTTAGTCATTTTCGTGCCACTTGTACTGACGAGTTCGCAAAAACTCAATTTCAATAACGCTGACGAATTGTCGAACACCATCGAATCAAAAGCTGGCTACAATCTGATTCAAAAGCACTTTCCAGCTGGTATGTCCGGGACATCAACGGTTTACATTGAAAGCAAACATGGCCTCAATACCCAAAAGGATCTCGCAGCCATTGACGACCTTACCAACTACCTCAAGGATGAACCGGGTGTGAAGACTGTGACCTCCGTCACCCAACCCGGTGGCTCTAAGATCAAGGCACTCTACCTCAAGAGCCAGTTAAAGCAGCTGGTTACTGGCCTAAATGAAGCAAATGCTGGTTTAAAAAAGGTCGAAACAGGGTTAAACCAAGCCAATTCAAAGTTGGGCACAGCAAGCTCCAGCAGTACCACATCGCAACTAAGTGAACTCACCACTGGGACAGCTAAGTTGCAGTCCGGTGCAAAGCAACTCAGCCAAGGTGTCTCGACCTACACGAGTGGGGTCAACCAACTTACCAGCGGCACTTCGCAACTGACAAGCAGCGCTTCAAAGCTTTCCAGCAGTGTAAGTCAGCTCAGCAAGTCCAGTCAGCAATTGGCTTCAGGCGCCAGCGCCCTCAACCAGGAAACAACTGCCAACGCTGCCCTTCATGCCAGCACATCACAGTTAGCCAGCGGTTCTTCACAGCTGTCCAGTGGGTTAAGTCAGTTGAACAGTTCTGTGTCACCATTTGCAAGCAGCAGTACGCAACTTTCAAGTGGGGCATCAAAACTGACGACCAGTGGCACAAAACTGGTTTCAGGTGCCCAGTCCGTTGCCAGTGCCAGCACCCAAGTGAACACCGGCGTACAGGAAATGAGCACGAAGCTCAAGAAGATGCAGACGCAAACTAAGGAACTGCAGGCCGGTCTGACCACCGCCAACCAGTCATTGAGCAAGATCGGTAACGGGACGGCAACGGTCAACAACTACCTCAAAGAATTACAAAAATCCTACGTGGGTAACGACTTCTACATGCCGAAGAGCGAACTCAATTCCAGTGCCTTCAAACCATCCATGAACACTTACATGTCCAAAAACCGGAAGATTGCCGAGATCACCGTTGTGTTGAATCATGACCCAAGCACAACAAAGGCTGCTGACCAAATCAACACGATCACTAGCGACGTGCACGCAAAACTGAAGCATGGCACCTTAAAGAACGCTAAGGTTAAGATTGGCGGGGAAACGTCGCAGACTGCCGATCTGCAGAAATTAGCCAACTCTGACTTTAAACGGACCGTCATTATTATGCTGATTGGGATCGGCATCGCGCTCATGTTTGTGACACGGTCATTGATTCAACCGATGACCATCATTGGGACGTTGACCGTGGCGTACTACAGCGCCCTCTCCATTACAAAATGGATCTCCGCCACCTTCTTGTCGCAATCGCTACTAACCTGGAACACGCCATTCTTTAGTTTCATCATGCTGATTGCGCTTGGAACCGACTACAGTATCTTCCTCATGATGCGGTACAGGGACGATGCGTCGATTATTCAGGATGTCCGAAAACGGATCATTAATTCGTCGGCGCTTATTGGAACAACGGTGATTTCAGCCGCAATTATTCTTGGCGGTACCTTTGCCGCCCTGATGCCATCCGGTGTCACAACTTTAATTCAAGTGGCACTCGCCGTTATTGTCGGCTTGATCCTGTTAGTCTTCATGTTGCCGACCATCATGCCGATCATGGTCAAGTTTACGTATCCTTACGTCCATGACAGGATGTACGACAAGGACCAAAAAGAACAACAGAACCAACGAGAAACTGAATAAGGTAATCCAAAAAGGACGCCGTCAACGACGTTCTTTTTGGGTCACGTTCTATGTTTTTAAACGTCACGCTATAGTCTTTAAGAATTTGACGTGCTTGCCGCCTGCCTCAAAACAGGATTCATTACCTTTAAATCAACTTATGGTATAGTGACCAATAAGAGGAAGGTGATTGAGATGCCCCTAAAAATTGAACGCATTTATACGAAACCGGTCGATATGAACGGCTACCGTATTTTGGTCGACAGAGTCTGGCCCCGTGGCATTTCGAAGGTCAATGCGGCGTTGGATGATTGGTACAAAACCATTGCGCCCACTAAAGAATTACGTGAATGGTTCGCACATGATCCGGAAAAATATCCTGAATTCAAAACCCGTTATGAAACTGAACTCAACGCTAATCCTGACCTTCAGGACTTCCTGAATTTAATCAAAGACAAACTCAAGCGCGGCAACGTTATCATGTTGTACGGTGCGAAGGATGAAACGCATAACCAAGCCGTTGTGCTGGAAGATTTTATTCAAGATAAATTGTTGCAATAAAAGACAGGTCACTCACTTACTCGTGAATGACCTGCTTTTTTATTGCAATGCGTGTTCAATATTCGTTAACGTTAAGGCCTTTGTGCTAGGTAATTGTACTTTGGCCGTTTTAATTTCTGCCGGGGTACCTATCCCAACCGAAACGGCACCTGACCCATTTAGCGCCGTCAGTCCGGGTTGAGAATCTTCAAATCCCATGCAAGTTTCGGGCGGCATCCGCAGCATCTCAGCGGCCCGCACATAGATTTCTGGATCCGGCTTGTTATGGTGCAAGGTTTTTGGATCCACTATCAGCGGGAAATAGTCGGTCAGCTGCATCTTTGCGATCTCAACGGGGGCGTTGACTGACGCGGAAGCTAAAACAATACCGTAGCCATTACGCTGCAGCTCGTTTAAAAAGGGCTTGATTCCAGGCAGGATGTCCTTTGGCGACATCGTCTGGATCAGTGCCAAATAATACCCGTTTTTGCGCACGCCCAAGCTGATTTTTTCTGTCTCAGAATAGGCATCCGTCAAGTCACCCGCCGCCAAAATTGTCGCCACAGCATCGTCACGACTCATGCCGAGCAGCTTATCAGCCAACGCCTGCGTCCAAGTGACGTTCAAGTCTGTTGCCAGCTGATGCCATGCTTGCGTATGGTAAGCGGACGAATCCGCAATCACACCGTGGAGGTCAAACAGACAGCCCTTTAGTTGCGAAAACGATGTCATTATACTTCCCTTCTTTACCGGTTAATTGCTACTATTATAGCATTGCAAACGGTTGCATTAAAGCAAAATAATAAAGCACGGAACCTCTCCCGTGCTTTATTTTAACGCGTCCCTCGTAAAAACAGGTGCCGAACGCCTTGTTATCTCACAACAATAACGGAGACCGGTACCTTTTTAGCCAACTGCACACTGACGGTACCGGGATTGCGGTGACTGGCAAATTCAGTGTCAGCCCCGCAAACAATCAGGTCAGGTTGAAAATCCGGAACGATTTGGTCAATGATGGTGTCGTCAACGTCGCCACCCTCACCTACGAATCCCGTTACATCCTTGATACCAGCCTCTTTAGCGGCTGCGGCATAACGGTCGACCACCGCCTGAACAGCATCCCGTTTTTCCTGCACCTTTGACGGTGTTAAGGAATCGTAAATATTGATATCCTGGCTTTCGATAACGGAACAGACACCCAAATGGGCCTGGTAATCACGGGCTACAGTCACGGCGTAACGAAACGCCCGCTGTGTCGATGTGCTGTCGTCTTCATCCACGGTCAGTAACACTCGGTGGAAAAAGAATGGCGTAAATTCAGTTGATTCTGACATATTTTAATATACCTACTATATTAAACGTAGAAAAGTAAGCTCAGTTACGTAGCTGTACTCAGAAAGAAAATATAGCTTCCCTTTCATAGTTGAATTGACAATGGTCGTCAAATGATTTCCATTAACTGCGGTCACAGTTCAGTCTAAACGATCAGATAGTTGGCAGAACCACACTGACCGTTAAACAATAGAAAGACAAGTTTGAATGGTGGCCACCGCTACGTTTTACTTTTTCTGTGGTCCCAAGGTTATTTTATAAGTTGTAACCCATTTCCGCAATTCTTTATTACGAAAACACCCAACAATTCCCCATTCATGCCTAAAAGGTTTTTTTCACACTCAGATGAAAGTTGTATAATATTGTTTTGTGAGGCGTTCATTAAGCGCCGCTAGTTCGATATCAAAAGGAGAGAACGATGTATCAACCAAACGGCAAACCAACTGTATTCGGCGATTTTGTGCTCCTACTAGTCTCTATCATCATCAATAGCTTCGGCAACGCCCTAACTGTCTCATTAAATTTGGGAAGTGCCATGTGGACGGCTTCAGCAGTCAATCTATCACACCTCTTCCCGGTCAGCCTGGGTAATATGTTGTTACTTGAAGGCGTTGCCGTTGTCGCAGTGAATGCTGTGCTGCTCCGGCACGCAGACTGGCACCGAATGCTGGGTAACTTTTGTTTCATGATTCCGTTCAGTTACTTAGTGAGCGGCTTAGCCTCGCTTATGGTCAAATTTGGCATCACCAATTTACCCTTAATTCCCGCCGTCATATTAGACATTGTGGGTATCATGATGATTGCGACTGGAATTTCAATCTATCAGCGCATCAATTTAATCCTACATCCAAATGATGATCTGATGCAGATCATCCGGTTTCGATTTTTCCACGGCAACGCCATTGTGGCGCAGTTAGTGTCTTATGCAACGCCGATTACGATTATCGTGATCACCTTGATTGTCAAACACACCATCTGGGCAGTTAACGTTGGAACGGTTGTCGCGTTGATTTTTCAAGGTACATTTATTGCCACCAGTGACCGATGGGTGTTTCGAAAGTTGAAGCACCAACGGCTATAATGCCGCGCAATATTAAAAATCTGGCATACCAACGCCGCCGCTTCCCCCAAAAAAATCATTCAGTGTTACACTTACGTTATAGAAAAACCCGTGCCAAACGTTGTCTAATAAAGGTCGGTTGTTATTTTTGACACTGATCTACAGAAAGGAACAAGTCCCTCAAATGAAACCAAAAGTCATTATGCCAAAAATGGCAGATACGCTCTCGAACAACTATTTAAAGGAAAAGGGTTACGATGTCATCACCGTGCCCGATGTGACTGAGCAAGCCTTACTGGATCACCCCGACGTCGCTGCAGCGATCCTTTTTGTGTCGCCAATTCCAAACACCATTTACGATAAATTACCGAACCTAAAAGTGTTTGCTCGCTATGGTGTCGGCTACGACAGTGTGGATGCTAATTATGCGGCTAGTAAAGGTGTTTGGGTCACTAACACCCCCGGTGCAAACGCAGTGAGTGTGGCCGAATCTGCGGTCTCTGACTTATTATTACTAGCGAAGCGCAGTCCGTGGATCTCACAAAAAATGCGCGAAGGTGACCTTAAAGGTGCCGTTCACTTGATGGGCCGAGATGTCGCCGGCGCTACTATCGGGATTGTCGGTTACGGCAATATTGGACAGAGTGTTGCCAAGATTCTCTCCGGCTTTAATGTCAATGTATTAATTTATAACCGAACGCCACGCGAATCAAAATATGGTAAGTTCGTCGATTGGGACACGTTATTTAAAGAATCCGACTACGTGACGATTCATTTAGCTGCCACCCCCGAAACCGAAAACAGTATAACTGCTAAGGAATTCGCAATGATGAAATCGAGTGCATCGATCATCAACCTGGCTCGGGGGCCGATTATTAACGAAAACGATTTGATTTCGGCCCTTAAAACCGGCCAAATCGAAAGTGCTGCTCTCGATGTTTTCGACAAAGAGCCCTTGCCTGCAACTAGTCCGCTGTTTGATTTAGACAACGTCTTCTTAACACCACACACAGCTGCACAGACGCTCGAAGCACACAACCGCATGGCGGTCGGGGCTTCCAAAATGATTGATCAAGTGCTGACTGGTAACACACCGGATTGGCCGGTTAACCAGCCAAAATAGGAAAGAAAGAGCGTGACACAAGGCACTTCAGTTGCCTGGCAGAACGTATTCCCTCTTCATGACCTGAAAAAACTTATAATAATCAACTGTTGCCCAATCACGGGCTGGCAAAGCCGAAACAAAAACGGTTTTACGCTCAATATGGAATCCTTCTGTAAATTCAAATTCGGAATGTTCAGACTAAAAAACTGGTATTGGTGACCACACCAATATCAGTTTTTTCGACCTTACGCCATTACACAAGACCGCGATGTCCTCACATGTTACGATTCGATTGCCACAAGATAATCGAAAATAAGTGTCGAACCAAAAAACCGATCAGTTATCCTGATCGGTTTCTTAAATGTGTCATTTTACGCCGTTTTGGTCGTTGCCTTCACGAATTCATCAATAAAGTACTGATGGAATCGCTTATCACCTGTCAACTCTGGGTGAAAAGCAGTGGTCAAAACGTTTTTCTCGGTGGCAGCAACAATCCGGCCATCATCTAACGTAATCAGCGCTTCTGCTGGGGCACTGACCGACTTTAAATACGGTGCCCGGATAAAGACCCCATGGAACGGGGTCTCCCAGCCAGTGACCTGTAAATCACTCTCAAAGCTTTCTCGTTGCCGACCGAAGCCGTTGCGTTCAACATCGGCGTGAATGCCGGCCAAGCTTTCCGGTTGGGCAAGCAGAACCATCCCGGCACACGTCCCAAACGTGGGTAACCCTTGGGCCACCAAATCACGTAACGGTTCAAGCATGCTTTCACGCACTAATAATTTTCGAATCGCCGTGCTTTCACCGCCCGGTACAACGATGCCATCCAGCCCGTTCAGGTCTTCTGGCGTCTTGACCCGGCGCGTCTTAGCACCACAGTCCGCCAGCATCCGTTCGTGTTCACTCACAGCACCTTGTAGGCCTAAAACACCAATCAACATACGCAAGCCTCCCTATTCAACGCCACGAGTTGCCATCTTTTGGTCATCGGTCAATGTTGATAGCTCGATGCCCTTCATTGGATTCCCCAAATTCTTTGAAACCTCAGCAATTAAGCTGTAATCAGTTGGGTGAGCCGTTGCAGTAACAATTGCCTTGGCAAACTTGGCCGGGTTTTCAGACTTAAAAATTTCTGATCCAACGAAGATGCCATCAGCCCCTAAATTCATCATTAAGGCGGCATCAGCAGGTGTTGAAACACCTCCGGCAGCGAAGTTCACAACGGGCAATTTGCCTAAGTCATGGACCTGCTTGACCAGTTCATAAGGCGCTCTCAAATCACGAGCAATCGCCATCAAATGTTCCGGCTTAGCAGAGGTGACCTGACGAATCTGTTCATTGACCTTCTGCATGTGACGCACCGCTTCAATGATGTTTCCAGTTCCGGGTTCCCCCTTTGTTCGTAGCATCGATGAGCCCTCACCGACACGACGCAAGGCTTCGCCTAAATCACGGCAGCCGCAGACAAATGGAATCTTGAAGTCGTTTTTGTCAATGTGGTAATTGTTATCAGCCGGCGTCAGGACTTCGCTTTCGTCTATGTAGTCCACACCAATAGCTTCAAGAATTCGGGCTTCAGCAATGTGCCCGATCCGGCACTTTGCCATAACGGGAATGGTCACAGCATTCATAATAGATTCAACCATGGCTGGGTCGGACATCCGAGCGACCCCACCAGCGGCACGAATGTCAGATGGGACACGTTCCAATGCCATAACGGCAACGGCGCCGGCGTCCTCAGCCACCTTTGCCTGTTCTACATTCGCAACGTCCATAATGACGCCGCCCTTTTGCATTTCTGCCATGCCTCGTTTAACAAGTGTTGTTCCAGTTTCTACCATAACCAAATAACTTCCTCTCATTGAAAATTGAACTCATCTTATGGTATTCTAATGAAAATGCCTACCACCAATTGGCAGGCAATTATCCCAACCAATTATTGAAAGCGGGTCAGAACATGCAGTGGGACTTACCGACGGGCACTCAGCCGCCCTATCAAAAAATCATTCAATTAATTAACACAGCTTTGCAGGCTGGCACTCTTTTGCCAGGTCAACAGTTACCGCCAGAACGACAATTGGCCAAACAATTAAACGTGAATCGGTCTACAGTGCAGCATGCGTTTAACGAACTGGTCAGCCGCGGCATCCTGGAACGCCGGGTCGGCAGCGGCACCTGGGTCAATTCCGGTAAGTGGGGCGTGCTCTCACAAAAAGTGGACTGGCAAAGTTACCTGACCGCTAACCGCCTGAGCGACCCAGACAACTACATGGTCCGGTTACGACAATTAGATGGCCAACCCCAAGTCATTAATCTTGCGCATTCTAGTATTGGTGCCGATTTAGCGCTGCCGGTTGAAATGACCGCCCTTTCCGGAAACCAATTAGTTGCGCAGGAACGTCATGTGAATATCAGCGGCGCCGATGAACTGAAAGAACAATTGATTCGACATTTGACCGGCTATTTGGCACAATCTGTGACCCCGGATCAATTACTGATTACTTCCGGTGCGCAACAGGCCTTTTATTTAATTGCTCAGGGTCTGCTGCAATTCGGGGATGCGATTGCGATTGAAAAACCATCTTATTTTTATCAACTCTCCCTCTTTCAGGCAGCCGGCATTCGCGTGCTCGGAATTCCCCTAGGCACTGACGGTAGTCTGGATCTGGATGAGTTGCAACACCTTTACTACCGCCACCATTTACGCTTTCTTTTCGTGAACCCTACTGGTCAAAATCCAACAGGTCAAACGATGCCGCTAAAGGCAAGACGTGCGCTGATTGCCAAATGCCAGGAACTGAAACTTCCAATCGTGGAAGATGATCCGCTAGGCATGAACCTCGCACTGACGGGATCCTCAATTAAAACGCTCAAATCGTTAGACCCCGACAACGTGCTCTATATCGGTTCCCTGTCCTCGCTCATTGGGGCCAATGCCCGGATAGGATGGCTAATTGCACCACCGCAACTGGTTGATCGGTTAGCTAATATTCGCCAGGAAATGGAATCTGGAATTAGTATCTTCCCTCAATTGGTCGCCTCTCAATTTTTAAAGGCGCCTAACCTAAGTCATCAGCTTAAACACCAAAACGCCCAATTGGCGTCCCGGTTTCAAAACCTTAGGCAGGCGCTGGCACCGTTTGAATCAACTGGCCGCCTCACGTATCACCGACCTGCAAATGGCAATAACCTCTGGGTAACGTTACTAATGCCAAACACCCTGCTGCCCTCCGACTACACCACTTTTTTGACCAATGATTTACTGGTTCGACCTGGTTTTCTGTTCGGAGTAAATCAAAATCAGCTGCGGCTAAGCTTCACCAATTTCACCGATGATCTGGTGACGGCACTCACACAGAAATGGGCACGGGTCATGGACCAACTGCTGACGACTGAACGGTGACCCGGTTAATCGACAATTGTCAGTTGCAGTGTAAAACAGTCGGCGTTTTTCCGTTTGATGATTACCTTTTTAACGTGTTTAGTGCGTAACTGATTGATGTTTTCTTCAACGGATAAGGTGCCGTAACCCGGCAGCTTAACCTGATGTGCTTCAGTCACAATACGTTGCGCCTGCACATCAAGGATAATACTGCTCATTTTGCGACCATGGCTCATGTCCGGCAATGCGCCCTGGTGGTGCCAGGCAATGTGGTGCGGATTATCATGGTTGGCGTTGTTTTGGAAATCTCTTTTTTCCCGATCGGTCATCCGGCTAGCAAGACGTAATTTTTCACGAAAAACGCCAAAATCTGCCACCCACTTGATCATCAAGGCTTTTGCAGCCTGTAGCGGTAGTACTGCCGTGGCAACAGGCCAAGCATCAAGTTGCCAAGTTTCATCAATATACTTGGCGAGAATGGTGTCAGCAACCATTATCCGCCCCCGTTCATGAAAGGCCGGATATGAGCGGGACAAATGTTTGCGGCCATAGGTTTTTTCTAAATAATAATTCGCAAAATTGACCAAATGATTTTCAATTTCTAAACTTGCTTGAAAACTTTCAATTTGAACCTGAGTCGCTTTTAAATGCAGGGTAACATAGCTTTCACCAGTGTTTACCGGTTCAGTCTTTGATGGAAGTGTCATTTGTGTGATCCTTTCGTGATGACAGTCAGTAAGAAATTTAAGGCATAATAATGCCCAACACTTTACATCTACGTTACTGCCCAGGGAAAAGTTTTATAGACACTAAAAAAGAAGCCGCGAAATCGAATTGATTTCCCTTGGCTTCTTTTTGCACCATGATACCTATTTTAATCGTACCTGTTTCCACCTAAACTTTGCCTTGTCAGCCAAAGTCGCGGCGTGCGTATCAAAGGTGTTCCTGTGGCGAAGTAATGGAACCACAGGCAGATACTCAAAAAAAAATTAATCGTTTGCGAGATTTCTTGGGGACAAGATCAACTTCCCGCGGATAGCCGATTTGCGTTCCACCGTTGCCGGCAGCTCGTCGAGACTCATATCGGTTTCGCTTGGGCTGAAGACCAGTTCGGAATCGCGCCGCACTAACCTGTAGATCGATATCAGTACGATGACGACGACCCCAATCAGTGGGAAGCCGGCGATCACAGAAATCGTTTGAATGACGTTGAACCCGCCCACTAAGACTAGTGAGAAGGCGAAGATCATGAAGACCACCACCCAAGTCATTCGGTTAAAACGACTCGGTTCGCGATTGTTCAACGGCGTGCTGGTAAACGATGACAGAATGTAAGCTGACCCAGAAATGGTCGTAGCTAGGAAGATAAAACATGAGGCGCAGTAAAGCAGCGTCATGATCTGTTTCATCGGTAACGTCCCGATCACGGTCGCAATCGTTGCCGCTTGCCCCTGCGTGTTCAAAATGTGGACCAGGTTAATGACCCCATTTTGTTGCAGCCAAAGCGCGTAACCACCCATGACAGCGTAGAACAACGCACAGCCAGTAAACCCATAGAGCAGCATGCCAAACAGCAGTTGCCGAATGGTGCGTCCACGGGAGATTTTAGCAATGAAGAGCCCCATGACGGGCATGTAAGACAACCACCAGCCCCAGTAAAAAATGGTATCTTGCTGGGTAACACTTGGTGTTGTATTTGTTGCGATCGGAATAAACTTCTGGACAAAAACGCCCAGACTCTTTGCTTGGTTAACAATAATGTAGCGGGTAGGTCCCACTGCTAAAATTAAGACCAGAAAACCAATGGCTAACCAGATATGTGCTTGGCTCAGACGGTCGATTCCGCCATTCAGGCCCTTAAAGACCGTCATAGCAAACAGCACAAACAAAATGGCAAACAGACCAAGTTCAAGGGGCAAACCATACTTCACCCCGGTTGCACTTGAAAATGCTTTGGCCGTAATGGGGACTTCCATCCCAATTGAAGAGCCAACGCCGCCGATGATCCCAACGACAACTAAAAAGTTGACGAGACCAGACAGAAACTTTTTAAGCGGTGCTTTGCCATCTAACATAGCAATCCCATCACTCAACTTTTGAACGGGCTGACCCTTACGATACATCAGGTAACCGATCAAAATAGCGGCTGGCGCAAACATCATCCACGCCATTGGTCCCCAGTTGAACTGTCCGTATGCAACCGCGGCCGTGTAGGCACCCTTAGAATAAGCGTGCAACGGTGCTGCCGGGTGTTGAATAAATGTTAGCGGGTCAGTGATCGACAGCATCATGATACTGGCGTCGATTGCGGTGGCAAAGACCATCGCGCCCCACTTAAACCCGCTATACATTGGTTTGTCATTTGGTTTTCCAATTTTAATCTTGCCGTAATGGCTAAATGCCAATCCAATTAAGAAGACGAAGTTGACGATATAAATACCAAGGTACAGCCATCCCAACTTCAGGTTAATCCAGTTCAGAAGACCACTCAACGGTGCTTGCAGACCTTTTCCGCCCACCATTAACACCAACGTAGCCATCAGAAACAAACCAACAGTTGGAACAAAGACCCACTTGTTGATTAACTTGCTTCTTAAAATAATAATCCTCCTCTTATGATATCTCATGCCGGATTTTTTCAGTTGCTTTTCAAAAAAATCAGCGTATTTTTGATTAGATTGCAAATTGTACACAAAAACGCTGCTGAGACTAGTCATAGACCACCTGCAACAGCGTTTTCTGCAACAAATTGCCGTTTCCAAAGAAACCCAATCAAATTTACACAACTCATTATACACGTTTAAAATAATAAGTAAAATTGAGTGCAACAATAAGCGAATTCATATAAAAAAGTAAGTGTGTCACATTCGATGATTTTTCAGCAAAGGCAAAGGACATACCAATCAATTGATTCTTGGGAGTCAAAGACCATCGAATCGGTTGATACCCTTATCGTTAAACGCCTTCATGAGTGTGTCAGCAAATCTGACAAGAATTAGCAATAGTCAGCCATACTATTCACTATTACTTATCAAAAAAGATTTAAACCGCGCAAAAAAGCCCCTAATTTGGACAATAGCCAAATAGGGACTTTATTAAATCTTAGGACTTAGTTGGAATCGTTTTAATGACGCGTGCCGGATTACCAGCAATCACAACGTTATCGCCGAAGGCCTTCGTCACGACCGAGCCAGCACCAACCACAACGTTATCGCCGAGGGTCACGCCGGGTAAAATGGTGACTCGGCCACCCAGCCAAGCACTGTTGCCAATTGTGATCGGTTTGCCCAGTTCGACGTCAGCGTTGCGTTCAGTCGGATCCAAGGGATGCACTGGTGTATACAACCCAATGTTTGGCCCAAAGTAGCAGTGTGACCCGATCGTAATTGGGCAAGTATCCAAAAATGTCATATCGTAGTTGCCATAAAAGTGATCCCCAATATGAATGTTGAACCCATAATCAAATTTAAAGTTATTTTCAACAAAGAAATCGTCACCGGTATCCGCCAATAAGGCCTTAAAACGGTTATTACGGTTGTTGTTGTCCGTGATATGGTTAATTTCTTCAACCTGCTGGCGGATGTAAACACGCCGGTCGATCAATTCTTTATCAAACTGCTGGTAAGGCTCACCCGCAGTCATTTTTTCGCGTTCAGTAGTCATGTCAGAAAATCCTCCTTGTCCCTATTATAGCACATTAAAATCATGAAAAACGCGAGGTAAATGCTTCCAATTTAGGACTGAACTCACTAAAATGAACGTGTTTATTTTTAAAGAATAGAGGCGGTATTTAATGAAACTTGCAGCAACTATTTTTATTCTGAACGCTTGCTACATCACACTTAACACGTTTCGAACCATGCTGGTCGTGCGCCGACAGAAACTTTGGGCACCCTTGTTAGCCGTACTTGAAGAGTTCGTGTACGTCATTGCGCTAGCCATTGCTCTGAAAAATATTGATTCACCCTTAAACGTCATTGCATACACCGTTGGCTTTGGTCTCGGGATCTACCTGGGCATTATCATCGAAGACCACGTTGCGTTGGGCTACGTGAACTTTCAGGTCACAGTGAATATCAATAACGATGATAAAAACTATGAGCAGAATAAACAATTGCCAGAAAAAATTCGCGACCACGGTTATGGTGTCACTGAAACTTGGGGTTACGGCCGCAACGGCACGCGATTGATCATGAATATCCTAGCTCCGCGCAAAGCCGATCGTCGATTAATGACGCTGGTCAACGAGCTTGCACCGGATGCATTCATTATGGTGAATGAGCCTACGCATATGTCAGGCGGCTTCTGGAGTAAAGAAGTCGACCAGCGCTTTAGAAAAGCGACACACCGCGATTAGCCCCTCCTGAAACGGCAGATAACTGTCTGAAATTCGCTGACACAAAACAATAAAAGGCCGCTGATAGAATCTCTCATTCCAGAAATTCTGTCGGCGGTCTTTACGTCTTGATTCATTACAGATCTTTAAACATGTCAAGTTGCCCCAAAGCCTTCTCAATATCTGATACAGATTTTTTAACATCATTTGACAGCGGCTTCTCAGTTTGCGGTTTTGAAGCGGCCTTTTGGGAGGTCGACTTGCGCGTCGGCACCACGGGTTTGGCCGGTGCAATGGGTTTTTGGCCCTTAACGACGGACTCATGCGACGGCTTTAATGCGTGCCCAGCCTTCATTTCATCCATCGACTCATTGAGCAGGTCATCCACAAAAAGATTGCCATCATTCGTGGCGTGTCCCTTAGTCCAGGCATATGAAAGGTTGCTGAACCGGTTAAGCAGGCCATCCAGTTCCTGCCACAACTCTGCGTTGGCGAGATCACCTGCTGAACGTTTCCAACCGCGCCGTTTCCAACCGCGCCGTTTCCAACCAGATATCCAGTGTTTTGTTATGGCGTTCAACACGTATTGCGAGTCCAAAACCATGTGGATATCGGCGTCCGTCTTGTTTAATTCTTGAAGCTTAGCCAGAGCACGAATTAGTGCCATTATTTCCATCCGGTTGTTAGTGGCTCCCCACTCCCCAGCGGAATCAGCAACGATTCTCCCATCGGGCAGTTCCAAACGATACGCCCAAGCAGCCTTATCAGTGTCCTTCACGTGACCGCCAGTAACGTTGCCAGTGTTACGGGAACCGCCATCCGTGTAGCCGACAATTTGATTAGAAACGGCATGAACGGGCGTGTTAGTGCGGGTATGGCGGCCCTGTTTTGGTTGCCCCACCGTCGGATCAATGCCGTCCATAAAGGTTTCAGCATCACTGCGTTGTTTAAAACTTTTGTATACCGCGCCGGAAAACCCATCGACCTGTTGTTTCGCGTCATCCCAAGTGGTATAGATGCCAGGATGCCGCCCTTTTTTAATCGCGTAATATTTGCTCAAGACTATCGCTCCATTAATTTTGATATTTTTCTGCTTAAGATGTTGATAAACTGGGGACTTATCAATTTTCATTTACCTTATAATATGCTAAAGTTAAAACTAAGAGTATGAAAATCAATAGTCGAATGGTCCATGATACTAAATCATTTTCGGCTGCCGTCCCTAAGGAGGATCATTGATGTCTGCAATCCGCGCCCATCTTATTAACATCAAACAAGCCCGTTCTATGCTAAAGGAACAACATAATCAGGCAAACGAAATCTTTCCGGAATTAACATTGACCGGTCAATTTATTTTACCTGATTATCGACTAACACGGAAACGAGAAGCTTTTAAAATTCGCAAGCATACATTCTTAAAGAAGCATTATAAATCCTATGTTGCCTTTGATTCTGAAAATGGTCAAACGTTATGGATGCATAATTTCTCCAGCTTAAGTCAAGCGCTCTTTTGGCTCGATACCGGGTTAAAACCTGGCGATTCTGACACATCCGTTTCGTTCAAAGACTGGCAGGATAAGAACGCCGACGACATTGTTGCCTTTAAGGATCAGCTCCGCGAAATGCACCACGCTAATAAAGAAGCAGCCGCAGCAAAGAAAGCTGCTGCCAAGAAAAACGCTGCTAAAAAAGCTTAACGATTTTATTCTACAAGAAATCCCGCTAAATTCAACTCGGATTTAGTGGGATTTTTTTGTGTCCGATGGCGCGACATTCTCGGCAAATTGAACCGACTTTTACCACACAAAAATGAGCAAATTGACGGTTTATCCCTTTGATATCGGCAATCATTTTCATTACACAAGCGTTACTATTTTAATTTTCAGAAAATTAAGGCTTTCCAAACACACATTCGATGTTATAATGAATCTTGTCGCGAAATATCATCTACAACATGTTGTGGTTAAATAGCATTTATTATCACTTAAGTGCCATATATAGTATATATTCTGATTATTGGAAGGTGTTCCAAAATGCACAACTATTTTCAATTTCTTTCTCATCAGCTGAAAGGCTGGCCGCAACAAAACTACTATTTATTCTTTTTTAGTCTTGGTTGCCAAGTGATGACCTTAGTCAATTCACCAATTACTGGACTGACGGTACTCACCTTCGTCGGAACCACCCTTGGCGTGCTCTGCGTCTTAGCTATTAACGCCGCCAAATCAGTTAATGGTTGGTTAGGGATTCTCTCTGCAATATGTTTCATTCTAACCGGTTTCGCCGCCAAGAATTATCTGAGCATGGCAGAACAGCTCGCCTATGTGATCACATTGGATGTTCCTGTTTTAATCAGTGCTGACTGGAACGTCAACATGGCGGCAAAGATTCGTAAGTTCACTGCCAGAACATGGGTTATCGCCGTTTTATCAACACTTGTCGTTTATGGTGTATCCGGCTATCTCATTGGCACACTGACTAACGATCCGCGGCCTTGGGTCGACGCCATTAGTTTTTCAATCAGTTTAACGGCTGGGGTGATCTGCTTTATGCGTTACAACAACCAATACATTTGGTGGGTCGCTTCGGGCCTCGCACAGATGGTACTCTGGTTCATTTCATTCAAACAAGGATCGGCAACGTTAGCAATGTTCATCAATAGCGCAGTCTACCTCGCTAATGATGTGCTCGCATTCACTGTATCGCCTTGGTTTAACAAACACGAACGGTCACGAGTTGTGCGTCAGGAAGAACAATACGCACAAAAGATGGGCCTTGGTCAAGATCAAATCTAACTAGTTAAAAAGGTATCACACAAAAGTAAAGAGACTGGGCAACAAGCTGGCGCCATCAGCAGGCTTGTTTGCAACAGTCTCTTTTTCTGTTTATTGATGTTATTAAGCATTCCCCATCGATGTGTTTTTCGAACGTTAGTTAAAATGGGTCGTCACTTTGATTGGTTGCGTTTCAACGATCACTTTACCGTGATGAATCGAATACAGCACCTCCGCCCGCTCGTTCAGTGCATCATAGAAGTTGCTTCGATTCATCAAGATACAATTTGCTTCCTTACCTTCTTCAATGCCATAGTGGTCGAGAACGTGCATGGCCTTGGCGCCGTTTAACGTCACATAATGATAAGCATTCATGATCTGATCGTAGCCCATGGTCTGAGCAACATGCAGTCCTAAATGCAAAGGATCGAGCATGTTGCCGTCACCCATTGGATACCATGGATCCTTGATATCGTCTTCGCCAAAAGCAATGTTGATCCCGTCTTCGTCCAGTTCCTTGACCCGGGTCATACCCCGGCGCTTAGGATAGGTGTCAAACCGGCCGCCTAAGAACGTATTGACAAGCGGGTTGGCAATCATGTTGATTTGCGACATTTTCAGCAGACGGAACAGTTTGTACGCATAGGCGTCGTTGTACGACCCTAAAGCCGTCGTATGGCTCGCCGTGACCATGTCGTGCATGCCCGTTTCATACGCCAAGGTTGCCAGCGTCTCCAACCCCCGTGAGGCAGGATCATCGATTTCATCACAGTGAACGTCGATCAACCGATTATATTTTTCGGCTAAGTCGCTAACAAAGTGCAGCGATTCAACGCTGTATTCGCGGTTAAATTCAAAATGAGGAATTCCGCCAATCGCGTCAACGCCCATCTCAGCGGCTTTCGTCATCAAGTCCTTACCATGGGGGAAGGACAGGATCCCCTCTTGTGGAAAGGCAACCAGCTGCAGTTCGATAAAGTCTTTCACCTCGTCACGCACTTCAAGCAGCGCCTTTAAAGCAGTCAGACTTGGATCGGTAACGTCCACATGGGACCGGACAAACTGTGTGCCGTGACTGGCTTGCTTCTTCAGGGTCGCAATCGAGCGTTCCTTAACGTCTTGAATGGATAATTTTTGTTTGCGCGCAGACCAAATACGAATACCGTCAAACAATGTTCCGCTTTGATTCCATTCTGGATCGCCCGCAGTCAGTGTTGAATCCAAATGAACATGGGGGTCAACGAAAGGTGGCAGTAAGAGCTTCCCCTTACCGTCGATCACCTGTTCATTCTCCCCTGGTGTTAAGTGCGTCGCAATGGCGGCAAACTTGCCGTCTTCGATCCGGACATCCTTCAACGTTGTTGCGTTTTCAATTGACACCTGCTGAATTAACATCTTAATTTCAACCTCCAACTTATTCTCAGTTAATTATACCACTGGCACACTTGTTTCTAGGACATTGTTTGAAGGGCTTTCATCCATACGATATACTAAAGACATTAGTAGAAAGCGAGGTCATGATCGTGTTCAAGATCCGCAATTTCCACCTATCGTTACCAAAGGTGCTGACGTTAGGGTTTATCGCCATTATTTTATTCGGTACCGTTCTCTTAAGGTTGCCGGTAGCCACTAATACCGGTCACGCGACGTCTTTTATGACCGCCTTTTTCACGGCTACTAGCGCCACGTGTGTTACCGGGCTGACGTTGGTCAATACTGCTTTACACTGGTCCATCTTTGGTCAGGTCGTCATCATGTTTCTCATGGAGATCGGCGGTCTGGGATTCATGACGTTTACCGTGATGCTGTTTTTATTCATCCGCCGACGCATGCGTTTATCCACCCAGCTCCTAGCCCAAGAATCCTTAAACCTTGATAACTTGTCGCAACTTAGCGTGATCAGATTGATCATTCTGCTGTCATTTATCATTCAATTTATTGGTGGTGGGCTGCTCTTTATTGATTTTTATCCCCGCTTCGGACTTGTCAAAGGGCTATGGTTCAGCTTATTTCACGCAGTCTCCGCCTTTTGTAACGCCGGCTTTGACCTCTTTGGCAACAGTCTGGAATCGTTCACAAATGACCCCTATGTCCTGGGTATCATGAGTCTGTTGATTATCGCAGGGTCGTTCGGATTTCTTGTGTGGCAGGATCTGCTGCTGTATCACAAACGACACCACCTCTCCCTGCATACCAAGTTAGCACTAGGCACCGGAGGCATGCTAATGATCTTATCGTTGATAATTTACCTGCTGACTGAAGACAATCTTGCCCAATTAAAACCGCTGTCTGCGAGTGACCGTTTCATGAACACCATCTTCATGGCAATTACCCCAAGAACGGCCGGTCTCGTAACCTTCTCATACAATAATCTGTCCATTGCCGGCATTGCGTTTACCATGTTTCTCATGTTCGTCGGTGGAACCCCAGGGTCAACTGCTGGTGGGGTCAAAACAACGACGATTGGCCTCCTAACGATTCAAAGTATCGCCACGTTGCGGGGGCACCGTGACGCCACCTTTGGTCACCGGCGCTTTACTCAGGAAAATATGTTTCGCGCGCTGACGCTCATCTTTGTTGCGCTCATTATTCTGGCTGGTGCCACGCTCGTACTATGCGCTACCCAGAACCTTCCAAAAACGGACGGATTGGAATCCGTCACCTTTGAGGTTTTAGCGGCCTTTGGGACCACTGGTATCTCACTTGGTCTGACGCCGCATCTCAACGTGTTAGGCAAACTCATCATCATGGCGCTCATGTTTATTGGCCGGGTGGGTATCTACACCGTCATGTTCTCGATTTTAAACGCTGACCGGCAACAGAAAAACTACCGATACCCAGAGGAGAGTGTCTTAATTGGTTAAAACAACAAAACGTGAAAATTACGCCGTCATTGGTCTTGGCCAGTTTGGCCGGTCGATTTGTCAATCTTTAGTCGAAGCCAACCAAGAAGTCATGGCTATCGACATCGACGAGGATGCGGTCAACGAATTTACCAACATCGTGACCCGAGCCGTCATCGCTGACTGTCAGGATGAAGATGCTCTAAAAGACTTATCTATTGGCAGTTTCGACCACGTTTTTGTGGCCATTGGCTCAAACATTCAGGCCAGTATCATGGCAACTTTATTGTCTAAAGAATTGGGTGCAAAGGACGTTATCTGTAAGGCTGAAAATGACAGCCACGCCAGAGTGTTGGAAAAAATCGGTGCCGATCAAATCGTTCAACCAGAGCGCGATATGGCACGCCGGATCGTGTTTCATAAACTCCAGCCAAACATTGTGAATTACTTGATTCTCAACGAAAAAGTCACGCTGGCGGAAGTCAAAGTCGATAACCCAACTTTCGTGGGAAAAACTCTCGCCGAATTGGCCTTAAGAAATAAATACCACGTCAACGTGATTGCCATCGCAAGAGAAGGCAAGGTAAATACGTCCCCCCTCGCATCAGACGAAATCGAGTTAAACGATTTAATCTCAGTGGTGGGCAATACTGCAGATGTGGAAAAGTTTAATGGGGATGCAAATCCATAGAGTGTGGAAGAAGGCGGTTAGAGGGCGGAGCGTAAGGCACTTCGGCCCCAAAAGGCCGGGTTTGCCTTTTGGGGCCGAAGTGCCTTACGCAGGAGCCCTCTGCCTTCTGGAACACGTTTCGACGCCAAATTAGCAAAACGACCCAACAAAGCAACCACAAAACGAAAAGAACCAAACTGCCGCAATCACACAACAGCCTGGTTCTTTTACTTCAGTGCGCGTTATTTCAAAGCCCGCAACCGCCGCGATACTTCCTGAAATTCATGTTCCAGGGCCGTATCATTCGGTGTCATCGCTAATTGATTGATCAATTCGGTTTGTTTTAGTGCCAGTTGCAATTTCTCTGCTTCATTAGGTTTTGGTGCCATTTTTTGCAGACCCAGTTTGTTAACCAGGTGTTGATTAACAATTTTGTACTGCTCAGAAGTCACCTGACGCACGAACCACCTATCATGCGAGACAATAATAAGCGTCCCACCATAGTCTTTCAGCATGTCGCTGAGGGCCGTAATCGCACCGATATCCAGATAATTCGTCGGCTCATCTAAGATCAAACCGTTGACGTCGCTCAGCATCATTTTTGCAAGTGAAACTTTAACGCGTTCCCCGCCGCTTAAAACGTTCACGGGTTTCCCCCAAGACGCAGCCGCGAACCCTAAGCGTGCCAGAATAAGTCGCACCGTTTCAGCATCCTGAATACTAGTGGCGGCGACATTATCAATGACTGAGTCAGCACCGACAAGATCAGCTAAATCCTGTTGAAAATAACCGATTTTAGCCAATGGTGACCACTTCACCGAGTTATCGTTCCGGTTAATTAATGCAGTCAGCAAACTTGTTTTTCCTGCCATGTTCGGCCCTGTAATAGCAATGTGGTCACCAGCTTTTATTTTCAAGGATACGTCTTGCAAAAGCTGTCGGTCACCTCGAGCCACTGACAAACCATTAACGGTCAACACCGTGTTGCCCTTTAACTTTTCGGCGTTTGGAATCGCCATTTGTATGGGTTTTTCTTGCTTAGGCCGAGCAACCTCATCCAGTTGATCCAGTCGCGAATGGGTGGCTTTTGCAACCTGATGCAATTTCTTACCCATTTTTTCGAAATAGGGTTTGCTACCGTGAATTTCTGATGTGCCGCGTTTGTTTTTGGGAACCACCGTAGCGTGATCGGCACGTTGCTGCTGTTTTTGAATCGTTTTTTTGAGCCGTTTTTTTTCGGCCGCAAACTGGTCATAACGAGCCTGTTGATGTGATTCTGCAGCGGTCTTCTTGGCAAGATAATCCGTGTAATTACCTAAGTAAACAGCTACTTGGGTCTCACGAAGTTCCCAAACTGTGGTGCACAGGTCATCCAAAAAATCACGATCGTGTGAAATCGTAACAACAGCACCACAAAATCGCTTTAGCCGGTTTTCAAGCCACTGAATATTCGCCACATCCAGATTTGCTGTTGGTTCATCCAGCAGCAAAATATCCGGCCGCTTTGAAAAAGCTTCATTGAGGTATTGGCGAACCTGTTCACCACCGCTTAATTCTGCGGTCGGTTTCAATTGTGGCACCAGTAAAACCCGGGCAGCCGGTTGAATCACACGCTTCGTCACGAGTTGGTTAAACAGCGTTGTTTTCCCGACGCCGTTGCGACCAATCAACCCGATGCGCGCATGGCTGCCAATTGTTAGACGCGCTACGCTGTATAGCTTACGGGCACCATATTGTTTTTCAAGATGATTAATTTGGTAATCGGACATAAAAGTCACTCCTTAATGTTATTTTTCTGGAGTAAACGTTTAGTTGCGCATTAAAAAAGCCCCCTATTCGCAAATAGGCGGCAGACTGGTTCCGTTATCGGTCCCGGTGTGTTCTGCAACCCATTTGCAACCAGCTCAAACGTGCCCACTTGTCCCGTAGAACAGTGGCGTTTTGAACATTGGTCAATCAACAAGGTTACTTATTTCATTGCGGCACACACCAATTCCTCTCTCGATTAATTAGGTTTCACTATAACTGGTGCCGTTCTTTATGTCAATGTTATTTTTAGCGAACACACTTGAAGTTGGTCACAAGGTATCTGGTCTCGTGCCTGCTACCTTTGGTGAAATTCTTCTTGAATCTGCAACTCTTCATAGTCAATTTCTTCTTCATGCTCACCAGACCGATTCAAAACGAGCACGCCAATGACTAAAATAATTAAACCAGCTGTTTCACCAAGTGTAAGTACCTCATGAAACAACACCACACTCATAACGGCTGTTAAAATCGTCCCAATACCGCTCCACAAACCGTAAGCGACACTTAGCGGGACGACCCGAATAGCAAACGATAAGAAGTAGAGCATCATGACGTACATCGCAACGCTCGCTAACGACCACCATAAGCGGGTAAAGCCGGCCGAATATTTCAGCGTCATAGTTCCCAGAATTTCACTCACGATAGCCACACCTAGAGCCCCATAATATTTCAGCATCCCGCTCACCTCACAGTAGATTTAGCATGACGGTGCCCAGCATAATACAGGCAACGCCCAAGACCTTAGTCCGGTTGAACTGCTCTTTGAAGAAAACGACACCTAAAATCGTCGTGAACAGTGTCCCAACTGCGCCCCACAACGCAAACGCCACGCCGAGATTAAGCCAGCGTAATGACTTTGAAAATAAGAACAAGGTGATGGTGTAGCCTATGATGAGCAATATGGTCGGCTTCAGTCGATGAAATCCATCGGCCTCCTTCAGTAGAGAACTGCTGATAATTTCAAACACAATGGCACCCGCCAAAAATGCATAACCCAATCCCATATTGATCACCTCGAATTAAATTGTCTACTGTGATTGTAACCCTTTTCCTTCTCATTGGCGGTTAAAATCTATCGACATTGTTATTACAAGTTATTCAACAATTTGTTACGAAACCGTTCACCAATCGGAAGGGTTCCAGGTGCGCCCGTCAATTTCACCCTCCGCGGTATCGATTCGACGCTGCTGTTCTATCACCATCTTGATTGTGGCCAAGTATAGTGCGCGGTCTTTAAAATGAGTGCTCGTTTCACTTAACTTCTGAAGCTGGTCAATCAACCATTTTTGATCTGCCATTGCTAGTCCTCCCCCTCCTTGAGCATTGTGAGCGTATCTTGAAGGTCTTCCAAGGTCGCCTCATTTTGCTTGATCTGGTCGATAATTAACGCAAGTTTTTGCTGTTCTGGACCATGCTGATGAGTGTTGATTGCTGCTAATTTGGTGACTATCCAGTCAACTTCGCCGTCAAAATGTCCCAATGACGGTTGTGTTAAATACCGCTGGTAATCGACTAAGAGCTGCATCTTTTGCGTTTCGCTTTGATAACCAAATTGGTCAACGATAAACGACGGCAACCAAGTCATCTGCAATCGTTGCGCTAAGGCTTGATAAGGAACGGTCAATTGTGATAATGAAAATTGCTCTGGTGCCCCTGCAGCGTAGTGTGCAGCGGGCTGACCAAGTGAAATCACAAGTCCAAGTTGTTTGCCGATCAACGACCCACCAGTTGCTGGGTAGGCAAAGGCACGCGTTAAAACAGTGTCTTCCCAGTTTTTCAGACTGGCGGGGGCACTGTACCAATACAGCGGAAACTGGAAAATGATCCGGTCTGCTTGACGCAACAGACGCTGTTCGCCGGCCACATTTAATGGCCGGTTATCCAGTGCGTGCCACTGAACCTTGGAATCAATTGAAGCCGCTTGAAGAAACTGCTGCGTGCTCGACTCGTCAAGATTGGGGTGCGCCACGATAATGAGTGTTTTCATAGATTAGACGCCTTTCTATATTAGATTTAGGGCTAAGTAGGACCACTACTGTAATTTTAGTCGTTCAATACCCGCCCTCGCAACTCAACCACATCGATCGTTTAAAAACAGACTAACTATCGCCATTTTTGAAATACACAGGCGTTCAAAAAAATGACTTTACCTTGGCATTAAAAGAGGGCGTTTTCCCCCTATCAACATTTATAAATGGTTCAAAAAAGGCAAGTTACGTACTATACCCATAAGTACGTTAAATGTTACTACATAAGCGATATAGCTAAATTATTATTAACGGAAAAAACAACAGAAAAAATTTTGGTACACCAAATATATTTTATAACCATAACTACTGTTATCCGCTTAATCGTACATACAAAAAGCTTTCAATACGGTATAACAATTGCGAAAATTGTTGCCATATTTACACGTGCCTAAAATTTTTAAAATGGCGACATTTTCAGAACAATTGTTGTTGATTTATGCATCAGACAATGCTAATCTGTGGTTGTTGTTGGATAACTTTGACGGTACAGTGTCTTAGAGCCCAACAATTTGCGAAGTTTGGTTGTGTGTCAGCCACCTCTTCACGAGTGAAATGAATCCGCAAAATGATGCAACAAATTATATAAATTTACTTTGGAACGTAAGTCGTGCACTGACTTATCAGACGGGGCAAAACAAATTTTCGAAGGAGTTTGTGATGCAACGTAGATATCGTAGCGCCCTCATATTCATTATTACAATATTAACAGTCTGTGTGACAGGTTTCGCTGCGCCCCAGAGGTCACAACAAACCGTTCACGCCAAAGCAACATCGTTTATGCACATGTCGTACCGTTTCTCTGCTGGTACTAGCGCAACCACCCGTGGCTGCTATCGCTGGCAAGGGACCACGATCACGTACAAAATCACTGATAGTTCCGCTTATTATCAGCAAGTTTGGAACAGTGCCGTTAAGCACTGGAATAACGCTAATGTGGTGAACCTAGTCGCCGCAAAATCTGGTGAGAAGCCAGATATGACATTAGCCACTGCCACGACCAAAAAGGCGCGATCGGTTTCTGGGGATGCGGTCGGCCTGACGTATTCTTCCTATCATAGCAGCCAAAAAATCGACAATCTCAATGTGCTTGTCAGTACCACATCCTATATTTACAAGAATGTGGCCACTCAGATGAAGTATTCGCAACTGCAACGCGAGCACGTTGCTGAACACGAACTAGGGCATGCTTTAGGACTAGAACACGCGACGTCAAAGAACAGTGTGATGTATTACGCTAATAAGAACAAGTCCATCACAACATCAGATATTCGGGGTCTGAACGCGATGTACAATTAGCAAGCAACAGTAGATAAAACGCACCAGCTAGGGCATCAACTATGGGGTTACATATGTATTAAAATAAAAGCGCTGTGGTCGGATACCAACAGCGCTTTTATTTTGTAAAAAAACAATTGCATGCCTGTTTTCAGGATACCCAGTCCTAACGCGACCTGCGTTTTGTCTTTTTTTCAGTCAAAAAAAAACACCAACCAAATGGTTGGTGTTTTCCTGTACTTAATTAAAAATTAAGCAACAGTGACGTTAGCAGCTTGTGGGCCGCGGTCGCCTTCTTCAACGTCTAAGGTTACGTGTTGGCCTTCTTCAAGAGTCTTGAAGCCGTCAGCTTGGATAGCTGAGAAGTGAACGAAAACGTCTGAGCCGTTTTCCAAAGTGATAAAACCGTAACCCTTGTCAGCGTTGAACCATTTAACAGTACCTTGTTCCATTAGAATGAAACCTCCATGCGCTTTGCGCAAATTATATTTTGCATTTGAAACTTTTGAATAAGGAGCCATTCTAGTAAGAACGTTGTACCTTAATCCGAAGCATAAATACATTATCTAAAGGTTAACAGTTAATCGCCGAAAAGGCAAGAAATAAAGTTCGAAATTCAAAACAATTTAAAAGAATGTTTAGTATATTTTGGTTATTAAAAGATAAGTGAATTGTTCTTAATCAGCCTGAAAGACACGCTACGCTTACGAAAGCGGGACTACTGAAAATCTGGATCAAGCCCTATTTTCAGCCAAATGAAAATTATTTCAAATAAAACTTGCGACTATGTAGAATAACTGTCTGAATTCAGTCAAATGGGGCATCTATTCCCAAATTAAGACTTTCTTCGGATCCTTTTATCACTTACACGTAAAACCACCGCAATGAGTCAGTGCAATATCTACGTCTCAACATTTGAAGAGTACCTGCTAATCTTAACCAAGAAGAAACTGCAACAAACGACCATAACATCTCTAAACAGCAGTAAAATGATGGTTTCAGCACGTTCAGTTTATCTTGACTAAACGTGTACCACTTGTCTGCCCTTGATCCCATTTGTCTCCTGCGATTAGCCAAGCCACTGTTCCTCATCAGTCGGTCGACGTCATCAACAGAAGACAGTTTCACCAAAAGTCTGCAAAAAAGCGGCCTATTTCACCAAATCCAAACCGGGATTTAATAAAACAGGCCGCTTCTGCTCGAAACTTGAAACCAATTCGCTCCACTCTCCATCTTAGGATTAGCAGGTCGTTAAATTCAAATAACTGTGCCTGATATACATCCTAGTCTCGGGAAGCAGTGCCCGGCTCAGTATGGCAGTTAGTGTCAGATCCAAATCAGAGATTTTTCATTAACTGTCCTCACGTTCTGGTCTCTAACCACGAACTAGCACTTCGATCTGATCCTTTTGAGGTGCTAAATTAAGCCCCAGAACCGGTTCTTTTAATATCTTTGCGTATTCGTCCAGAACATCGTCAGGCAACGGTGTGTGAATGTTGAGCGCACTCAAGACCTCATTTGCCGAGTCGACGTCATCAATATCCACAAACAAGCGCATATTGCTTAACGCATCTCGAAGAAGGTCCGTTAGCAGACCGTTGGGTTTCCCCGCCACATCGGTCACCACGATTTGGGGACTGCTGACCCCCTGGTGATTGACAGTGACCATCTTCAAGATATCAAATATATTACTCATTGCGCTTACCCTCCGTTTCGCCTGCACGCGTTTGCTGTTATTATACACGAAAACGCCTTAAATACTTATTCCTTTTTCTAAAAAAGATGTTTATGAAACAATTTCGAACTACTTTGCCGTAGTTGTAGTTGAGACCACCTGCCAGCTAGCCGGCAACTCGAAGGTCACATGCTCGCCAACATAGGTATGATCACTCACACCGCCCGCAAATAGTAACCGCATTTCTTCGTTTTTGTAGACCCAGTGAACTGTCGTGATGTGCATACTGGCTTTTGCCGCGTGACGGTTCAAAGCCACCGTTGTCGTTGAAGGAGTTGTTTTGTCAAGCTTCGTTTGCAACGGATTCGTACTGTATAGGTAAATCCGTTCCGATTTAGTCCCGACCGGTTTGTAAAGCAGGACATGCTTCCCCTTGACACTTGTGCTCAACGGATTGGTTATGGTCGTTTGTTCGCGTTCCATGCCCAGTTGCTGATTGTAATTTAAACACATGAGCAGGACGCTGCCTACCGTCACAACCAAGCCAACAATGATCCACAGCGGCCGCCATGCGTTGTGCTGCATAAAAATCATGCTGCAGGCAAATAAGATGGCGCCTGCGAATAACAGAAAGATAATCATTTAGCCACGCCCACTTTCTTTGGATCATGTTTCAACAAAAACGTCAGCAAGAAACCGATCAAGGCAAAGACTGTTGCAATTCCAAAAGCGTATCTAAAACCTAAAACATTGGCGTTAACTGCTAATTTTTTATAGAGGAACGGGGTAGCCTTGGCAACCGCATGTACCGGTGTATTATTCAGCGTCACGTTTGACATGGTCGACACCAGAATGGCCGTTCCCATGGACGCGAAGACCTGCCGTGCCGTATTATTAACAACTGTCCCGTCACCAATCAGGTTCAGCGGCAACGCGTTCATCCCAGTTGTCGTGATCGGCATCATCACCATTGAAATACCAAACATCCGTACGACATATAAGGCGACAATGTATGAAATCGGTGCTTGGGAAGTAATTGGAATGAAGGCCGCCGTTGAGATCGTCAGTAAAAACATGCCTGTAATGGCCATGTTGCGGGCACCCAAACGATCAAAGATTCGTCCCGTCAGCGGGTTCATACAACCAATAACAATTGCCCCGGGCAGCAACGTTAACCCGGAAGCTAATGGTGACTCACCCCGCAACGTTTGCAAGTACAATGGCAGCACAAGGGTGAATCCGTTCATCGACATGAAGGACACCGATACCAAAATGGCTGACAAAGAAAAATCTGAGCGTTTAAAGACCTTAAACTGTAGCAGCGGGTTTTGTATCGTCAGTGACCGCCAAATGAACAGCCCCACCACAATGACCCCAATAATCAGGGTCACATAAACAACGGGGTCCGTCCACTGGTATTGACCAACCGATGAAAAACTGAACAACATCGACCCAAAACCAATAACGGACAGTAAAACAGAGAACCAATCGACCAGGGCTTTCCGCGTTGGCAATACTTTCCGCAACGTAAAGCTTCCCATGATCAACACAATGATGGACACTGGCATGATGACCAAGAACAGCATCCGCCATGAATAGTGAATCAAAATCCAACCAGACAGTGTCGGCCCGATAGCTGGTGCTAAACCAACTACGATCCCAGCAGTGCCCATCGCAGCTCCCCGTTGCGATGGCGGAAAAATGGTCGTCATAATCGTTTGGTAAACGGGCGCAGTAATACCGACCCCAGATGCCATGACAAGCCGGCCAATTAAGATCGTCCAAAAATTCTGGGCAAAGTAACAGATGATCGTGCCCACCAGGAAGATGGCGATGGCTGACAAATAAAGTTTTCGCGTGTCAAACCGTTGCAGAAAGAACCCTGTGATCGGCATTACGATCCCCATAACCAACATGAACCCCGTCGTCAACCATTGAACAGTGTCGGCCGAGATATTAAACGCGCTCATCAGCGTTGGAAACGCCGTTGTGAGCATTGTTGATGTAATAAACGTACTAAACGTCCCAATTAACATAGTCAAAACAAGCAAAATCCGATTATACGGTTTGCCATTTTGATCAAGCGGTTGCTCATCCGCTTTTAAATTATTGAGCATTTGGTTCACTCCTTTAATTAATTGCAATTGCTAATAATCGTTGTGACTGCATGGATAATAATGAATAATCTAGATTTAAACGATTTCGGATTTTATAAATGACATCGTCAAGTCGGTTGCCGGCGTCAGCTTAGTCCTTAATGGCGGTCAAATCTCACCATATAGAAATGACCCGCCGTGAAGTTAGTTAAGTAAGTAAATCATCACACTGTGTCAAATGTTTTTCGTCAATGACATCGTGTATTGATTACACTTTACCCTTCCGATTTGACGCGCTGCCACATCTTATCTTGCACTTTCGGCAAAGCCAAGCGCTCAAAATCTGCCGTTGAAAGCCATTCGCCAGGAAAATAGCTGAGGTCTAAAGTCCCCTGCCACTCAGCATCCATGAGCGTGATCAGCCATTTTTGGTGCGTAAAGGTGTGCGTAACTTGCTTCCCTGGGCGAGTGGTTAACTTTAAATTCAGCCCGTAGTCTTCCGCAACTTTCTGTGTCAATAGGGTGACGAGTTGCTCTTCCGTTACCGTTTCTGGCTCATCCAGCCTCGCTAACAGCGTTTCTTGCTTAATGAGTGGGAAGGTCCAAAAATTCGCTAACAGGCCCGTACTCGGTCGTTTTTCCAACAAATAGCGGTCACCGTCTTGAATGACCAAGCCAAAATACGGGATCCGCTTTGGCCGCGGTTTTTTCGTCTTGACCGGATACTGGTCCTCAACCCCGTCCAAAAAGGCCTGATCAAAGGCACTGACCGGCGAGTTGGCCGAATCCCAGTTCTTTGCTGTCATATAGCTTGAACCGAGATCCATAATAGCCTGATTAAAATCTCCGGGCCGATCCGCTGGGATAATGGTGCTGATCACTTGTTCGAATAGTTGCCGCGTTTGCGGTTTGCTGATGTCCGCGTCAATTTCCAGAAGACGCGCAAACACACGGAACGCATTGCCATCTACAGCGGGTACCGGTTCGCCGAAAGCAATACTGGCGATTGCACCAGCCGTATAGGGGCCGATGCCTGCCAAATCTAACAAACCCGCGACTGTGGTCGGCCACTGGCCATGATTATCGTCAACGATTTGGCGGGCGGCCTTCTGCAAGTTTCGTGCGCGCGAATAATACCCGAGTCCTTCCCAGGCCTTCATAAGTTTTTCTTCGGGGGCGTTCGCTAAATCGTTGACCGTAGGAAACCAGTCCATAAACCGGGTATAGTACGGCATAACCGTGTTGACCTGGGTCTGCTGCAACATAATTTCTGACACCCAGACGTGATACGGATCGTGATCCCGTCGCCACGGCAAATCGCGACCATCTTTGTCATACCAAGCCAGCAGTGTCTGTTGGAACGCTTCAATTTTTTCTGTTGACCAGTGAATCATTCAAAATTCCTACTCTCTGTTTTTAAACTGTGAAATGAGTGCGCCATCACAAAATTGCGCACTGATGATGTTTGTCTCTATTCGAGAAGGGCCAGCGATTAAACTTGTCGTTCCGTGCCGCTAGAATGCTCTGCAAGCTTCAACGCACAGAATAACTTGGAGCCAGATAACTTTCTGATTAACTTAAATCATTCCCTGATAGGCACGAGCATCCTAATAACTGGACCCTCGATCAATGGTGTCTGCAAGGAGGTTGGCACGGTACTTTCGTAAAAGTGTTCGCCAAGCGCCAAGTGATTTTCATCAGCATAGTCCAACAGGCGTTGATATCCGGCCTCCAGCGGTTGATCAGCATGGTGGTACAAGATCAAGAAACGGCCGGCAGAACGTGTCTCGTTTGCTAGTTGTGCGTTACCGCCGATCAACGGTGTGTACACGCCTGTTAGCCGGTCAAGACTGTGATCAGTAACGTCGCTGCGTGGTCGAATTTTACCCACGATGAGCGTGGTTATCGGCACATCCAAGTGCTTCGTTAGTTCCTGCAGATGAGCCTCGATCAGAGCTGTTTCCGAGGCCGCATCCGCCGTAGGTTTCGTCACCAGCATGTCCTGTGGTGCCCGATTAACAATCGTGACCTGGTCGGCCACAGCGCGTTGTGCCGTCTCGTTGGCCGTAATCAGTTCGCTTACCTGTTCTTGAAGTGCCGTTAAGCGTTCGATATGTTTATTGATAAGTCTTTGCTGTTGATGCAGCAGTCCGGAAAAATCGTTGGGGGCGCTCATCATTGTTTTTATCTCTGGTTCTGAAACACCCAGCTTCTGCAAAGATTGCAATATCAGCCAAGCGTTGACTTGAGAAAGCGCGTACCAACGATGACCATTATTTTCACGTTTCACTGGCACGAACAAGCCCCGCTCATCCGCTCGGTCTAACTCATGACGGTCGATCTGCAGCATGGCCGCAAACTGTCCCGCAGTTAAAAAGGTATCTTCCATTCAAATGTCAGTCCTTAATTTCATTATTTAACGGTAAATCACGTTTGACAGGGCTTCTCCGCTCTTCTATTATCAGGTTATAAGCTATTCCAGTGAAAGGAACTTGGTTATGAAACGATTCCTATCCATCCTGGGGCTGCTTGGTCTTACGCTGCTGACCTTAGCCGGTTGCAGCCAAGCTTCCCGGTCCGCGACTAAATCTGATAATAAAGGCGTCATGCTGCACGACCAAAATGTCACTATCGTCCAGCAAACGCCGCTGAATACCGTTGATATTTCAAAGGTGACCAGTTTTTCCAAACTCCGCAGTTCCACTGAGGGATTGTTCAGACAAGGCAAAAATGGGCATTTGGTGGCCGGTCTTGCAAGTAAAACCTCAGTCAGCCACAATGATACAGTCTACGACTTCACACTCCGTAAAAATGCTCGCTGGAGCAACGGCCAGCCGATTACGGCCAGTGACTTCGTGTACTCCTGGAAACGGACGATTGCCAAATCAACGCATTCCGTAAACGCCAACCTGTTTGCCGGTATCAAGAACGCGACTAAGATCCGGCGCGGTGAACTGCCGGCGTCCAAGCTCGGCGTGGTGGCGATATCTGCCCATCATTTGCGGGTCACACTGGATCACCCAATTGCTTATTTTAAGACCCTTCTAGCTTACCCCTTATTTGCCCCTCAAAGCAAAACTGAGGTTCAAAAATACGGGAAACAGTATGGCAAAAAAGCCAACACACAGCTGTATAGTGGGCCATTTAAACTTGTTAAGTGGCGGTCTAATTGTAAGACCCGGGTACTGAAACCAAATCCCTATTACTGGGATAAAAAACACGTTTACCTTCACTCGCTCACCATAACCACTGCGACGTCATTAAAAGCCGACCTGAAGCGTTACCGAGCCGGTAAATTGGACGAGGTTCAGTTATTTGATAATCAAATCACCGAAAATAAACATCAGCCCGATTACGTTGTCCGGCCGTTTTCGTCCATGCGGTTCATTTCTTACAACTTCAAAACAGCCAACAAGACTGCTAATCAGCTGATCAACAATCAAGACGCCCGCCTGGCAATTTCCCACGCCATTGACCGCAAAACACTGATCGATAACGCCCTAAAAAATGCCTCGCTTGCGCCAAAGGGACTGGTCACCGCGGGGTTGAGTAAAAACGTCAAAACAAAGGCTGACTTTGCCGATCAGCAAAGTGCTCAGGGCACCGTCACCGGTAACACCGCTCTCGCAAAAAAAGAGTGGCGCAGAGCTCAAAAAACACTCAAACTTAGCCACTACAGTCTCACACTGACCGTTGGCAATGACTGGGCCAGTAAACAAGTCGCTACTAACATTAAACACCAATTAGAAACAAAACTAAACCACTTTGATGTGAAAATCAAAATGGTGCGCACCACTAAAGCGAATCAACTTGCCCTAAACGGCCAGTACCAATTATTGCTGACGAGCTGGGGCGCCGATTATCCCGATCCGCTGTCCTTCCTACAGATTATGACCGCCAACAGCCGTTTTAACTACGGTAATTGGCGGAATAGTGACTACAATAAATTGATCATCAAAATCAGTAATAATCCAACCGGTAATTTGCAGAACCGCTGGCAACAAATGCGCGATGCTGAAAAACTCCTGATGACAAATCAGGCAGTCACGCCACTTTATCAACAAGCTGACGCCTACCTCTCCAACCCGAAGTTAAACGGTGTGGTTTACAACATCAGCGGGGTCGTAGCTGATTATAAGGGTGCCTATTTGGTGAAATAATTGTCACCAGAACCGATGAATTCTACCTGCCTTAACCTGCTCACTTAGTGTTCCGATTTTATCTCGCCTAAACGTGCAACAAACGGCAGCTTCCAACCATATAAGGGATCACAACAAAACTGCCAAATTGGCACGTTAGTTGTGGTCCCTTATGAGTTGTAAGGAAAATGCTGTTTTTTCTACGCTCTTTTGTTGTAATGCGGCAGTTGTCTGTCCCAAAAGTCCAAAAAATAAACTAAATAAATTGCATTTATATGCACGTGCATATACAATGGTCATTAATATGCACGTGCACATTAATTATTAGGAGGTTTCACATTGAGAACAAAAACTGCGACAGTGCTGCTTTTATGCACTGTATTTATTATGTTGCTAAACCAAACATTGATGACAACTGCCATGCCAGTCATCGCTTCGAGCTTAAACATTTCCGTTGGTTTAGGCCAATGGCTAACGACCGGGTATGTCCTAATATTGGGCGTAATTTCGCCGATGACAGCACAGCTGATTACTAAATTTTCTAGTCGGCACTTATTCTTAAGCATTCTTGCTATTTTCCTTGTAGGTACCATTATCACTATGCTTAATTCAAATTTTTGGTTTCTGTTGTTGGGACGATTAATTCAGGCTTGCGCTGGAGGTATTCTGATTAGCTTTGTCCAGGTGAGTCTCCTCATTTTACACAGACCGGAAAAACGGGGTACCGTCTTGGGCATTCAAGCCTTAGTCATTACTTGTGCGCCCGCGCTGGGCCCTACACTTGCCGGAATTGTGATAAAATTAGAGAATTGGCAGGCACTTTTTTCATTCCAATTTCCCATCATGTTCATCATTTTGATTATCTCTTGGTTTTGGTTTCCAAATTACACAGATAGTCACAAAATCCATATTGACTGGCTCTCGGTGTTCTGTTCGCTATTGGGCATCAGCGCTCTTCTAATCGGTATCAACCTGTTAAAAAGTAATCTTGCTGTTTCGCTTATTTTAATTATTATCGGGCTACTGTTTTCATGGTGGTTCGTTCGCCGGCAAACAACGCTTGCCGAACCCACGTTACGTTTGACTTTATTCAAAAAATGCGGGTTCCGGCGCATGACACTGATCATCATGCTTTGTTACGCCGCGATGCTTGGGGGCCAGGCAATCGTACCCTTGTTACTGGAAAACTGGCTGAACTTAAGTGGTTTTACAGCCGGCCTCTTCATGCTGCCTGGGGCTCTGTTAAACGCAATTTTTTCGCCGATCGCCGGCAGTCTATATGATAAACATGGGATTAAAACCGTGGGCAGTATTGGTCTGTTCTTATCACTAATAGCTGAAGTTGGGCTGGTTTGGACCCACGCACCGATCTCTATGATGCTCTTTTTGATTGCCTACACTTGCTTTATGGTTGGGGTTGCCTTCCTGTTTACCCCGGCAATTAGCGCTTCCTTAGCCGGGTTAACTCCTGAAGAACTCAATCACGGGACAGTGTTAACGAACACGTTACGGCAAATTGCAGCTTCATTTTCCATGACAATTCTTGTGATGATCACCAGTGGCACCCCAAAGACAACGATGGGTTTTCAGATTTCAATTGTTATCATTTTAATACTAACTATTCTTGGCCTGTGCATCTTTGTCAAACAGGTCAAAGCTGACAAAGGGGTTTAATAATGGATATTTCAAGATTAATTCGTAATTTAAATATCGTTGTCCGGACTTTAAAACGGCAAATTAACGGCCCTATGAATAAACTGGGACTAAACGACAGCAACTACTACATGGTGTTGCGCGTGTATGATCAACCGGGCATCACCCAAGAAGAACTTTCGATGGATATGAAACGTGAACGCAGTCTGGTCACAAAATCGGTCAACAAATTAATCAAGAGCAACTGGATCAAAGTCAAAAATGACGATACTGATAAACGCGTCCTACACCTTTACCCGACTGAATTGGCACGAGAACACCATACCGAATTAATGGGAATTTTGCGCGATAATAACGAAACAGGGTTGGAAATGTTAACCTCAACTGAGAAAACCATGTTTCTGCAACTTCTACAAAAAATCACTGATGCGATGGACGATAGGCCCTAACGATAAGCAATAATCAAGTAAAATGCTGTTAGCTTAAACCAACACCAAAAAAGGGCAAGACCGATTTAACGTGGCCCTGCCCTTTTGCGTTTCAATAATGTGACTTCACTTCAGTTTCAGATGGTTCACCGGCTGACTCCGGATCTGTTTCAGAAACATCTGCCGCCGCTTCATGTTCTCGAACGACAGCTAAGAATTCTTCGCCATATTTTTCAAGCTTGTTAGCCCCGATACCCTTCACGTTGAGCATATCATCGAGAGTCTGCGGCATTTGAGCACACATGTCACGCAGGGTCTTATCTGAGAAGATAACAAATGGTGGGACACCCTGTTTTTCGGCAAATTTACGTCGCAGAACCCGCAGTTTCTCAAACAACTCACTGTTGACCGGCAACGTGTGATCGACCTTGACGGCTTCTTTTCGAAAGACTTGGGTTTCGCCTTTAAGGACGTCAACTCCATCCCCAGTGATTTTCAAGACAGGATATTGTCCGCCCTCAGCCGCCAGGTAACCAGAGGCCGTCAGAAAATCGATTAAATCAGCGATTGCTTTTTGTTTACGGTTCTTCATCAGGCCATACGTGGATAGGGTCTCGAAATGAAACTGCTTGATTCTTTGGTTGGAAGATCCCGCTAAAACTTGGGCCACCAGGCTCTTACCGAACCGCTCGTTCATCCGCTTGACACAGGACAGGACCTTTTGCGTATCCACCGTAATATCCTGACTTTCACGGGTGTCCAAACAGTTGCTGCACTGGCCGCAGTTATCACAAGTTTCACCGAAGTACCCTAAAATATACTTCTGCAAACACTCTGGTGTATTAGCGTACTGCGTCATGGACTGCAATTTTTCATACTCGCGTTGTTTGTTTTGCTCGTCGCGTTCCGACTGGTCGATCAAAAAGTGCTGGATCTGAACATCCGCCAGCTTGAACAACAAAATGGCTTCACTCGGCAACCCATCACGCCCTGCACGGCCGGCTTCCTGGTAGTACGATTCCAAACTGCCCGGTACTTGAGCGTGGATCACAAACCGAACGTTGCTCTTATCGATACCCATTCCGAAGGCGTTCGTGGCGACCATAACTGGTGTCCGGTCGTACAGAAAATCATCCTGATTCTCCCGGCGCTGATTTTTCGTCAGCCCACCATGATACATAGTGGCAGCAACCTTATGGTGTTGCAGCAGTTTAGTCAGCCGCTCAACCTCCTTACGCGTTGAGGCGTAAACGATCCCCGACTGGTCAGCGTTAGTCTTCAAATAATCAATCAAAAATGCGTCAATATCTTGATTTTTGACCACTTTAAATGCCAAATTCGGCCGGGCAAACCCCGTTTTAACTTCCGCATCCAACTGCAACCGCTGCATGATATCCTGAGCAACCTTCGGCGTGGCTGTAGCGGTCAGTGCAACGATCGTGGGGTTGGAAGGCAACTGCTGAATCGTGGCAGTTAAATTCAAATAACTTGGGCGGAAATCATGACCCCACTGGGAAATACAGTGGGCCTCATCGATGGCAACCAGTTCAACAGGCAGTTCAGCCAGACGGTCAAAGTAGCCGGAATCCAATCGTTCTGGCGAAACGTACAGTAATTTGACACTACCATCCTGCGCCTGGTTAAACCGGTCGTTAATTTCACTGTAGGTCAGCGAACTGTTAATAAACGTCGCCGGGATGCCGTTTTCATTCAGCGCATCCACCTGATCCTTCATCAGAGAAATCAGCGGCGAAACCACCAGCGTGATTCCATCCTGCAGCAGCGCCGGAATTTGGTAACACAGCGACTTCCCGCCACCGGTTGGCATGATAGCCAGGACGTTTTCGTGATTCATAATATGGTCGATCACGTCCCCCTGCCCCGGTCGAAACGTGTCGTATCCAAACTGTTGTTTTAATATCTCCTGCGGCGTCATGGTGTCAATTCCCTTCCTTAAAAATACTACTTCAATTCTATCAGATTTTTGTCCCAAGGGTTACCCGTGGTGGAAAACAGCGAGCACTTCAATAATGATCAGCACCAAGACAATGAACAGGGCATATCGTAACTGCTTGCGAAACGTTGCCCACGAAAACGCACGAAAGCGGTATTGCGCACTTGTCAACGTTGTGATACCAGCATAGGCCACTGCAATAACCACCTCAAACACAATTAACAGAAACATTTTTATCCTCACTCTTCTAACTACGCGGTTCTTATTTTGAAAGTTTTTATCGTGATTGATTATAACAGAAATCTGGGGCTGACTTTGTGGTGGGCCAATCTCTGTTGCCCAGAACTCATTGCCACTCAATTACCGAGCAAGCGTGGTATTGCAAAGTCTTTCTGTCAGGACTTTCAGGACTTTCTCCCGCCGATAACTTGCAACTTCAAAAAACTTTATTATCGAGTCGATACGTGCGGTAAATGAGTCTCGCAGACTAAAAAACTGGCGCAGAAGCGGACTATTTTATACAATAATCTGCTTCTGCGCCAGTCTTTTAGATAGGTTGCTTCACTTTGTTAACTATCATAAATCAAGCATCTGATTTAAAAAAAACTTTTATATCACTTCAACGAAAACGCGTTTTACGGTAAAGAAAGCTTCTGTTCAGCCCCTAAACGACGTGCGTCACGTGCTTTTACTTGGCCGTAATATAACCCTTGGCCTTCAATAATTCAGCACATTCGACGGCGCCACCGGCTGCCCCACGTGCAGTGTTGTGTGACAGACCAACGAACTTCCAGTCGAAAATCTTGTCTTCACGCAGACGGCCAATGGAGATTCCCATGCCGTGTTCGAAGTTGACGTCCAAGCTGACCTGTGGCCGGTCGTCTTGTGTCATGTACTGGATAAATTGCTTTGGCGCGCTCGGTAAACCGAGTTCTTGGGGCTCACCGGAGTATGATTCCAAAGCCTCGATCAGGTCATCCTTGGTTGGGTTTTGCTTAAAGTTCACGAATGCCGCTGCGGTATGGCCGTACAAAACTGGAACCCGAATACACTGACTTGTAATGACCGTACCTTCATCTGGGACAATCGACTTTGTTGCCTCATCCACGTTACCCCAGATTTTCAGAGGTTCGCGTTCTGACTTTTCTTCCTCACCGGCAATGTAAGGAATCACGTTGCCGACCATTTCTGGCCAGTCCTTGAAGGTCTTACCGGCACCAGAAATGGCTTGGTAAGTCGTGGCAATCACCTGGGTCGGTTCAAACTTGCGCCAAGCAGACAGTGCTGGTGTGTAAGATTGAATCGAACAGTTTGGCTTAACGGCCACAAAGCCGCGTTCAGTGCCTAACCGTTGGCGTTGGTAAGGAATAATATCAGCGTGTTGCGGGTTGATTTCCGGCACGATCATTGGTACGTCTGGCGTCCACCGGTGCGCACTGTTGTTGGAAACGACTGGGGTTTCCGTCTTCGCATACTTGTCTTCCAGGTCACGGGTGTCCGCCTTATCCAATTTAATGGCTGAGAACACGAAATCCACTTGGGAAGCGACTTCGTCCACGTGACTGGCGTCCAGCAAGACCATATTCTTCACACCGTCTGGTACCGGTTTGTCCATCTTCCAGCGACCATCCACCGCGTCGCCATACGTCTTACCAGCACTGTGCGCACTGGCAGCGACGACGGCAACTTCAAACCAAGGGTGATCCGCTAAAATGGTGATGAATCGTTGTCCGACCATCCCAGTTGCGCCAATCACACCAACCTTTAACTTATCACTCATATCTCCATACCTCGTTTTCATTCTGAAGGATGCTCAGGGAATTTGTTTTTCATATTGTTACAGGTTTGCTGTTTAAAATCAATTAACCTGACTTGCTGTAAGCGATTTAACGTAGTTCTTCAACCGTTTCATCGCTTCGTGTAGTTTTTCATCGGAAGCGGCGTAGGAGAAGCGGATATACCCTTCCCCGCCGGCACCAAACGCACTGCCTGGCACGCCGCCGACCTTGGCCTCCTTGGCCAAAGTCTCCGCAAACCGCACGTCATCGGTTCCAAACGCATCCGGAATCTTGACAAACGCGTAAAACGCACCGGATGGGGTCGCCATATCGAGGCCGATGTCTTTGACGGCAGCCTCAACGAAGTCCCGCCGTTTTTGATAGATTTTCCGCATCTCGATCGGGTCATCTAACCCATTGGTCAGCGCCTCAGTTGCTGCAGCTTGGGCCGGATTTGATGGTGATGTGACCATGAAAGCGTGCATCTTCGTGGCGTTGGCTGTGAATTCTGCCGGTGCAGCAATGTATCCCATCCGCCAGCCAGTCATCGCGTGAGACTTTGAAAGTCCGTTGATCAAAACGGTACGCTCTGGCAAAATTTTTGCGATTGAGAAATGGTCAACACCATATGTCAATTCACAATAAATTTCATCCGCAATCACGTACATGTGATGCTCGCGAATGACGTCTGCGAGCGCCTCAATCGTTTCCCGTGGGTATTCAACACCAGTTGGATTCCCAGGGTAGTTCAGAAGGATTGCTTTAACGGCGGATCCTTCTTTCTTTAAAACGCTCTCCAGCTTCTCCGGCGTCAAAATGAACCCGTCCTTTGACGTATCCACCATGATCAGTTCCGCGCCAGCAATGGTGACCAGTGGGAAGTACAGCGCAAACGCCGGCGTTGGGATAATCACCTTATCGCCGGGGTTCAACATGGCCAGAAAAGTGGCCGTAATGGCTTCCGTTGCACCCACTGTGGCGATGATTTCCGTTTCAGGATCATAGTCTAGATTCTGGCTTTTCTTCAGGTAACCGCTGATTGCTCGTCGCAATTCAATAGTACCCTTCTGTGCAGAATAGTGGGTATCATTTTCCTGAATGCTCTTGATACCGGCCTGTTTTACATGTTCCGGCGTATTCAAATCAGGTTCGCCCAAAGTTAATTTAATAATGTCAGGCACCGCTGAAACCCGGCGATCGAACTCCCGAATTCCTGATGGGCCGACTTGGTTTAGGCGTTCATTCACCTGTCCTGATAATTCACTTGCCAATTTTGGCATCACACATCCACCATCCTTAAGATATTGCTAACATTATAATTCAATTAGAGCGGTTAGAGCAAGGTTAGGTTGTCGTTCTGTTGCAGTTTGATCTTTCTGTCTCTCAACGTCTCACCGTCTTTTTCGGGTCAACCCGTTACACGACACCGTTGCGCCACGTATCTGTTCTCGCTCAGCCAACTTGAAACGCACTTCATTAACACAGCGTTGTCTTGACGCTGATTCTCATCTTCACCACCATGCGCTAACACCGAGCAACCTGAGAAAAGCTGCTCGCCATGGTGAAAATGGGCTGATTTTTGGTACACAAAAAGCGAAGGGGACTTTCAGTTCAAGGCGAATTGGGCCCCTTTCGCTTTTTTAACTCATGTAATCTTGTGGGCATCGTAACGCTGACTATAGTCAGTCAACCTTGGTGAAAACACCATTCATTGACCTTACAGCACGTTCTCCAGTCCAATAACCAATTCCGAAAGTCCACCAACCTTGTCGATGGCAACCTTAACACCGGTCATAAATGAGCTGCGGTCGAAGGAATCCTGACGAATGGTCAGGGCTTCTCCGGGACCGCCGAAGAGAACTTGTTCGTGAGCCAAATAACCAGGCAGGCGAACGGCGTGGATTCGGATACCGTTGTAGTCACCGCCGCGAACATTGGCCAGCGTTTCGGTCTCGTTTTCGTTGCCCTGTTTATGGGCTGGGCGAACTTCGTCGATCAATTTTGCGGTACTCAGCGCTGTCCCAGAAGGGGCATCCGCCTTGTCGCCGTGGTGCATTTCGATAATTTCAACGTCTGGGAAATAGGTTGCGGCTTCCTTAGCAAATTTCATCAGCAGAACCGCTGACATGCCGAAGTTTGGTGCAATAATGCCGCCGAGTGCCTTTGCCTTAGCTAAGCCCTGTAATTCGGCTTCTTGATCATCCGTCAAACCGGTCGTCCCGATTACTGGGTGAATGCCATGTTCGATAGCAAATTTTGTGTCAGCGTATACGGCGCTTGGCAGCGTAAAGTCGATCCAGATCTCAGCGTCGGTGTCGATGTCAGCCAAGTCGCCAAACACGGCAACATCGGCTGGCAAGTTGTAATCAGCGGGGGTCGTCGAAGTCAGTCCCGCCGCGAACACACCGGTGAGGACAAATCCCTCACTATCGTTGACAAGATTAACGGCTTTTTGCCCCATCGCCCCAGTAAAACCGGCAACTAATACTTTTATGGTCATCGCTAAACTCCTAACTCTTGTGATACGGCGTGTAACAAAGCGTCCTGGTCAAGGCCCAGAGCAATGGCCAGTTCGCGCTTCTCAGGGTCGTTCAAAGGCAGGACAGGCATCCGGCTGCTGCCGACTTCAAAGCCCTGAGCGTTTAAAACGGCCTTAACTGGTGATGGTGATGGGAACATGAACAACGCTGCCATCTTTGGCGTCAGCTGACGTTGCAGCTTACCAGCCGTAGCGACATCGCCTGATTCAATAGCATCGTACATTTTGCGCATTTCAGCACCATAGATGTGAGCAGCAACCGAGATAACCCCGGCACCGCCAACCGTCTTAGCTGCCAAAGCTTGAGCGTCTTCGCCTGAGTAAACGCTGAAGGTTGATGGCGTGTGTTCAACCAAATATTCAATATCCTCAATTGAAGTGCATTGCTTTACACCGGCAATGTTTGGGTTCTTCGATAATTCAATGATCGTTTCGTTGGCCATTGTAACGCCGGTCCGGCCAGGAATGTTGTAAATGATCAACGGCTTCTCGGATGCGTCAGCAACAGTGGTAAAGTGCGCGATCATGCCGCGTTGGTTTGGCTTGTTGTAATAGGGCACAACGACTAAGGCGTAATCGACACCGTCAATCTGTGATACTTCGCGGGTCAGTTCAGCAGTTTCCCGGGTGTTGTTGCTGCCAGTACCTGCAATCACCGGACCGCGGCCATTAACAATCTGTGCGAAACGGGTGTAAAGCTCGATTTTCTCATCGTGGGTCAGAGTTGGGGTCTCACCGGTTGTGCCACCGATAACGAACCCGCGACTGCCAGTCTCAAATAAATGGTTTGTTAAGCGTTCCAGACTCGCATAATCAATGTTATCGTTACCGTCAAACGGGGTGATGATGGCGGTCATTAAATCGATGTTGTGTAATGTTGTCATAGTCGTTCTCCTCTTTCTATTTTAACTGTGGGATTATCCAATAATTGACTTTGTTATTCAGCCATCCGGGATTCTAAGAAACCCGTGATGCCGGTGATACCTTTTTCAATAGCGGACTCGTTGGGGTTTAGGGTTGCGGAGTGCAGCTGTGAACTGTCCTCCACCCCAAGCCAGAACATGGTGCCCGGAATCTTCGATAGTAAGTAACCGAAATCCTCGCCGGTCATGGCCGGTTGAGTCTCGATAAAGTTCACGTCATCGTTGCCCTTCATGTAAGCGATGAAGCGGCGCGTTAACTCTGGATCATTTTCCACCGGCAGGTAACCACCCTGATTCAAAGTAACGGTCACCTGGGCGTTGAAACTCTTCGCGACCCCGGCACCAACTTCTTGCAGACGCTTATCGATTTTTTGAATCATCGTTTGGGTCAGTCCGCGGATGGTGCCTTCGATGTGGGCGTGCCCGGCAATGACGTTGCGGATGGTGCCCGCTTCCATCTTGCCTAGGGTGATCACGCCACCCTCAATGGGGTCGATGCTGCGAGAAATAATGGTTTGAACCTGGCCGATCAACTGAGCAGCTGCCACCACCATATCGTTAGCGTTTTGCGGGTATGCCGCGTGACCGCCCTTGCCTTCAAGGTCAATATTGACCTCAGTTGTTCCGGCAAACAGCGTGCCCATTCGGCAGCCGATTGCACCAGCCGATAACCCGGGGTTGTCGTGCAGCCCGTAAAATTCATCCGGCCGCCACTCGCCTTCAAACACGCCAAGTTCGTATGCCAGCTTACCGCCGTTTTTACTCTCCTCAGCGGGCTGGAAGAAAAAGATCATGTTATCAGTTGGCTGATGTTCTGAGAAATAGCTCAGAACCCCTAGTGCTACCGTCATGTGAATGTCGTGCCCGCAGGCATGCATGATTCCAGGATTTTTTGAAGCAAACGGTAATCCCGTTTTCTCACTCACCGGCAACGCATCGATATCGGTGCGGTACCCCAGCGTACGTTTAGGATTACTGCCAGCCACCCGTACTAACAGGGCAGTCGGCAGGTCCGCGATGTGTTTGACCGTCAAGTGGGCTTGGTTAAAACCGCTAATGACTTTTTCCAAGTAAGCTTCGGTGCGCACCTCATTGAGGGCTAACTCCGGCATGGCATGGAGGTCACGCCGGATTTGAATTAAGGCTTCTTCTGTTAGTACAGGCATGTGATCACAGCTTTCTTAAATCGTCTTCCAGGCCGGTCTTAGATTCGGTCTGATCATCAACGTTCTTCATAAATTGTGCAGGGACACCGGCAACCATGGTGTGCGGTGCCACGTCCTTAGTGACAACAGCACCGGCAGCGACCACCGCACCCTCACCAACGTGGACGCCTTCGATAACAACGGCGTTTGCACCGATCAACACGTTATCATCAACACGAACGGGTTGGGCAGAAGCGGGTTCGACCACCCCGGCCAGGACGGTCCCGGCACCAATGTGGGCGTGTTTTCCGACAATGGCCCGGCCACCAAGCACGGCGCCCATGTCGATCATCGTATCATCACCGATTTCAGCGCCAATGTTGATGATGGCACCCATCATGATAACGGCATTGTCGCCAATCAACACTTGGTCACGAATAATGGCACCGGGTTCGATGCGGGCGTTGATTTCCTTCATATCTAATAACGGAACGGCAGAGTTGCGCGTGTCGTTTTCAATATCGTAGTCGGCAATCTTGTCTTGGTTGGCTTTTAGGAAGGGTTTGATATCGGCCCAATCGCCGAACAGAACACCGGTCTTCGTTTCCACGTAAGCTTTGATACTGGTGGGAACCGTAACCTTATCTAGTTCACCTTTGATGTAGACCTTCACCGGCGTTTTCTTGTCGGCGTTCCCAATAAAATCAATGATTGCTTGTGCGTCTAACTTTGCCATTTAAATACCTCTTTCTCGTTTTTAAAATATAATAGGTAGTTTTTTTATTTTATTCTGGGTCGTATGCTTGATCCAACCGCGTCAAATCAGCGTATGTTTCACGCTTAACAACGACCTGCGACTTGCCATTCTCGACGAACACAACGGCTGGCCGGCCGTTCCGGTTGTAATTAGAAGCCATTGAGTAGCCGTAAGCCCCAGTGTCCAGCATAGCCAATACATCACCGGGCTTGGTGGCTGGCAGGTGTGCCTGGTCGATCAGGATATCCCCTGATTCACAATACTTGCCTGCCAGATGAACTGTCTCAGTCGTCTTTGCGAATGGGTCACTCGCCAAAACTGCTTCGTATTCCGCCTGATATAGCGCGGGACGGATGTTGTCGCCCATGCCGCCGTCAACTGTCAGATACGAAGTCAGTCCTTCCACATCCTTGCGACCGCCCACTGTGTAGAGCGTGTAGCCGGCGGGACCAGCAATTGACCGCCCTGGCTCAATCCAAACGGCCGGCATGGTCAAGCCCTTGTCCGTGGCGCGCTGTTTGATGGTCTTTACGATAGCATCCACGAAAGCTTCTGGTGCTAACGGATTGTCATCCTTCGTGTAACGAATACCGAACCCGCCACCAACGTTGATGACTTGTGGCTGGTAGTCGTACTTCGCGCGCCATTCAGCAGCGATGTCAACCAGTTTTTCAGCTGCCATTTGAAAACCGTTCAGTTCGAAAATTTGCGACCCGATGTGGGCATGAATCCCAATCATATTCATCCGGTTGTTTGCTAAGACTTGTTGCAGTGCCTTATCAGCCAAACCCGTTTTCAAGTCAAAACCGAATTTGCTGTCTTCTTGACCAGTTTGGATGTATTCGTGCGTGTGGGCAGAAATCCCTGGGGTGATACGCATCATAACCTGAACACTTGCGTCATGTTTCTCGAGCACGTCGCTGAGTTGTTCAATTTCATGGAAATTATCCAGAACAATCGTGCCAACGTGGTTTTCAATTGCCATTTCTAATTCATCGTATGATTTGTTGTTCCCGTGAAAGCTGATATTTGCTGCGGGAAAATTTGCTTGTAGTGCTGTATACAGCTCACCGCCAGACACCACATCAATGTGGGCGCCCTCCTGATCGACCACCTGGTACATGGCAATCGTTGCGAAGGTCTTGCTGGCATAGGTCACAGCGTAATCAACGCCGTTATCTTCAAACACGGATTTAAACCGACGAATCTGGTCACGAATTTTTGACACATCATAAACGGCCAGCGGCGTCTGGTATTGTTTTGCCAATGCCAAGGCGTCCACGCCGCCAATGGTCAAATGACCCTCATCGTTAATCTGTTGGTTTGATACTTGTTCACTCATTCCTGTGACCTCCAAAAATTGTTTTATCGTGGGCTGCGGCCAATTTGCATCAAAAAAAGGGCCCTTTTGTTTACGCTAAACAAAAGGACCCCAAAATAGTTCGATCACAAGATTCATTTGGTATCAGTTCGATAGCGCCCCGCGAGCACGTAGCCCGCGACAGTCCGTCATTTCTTAAACAACGTCCCAGCTAACTGACAGCTGTAATCTGTCAGCGCTTCGGCGACCGCCCCTTTTAGTTAGTGTCATCATTCAATACAGCAACTCGACTAACCGACTCTTGTTGGTCGCAACCTCTTCGATTTACTAAAGATATTATAATTAATTCTTCAGATAGTCAACCCCTTTTTAATTAACTTTTCACATAAAACGGTTTCAAGGGCTTTTTAAAGAGTAAAGTTCTAAAATTCATTTTTTCCCCGATTTAAAATTGAAGTGCAACACTTGATAACTAGACCAATTAGACTAG
>NZ_AYYR01000040.1 GCF_001435975.1 Secundilactobacillus collinoides DSM 20515 = JCM 1123
GTTTGAGAGTAGACCTCTCAAAACTAAACAAAGTTTTGTCTCAGTGCAGGGCTTCCGTATTATTCCTTAGAAAGGAGGTGATCCAGCCGCAGGTTCTCCTACGGCTACCTTGTTACGACTTCACCCTAATCATCTGCCCCACCTTAGGCGGTTGGCTCCCGAAGGTTACCGAACCGACTTTGGGTGTTGCAAACTCTCATGGTGTGACGGGCGGTGTGTACAAGGCCCGGGAACGTATTCACCGCGGCATGCTGATCCGCGATTACTAGCGATTCCGACTTCGTGTAGGCGAGTTGCAGCCTACAGTCCGAACTGAGAATGGCTTTAAGAGATTAGCTTGCTCTCGCGAGTTCGCAACTCGTTGTACCATCCATTGTAGCACGTGTGTAGCCCAGGTCATAAGGGGCATGATGACTTGACGTCATCCCCACCTTCCTCCGGTTTGTCACCGGCAGTCTCGCCAGAGTGCCCAACTAAATGCTGGCAACTGACAATAAGGGTTGCGCTCGTTGCGGGACTTAACCCAACATCTCACGACACGAGCTGACGACAGCCATGCACCACCTGTATCTGCGTCCCCGAAGGGAACGCCTAATCTCTTAGGTTAGCACAGTATGTCAAGACCTGGTAAGGTTCTTCGCGTAGCTTCGAATTAAACCACATGCTCCACCGCTTGTGCGGGCCCCCGTCAATTCCTTTGAGTTTCAACCTTGCGGTCGTACTCCCCAGGCGGAATGCTTAATGCGTTAGCTGCGGCACTGAAGGGCGGAAACCCTCCAACACCTAGCATTCATCGTTTACGGCATGGACTACCAGGGTATCTAATCCTGTTCGCTACCCATGCTTTCGAGCCTCAGCGTCAGTTACAGACCAGACAGCCGCCTTCGCCACTGGTGTTCTTCCATATATCTACGCATTTCACCGCTACACATGGAGTTCCACTGTCCTCTTCTGCACTCAAGTTACCCAGTTTCCGATGCACTTCTCCGGTTAAGCCGAAGGCTTTCACATCAGACTTAAGTAACCGCCTGCGCTCGCTTTACGCCCAATAAATCCGGATAACGCTTGCCACCTACGTATTACCGCGGCTGCTGGCACGTAGTTAGCCGTGGCTTTCTGGTTGAATACCGTCAACGTCTGAACAGTTACTCTCAAACGTGTTCTTCTTCAACAACAGAGTTTTACGATCCGAAAACCTTCTTCACTCACGCGGCGTTGCTCCATCAGACTTTCGTCCATTGTGGAAGATTCCCTACTGCTGCCTCCCGTAGGAGTTTGGGCCGTGTCTCAGTCCCAATGTGGCCGATTACCCTCTCAGGTCGGCTACGTATCATTGCCTTGGTGAACCATTACTCCACCAACTAGCTAATACGCCGCGGGTCCATCCAGAAGTGATAGCCGAAACCACCTTTCAAACAAAAACCATGCGGTTTTTGTTGTTATACGGTATTAGCACCTGTTTCCAAGTGTTATCCCCTGCTTCTGGGCAGGTTACCCACGTGTTACTCACCAGTTCGCCACTCATCCAATGTTAAAATCCGTGCAAGCACTTCATTTAACGGGATGCGTTCGACTTGCATGTATTAGGCACGCCGCCAGCGTTCATCCTGAGCCAGGATCAAACTCTCATTTTATGATTGTTTGTGACTCATTTGTTGTTTCTTAATTGTTAATAAGCGAATTGACGTTCGCAAATTACATTTGATATCAACTAAAGTTGATATGCCCTGCACTTTGTGAAACAAAACTTTGTTCAGTTTTCAAAG
>NZ_AYYR01000041.1 GCF_001435975.1 Secundilactobacillus collinoides DSM 20515 = JCM 1123
GTTGCTAGTGGTATTGATTATGATCCATGGATGAGTAAACTCGTAAAGAATAGTAAATCTTCAACTAAGTATATTAAAATTGGCGAGGATGTATTAGGCAAAAAATCAGGAGATAATCCGCATATTTGGTATGATCCAACTACGATGCCTAAGTATGTAAATTTTTTAGCTAATAAGTTAAGCAAAATCCAGCCAAAAAACAAGAAGTATTTCCACGATAATGCCAAAAAATATATCAAATCCCTTCAAGCTGTTAATGCTGAGATTAGCAGATTAAAAAAATTGGCTGATAAAAAGACTAATAGTGAAGTTTACGTTAGTGAACCGGTTTTTGATTATGCATTGACGGCTCTTGGATATAAAGTTGCCAATACAAACTTTGAGAATGCTATGGAGAAAGGAACAGATCCTTCTGCTAAGGAAATCCAAACAATGGAGAAGGGAATCAAGAACCATAAGATTGTCTTTTTCGTATACAACAAGCAGGTTTCTGATAAAACGGTCACGAATTTTGTTAAGTTAGCAAAACAATATAATGTGCCTGTGTTGAAGGTTACAGAAACATTGCCAGCACATATGAATTACAAACAATGGATGCTTTCACAATATAAAGAGTTAGACAATATTTTGACCAAGGTTAATCGTGAATCTAAATAGATATGGTTTGTATTAAAAGGCTCATGAATCTCTTTTGAGATGACTGAGTCTTTTACAATAAAGAGAGGTCATAATGAATAATATTTTAACCGTTGAGGATCTTTCATTGGCATATGGAAGCAAAGTAGTAATTAATCATTTGAATCTTGCTTTAAAAAGAGGAGAGTTTAAAGCAATTATTGGTGAAAATGGTGTAGGCAAGACCACATTTATTCGTGCTTTACTGGGCCAATTAACGCCACAAGGTGGCTGCATAACATTTGAAGATGCGTCTTTAAAAATTGGGTACGTTCCTCAATTCCGAAATTTAGATGAAGAATACCCACTATCTATCACTAATTTTGTGGGATTAAATTTAATGACTAAGAAAGCTCCCTGGCCATCTAAGCATGAGAGATTAAAACTGCAACGAGTCATGGATGATACTAATCTCACTGATGTATGTAAACGGCCGATTGGTGTTGCTTCGGGTGGTGAAAAGCAGCGGGCTTATTTGGCACAAGCGCTTGTTAATGATCCAGACCTGTTGATTTTAGATGAATCAACAGCCAGTTTAGACAATGTAGTAAAGGTTGATCTCTTAGACTTAGTTAGTGATTTTCAAAAGGCTCGAAACCTAAGCGTGTTGTTTATCACGCACGATTGGCCACTTGCTAGAAAATATGCGGATAGCTTTTTATTGATGAAACCTATGCATTATATTTCAGGAGTTATGAATGATTTTCCTATTGATAAGATTGGAGAAATTGATGTTTAATTTAGAATTTATGCAACACGCTTTTACGGCGGGGACTTTTATTGCAATTATTAGTGGGATTATGGGGGTATTTGTAATTGCTAGAAAAATGTCTTTTTTGACTCATACTTTGTCAGAAATAGGATTTTCTGGTGCCGCCTTTGGTGTCTTTATTGGTTGGGCACCGTTGAACGGTATGCTACTCTTTACATTAATTAGTTCGGTAATGGTTGGCCAATTAGGGGTTAAGTCATCACGTAGGGAATCGGTTATTAGCGCTGTTTCCTCATTATTTATGGG
>NZ_AYYR01000042.1 GCF_001435975.1 Secundilactobacillus collinoides DSM 20515 = JCM 1123
CGAGGAGATCTCCAAAGGATAGAAACTATCCTTCAACACCATTTGACAAACTTCCGAAAAAGAAAAGGAAAAAAATTAAAATTTTAAAAATTATAGATCTGTATGCCTTGTTCCAAAATTTTCCACTATCACTTGGCACAATTCCCGTGACACTCACATCCTTAGAAGCTGTCCAAGATCTATGATTTTTGATATACTTCTATGTAAAAAGCGAGTTTAAGCTATGAAAAATTATCCCAGCAATATTACTCGGCAACAATTTGAATTAATTCGACCAGCTTTAGAAAATTTTCGTAAGCGAACTAAGCCTCGAAAATATGACCTCTACGAGGTCTTCTGTGCGGTCCTATATGTCTTGAAAACCGGTTGCCAATGGCGTCAAGTCCCCGGTGATTTCCCAGAATGGCGGTCAGTTTACAACTATTACAAAATTTGGTCAACTAAAGCTGAGCCTACGGCTGATTCTTTATTGGAACAAGTTTTAAAAAAAATTGTCATTGCTCGGCGAACTTACTAAGGACGTTCAGCTTTAACTTCCTTTATTATCGTTGACGCTCAGAGCGTCAAAAACACCGCTACTGCTGAAAACAAAGGTTACGACGCTGGTAAGAAAATCTCGGGGATTAAGCGCCATCTGGCAGTTGATATCAATGGCTTTCCGCAGGCCATTCACATGACGCGAGCGAACGTCTCTGATCGAGACGGGGCCAGTGCAATGATCGCTTTACATGCCATGCATTTACGCCAGGTTCAAAATGTCTTAGTTGATGGTGGTTATTCAGGCGTTAATTTTCAGCTCGATGTAGCCAGTAATTTAAACGCAACCGTGCAGGTTGCGAAGCGCAATGAGTTGCATCGATTCGAAGTCATGCCCCAACGTTGGGTAGTCGAACGATCTTTTAGTTGGCTAGAGAATTGTCGGCGACTTTGGAAAAATTGTGAGCGTCAATTAACCACCAGTCTG
>NZ_AYYR01000043.1 GCF_001435975.1 Secundilactobacillus collinoides DSM 20515 = JCM 1123
CCAAAAAAGCCAATAACCACACGCCTTTGGCGTGATTATTAGCTTTCAAGTTTCAGATAATAATTAAAAAACGTCCCGGAAACGGCAGATTTGTCGTTTTCAGGACGTTTTTTTGATTATTTTTTATATCCCAACGCATCCATCGCCTTTTCAGAATTTGCGGTGTATGAGAAGTTATGGTGTATCCGTGTCTTAGACCACGCATCGACGTAACCCATTCGCTGATAAGTGCCTAATATACTATATTTCTTTGAACCCAACTTCTTAGTGTAAGTCCAAAAGGCCAAACCATCGGTAAATCCACCGGGAATTTGTTTATTAATATTCGGCAAATTATACCAATATCGACTCTTACTAAAAGCGTTGCTCTTAGTCACATAGAGTTGCTTGTAATTCTTCGCCGATGAAGTCAAAATAGTTGTCTTCTTACTTGTCCGTTTCCCAGAATTGTTCGCCGTCCAACCCGTGACGGTGTGTTTCGTCAGCGCAATCACGGAATAACGCTTACTTGAGTTTGGCTGGTACCAAGTGCCCCTTAACTTTGCTGGAATTGTACTATGGCTGGAAGCCTGAGCAGTCGTTCCAACAGCAAACAAGGCAGCGCCTAACGCAATCGCACCAATAATTTTATGATTCATAACCATGTCTCCCCCTTGTATTTACTAATCACTAAATTAGTTTAATCGTACATCAGTGAGCAGTATAAAACTACAAGGAGATAACAAATCTAAATTAGCATCCCAATAAATCTCTTTGAAGGTGGGTATTTCCAATTATCACTCATAGAAAAATGTTTACCAACATACTCATTTAGAATATTAACCCACAAAATCGTAAATCAATTTCACTAAAAATATAACTAATACAATGATAATGATTGGTCGCGCAATTTTTGCCCCACCGCGTTTAAAATACCAGGCGCCGATAAAATTGCCCAAAATACTGAAGACGCCAGCAGTTAATCCCAGTAAAATCATCACCTTGCCACTGAATAAGAAAACGGTCAGCGCAGTCAAATTAGTGGTTAAATTAATGACCTTAGTGGTGCCGGCAGCCAAATTGATCGGTAACTTAGCCAATCCAGTCAGTGCCAACAACAGAAATGTGCCAGTACCAGGACCGTAAAACCCGTCATAAATACCTGACGCTAAAGCAATTAACACAGAATAGAGCAGCTGTTTGCCAACGATCTTTTCAATTTTTAGGCTCACGGCACTTAAGGACTGTTTGTTGAGCATCAGATAAATAGCCGTCAGCGGGAGGATAACGGCTAAGATAATTCGAAAATAGAAATCTGAAATATGTAAAGCTAAACGCGCACCAAAAAAGGACCCAATTAACGCCGCCACTATGGAAAGACATGACAGTTTCAACCGCATATAACCGCTTCGCGCGAATTGAAGCGTTGAAATCATTGTCCCCATTGCAGAAGAAAGCTTGTTCGTACCAATCGCAATGTGGGCCGGCATGCCGGTCATGATGTATGCGGGTAGCGAAATTAAGCCGCCCCCGCCGGCGATAGAATCAACAAACCCTGCCAAAAATACCAACGGGCAAACAATCAAAAAAGTTACCACTGTAACCACCCCTGCACTTTGAACTAACTCTAACAGTACCACAAAAGAATATGGCGCCCACCAAAATAATGGGGCATATCAGTTTTTGAACAGTTCGGTGTATGCGGACAATTAGGATTTGATCAGAATCGCAATTAAAAAGCGCAACACTGGCTAGCCGGTGTTTTATGTGAAACATAAAGCACCCATCGCAGTAAAACCGCCCCCCTTGTTTTATACTAAGTGCAGGGAGGTCGATACATATGAACAAAGCCAGACTAGAAGCATTCACCGACGCGGTCATCGCAATTGCTGCCACCATCATGGTCTTGGAACTGCACCCGCCAAAGTCCGATTCATTGCACGGCTTATTAACTGATTGGCCTGTGTTATTGTCGTACATCATTAGTTTTACAATGATCTATATCGTATGGTTCTCACACCATAATATGTTTAATAAGGCCAAAATCATTTCAACGCGGACTTTTTTGCTGAATGGATTGTGGCTCTTTAGTCTCACACTTGTCCCCTTCGCCACAGACTGGGTAGGTGAACATCCGGATGCCACTATACCTGAAGTCATATACTTAGCAGTGCTCTTACTTTGGTCGTTCACCTTTCAATTAATGGATGAGCAAGTCATCCGGGACAACCCTGATGTTAAACGTGACGTATCAAATAATATCATCTCGCGTCTACTCCTCTACGGTGGTTACATTGCCGGAATCATTTTAGCTGTCTTCTGGCCAATCTCAGCACTTTTCCTAGTCGGTTTGATTACAATAGTACTCACAATGCAGCTCGTCTCAATCGAACCCGTTAAAGAAAAGTGAATTAATTTTACTAAACGTTAAAAGATTGCGCGTGAAATAAAGCGCGATTTTGTTCACATCATACAAACGCCCCTAGCTAAGAATCCAAGATTGGACTTTCAGCTAGGGGTGCTTATATTGCCGGCGACTACCGCTTATTCCACGTTTAAGCCAGCTAAAACAAGAATACGCTTAGAATGCATGACCTATCATGACTTTTGGCACAACCTCACGCTATTAGTGTCGAAAAGGCAAGCGCTATTCATCCACAACCTCGAAAGCATCCGGATTAAGCAGCGCCTCTTTAACCACGGCCGATTTATGCATCAACCACAACGTGTAGCCCAGACTAGTGAAGAAAGTTAGTGACCAGACAGACCAGTCATTGTGGCCAGGATTGGCAACTGCATAGACAGCGAGTAAAGACTGAAGTGTTTCACTAAAAACGAGATGACCAATATTAACATTATCCAACGTCATTTGCGATACGTTCACTTCAAGCAGCAATTCTATGCCTAGAATGACGCCCCAACCAATTAGATAATACCAACCACCGCGCGCAGTAGCAGAATGCGAGTAAATTGGGATTTCTTTACCTGCCTTATTTTTAAAATAATACTTTGCAATATGTTCCTCACGCACACGCGTACCATGAGCTTGGAACCAGCTAATGAACAAACTAACGACAGCAATCAAGAGTACACCAGGGATGTCTCTTGTGTGCCAGCCTGAAATCGTGACGAGTTTGTACAACGCAAATAAAGGCAACACAAAATAGCGAAATTTATGAACATCACCGTAATTAAATTGCTGATAAATGAAATAGACCAAAACACCAATGTTTAAAAATAATGCCAAAGTCTAACCCCCGTTCACACATATTGAATTTAGTATACAGCTTCTGTCAGTATACCGACACCACAGCTACTTACCAGAAGATAATTGGATAAGTGCTTGAAGCTGAATGAGTCCATTTCGCAACTCAGTCAGACTACTGGTAGCCGACAGCGACACCCGGATAAATCGATGGCGCGTGTCGTGACCAACCCGAAAATGGTCATCAAACAACACCAAAATATTGGCATCGCGGAGGCGTTGCTGTAAAACAGTGACCTGACAATCATCCGGTAAGGCGATCCACCGGTGCAGACTAAGACCCTGCGTGTTGCCGATGGCTAGCGCATCACAAATTTGATTAGCCTGTTGTATTTGCGCCACTCGGCTCTTAACAATTTTTCGAACTTTACCGGACAAAATCAAATCGGTCATCATGATTGCGTCAATTGTCGAGACCTGCGACTCCAGATCAACGAAGGTGTGGTGCAGCCGTTGTTCAAATTGCGCATCACACGCAATAAATCCCAAGCGGATTCCCGGTGCAATCGCTTTTGAAGTACTAAATATCCCAATCGTTTTGCTGGGTGCTAATTCCAGTAGTGCCGGACCAGCATCCGGTTTTAAGAATCGAAGGTAGTCGTCTTCAATAATCAAAAGGTCATGCGCCATTGCCAGATCTGCTAATGCATGACGGCGCCCCGCGGACATCATCAGGTTCGTTGGGTTGCTTCGAAGCGGCATCACATAAACGCCTTTAATTCGGCGTGACACCAGCTGTTCGGCTAAAATATCAATACGCATGCCGAACCGATCTTGCGGAATCGGCATGAGTTCAATGCCAACCAGTTTCGCCAGTTCTATAAAGTTGGAATAAGTATACTCATCAACAGCAATCGCGTCGCCCCGAGCAAACAAGCCCATCATAATGGTCGTCAATGCACTCTGCGCGCCCGTCATCATCAATATCTTGACGGCTGGACTTGGTGTAATGCCCAACAAGGATAACCATGTCTTACCAGCTTTTGCCCGGTTCAGCGCATCGTTTTCCCGATCATAGGAGAACACCTTGGCGACCTGCAAATCATTGAGTTCGTCGTGGATCAACCGTGTCACTTGCGGATCTTGGTCATGGAATACATCGACGAAACCAAGGTTGATTGCGCGGTTCGGTACCCAATCATGAAACACCGTCTGGTCAACGTTAGCTTGGGGCGAAACAAACGTGCCTTTCCCCTTGATTGAATACAGAAGCCCCTGTTCAAAAGCCATTTTATAAGCCCTTGTCACCGTCGTAAAATTAATGTCTAAGTAGTAAGAGAGTTCCCGTTGTGACGGCAGTCTAACGTTTGGTTCTAGCACGCCAGTCATGATATCACGCGCTAAAAATCGAAATAGACTCTTGTAGTATGGCCGGTCAAGCTGCTTGGTTTCCGGCGTCCAAGACAATTCATAATCATACATAATTCATCCTCCGTCACATTGTCTTGCATACACTTTTCGAATTGAATGTATGCAAACAAAATTGTAGTGTAAGTGTATCGAAGAAATAACTGGAAGACAAGCTTGATATTGATTGGAGGAATCACATGATTACTAGTCGCTCTAGACGCAATGACTTACAACCAAAAAATGGGGTCAACCGTGATTCAAAACGTTTTTTCAGTCCACGACAGGCCCGGCTGCAACCAGTAAAAAGGTCTCAATGCACACAAATTTGGACAGAAGGTTCCCAGTCCCACGCTATGTTAAAATGGCAATATCTCAAGTAAATTCCTGTTTAGAAAGAAGATTGGTATATGGCGTGGTCAAAAAATGGTGATTGGCAGGCCTACTTCAATCTGCCTGAGCATTACTGTGAAGATTATTTAAAAAAATTAGGTTTAGAACAACAGAAACCCGACCGCGCCTTTCTAGACGCGCTTGTCACTCAGCATCAACTGATGATTCCTTTTGAAAATTTGGACGTCACCGATTTCCACAAACCGGTTTCGTTACGTCCAGCCGACCTTTATCAACGCCTAATATTGGGTAAGCGCGGCGGTTATTGCTTTCAGCTCAATGGTGCTTTTTCGCTGCTGTTGCGTGCTCTGGGGTTCGACGCTTGGCTCTGTTTAGCTCGTCAATTGCAGCATGACGAATCTGTTCCGGTTCCGGCCACCCATTGTGCAATCATCGTGTACTTGAATGGGCAGCGGCTTTTCTGCGACGTCGGCTATGGTGGACCGGCCCCAATGACCTCTTTAGATATCGATAACGGGGCTGAACAATTGTCGAATCACGAGCTATTTTATTTCTCGACCCAACCTGTCCAAAATGGCGTGTCTTCAACTCACCCGGGATGGATCACCCTGGTTCGAAAAAGCACAACCAGCCGCACTGAGCGGGCGTTAGAACAATTCACGCCAGTCAATTTTTACCTGGAAGATTTTTATGGTCTTAGTCTGATGCGCTCATTCGGCGATTCAGCCTACGAAACCCGTCACGTTAAACGCCGTTTGCCTGACGGCTACATCGATTTGACGGCCGACATTTTAACCGTAAACCACCATGGCGACCGCACGACCGAAACCGTTTCAACGGAACAGTTAACCACTGTTTTAAAACAGTATTTTGGTATTGAACGATGAAGAAGAGAAAAATGGAGGACATGCAAATGCGAAGAACTGACCGCGAAATTACAGATTTAACCACTATGGAACAAATCATTGCGAATGGCCACGTCATCACCCTAGGCATTAACACCGCTGACGCTGCGCCATACGTGGTACCAACCAATTATGGGTATGAATTCGATCAGGATAAATTAACACTCTACATTCACGGTGCACCAGTTGGTAAGAAACGGACCCTGATCCAGGCCGATAACCGAGTATCGTTTAACATTGTGACCAACACGGCACTGTACCAGCCAAACGATGATAAGCTCAGCCACTATAGTTATTTCTATCAAAGTATTTACGGCGTCGGCAAAGCTGTTTTGGTTTCTGATCTAACTGAAAAGGAACACGCGTTACGGCTCGTGCTGAAACACGAAGTCGGTCATGATGTCCCGGGAAATATTGATCCGCACGATTTGAAATATGTTGGTGTGATTCGCATCGATGTTGCGTCGTTTACTGGCAAGCAGCATGCTCAGCCAAGTGGACCGGAAAAATAATGGGATAGTAAAAAGGTTACTTGCCTGCTTGAGCTTTGGATGCTCAGGTGGCTGGTAACCTTTTTTGTGGTTTTTGTTTTTAAGGTTGAGGCTAGAGTGTTTTGGGGCGTGCTTGGTTTTTCAATTTGTTGAAGGCTAGGGGATTTCGGTTTAGGCACTCGATTTGATGGCTTTTTTGCTGAAGGCCCCCTTTTTTGTCGTGTGCTCCTGTCCTTGGGAGTATGCGTGTAGTAGAAGACTAGGGGATTCTGTTTAGGCACTCGATTTGATGGCTTTTTTGCTGAAGGCCCGTTTTTCGTAGTGCACTCTTGTCCTCGAGACTAAACGTGCTGCAGAAGGCAAGGGGCGGCCATATAAGGGACTTTGGCAAAAAATCCAGGCCCGGGATTTTCTGCCAAAGTCCCTTATATTCTGCCCCTTAAGCGCCTTCTTCCGCACTCTACAACTTTGCCTTCCTCATATCCTCTTCCATTCTAAACACGCGTTTCTCAAAGACGCGTCTCAGAATCATGATGGCTGTGAAGAATAGGACGAATACCAGCAGCATTAACACATCGTGCCAGACCACTGGCCAGTTTGGCGTTGTCATGACCTCCCTAAAGAGCTGGATGCCATACGTGAACGGCATGAACGGGGCCAGTGCTGCCAAATCCTTTGGCACGACTTCCATTGGGTACACCCCGCCCGTTCCGAACAGCTGGATCAGCATCAGCAGGACGATCACCACCTTGCCGGCATTCCCCAACATAAAGACTAAGTTGAACATCATCGTGGTAAAGGTCAGGCTCACCGCGTAGAACGCCAGCAGGAACAGGAACCAGTGAACCGGCCTGACCCCCAGCAGCATGACGCCGATATAGGCGAAGGTGGCTTGAAGAAAGCCCATTGTGAGGTAGATGGTCAGTTTGCCAACGTATGATTCAAACGCATTTGGTCGGTGAAGGCCATTTTTCGTGTCCGGCAAAATGTACTTCCACGCAATAATCGTGGACAGCAACAGCGACCCGATCCATAGAGCTAAAACGGTGTAGAACGGGGTCATCTGCCAGCCGAAGTTTTTCATCGGATAGATTTCCTTGGTTTGCAATTTGATTGGCGAGGAGAGGATCGACGATAGGCTTGGGTCGGTTCCCAGCAGTTTGATCAACGTATTGAGGTTCTTTTCGTTGAGGAAACTCATCTGGCTGTCTAACGTCTTCAATGTCGTTTTGATCTTACCCAACCGGGAACTGATATCACTGGTCTGTGACGTGGTGATAGTCCCCGCGTTAGCCATGGCTTTCAACTCAGGCAAAACCGATTTCATAGAGGAAACGACCTGACTGTTGCCGTTGAGATTTTCATTCAGGGTGCTGTTAACACTGTCTAAGGCTGGGCTGGTAGTGGCGTTGAAGTCCGTGTAGGCGTTATCCAAATCCGTGTTCAACGTGTTTGCTCCAGCCTTGAGCTTTTTGATCAACGACTGCTGTTTTGAACTGGAATCGGTCGCCTTCAACTGTTTCGCCAGTGCCTTTTGTTTAGTCACATTCTGTTTTGCCGTACTGATGGCTTTAATCAGCGAAGTTGTGGTGTTATTTGGAATAAAGTTGTTAATGATGTCCAACACGCGTAGGTTATCGCTCAGCGTGTCATTGATGCCGTTTAACAGCGAAGTCGTCGTTGAAGACGTACTGTTTAAGGTAGTGGCCGATACCGCTCCCGATGGCAGCGCATCGAGTGTGTTCTGTAGCTTCGTGCCCTGAGTCTGCAACGAATTAATGCCATCAGCCAAGTTCGATTTCAGCGCACTATTGAGTTTCTGCGTGGAATTGTTTAACGATTTAGTGCTGGAAATAACATTCTGCAGGTCATCGATCTGACTGGAGATCACCGGAATGTTGGTTTTGACTTCCTTCAGGGCGGCCTTCGTTTTCAAATTCGTTTTATTGACGTCGGCTAATGTGTTCTGCGTCTTGTTGATCGTCTTGATTGCATCCGTCAGCGAACTGCGAATCTGCAGGATTTCTGGTTTCTTAGTCTTCACCTGTTCGCCAGCGAGGTTAGCGACCTGTAAAATCTCCTTACTCCCAGTCTTGATGAAGTTCTGTCGAATCGTGTCGGTCAGTGTCTCTTTGGCCTGACCGATGATCTTGGTCGCCGCGGGATTGAGTTTTTCGTTTGATTTATAAATCACGTTCGGTTTCTGAGGGTCACTGGTCGCAAACGTTGCCAGTTTAGACGAAAAGTCATCCGGAATCTCGATCATGGCGTAGTACTTCCCATTTTCCAACCCGTTATTAGCTGCCCAATCGTTAGTGAACACCCAGTGAATGGCGTGATTTTTGTGCAACTGCTTAATAATGCGGTCACCAATGTTGAACGACTGCCCCTTCAGCGAGCCCCCTTCGTCACTGTTGACCACGGCAATTTCCAGCCGGCTGGTATTCTTGGGTGAGTATGGGTTCCAGGAAACCTGAATGTTTAACACCGCGTAGACCATGGGAATAAGCGCAAACGCCAGCAGCGTGATCCAGATAGATCGGCGATGGAAAATATTATAAAAATCTTTTTTGATGAGCGATAAAATATTGTGCATAGTATTCTCCATAGTAAGAGTTTGAAAAAAGCGATTTGAAAGTTAGAAAGGCTGCTGGCGCGGCAACCCATTGTAGTCATGCAATCATCATTAAAACTGGCACTGCGTTCCGCCTAGAACCAGGCGTTGACACTGACTGAATCCATTCACAGGCACAGCAGGCAACCATGCTAAAACCAAACGAAAGCATCACCCTGAAACACAGCGGTTTCAAGGCAACGCTTAGTTTTGTGTCGTTTAATTAAAGAGACTGTGGACCCAGCTGACAATGTTGGCTACGGTCGTGATACCGGAACTGACATCGCTTTGCACCGTGGTAATGATCGTCTTCAATGTCGCAATGTCTGAACTGTTGGTCAGGCTATTCTTCAGACTTGTTAAATCAGAAACCAACGTGGACAGTGTGGTATCGCTGTTCAGCGTATTTAATAAGGAAACGATTTGGTTATAGGTCTTCGTTGATGTCGAATCGATCAGCCCAATCAGTTTATTAAACTGCTGCAGCTTCGAAGTTGTATCAATGATGCGCACCAGATGGCCGCGCCAGATCCAGCCCTTCACCTTGCCGTTACCGTTCTTAACGTAGTAGTAAACGGCTTTATTCCCATTAGCCTTCCGCACAGTGTCAGACTTTGTAGCGTAGAAGGTCGTCAACGGATAGTTATCCGCGTTGTGGGCTTTCTTTGTCAAATGCGCTGAGGTATATAAATACCCGCTTGTGGCATGGTATGGCGTCTTGGTCAATGTTCTGGTTGATACGATCGTGGCGCTCTTTGTCTTGGCTTCCACTTGAGTTGTTATCGTGACAAGCATCAAAACAGTGGCGAGGAGCGCAACAAGTAGGGCTGGCTTCTTCATAAGTAATTACTCCTTTTAAAAATTGAATAGTCAAGTTATTATAGATAAGTTCAACGAAAAAATAAAGGCTGTTTTCGGTAATTCAATGTGACACATTATACCACCAAAACCGGTGCATTCTGGATTGTTCAGCGGGTTAACTACTTGAATTGTCAAAAACATTACCGTTTCAAACGCCCATATGAAGCGCTTTTTGCCCTTATTTAGTACAATTATATAGCAAATGTTTGATTTGTTGAATCTTAACAGGTGTTCAATACTGTTCACCAAGTATTTGAATTTAACGCGTGACTAACCTAAACTATTTAGGAAGCGCGAAAATTGCCATTATCGTCAGTTATTATAGGGAGAAATTAATGCAAAACGTCAAAGCAATTTATCAACGAGACCTGCGAGCGATGCGCTCGTCGCCGTTTGTGATCATCACATTTCTGGCGTTGTGCATCCTGCCGAGCCTCTATACTCTAATCAATGTGCGGGCCATTTGGAACCCGTATGATACATCAGAAATTAAAAATATTCCCGTCGCCGTAGTGAATAGGGATAAGGGTGCCACGTTAGCGGGGAAAAAACTGAATGTCGGTCAAACCGTGGTCAACACCTTAAAAAATGACCATCAGCTGAACTGGAAATTTGCCTCCGCAAAGACTGCCGCAACGAAACTCCGCAGCGGTCAATATTACGCGGAAATCGTGATTCCAAAGAATTTCTCGAAATCGCTATCCAGCATTGCCGGCAGTCACGCGCATAAGGCTAAACTCGTTTATCGGGCCAACAGTCGGGACAGTCCCATGGGTGGCAAAATCACCGAAACTGCGGCCAAAACGCTGGTTAATCAAGTTCAAACAAACTTTCTGGAAACGGTCAACACCACGATTTTCTCAAAGCTGAACCTGCTGGGTGATAAGGCACAGAGCCAAAAAGCAGAAATTTTGGAATTGAAAGACTGGATCATCACCCTCAGTAACAGTATGGATCTGGCTACGGGGGCGTTAAGCGAAATCAATCAAACCTCAACCAATATGGCTGCCATTCTCACCGGATTGAAACCAGTTATGACGGCCTCACAGAACGTGGATGTCCTGCAGACCACTAACACGGAAACCATCTCATCCCTGCATTCGGTTCAGAAAACGATCAACAAAGCGTTTACCAGCCTCAACACGAACCTCACCAGCGCAAATTCGAGTGCGTCGCGATTGAACAACACGCTGAAACAACTGAATTCGGAGGTCGGCTCCAGCAGCCGAAGTACGGTGAACACAACGCTGAACCGTGCCATCTCGCAAGTTGATCTCCTGAAGGGTCAAGTCACTCCGCTGCAATCATTTCTCAAAAGTGTTAACAGCCAGTCGAAACTGCAGGGGTTGACCGGCCTCTATAACACGCTGGGCAACGCAGTCACGCTCTTGAATTCGGTAAAAACACAACTCAAATCTCTAAAATCAACACTGAGCACCACTGGTAAACTCACGAGCAGCGATATCAGCAGCACACTGACCAGCACCCAGCAGATTACCAGTAATTTAAATTCCGCGCTGAGTCAGTACAACACCTCAGTAAAGGGCCATTTAAACAGTATCAGCAGTAATCTGATCTCCGCGGTGACTAAGTCGCAAACCATCTTAAGCGAGCTTCAGCAGGCTAAGGGTATTAATCAGGACTATCTGGACAATGCCATCAAGGGTAACAAGCTGATTGCATCCAGCACTGCAGACCTCGATACCAAACTTACCAGCTATCAGGACGATATCAAAACGATTGCCAACCAGCTGAAACTGACTAACGACAGTGATATCGTTTCAATCATTACGGTCCTGCAAAACAATCCAAAGACCATGGGTAACACGCTGGTCTCCCTGTTCAACGTCAAGGATGAAAGCATCTACAAGGTCAGTTCGTTCGGCTCGGCCTTTCTGCCAACCTACCTGACGCTCTCCATCTGGGTCGGCTGCACGATGCTGGTCATGGTGCTCCACACCACGATTCCACGAGAAAACCGCCGTTTCAGAAACATGACCGTCCACGAAGAGTACTTCGGCAAGATGTTGACGTTTGGGACCATTTCACTGATTCAAACAACCATCATCATCTTCAGTGCCGTTCTATTACTGCACGTTCAGGTGGAAAGCCTGTTCATCATGTTACTGTTCGGCTTCCTAACGTCCATTCTGTTCACAACAATCGTCTTCACCCTGGCATCGACCTTTGGCAACCTAGGCAAAGCAGGCGTCATCTTCCTGGTGGCCCTACAGCTGGCCGGTTCCGGGGCACTCTACCCGATTCAATTGAACCCGTTATTTTACCGCGTCGTCTACCGTTTCTTCCCGTTTGCGTACAGCGTAGGCGGCTTTCGTGAAGCAGTCGGCGGCCCGAACATGGAAACAGTGTTCACCGACGCGTTTGCACTGCTGTTAATGATCATCGTCACCCTTTTGTTGGGTTACTTCTTGAAGGCGCGGCTGCAACGCTTTACACGACGAATTTTGTCCGACTTTAGTAAAACTGGATTGGGGCAGTAATATAAGACGAGACATTGAGTTGTTGCAAGCTGCAATGCCGACAGAACAGTGTCAGTGTCATCTTCAAACAAAATAGCTAGGCTGCGCTTGTGCCTGACTAGTCAAAAAAGACGCAATCACGAATCCAATTTAGGATTTAGGATTGCACCTTTTTATTTTGAGGGTAAAACCGTACTTTATCACCGTTGTTATTTAATCAGATCCTCCAGCGCATAGATTTGCTGAAACACCCCTGGTTCCTGTGCCCGATTCACGGTGTGGATGGTGCTGTCCGGACGATTTCGTTTGGTGTACAGCACCTCTGGAATGTAAACGTACCGGCCTGGCGTTTTGGCAATGAATGTCGCTGTAAAGAGGTAGTCCTCCGCAATGTGCAGGGAGGTATCAAACGTCAGGTCGATTGCCTGCAAAGCAGTGCTGCTAAAAGCTTTGTTCCAGATGTAGCCGCCGACTTCCGTACCGTGATTGGAGGCTTGGCGAAACATGCTCTTTTGGTCGAGCACAATGGCGTGGTGCGACTCACGCGCCCGGTCTACTGAGCGGCGGCGCCAGTCGTACCCCACAGCCGACATGACCGCATCCTGATCCAGCCCCTCAGCCAGTGTTTCGACAAAAGTCGGTTTAATCATGTCGTCACCGTCTACAAATGCGATGCCGTCACCGGTCGCATGTTCGATACCAAAATTACGCGCCACCGACACGCCCTTGTGCGGTAATTGTTCCACATGAAACATTGGGATGCCCCTTGCAAAGTCCGCTAACGTTTCCGCAGTCCCATCCGTCGACCCGTCATCCACCAGCCAAGCCTCGAAATCCACCGTTTGTTCCTTTAGATTACCCAGTATTGCTTTCACGTACGAGCCCAAGTTATACGTGGGCACTACAACCGTTATTTTCATCGTGTATCACCTCGTTTTTGCGGCCTATTATCCCCCGAAACACGACTTAATCAACCGATTAGCTTGTACCATTTAGCACGAATTTCCAGCGTTGAACAACTGTGGTAAACTGAATGTACCTTAACTATTAGGAGCAAACAGAAATGATCTCATTAAAATCATCTCGCGAAATCGAGGGCATGGCCAAGGCTGGCAAAATTCTGGCCGGCATGCACATCGCATTACGCGACATTATCAAACCCGGCATCACCAGCTGGGACATCGAAAAATTCAGTCTAAAATACATTGAGGACCACGACGCCACCCCGGAGGAAAAGGGGTTCGAAGGCTACAAGTACGCCACCTGTGTCTCCATCAATGATGAAGTGGCCCACACTATGCCGCGGAAGGGGCTGTTGTTGAAGGAAGGCGACGTGGTAGCCGTTGACACCGTGGTGAACTGGCACGGTTATCTGGCCGATTCCTGCTGGACGTTTGCGTGTGGTGACCTCTCGCCACAACGTCAAGCCCTCATGGACGACACGCTAAAGGCCCTTTACTTGGGAATTCAACAAGCCGTTGTCGGCAACCGGGTCGGCGACATTGGCGATGCAATCGACAGCTACGTTACCGCTAAGGGTTACGGCAACGTTAAGGCATTGATCGGCCACGGCATCCAGCCCACCATGCACGAAAACCCAGACGTTCCCGCCTATGGCGAAGCAGGTCGCGGACCCCGTTTGAAAGCCGGCATGACCATCTGTATCGAACCGATGATTACCACCGGAAGTTCGGACATCGTGGCCAAGCAAGATCCTGGTGACGACTGGGAGTTCTACGTCACCGACGATGGCTCAGACTGCGCTCAGTTTGAACACACGATTGCCATTACCGAAGATGGCCCGCGGATTTTGACTAGTCAGGACGCCGAGATGGACGCTAAATATTTGGCAATGTAACTCAACAAAGATGTTGTATAAGAGTTTCCAGACTGTCATTCAGTTCTGGGAACTCTTTTTTGCTGTTTGAAAATAATTACTTGCACTATATGTCGTCACGACCTATACTAGAAAAGCTGTATTTTTAAGTATCGGAGGCATTTATGTACGAATTATTAATTTTAATTATGTTAACATCCCGTGATATGTCGGGTTACAAACTGCGTCAAATTCTCGGCAGTACACTGGTGCCGCGTCGAGAGATCTCCAATGGCGTCATGTACCCGATGCTGAACAAGATGGCTGCAGCCGGCCATATCACGCTTCACCGAGAGGACGATGACCCGCGGGCCAAAAAAATCGCGTCCATTACTGACGAAGGTCGACAACGACTGCAGGTTCTTATGGCGCAGCCCATCGAGATGGATGCCAAACGCGAATCCATGTTTCGATTTAAGCTCCGGGGGCTGGGGACCGTGGCAGTTGCCAAACGCGCCTCGATCCTTGCCGATTATGAGACTGCCGTGCGAACCGACCGCGCTAGTTTTGAAACCACCTATAAATTGTTAACGGAAAAATTAATGTATCAAGTTAGCGACAAAACTGTTTTAAAGTGGTCCGCACAATCGTTAAAACTCAGCATCAATATCTGCGATACCAAACTGGCCTGGATCAGCCAGTGCCAAAATGAACTACAGGGGGAAATGTAACGATGCAAGCAACTAAAAAAACATCCACCGCACAATGGATCGCCTTGGGTGCCATGGGATTAGGGGTCTTCATGGGACTTTTAGACGTCACCGTTGTCAACGTGGCCTTACCCACCATGGTCAAAGCGTTCAACACAACGTTTACAAATCTGCAGTGGGTTCTAAACGCCTACACACTGGTTTACGCGGTCTCGTTATTGATCATGTCAAAACTGGGCGATATGTTCGGCCGAAAAAAGGTGTTTCTGACGTCAATGGTTATCTTCGTGATGGCATCTGCCGTCAACGGCCTATCCAGCAGCCTGCTCATGCTCGACATCAGCCGCGGCGTGCAGGCCATCGGCGGTTCCGGGATGATGACGCTGTCAATGGCGCTGGTGGCATCAAACTTTGATGGTCGGGCACGGGGCACCGCGCTGGGTATTCTGGGGTCGATCATCGGTCTCTCTAGTGCGTCCGGTCCGCTGATTGGCGGTTATTTGGTCGAACACTTCGGTTGGGAATCCATCTTCTACGTGAACGTACCCTTTGGAATTCTCGCCGTCATTCTCACGGTCATTTACGTCAAAGAAACGCCAAGTTATGGGAAAAACCAGCGTATTGATTTCATCGGTATGGCATTATCAACGGTGAGTTTGTTTGCCATTGTTTACGGCCTGATCGTTAAAGAAGGTCATCCGCACTGGGATTGGACTGATGGTCGCGTCGCTGGTTGGCTCATCGGCGGCCTCGTGCTGCTGATTATCTTTATCGTGGCCGAAAGCAAGATCAAGGAACCCATGGTCAACCTGAAGATGTTCAAGAGTGCCCACTTTGTCGGGATCGTCATCGTGGCCTTCACACTGGGTGCCGGTATTTACTCGTACAACACATTTTTAACGGCCTTAATGCAAAACTATATCGGCTATTCCGCCATCCAAACCGGGGTTCGGCAACTCACCATCAGCGTCTGGTCACTGATCTTGGGTCCCGTCACTGGTATCCTGAGCGCCCGTTATTCTAAAAAATGGATGATCAGTCTGAGTATGTTTTTGGGCGGTATCGGCTTTCTGTTACTGGCAAACGCTATCGGCCCAAACGTCAGCTTCGTTGACCTGTGGCCCGGGATGGTCCTGATGGGGATCACAAACGGGATGGTTAACCCGTTGCTCAACACAGCCGGCCTGGAAGGTATTGCACCGCAAGAAATGGGCATGGCCTCTGGTCTCCTGAACGTCTTTCGTCAAATCGGGATCACCGTTGGGGTCGTCGGCCTTGGACTCGTTCAAGACACCCGTTATGAATCTTACCTGAACGGTCATCTAGGAAGTATCAACATGCCGGCAAAAACCTTGCACGCGCTGAAGGAAGCACTGATTTCCGCTGGACCATTCTCCGGTCACGGCATCGCCTTCTCAGAACGCTTAAGTCGCGCGCTGTTTGCGCAGGACTTCCAGCGAATCGTCGTGCACGCATATGATAACGGCACTTCCGCCCTATCTCTGGGTGCAGCTGGCATTGCCATCGTTGGTGGACTAGCAGCTGCATTGTTGCTGCGAAACCGGGAGAAATCGACGGAAATTTCGACTGCTGAAGAAGATAAATAACGATACAGTTTAGTCGAACAGTCATTAAAAAAGTGATCGCAAAAAAATTCATAATCGTTTTGTCAATTCTAGCCGTCAATTTTCATCAGATTAAATGGTCATCCATTTGTACTCATTTTGACTGGTAATTCCCACCATATCAATGCTATAGTGGTTTGGTGACATTTTAAGGAATCGAGGGGAGTCATCGTGAGTATATCGAAGGGTAAAGCCAACACCATGCTGATCTTTGCCGCTATTATCTGGGGTGCCGGCTACCTATTTTCAAAACAAGCCACCAATGCAGGAATGCATGCGGGTACCATCAACGCCATTCGAGGCCTGATTTATGCCGGGGTTGCCTACCTGGTGTTCCACAAGGCCATCAACCGCATGACCCTAGTTGATTTTCGCGTGGGCTTGACCGCCGGCATCATCAACTTTTTGGGGTATCAATTTCAAACCATGGGCCTGATGTACACCACACCGGCCAATAACGCGTTTCTGACCGCAATTTACGTCGTGATGATTCCGATTATCATGTTCGTCTTCTTTCATAAACGACCCGAACCTAAAACGTACCCGGCCATCATTATCTGCATGGTCGGTATGATGTTTCTAACGGGCATTATGGATCACGGCGTGTCACTGCACATCGGTGACCTGCTCACAATAATCTCGGCTTTGTTCTATGCCCTGCAAATTGTCTACTTTAGTTTGCCCGCAACGGATATGAATCCCTGGGTCCTCTCCTTTATGCTGGGAATTACGCAGGGTGTTTTGGGGCTGGTTGATTCACTGATCTTCGAACATGCTTCATACGCCGGCATTGATTGGAAAGCTGGTATTCTGCCCGTTGTCATCTTAGGAATCTTCTCCTCATTTGGCGCGCAAACACTGCAGGTCGTCGGCCAACGGTTCACCGATGCCACCCCAGCGGGTATCATTTTAATGACGGAATCCATGTTCGGCAGCATTTTCTCTGTCGTTTTCGATTTCGAACCGTTTACAGCGAACCTATTAATTGGCGGCGTGCTGATTATGATTGCCCTGCTGGTCATGCAGCTGGATTTTCGAAAAATATGGCAGCAAAAACGCACTTAACTGAAATCTACACCTCTGGCCAGCATTCGCTGCCGGAGGTTTTTTTGATTTAGTGATAAGTAAAAAGCAGCAACCAACGGAATCGGTCACTGCTCTCAGATTTGATTAGCCCAATGAATCCACAGCAGTTTCAATCGCTGTGTCACCACCAGTAAAGCTAATAATTTGTTTGATTGTCTTATCGTCGTGCAACGCCACGACCGCTGCCTTAGCAACGTCGTCACGGCTCACTGTCTTAGCGCCGTCTTCCAATTTATCCTGAGCGTTTACTGTGATCTTACCAGTCCCAGCCTCATCGCTGAGCGTACTTGGCCGCAGAATCGTGTAAGCCAAGTTTGTATCATTGATCAGCCAGTGATCAGCGTAGAATTTTGCCGCGTAGTACGGCCGAATTGCATCCGCCCAAGTTGCCCGACTGCCAGTGCCCATAGCGCTAACCATGATAAACCGTTTGATACCGGCCTGTTCGGTCGCCTGCATGGCTTTCACAGCGCCGTCCAGGTCGATCAGCATCGTGCGGTCATAACCGCCGCCACCGGCACCAGCACTGAAGACCACTGCGTCGGCACCCGTCATTAACTGAGTGAGGTCAGCAACCGTAATTTGCTGAATGTCTAATAGTGTTGGCGTGATGTGCGCCCCGGTAAACGTGTTGAACTGTTTTTCATCACGCAGGCCAGCCAGAACATCATCACCATTGTCGTTTAACTGATTAACGATCCGTTGCCCCACGCGACCGTGCGCGCCAATTACTAAAATTTTCATGGATGCTGTCTCCCTTACATTAAATTAGTACATCAATTTATTATACCGATAAATCAGGGTAACAACAATGAAACAGCTCTACGCGGTGTTCCGCAGATAAAGTCCAACACCGAGCAGGACGACGACACCGCCGAGAAATTGCAGGCCGCTGATTGCCTGACCGAGAATCAGGGCGGCTAAAATAGATGCACCTACTGGTTCGCCAAGCATGCTCATAGAAATAACCGTTGGGTTGATTTTCCGCAGCAACGCGTTGTAAATGACGTGAGCCAGCGTGGGGAAAATCGCCAGCAACCAAAAAACTAGCCAATCATGACTGCCGTAGTGCATAATCGGCGTTTCGGTCACGAGATTGAACAGATTAAGCATGATACCAGCAATCAGAAAAACTAGAAAGCTATAGGTCCAAAATGAAATCTTGCTGACCACGCGCTGCCCCAGAAACATGTAACCAACCAGCGCGATGATACACAGTAGAGACAAGCCATCACCCACCAACATCATCAGATCAGCGTGACCGAAGTCGCCCCAGGCAACGAAAACGATACCGCTGATTGAGATCAACATTGCAATCACAGCCGTACGCGTCGTCCGCTGACGGTAAAAAATGAACCCGCCAATCATCGCAATTACCGGCTGCATGGCCGTAATGATGGTCGAACTCGCCACACTTGTCAGTTGCAAAGATTCAAACCACAACCCAAAGTGGGTCGCTAACAGCGTTCCTGCACCAATGATCATACCCCAATCCCGTGTTGACAGTCGTCCCCAATCGTGACGGTAACGCCACGCAAACGGCAGTAATAGCAAGCTCGCAAGATACATTCGATACATACTCGTAATGGTTGCCGGCGCGGTGGACAATTTCACGAAAATAGCCGCGAACGAACTGGCCATCATGGCGAAAATCAAGAGCATAACGGTTTGTTTTTTCAATGGCATCACCTCCCTTTCACAACCAGATTAATAGCTTCTATTTTACCATGGTGACGGTCACTATTTTCTAATAAAAATACGCTCAATGTATTAGCACAAAGGCACCTTTATTTTCGGACAATCGTAGGAAGCACGTGGAACAAAAAATGGTTTTGCTCGCAGAAGAGAAGAGGCGCCAACCAAAACCCCAAATTTGAGGTTTTAGTTGGCGTCTCTTCTCTGGCCGGGAGTGACTTTTTTGCGCGTTTCAACGAGATAAACTGAAAGATAGGTTTAGAGATGTTTAGATGTTATATGAACTTTTGACCTAGTACCGGGTCCTGCCTAAATGTCCATTAACGACGCTCGTAAGTCATTTCCACAATGCCGTTAGCACTCACTTGCCGCGTCAGGCGCAACAAGACAGTGGCCCCATCGTCAGCAAACAGCCGGGTTCCGCTACCCAAAATAACTGGTAATATTGCCAGGTGGTACACATCAATCAAATCAGCACGCTGCAGTGCTTGAACCACTGAAGCGCCGCCATTGATCCAAATTGTTTCACCGCGCACAGCTTTTAATTGTGCCGCCAACGTTACCGGATCAATCGTTGTAAACACTACATTTTCCGTGCTTGCCAGTGATTGGTGAGTGATGACAAATGTTTGTTGATCAGGGTACGGCCACGCGTATGGTGCTAGGTCGGTTACGATTTGATGGTACGTTGTCCATCCCATGATAATCGTATCAACCGTTTTTAAAAACGGCGTATAGGTGTCGACACCTGCTGTACTGGGCTGTTCGCCTGTCATCCAGTCAACCCCACCGGCTGTATCAGCAATGTAACCATCTAGGCTTTGACCAATATACAGAACTATTTTTCGCATGATTGTACCCTCCTAACTGGTAATTCTTTCTCTAACAGTGGTGATCACTTGTTTCATATGAAACATTTACAAATCAACCGGTAACTAGCCTTCAAAACCCGTCGCGCTGCTAATTTCATTACCATGTTCGGACGCGTTTTTATCTTTGATAGTTCTCATATCATACGATCATCAGTGGTTTTTTAAAACATATTTATGCCTTAAAACATATTTATGCCTTAATTGAACATTTCAGAACTAATGCATGCAACGTATGGTTTCACATGAAACATCATGCCTAATAAACGAAATTCCGGGTGTACTCGGTAATGAACGAATTGATTGTTATTTATTGAATTCATTCTTTTTGAATTTGTCATACCAACCCTTTTGGGACACGCTCACGAGACAATACCGAAATGTTGCAGACACTAAAAAGAAGCCGGGGCAATGCTTCCCCAGCTTCTCAGTTCATATGCAATAAAATGTGTTAATTCAGCCATTTCACAATGAAATGAAGCTACTTCATGATAACAAAGGTCTTATTCCCGCTAATATAGCGGCCGTTGGTCAATTGGAAACGAGAAGCTAATTTGTACTTCACGACCTTCTTGACCTTCAGTACAGTCCCCTTCTTGTAATGCTTGAGCTTCTTACCAGATAAGTCGCTCTTCGCATAGCTATTGATTCCAGTACTAGTAATCACGCGAACTGCTTTGGACTTCGGAACACTGAAGTAGTAAGCCAATTTCGTGTAACCGCTCTTAGCAGTAATGTAGCCCTTGCGACTCTTGTGGTAGTAATCGTGGACCTTGTAACGCAAAGCACCGCTATTGGACTTCGTGTAGCCGTCAACGATGAAAATTGGCCGCTTTGTCCGAATTTGCTTGGCATAGTGGTACGTGCGGGCTAATTTTTTAAACGTCGCCTTGTTGTACATGTACAACCCTTTAAGTCCATAAATGGCCCGGCCCTTCTTTGCGACCGTCTGACCATCAATTACCGTATCAGGAGATGTTGACGTATCAATGTCTGATGAGGAGTTGTTGTTTGAACTGCTGTTGTTATTGGTTGTGCCGCCATTGTTTGAAGACGACCCGCCGTTATTGCTTGGCTTCGGATTAACGACCAGTGTCACCGTTTTTGAGGTGTACCCTGGGCGGGTCAACTCAACCGTGTACGTCCCAGCTTTAGCAGTTGGGTCCGTCACTGTCTGCCCGTTCGCATCCGTCACCGTCCCGATGGTGGCATCGGTAGGATCAGCACCAAAGGTCGCCGCATTAACGGTGTCGCCAACTTGGACGGTGGCACTGTCCTTGGTTGTGGTAATGCCCGTTATTTCGTAAGCAGCTAAAAATTGATTATGGTTAAAGGACCCTGAGTCCGGAATACTTGTTGTCGTGCCCAGATAGTAACTGTACATGACGCCAAAGATAATCGTAAAGTCTGTCAGGTCCGCATCCACTATTTTGTTTGCTTGAATAAGGTTACCAGCCTTTGACGCGATAACAGGTAGTTTGAAGGTAACGGTCTTGCCTGCTTTTAGATCGAAGTTGATTCTCACCCGCACGATTTGTGATTTTTGTGTGTCACTCAAAGAATCCCATTCGTTCCAATAACTGTATGCCGCTTCTGTCGTTAACCCATACGTTGCGGAAACGTTGGAAACATCATCCGAAGGTGTGTAGTCGTGGTCAATCGTCCGAACACCATTGGTCGTTGACCCATAGCAAAGACCGGCACCTGAATAACCCGCCGTATCCTGATCATAAAAATCGACAAAGTATCGGCCTGTCAAATCCTGGTCAGTGATGTTCTTGACTGTAACGACGTAAAATAAGTTCGTCGCATTGCCCTTGACGTTAACCGCTGATGTATTCACGTTTGTATTACCAGGTTTACTATCCAAACTAATATCGTCTGGATTTGTAGCATCCGCAAAATGTCCGCTCCAACTCAACCCGCTCTTAATCGGATCTGCCACATTTATCCCACTGTTAACAAAATTAGCCTGCGTTGATGTATCTGTCGCAGCCGAGGCTGGCTTCGCGGATCCCCCGAACCCGCCAACAACAAACCCAAAGGTAACGGCTGTCAGACCGATCACAAGTCTTATAAACCACTTGGAACGGTCACGAGTCATACTTTTTATCCCCATGATAAAAACCTCCAAAATTTAATTGTACAATAAGATTGCCTATCCTCTTATTACCGTTATTGTATCATTTTTCGACAAGTGTTCATAACAATGTGCGGTTGTTAATCAATAAGGGCCTTAATCGTTTAAAAGGTAGCTAATAAAGACAATCCACGCTTATCGCTAAACTTACTGGAAATAATGCAATCGGTTGAAATCTTTTTTGGGAGGAGATTGTTTCATGTGACACGAAAAAGAGTGGTTAAAATCTTACTGACCTCAACCACTCTTTTATTGTTTAGAAACTTATTCTTTTTAAAAGAAATCCGGTTACTTCATGATCACAAACCGCTTGTTACCACTGATGTAGCGACCGTTTGTCAATTCGAAGCGTGACGCTAACTTGTACTTCACGACCTTCTTGACCTTCAAAACGGTCCCCTTCTTGTAATGCTTGAGCTTCTTACCTGATAAGTCGCTCTTCGCATAACTGTTGACCCCAGTGCTGGTGATCACGCGAACTGCTTTGGACTTCGGAACACTGAAGTAGTAAGCCAGTTTCGTGTAACCGCTCTTGGCGGTAATGTAACCCTTGCGGCTCTTGTGATAGTAATCGTGGACCTTGTACCGCAGTGCACCGTTTTTAGACTTCGTGTACCCGTCAACGATGAAGATTGGCCGGTTCGTTCGTGCCTGTTTAGTGTAGTGGTACTTCCGAGCTGATTTGGTAAAGGTGCTCTTGTTGTACATGTAGAGCCCCTTCACAGCATAAATCGCACGGCCCTTGTTAGCCACCGTTTGACCAGAAACGACTGTATCAGGAGATGTCGTGGTGGTCACATCAGTCGAGCTAGATGAACTAGAACTTGTTGTGGTGCTTGACGAACTAGACGACCCGCTATTATTGGACGCTGGTGCTGTAACCGTTAACGTCACGGTCTTTGGTGAGTACCCATCGCGCGTCAGCTCAATCGTGTATGTCCCAGCCGCTGTCGGTGTGAACACCCCATCGTTAAGCGTAGAAGCCGCAACCGAATTGCCGCTAGCGTCCGTTACTTTGGTAATCTTCGCATCACTTGGGTCGGCACCATAAGTGGCAGCGTCGACTGAATCACCAACCTGAGCTGTTGCGCTATCTTCCTTGGTTGTAATAGCGGTCATGTTGTAATAGGCCACTAATAAGTTATGGTTTTTGTTACCAGTAACTGTGTATGGTGCACCATCAGTCGTATAGTTGTACATCGCACCGAACACAATCGTGAAATCAGAGACTGGTGCCGTTGCGACTTTATCAGCATCGATTTCATTATCAGCAGAACCGGCTGAAGCTGTCACTGGGATCTTAAATGTGACTGACTTACCAGCTTTAAGCGTGAAGAAAAGCCCCAATCGAACGATGTTGTCGATGTTGTCACTGCTTGTGACAGTGTCATATGGAACCCAGTAGTCTAGGCCATCACTTGTAGTCAAGCCATATGAAGCCGAGACATCTGACACATTATCACTGGCAGTATAGTAATTATCGATAGTCTTCAGTGTTCGCGTGCCATCAGAGGCCGTTGACCCAAAGCGCAGTTTAGCGCCTGAATATTTATCTGCACTATCTTGATCATAAACGGATGTAAACAATTTACCCTCTAAATCAACGCCAGTCGGATTGTTAACCGTTATGACGTAGTTTAAGTTAGTTGAACCACTCTTAACATTAACTGCGGAACGCTCATTATAATAGCCCGAATCGATGTTTTGAGCAGTCAAACTCACATCGTTTGAATCCGTAGCATCCTCAAAATAGCCTGCCCACGTCAGTCCGCTCGAGGGATCCGCCGTATTCGTACCATAGTTAACAAAATTTGCCTGCGACGAAGTTTCCGTCGAGGTCGAGTCTGCTTTAGCGGATCCCCCGATACCGCCGACAGCAAACCCTAAAGTAATGGCCGCTATACCGATGACCAGTCGCGTGCGCAACTTGGCACCAGTACGAGTCATAGTGTTTGTCCCCATAATAATTACCTCCAAAATAGTTTTTTATTGATAAGACTGCCTAGTATCTTATCGTTTTTATTGTAGCATTTTGCAACAAATATTTATCAATATGTAGCAAAATTAGCCATATGGGTAGTGAATTGTCTACTACACAACTGGTAATGGGCGGATAAACTTATCAAAAACACTACCGAAAGTAATACTAGGTACGTATCGCAAAAATTGCTTAAAAGCCCGGTACCACAGGATACCGGGCTTAGTTCAGATCATGTTTTCGATCAGGCTTAAATACCAAAATCAGTGCACAACTCACATATGCGCCAGCGACAAGCCACAGTATCCAAAGGCAAGCGAACATCAAAAAAGCGCTGCTGATCAGTAACAAAAATGTCAGCCCCTGACAAACCATGACCGCCATGTTATGTGAATGACTGAAATCCTTAATCGTCATTACCAGCGCTGTGATACCCAGCCCCCAGCTAATGATCAGCACGGCCACCACCGGAATAAACAAAATAATGCCGCCGAAAATCAAAAACCACGGGCCGCCCACCCCCTGCATATGTGGCGCAGCTGCCCTGACTGCCCAGGACACCGATAACCAGGATAATGCCAGCGCGCCCGCAGTGCTCAGATCAATCACAAGCAAGTCCGCCCTTTGCTGATCCATGCGTTTCATGAACGCGTTGAATCGTCGATATAACTTCCCCATGATTCTCCTCCCAAAACCCCTGTAACCCGTTTGCGTTTACAGCCGTTTATTGTTCACTGAAATGATGCGCCAAACTCGTATCAACTAACAGTTAAAATTAAGTAATCGGCGCTATGAACCGGCAATGAACGCAGCTAAATTTTGCGTGACGGCTGTTTCAAACGTCTTCTCTGGCATATGATGAACTGCTGCCAATTCAGCATACATCGCCTGTAACGTTATCGCGTAATCCGCCAAATTCACATGGTCTTTTTTCCGAGCCCAGGCGATGCTCCCAAGCCCGTCTGATTCCACTAAAACCCGGTCAAGCGGTACTGTTCGGGACAACCTAGCTACCGCCGCGTCTGAGTTCAGATCCGGTCCGATGGAAAAATAGACGTTGGGCAGCTTAAGGTAGTCTGCTTGAAAAGCCTCAGATGAGTACCAGTGAATTAAAATATGTAACTTCGGGTATTCTTGGATAATATTAAGAATTTCTGCTTCACAACCCTTGGTATGGATGATCACCGGCTTGTGTAACGTATTCGCCATGGCTAATTGGGTCAAAAATACTGGGCGTTGAACCGCTAGTGGCAGTTTGGTCCAAACGCTATCCAGTCCGATTTCACCAATCACTGGTGCTGCAGTCAAAAACTGGTTCAGTGCCGCATCAGCCAACTCCTGATCAGCATGCCAAGGATGGATACCGCAGCTCAACACCTGACCAGGTCCGGCGTGCTGCCGATTAAACGCCAATTCCTCAGGGCTGTCGCAGTTGAGAATCGACTGAATGTGATGCAGTTGCTGAAACTGAATAAAAGTTGCTTGGTGCTCGGCGTGACAATGTGCATCGATCATAGTTACCACCCGACTTTCGTACCTGCTATACCACGCGGTTGATTGGCTCGCCATCAAAGTACGCCGTCATGTTATCCTTGATGATTTTCAGCAGCCGTTGCCGCGTTTCCAATCCCCGCCAGCCAATATGCGGTGTCACGATCACGTTCGGCAGGCCAAACAATGGACTGTCATCCGGCAGCGGTTCAACTTCCTGCACGTCCAAACCGGCGCCGGCAATCACGTGTGTTCGCAGTGCTTCGATCAGTGCGTCTTGGTCGATCAAGCCGCCCCGTGCCGTGTTGATTAAGAATGCCGAGGGCTTCATCGTCTTAAGTAACTGATTGTTCACCATATGATGGGTCGCGTCATTCAGCGGCAAATTTAGGGAAACGACATCACTGGTTGCAAACAGATTTGCTTGCGAGGTGAAATGGATGCCGCCGAAGTCCTTGCGTGGCGTCCGAGTCGCCACCAGAATGTTCATCTGCATGGCCTGGGCCACTTTGATGATGGCCTGACCAATATGGCCGAAGCCAACCACGCCCAGCGTTTTCCCGTTGAGTTCCACATGATTGACCATTAAATGTTTATCAAAATTATCATGGTTGCCCGCAGCCAGCATGCGAATCTGTTCCTGCATCGTGCTGGCCAGATTCAGCATCAGCATAATGGCGGTTTGAGCGACACGCTGCGTGCTGTAGGCTGGAATATTAGTCAGTATGATGCCCTTCTCCCTGAGCGCATCGGCATCGTAGTTGTTGTAGCCGGTCCCAGCCTCGCACACCATCTTCACGCTGGCTGGCAATTGGCGGATAATGTCGCCCGGCATCGGCATTTCCTTGGTCACAACCACTGTCGCATCCGCCACCCGGTCAATGATTTGATCCTGCGGCGTTTCATCATATACAAAAACGTCGCCAGGCAGGGTCGTCCAGTCGATCTGATTGTCGTAATTCACCACGGAACCGTTTAATATCACTATTTTTGGCATGCTCGCCCACTCCTAGCTGTTTGATTTATCATATTTAACATCATTTTCACGACACCAACAGATCGCCGAATTCACCAATATCGTACGCATCCGGATCCACTGGTGAAAAACACGCCTTCAGTTCATTCATCTTTGTATTATAGAAATAAGTGTTTTCATCATCTATCGAATCCAAGGCATTACCAGCATCATCCAGTTTTAGCGTCATGATAAAAATCTCTTGTTACCAGCAATTATAAGTCAGCAAAAGCGGAAAGGCGAAACAAGACTATTCTTCATATTCAATACGGTGATGACGGCATCAGTCGATGGTCAGCCGCCAGTTGTCGTCAGCTCAAAACAGGTACCGCCTATCCGTTATTTCAAAACGGTTCAAGGTGTTACAAAACCTGTGAAAAGCCCCGCGTCCGCGCATACTACGGTCAAAAACGTTTGGCAGTTGTCCTGTTGCGAGTCTGTTGGTGAAGTCTGCCATGATCTGCTGGTCGTCAATTTCAAAAATAATTGAAAAATCAATGGATTCATCAGGATACGCATCAAGTTGATTGCACTCAAGGTCGCCATCAAGTGCTGAACTGGCTAACACGATCTCACCAGTTTTTTAAAGTAGTAACTGCCATCTTCATCAGCAAATGTGATTGCTTCTAAAGCTGCTTCAAGTTTAACGTGCATAGCGGCCCGTTCATTTTCATTCAGTACACCCCAGTTAAGCAATCTTGAAAGCAATCACAAAATGGGGATATTCTTTCGGTTCGAATAGCAGTATAATCGAATCATGCAATAACCTTTTACTTTACGACGAATTTAGGGGGACGTTTTTATGCAAGTTAAACATCATTGGTATCTTATGGCCGCAACGGTGGTGCTGGCGTTTACCGGCGTGTTTAGTATTGCGACCACGACGCAGGCAGCCACTTGGCATGCGGGGACACCGACCGCGTTAAGGGGCGTTTGGCGGACCAAAACGGCGCATTCAATGCGATATTACATCCACGTTGGCAAGAGCACATATAACGATGAACAGGTTTATGATACTAAAACCCACAGTTATATCACCGATCCTTTCCGACTGACGCAAGTTGTCTACCACCATAAATCAGGCAGTCATTACTACTACATCAAAGGTGCCCATAACACTGAGCCAGGCACCAAAAAAGTGTACTATGTCGTTCATAAAGTGGGCAACAAATTGAAGGAACGCGAGTATGGTCAGTCCGTAAAAGGACACTATACAAAAATCAGTGTTAAATATGGTCCATGGCATTACAAAGCATAACGAGTGATCAAATAAGAAATATTGAACGCAGCCGGCAAGCAATAAATTTCCGGCTGCTTTTTTAGATAGTGGGGAGACGCCGTTAGAGACCAGAACGTAAAAGTGCCATGGGCTTTTAAACGGGTCTCGTGAACACTCAGGTACAAACTATCATTTTTGTTCAGCGCTTACTGCACGCAATTATGTGAATCACGCGTTATCCTCTTTTTCGATGTCATGTAAAAAATCTGAATGTCATGTAAAAATGCCTCACATCGAAATAATTAGTCAACACTTGTCAACGAACAACCCCAACACTGTCCCCTATACAACAACGTTCTTGGGCACTTGTTCGACACTTACTAAAATCAAGTGTCCAATCCAGACTTTTCCGGTCGACCCTGCTACACTGTGCGTAATTAAAGGAGTAGGAGGCACCATCATGACTGAAAAATCTTTGTATCATACGTTTGTTCAGAACCATAACGGTTTAACTGGAACGAGTTTTGTTGAGGGTGACGAGGGACTAGCACTGGGTGTATCAAGTTCGTTGATCGACGCGCCGGGCACCAACCCGGAACAATTCATTGCTTTTGCGTTATCTACCTGTTTTAACGCCACGATTCGTATCGTTGAAAATCGTGGACACACCGCAGCTGATTCACAGTTACGAACACGGGTAGACATTGAAAAAGACACCCCTGGATATCGGTTCATCGTGGAGGCCCAGATCCGCATGCCGGAACACACCGATACCGAAGCACAGGCAATCATCAATGAAGCATTGAATGAATGCCCGGTGGCAAAATTATTGAAGGAGAACGAAAATGTCACCTTCAAACTCGTCGATGAGTTTACCGACGAACCAACATTGGGCGAATAAGCACCCGTTTGACCATTCATCTTAAGACAATCGACAACTCAAAAAAAGGATCCATGCGCGAACTGCTGTGCAACACAGTGTTTGGCGCATGGATCCTTTTGACGTTGTTATCCTTGATATAATTCTCCCGCTTTCGGACCTGGATCCAGCGTCCAAATGGTATCGATATCGATAACACCCGCTGCTTTCGGTGCTGGGTGGTGTCCCGCTTCCGCCCATTTCTGCGCGTTTTCGAAATATTCACCCTCACGATAGAGAATGGCTTTACCGCCGAAACGATAGCCGCGCATTTCTTTCAAATTGGCGAACGCAACCAGCACTTTGCCGTTGGCGTCAAGATCCTTCATGATTGTTTTACCCGTCATCTCGTTATAAATTAAACGATGGTCGTCTAAAACCCGCAAACTCATTTTCGGTCCTAAATCCGGTTCGCCATTTTCATCGACCGTTGCGAGATAGCCCAAATTATGAGCAATATATGCCTTCATATCATCTGTTAATGTTGCCATTATATCGTCTCCTCCAAAGATAAGATTGTGATTCTGACCGTTATTATAAGGCTGTTTTCCCCGTTAGTGTTCAATGACGCCCGCGATTCGCACATCTCAAACACACGTCGCCAAAACTGCAGTCTTTCATGATGAAACCAAAAGAAGTTTCAGCGCCATTGCGTTTACCTGCTATAATGAAAAAGGCTTTTTTTAAGATAGAAGAGAACACTTAACGATTAGGAGTACATCATGACCAAACCAATGAATAAAGTATTAAAGGCGCAATTCTTCGTCGACGACCTGTCAGACGATCAAAAGGCCGTTATCACAGACATCAACAGTTACATTAAGCAGGGGCTGAGCGAGAAGGCCCATTCAATCGCCGTTATCGAAGGTGCTGCCGGTACAGGGAAATCCGTTGTTTTGATGGAGCTTGTCCGCCAGTATATGACCGATAAACGCTACAAGACGGCGTTGGTCGTTAACCACCCGGAATTATACAAAGCCTATCGTGAAATGGGCACAGCCATCCCTAATATGGACGTCAGCACCATCCGCCGGCCAACATCGCTGATCAACGATGCGGAAAAGAACCACAAAAAGTACGACATCGTCTTCGTTGACGAAGCACACTTGCTGTATTCTAAATCCGAACCTTACGCACACTACCGCGGCCAGAACCAGCTGACCGACCTGTTGAACTTGGCTCACGTGGTCATCGCCGTGTACGACTTTGAACAGGTATTCCAATCTAAGATGTACTGGGATAAGGATCTCTTGTACAAAACGATTGGCAACCACCCGCACAAGCAGTTTGACATGAATTTCCAGTACCGGATGGTCGCCAGCAACGAACAAGTTGCCTGGATGGATGATCTGACAGCTGAAAAGCCCATGAAACCTTTCCCAAACAACAGTAAATTCGAATACAAGGTCTTCGACACAGCTGGTGAGTTGTTTGAAACCATTAAAACCCGCAACAAGGAAGTCGGCATGAGTCGGGTCGTTGCCACGTCCGGTTTCCCGCGTATCGACGGCCGCCACAACGTTGAAATGGATACCTTCAGCCTGCCATGGGATGAATGGGATCCGCAACGGACACCTTGGGCTAAGCGAGAAGGCTCAATCACCCAAGTGGGCACCATCTACACACTGCAAGGCTTTGACCTAAATTACGTCGGCATGATCATCGGCCCATCGTTTGGCTACGATGCCAAAACGGACACCATGACGGTGATTCCCGAAAAGTATTCACATAAGGAAGTCTTCAAGAAACGCAAGGATATTCAGTTTTCCCGTGATGAGTACAAGGCGTTTATTGCAAACGTCCTGAACGTACTGATCAAGCGCGGGAAGTATGGGCTTTACCTGACCGCCTATGATGAAGCCTTACGAGCACGGTTGATTGAACTCTACAATACCGAAAAGTAACTTATCGGACTGCACCCGATCTAAAATGTCGCCATGCAATAAAATGTGCGCAATAGTACATCTAGTTACCTAGCCTAAACATGCGATAAACGGCTGTGTTTCAGTCACATAAGCGCCCCTAGTTAAAATCCAAGTTGGATTTTTAGCTAGGGGCGCTTCTGTTTTGCGGCAAAGCCGCCTTTTAGCCACTCTTTTTGCTACGATTAGTCAACCATTTGCGTATCGCGAAGCTTTCTGGACAACTACTCTGCTGTCCCCTTCGCCGCAATTCCGGCAAAGATCAAATCCAAGCCAAACTCGAAGGAGTGGTCCGGTTCGGCCATGTCAATCGGACTTTGAAACGGTGTTGCTTCAAACGATGACTGATCGACCCGCGCGAAATACTGTTCATCAGCCACGAATGACAGCACATAGTTGTTCACTAAATTCCCCACTGCGGTTGCGTGCGCGGGCGCGATGCCTAACCGCGTAATATGGGTCAGCGAGATCTCAATGAGTTTTGTCCGATACGGCGTGAATGGTGCCGTATTCGAAAAAATCTGCGGGGAATCCTGAATGTTTTTGAGTTCGTCACGAAAAACAGTCATTAGTTGCCGCAAATCTGGGTCTTTCATGGACTCAAGGTGCGTGTACACCCGCTCGGAAATCCCTTCGGAAATTTGTTCCAGTAACTCGTCCTTATTTTTAATATGAAAGTACAGCGAGGCGGCCTTGACGTTTAACTGATCAGCCAGTGCCCGCATCGACAGCGCTGATAAGCCTTTTGTATTGAGGATATTGATAGCTGCCTGTAGGATCGCGGTGTTATCTATTTTCATATCGCATCCCCTTTTCTAAATCTGATAGGTTCATTTTACCAAAGAATCAAAAACCAAACTGAGAAATATCGAGTAAATCACTTGACATCTTAGACTAACGCTGTTAGATTTAACTATATTCTAACACCGTTAGATTGATTTGTAAATTCATCACTATCCAATGATTGCCTACAGCAAAGGAGCTGAAAGATTATGAAAAACACGATTGAAACCCTCGTAGAGACGCAACTCACTGATTATTTTGGAAACGGTCCAAGTTCACCGGCACGTGTATCGCTTTACGACACCGTGCGTCAAACGCTGATCAACGCTGCGCAAACTAAAGCGGCGGAAGGCTTATCTCCCGCAGAGGCAGTCGAAGCAGCCTTTGACGAAATGCCAATGCTGTCGTCATTGATTGCCAATACAGATGCTGATCAGTCAAAGACGGCTTCCCAAACAACAGATGAAGGCAAGACCGCACATCACGCCCACCACATCGACATTGATGAAGATGGTATTCGCGTGGACGACGGCAAAACCATGCGGGTCGACAATAAGGGGATCACGTTGAACGAAGGGCGAACCCTGCGTGCTGACGCAAACGGTTTAAAAATCGGCGACCACGTTTTCGGCGTTGATCCGACTGATCCGCTAAGTGAGGCTTCGTGGCGCGATGGTGACGATTTCGAGATGCTGCCGCCAAATCAAGACACGCACTTTGACAGCACGTCATTGAAAACAATTGATATCATGGCGACCCACACAACCCTGAGTGTGTTTCCCACGGATGGTGATGAAGTGCTGATTCGTGAGCGCATCACTGGTTCCAATGACGATTATCGGGCACGCACACGAGTCGCTGGTGACACGTTGCAGATCATGCAGGGGACAATTCCCCACTTCTTCCGCCTCCGCGTCTACCTGGACATCTTAATTCCATCAAACTTCAAGGGCCAAATAAAGATCCGCGCCCACCGCAGCAAACTTGATTTAAAGTCACTGACCGACTTAGAAAACTTGTCGCTCACGGTTGATAGCGGGACGGTCCGCCTTAATGAGATCACTGCAGCCACACTTGCCGTTCAACTGACTAGTGGTACGATCAGCCTCGCCAAAACCGACGTTCAAACCACATTAACGCTTGCAGAAAAAAGCGGCATCGTTAATATGATCGATGTGACCAGTCCCGTTCTGAACATTGTGAACGATAACGGAACTTTCTCCGGCATGGGTCTTCACGGTGCAGGCAGTATCACCGGACACGCTGGCACCATTAACGCCCAGTTTGACCAGATCACTGGTGACTGGCAAGTGGAAAATGGCAGCGGCACGATTGCGTTAACCATGCCAAACACCGATTATTTCTTTGACCTTGAGGCCGCTAACGGCACCGTTAAGGGTCCAAAGGCAACCCAGTATGAACACAACGTTTTAAGTCTAAAAGAAGGCACTGTTGGCGACCATCCCGAATACCGGCTGACGGTGCGCGCAAAATCCGGAACCATTAACGTTCGCTAGACACTTATCGACCGCAGTGACGGTCGATCATTTTTGACCAAAATCTAACAGTGTTAGTTTGAGGCGATTAATAATTAGTATCACATGAGGAGGAAACACTAATGTCGATGATTACATTGGATCACGTATCACGTTTTTACAAGGAAGTCCCCGCGGTGGAAGATCTCACATTCCGAGTTGAAAAAGGTGAGATCTTTAGCCTGCTTGGGCCGTCCGGGGCCGGGAAAACGACCACGATTCGCTTACTGACCACGCTGCTGCCGGTACAGTCCGGTTCCGCGCAGGTTGCCGGACACGATGTCACTAAGGCCGGCAAACAAGTCCGTGCCAACATTGGCTATATCAGCCAAACCGGCAGCAGTGACCGCACGCGAACAGGCCGGGCCAATCTTCGTCTGATCGGTCGACTATACGGTCTTTCAGATGCCGCTATCAAAACCAGAACGGCATCCCTCGCGACAATCTTGCAGATCACAGACATTTTAGACCGGCGCGTGAGCACCTACTCAGGCGGTCAGAAACGGCGCCTCGACATTGCGCTAGGTCTCCTGCATCAGCCGACCGTTTTATTCATGGACGAACCCACCACTGGGCTTGATCCGCAAAATCGAAAGGACCTGTTGCAATATTTAAAAAAGCTTGCCGGTAACGGTCTCACTATTTTGTTTACGACGCACCTGATGGACGAAGCCGATGTGTTGGCGGACCGTGTGTCAATCATTGACCAGGGAAAGATTGTCGCGCTAGACACGCCTGATCATCTTAAGCAGTCTCTGCAGGGTGATATTTTGACGCTGAGTATCGGTGCCCACGACCAAACCGTAGCGTCACCCTTAGATGACTTGCCTTATATCCGCAACGTACACCAACTATCAGCCGAAGATTTTCGCATGGAAATTGCCGATAGTGCGGCCAACGTACCCGAGGTTTTCCAACGGCTCACGATTGCTGGATTGACGATCCATTCGTTCAGTATCACCAAACCCACGTTAAATGATGTCTTTATCGCTCGTACCGGTCACGCACCGATCACCAGTGACACCCAAGAAACCAAATAAGGAGAATTCCCATGATTAAACAAACTTGGCTCTTTTTCACAAGGCGGCTCATCAAGTCGTTTCAACAACCCGCAATGCTGTTTATGACCCTGATGACACCGATTCTCTATCTTGTACTGTTTGCGCCGCTGCTGCAACGATTCTCCGGCAGTATGGCCGATGTCTTGAATCAGTTCGTTCCCGGCATTCTGATCCTCACCGCGTTTTCCGCAGGGATGGGCACTGGCTGGTACGTTGTTGACGATGACACACAGGACATTTTAGAGCTCTTTAAAGTGATGCCGATCAACAGCTTTGCGTACGTATTAGGCACCGTCATTTACGATATTATCGGCTTTTTAGTCCCCGCCGCCATTCTCATTATCGGGGCTGCCTGGCGCGGGTTTACGATCCACATTGAAGGGTTATCGGTCTTGTTACTGCTTGGCACCGTGTTCGCATTAGCCGTCTCATCGCTGACCGCTTGGGTCGGCCTGAAAATTCGAAATACGGGTGCTGTCGGCGGCATCGTCAGCGGTATCCAGCTGCCGCTCATGTTATTATCCGGCGTCATGCTGCCCATTTCCTACGGCCCGCATTGGTTGCGCACGATTGCCCAGTTTAACCCGATGTACTACGTCGTCAAAGGTGCCCAGGCCTTCAATCAAGGGACGTTCGATTCAAAATGGGGCGTGAGCGGTTTTGCCGTTTCACTGGTCCTGCTGCTGATTGGGCTGCTTATCAGTACACACAGTTACCGAAAACTGCGCATCTAACACAAAGCCTGATGATGACGTCCTGAAATCACTACCCAAATCAAAAGTCGCCACGATTTGCCCGATTTAGTTTCGAGGCAAACATGGCGACTTTTTGGTCTTTAGTTGCTATTTTCAAAGGCCAGACTATTTTTGTTGTTTTTGATACGTTTCCCAGTTGGGGGCACCCGCATTCAGGGCCGTAAGCATTTGCTCAAAATGGCTCGTTTGTGTTGCTTCGCGGACCGGCGCATAAATGTATCTCGCCCATTCCCGTTTGTATCCCGGCGTGAGTTGTTCAAAAAACGTTGCGGCGCGCTGTTGCCCGCTGGTGTGCTGCAATCGGCTCTGCAACTCAGGAATGCGCTCGACATAGTCCGCCACCCGTTGTGAAGGTGTCGTTCTTGGCCGTGGCGATGACGCCAGCCATTTGAGATCAACCATTGTAAAATCGGCGTTAAAACTGCGCATCCGTGAAAATTTGAGCCCAGTTGCGGCAACTTCCCCAGTATCTTCGTTAACTGACAATCCGTTAAATAACGCATCACGATTGACCCCTGGATACCGTTTGCTGGCCATCTTCGGATAGAGGAGATAAATCGTGCCGTTCTCAGTTAAACTGTGCGCATCCGCTATGCGCGCCAATGCGGTTTTGATTTGCGGAACGGAAAATCCAAACAGCACCAGCAGATCAGTCGCAGTGGTCGCCTCAGGTTGAATATGCAACTGACTAAACTGGGTCTCAAGTTCAGCTGGTAAATGTTCAACAGCAATGTTGTCGTGTTTAGTGAAGCCCAATCTTTCCAATTCATTCATGTGCGTTTCCCTCCGTCTATTAACTATGGCCAATGGGTCAAAATGACATCCGTGCGCTGATGGTCATCGATAGAAACTCGCTTTGCGGTATGATCAAACTTAGAATCAGCATCAACGTCGCACTCGACTCACAATATAACCATCTCAAAATGTTTCACATGAAACATTTTTCCCTTTCGAATCCAGTTCATCGCACGTTTAGTATACAGCTATAATGAACAATCGTGGTGTTCAAGACTCGATACCAAATTGGCAAGTCGTTGCGGTTAGTGGTTGTGTGATGGTTTGTTAGACGATCTGTTGTGCCACCACACTGGCTTCACTGAGGTAGGTTTCCGCGGTCGCTTTAACTTCCGCCTGAATGTGCGCAGCCGCATCGTTGTCCACATCGAACAGGTAAGCGATAATCGCAGCTCTGTGCGTCGTCTCATTAATCATCGCAGTCGTTGAATCTGACGTCGGACTGCCAAACGGACCCTGATTATCCGCTAACACTAATAGATTCTCAATGTTGATCATATCCTTGCCAATACCGGGATACTGCGCACCGGGCAGCCCCTTGGTCAACGTGATATCACCCTGAATTTTGTCTAAATCGTAACTGCCGAACGGCATTTTAAAGGTCAGCGAGAGCGCGTTATTAAGATCGACCAACGCGTTGACTTGATAGAGCCCCTTCCCCTTCGCAACGCGGCGCCACAAACTGTCCGACGAAGGGCGAAATCTTGACGGATCTTTACCAAGCGCCTTATAGGCCTGTTTGGTTGCTTGAATCTCAGGTGACTGCCGAATAGTTTCTAGGGTATCGTTAGCGTTGATTCGATCAATCAGCGGCGTGAGGAGGGTTGCCCACATCGCATCGTTTTTCGTCTCGTTTTTGAATTCTAGAATCGTGACGCCTAGTTTAATAGTCATTGGAATCTGTTTATTTCTCGTGAACATTTTAGGACGGCCTTTCTGGATGAAGTGATTTAAGTCTGGATTTAACTCAAAACTAGTTCCGTAGCACCTTCATATGGTTATTATGTTAGCATATTCTGATTTTTAATGATGCTGTCGCCAATGATTGTAAATCCACCCTTTGCAGTGAAATATACAAAACCGTCTGTGTGCAACTATACCAAAAGAATTCATCTGAAAGTTTCAAAAACAACTTCAGATGAATTCTTTATATTTTGAAACAAGTTATTTGATTCAGTTGTTTATTCTAACAAAGCCAATGATATTAGGCGTGATCTGTGTCTTGAGAACGCTGAATAATTCTGTTTTGAAATCTTGAAAAAATTACAATTAATCCAATAACCAGTGCAATAATACCGCTGACTGTAAACGTATTTAGGACAGCACTATTTTTAAACGGTACCATAATGGCATTAATAATAATCGGACTTAATGCACCACCGAAAGCTAAACATGCGTTATAAAAACCAAAAGCAGTCGGTGCTGTCGCAGAGTCTACAGAAATTGAAATTAAATATGGATATTGCGCCATACATAGACTTAACCCGGCACCTGACAAAAAACTACCAATCATAACAACAATCAAGGAAGTTGTAAATCCCACAATTAAAAACGAAAGGGCCATTGTAATAAAGGAAATGCCAATCGTGCTGGCCCCAAAAACTTTCGCAAGCTTTGCTACAAAAATTCCACAAACTAATCCACCAAATAAACCGATCATTGAAGCTGTCCCAGCCTGAGAACTACCTCCAATATGATGTTCAGTGATGTAGATAGAAATATTGTTTGCGTATACGTTATAAATTAACATTGAGAAAAAGGAACAAAAAGTAATTTGCCAAGTATATTTATTAAGTGAAACTGATTTTGACTCAGTAGTTGTCTCTTTTTGGTCATTTGTTTTAACTTGCTCATTATACCGATTTGGAAGGGCAAAAATAACAATGATCAGAATTAAAATTGGGAAGAAGAACACCATGTAATTATTAACCCAAGATTTTGCAGCTAAAATCCCGCCAAGGAAGATAACAACCATTGCTCCCAAATTAGAAAAAGCAGTGTTTTTCCCCATGGTTGATTGCCTTTGATCTTCTGGTAATTCACTAGTGATTAAAATCTGGACAAGATTAGAAATCATACCCTGGCCAAACCCCATAACAGCAGAACAGAGTAACAAGAAACCAATATTAGCGTGATAAATTAGCGGAGAAAGTCCCCCGAGCAATATTAATGCTAACGCAATAATTGATAAAGTCTTGTGCGATAACTTCGTACTTGCTATTTTCCCAATAACCAGTCCAGCTACTAAAGCTGCTAAGTTTGGCAATGATGTTAACATCTGAACCAATGTATTACTGGCCTGGAAGGCTTTACCAATGGCCGCGTAGGATGGTGAAATACACAAAGTTATCATTGATAAAGTACTTAGTGATAAAATTCCGACTTTTCGAGACATAACGCTTTTATGAGATACTTCCATAACTAATACGCTCCTTTTAATGACTTTGTTTTAGTGATTTTTGAAAGAAACCACTTTTGTCTTAAATGCATTAGACTTAACACTAATTTGAGCATCGCTGTGGCCATCTTCCATTTTTACAATTATCAAAGCGTGACCATCGAACAACGGGTGAGTCAAATCTGACATTTTTTCAAGTGGCTTAGGATTTCCCGTGCCAAAAGCTAAAATTGTGACACGTTCATCCCCAGTAACAGTCAATTCATCAATAGCATTCATATCAAGTGTGCCATTCGAATCCTCGGCATAAATATCAACGTATCGGAGACTTCCATATGAATGTGTCTCTGTAACCAAATCATATTGTCCTCGAACGGTACTCAATACACTAGAACCCACAGCACGACCATCACAATAAGAGATTGCTTTCAAAACACCCGGAACATAATTTGGATTCCAAACGAAATAATTTCTCCTAGTTGCTGACATGCTGTTGCGGCCAAGCGAGTGATTATTGAGAAATAGTTCTACTTCATCGGCATTCGAATAAACTTCAACCGAAGTTGCCTGATTTTCGCTACCCGGCCAGGTCCATGAATGCTTAGAATCAGTCCAAGACCAGTTACTAATAAACATTTTTTCCCCAAAATTCTTAGGATTTCGAACGGCTATATAAGGTTTATGATTCTCTTTGTCCCAAATTGTTTCCCGCCAATAGGATACGGGTTTTCGATAACCAGTAATATCGAAATCGCCACTGCAGGAGATTAACCATGGGTAACTTGCAAGAAATTGTTCGTGCCCGGTATCTGGAACCATGCGTCCTAGTCCCACTTCACCAAGATAATCCCAGGCCGTCCAAGAAAAATCACCTAAGACGTATGGTGTATCTACAACTTGCTTCCAATTATTATCTAAATCACGCGGATTCGTTTCTGTCCCAATGAATACCCTATTCGGATAGTCTTTATGATCCAATTCATATCGAGCAGCAGCATAATTGTATCCGACAACATCCACTAAATCAGCAGATTCAGAAATTGCTTCACTAGTGATAGGGTGAGTATTAATAACCGGCATTAATTTTTTAAAATCATGCATGATATCATTAATATTCTTTTCTGGAATTTCTGTCTTTAAAGATTCAGTAATTTGTGGCAATTTATCCATATTTGACAGCGTTGGATTAATTGCATTGGTTATATATCTGGTTTGATCTAAAGACCTGATTTTATCAATGAATTTTATGGCCCAAAACGCCGATTCATTTGTACCTGTTTCTGGAATTTCATTTCCGATTGAATAAAAAATAACTGACGGATGATTATAGTCTTTTAAAACCATGCTTTGTAAATCATCCGCCCACTGATTATCCATAAATACTGAATAATCAAAATAGGTCTTGGATTGCGTCCAGGTATCTGCAAACTCGTCAATAACGTACAACCCATATCGATCACAGGCCTCAAGTAATTCCGGACTCATTGAGTTATGAGCTGAACGTAGCGCATTGTATCCAGCGGATTTTAGCAACTGAACTTTTCTATTTAAATCATCGACAATATTCACAGCACCTAATAAACCATTATCCGGGTGGATACATCCTCCCTTTAATTTCACTGTTTTATTGTTAACTTGAAGACCGTTAACGGGATCTAATGAAAGTGTCCGAATACCAAAATTGCTTTGAGTCATCGTAATTTTTTCGTTTCCAACAAGCAAAGTCGTAACACAATGATATAAGTATGGTGAATCAGCACTCCAAAGATTTGGGTGGTTGAGATACAATCTCGTAGACGTGGATAAATTACTTTGTGATTTCAAATTAAGCTTTTGTTTTCTAGACGTAACCAAATGACCAGCCTCATCAAAAATTTCATGTTGAAGAAAAAGCGTTTTTCTTTCCATATAATGATTATGAATTGCGACTTTAACTGAAAGTGTGGCAACATCATTATTAACACCTACAGTACTAATTTGAAGTTTGTCTGGTAAAACATCTAACGGCTTTAGAGTAATGAGAAACACGTTGTCAAAAACACCACTTCCTGTATACCAACGACTTGCTGGTTGTACTCGATTTCTAACGATGATTTTTATCTCATTAAGCTTGCCAACCTTAACGTAATCTGTGATTTTAAATAAAAAACTGCCGTATCCATAATTATGATGGCCAACAACCTGGTTGTTAATTTGAACAGTCGTGATCCCAAAAACACCATCGAATTTGACAAAAAAATCGTTACCTTTCTGATCATCACCGATCATCAATTGTTTCGTATACACATAGTCTTCTGGCGTAAAGTAACCAAGGTCAGAACCTGTGGTATTTTGCTTGTCTCGCACAGTGTGAATCATGCCATCGTATGGAAGATCGACTTTTTTACTCACAATTTGTTTTTCACCCTGTACTTGATCACCCACAGTAGAAATTGAATTTCGAACGGTCCAACCCTTATTGATACATTCTTGTTCCATATATTCATTACCCTTTCCTGTAAACGCTTTCTACAACGGATATTACTTTAACCTGGTTATTATGCTCAAGGGGTATCAATTAATTACTTTTTGGAAGGTTTATGTACGATTAAGTACTTAATCGTCAACTAATTAATCATAATCGGTTATTATGAACATAGAAAAAATAGGAGAATAAGCATGGAAAATGAATATTGGATTCACAAAAATATACAGACAAACCAAGACGAACAAGTAAAAGTCGATAACAGTTTATCCATTAGAAGAAATATTCATATTATTTTGCAAAAATTTCTCAAGACAAATCACGCCACTTTTTTTATCAATATCTTTTTGATAAAACCAAAGCATTCTCAATGAATGAAGCCGAATTTCACTACTTTAACCATTTTAATTTAATGCATATGCATAATTTTTTTGAATTAATTTTTGTTGACAAAGGTCGCCTCACAGTCAAAGTGGATACTGAAAAAAAGCAATTATTTTCTGGAGATCTTTTACTAATAGATAGAAATACCTATCATCTAGAATTGCGAAGGGACTCCGAAGAACTGACTTATTTTTTAGGAATTCCCGAAGAAATAATCAATCAATGGGCAAAAGAAAAGTCTATCTATTTCAAAAAAAATGCAGTTATGTCTAATTTGTTATCCCATCAGGGCAACTCTAAAAATGATCAGCATACATCCTTTCTCCTTAGAACATTGGGTCATAATACAACGGCTGAAAGTTTTCAAAGATTGGAACAAGAATTCAAACAAAAAAAGCCCGGCTATTCTCTACTTATTGCCGGACTAACTATAAGATTATTAGATTCTTTGAGTAACTCATCACAATTTAAAATTGAGTCAATTAAAACCCAAAGCTCTAATTCGAATGAGCTGAGTGAATTAATAAAACAGTATATAGACAACAAAAAGCAAAAAATCTCATACGATGAACTCAGCCACACTTTTGGATATAACGGAAAGTATTTAAATCGTGTCTTTAAAAAAAGTTTTGGTGTTTCTATTCATGCTTATATAATTAAAATATGTATGGAACAGGCAGATGAATACCTAATGTACTCTAAATTATCAATTACAGAAATTGTCTCTCAATTAAATTTCTCAAATCGCACAAATTTTAATAACGTATTTATTAAAAAACATGGCATCACACCGTCAGAATTTCGAGGGAAATATAATTCAAAATAAACAATTTTGGTTAAAAAAATAATTAAAACCCCGTGGCTGTATTTTTGACTTCTTAGCATAAAAACTCCTCAGCAAAGAAAGCTGAGGAGTTTTTATGCTAAATAATGATACCTTAGCTACCAACGATTAGCCTTGTTGCGCTTCGTTGTGTGCCCGATACTTGGCCAGTTTTTCATCAGTCGTCAAAATATGGGCTTCAGGCGCATACGACAGCTTAATGTAGTTGCTAATGCTGGCCGCACCACTTTCAGTAACGGAAATTTGAATTTTATGGAGCAGTTTAATGAGGTCGTCCAAATCCCCTTCGACCGTAGTTTCAAAAGCACTAACTTCGTAAGAAAGCCCACTTGCATCGATTTCAGCAATTGCCACATCCACTAGTCTTAACATTTCTTTCGTTGAGTCCGCCTTTGGTAAAACTTGAATTGCCATTACTGCATTTGCCATATTCGTATCTCCTTTTGAATCGACTTTTAGTGAAAGAATCAGATTTATTGTACGTTGAATTTCTGCTTTGGGCAATGAGTGAATAGAAAGTTTCACGTGAAACTTTTGTAGCAATTATGTCAGTTTTATCGTCTAAAGCGGAATAGCTTAATTTAACTGAAATTGGTGGTAAATTAAGCAACATTCAAAGTCACTTAACGGTATATTTAACCGAACAAAGAGTATGGTCAAAACAAAAAATTTAATGTCTTAATCATTCGTTTTTCCAGTGAAACCAGCAGTGTCAGGGCAACATATTAGTCAACATTGTTGCTTGAGCAGGCATTACCAACGTCATAAGATAATAACCGTAAAAGGCAACACGTGTTGCCTATAATATTTAGGAGGTTGTTAAAAATGACAGCATTAAAAATGAAAGTTACCATTGATGAAAAGCCAGTTTCTTTTTCAGCAATCCATTCGGCAGAGTTAGAGCGTACAATTGCAGTTGCAAGTGATTTGCTTCAACTCATTGAATCTGATACAGAGTTGAGCCATAAAGTCGCACCTCAGTTGAAGTCTATGCATAAATTGCTCGAGGAAAAGGACGCTTCCCTAGAAGATTTAAAAAATGCACTTGTTTCCCTGAAATTAGACACTGGCACCGAAAATATGTTAGCCCTATTACTTCCCGAAACAAATTGGATGAGTCAAAAATATAATGCAAGTAATGAAAAAGAAATCCACTATAACCTTTCTCAGACGACTATCGAAATTGAGGGTTTATCAGCACAACAATTTGGACAATTTTTTGCCCACCAAAAAGCGTCAGAAGATGATAATGCCATTCGTGGTATCTTAATTGCAAATCCGGACCACTATGTTTCTACAAATACGAATCCTGACGGAAGTGGTGACCAAGAATTAATCGAAACAATGGGAATGTATGAAAAACCGATGCGCTATATCCTTCACACCACAACCGATAAAAAAGATTTTCCGGCACCACGTTTGGAAAATTATCCAATTGTCCTGTGTGTCATTGGAACTGACTCACAAACTGGCAACTATTCTGGTATTACTGCCTTCCATCAATTCAAACCAACTGAAAAAGGGTTTATCGCAAGTTTAAACCTTTATTTCTCAGATAAATTTCCAGCGCAACTTGTTGAACAGCATAAAATGCATCTGGCAATTGAGTTTAGTAACTGGATCAAGGCTGCTTATGACGAACAAAACAAGTAAAATTTCATTTTTCATTATTTGACAAATCACTAAAAAATCGTAGTTGTATTGACTACGACTTTTTAGCGCCATTTTTTAATTATATTGCTCTAAAGTAACGTACATTCCCTTTGTCAGAATTGTTTCCAACAACCCACCTAATTGCTCTGAGCTCATCTTTTTTCCTTTCCTTGTCCGTTCAATTAGCATCGAACACAGGCCAGAAATATAAAAATTTAAAATATAGTCTGTCATTTCATTCTCATGAATTGCCATTTGAGCACGAAAAAACGACTCCAATTTCTCGGTTAATCGGTCAATTGTATGATATGAGTCTGGGCTTTTCAGTAAAACGTTAAAGTACGGGTCATTGCTTTCCAGTATCTTCACGAAATAATAAGAAACGTTTTCAATTGAAAAACCAGCCTGGAAATTTTCCTTGATTGTATTCGTAAAATTATCAATGAATTGATTTTCCATTTGGTCACGAACGTCATAAACATCATAAAAATGCTTATAAAAAGTCGTCCGGTTAATATGGCAATTAGCAACAATCTCTTTAACGCTTACTTGAGTAATCGTTCGTTTTTCATATAATTTGCCGAATTCCGTCATAATCAATTTATCTGTATCTTTGCGAGACATTGTCATCATTCCCTATCCATTAAACACATCTTTATCATAGCATAGTCACGTCAAAAGCAACACGTGTTGCATTAACTGGGTACGCGCATGGATTACTATGCTCAAAAAAAGCGCGGCGCCGGCACCTATTTGGGGCAAGATTATTTTGTCTACTTAAACGGTCACGTTGTCAGTCGTTATTAGCATAAACATGAATAAGGCAATTTAATCACTGCAAAAAAAGTGGCTCAGTCAGAAACATGAAGTACCGTTTCTGATTGAACCCCTTTTTTACATTGAATTTATTTATATCTGGCCGTGTATGACGATAGCTTAAATAAGTACAATCAGTTGATTTACTTTCCCATCATTGCTACCGCCGCTGGTTAACAACCACAATATCGCGCAATGCGCTAACAAACGCAGGGTCCTCATTTACCGGTTTGATCCGGACCAGTTCGGTACCGCCAGCGTCTTCAAAATAACCTCTGTTTTCGATTCCGATTTCTGAAATGGTTTCCAAACAATCGGCGATAAAACTGGGCGTAATCACCGCCACCGAACGTGTGCCACCCTGAGCTAAATCGACTAGGGTCTGGTGGGTGCTCGGTTGAAGCCACTGACTCGGCCCAAACTGTGACTGATATGATTGGCTGACTTGAACGGTAGGATTCAAACGTGCCACAACCCCCGCTGTCGTATCGGTACACTCCTTTGCATAGGGGTCGCCCTGCTGTGCGTAGCTTTCAGGAATGCCGTGATAGGAGAACACAAGGTGCTCAACCGGGTGCTTTTCCAGCTGGTTTTTAATGTTGTTGGCAAGCGCATCAAGGTAGGCCGGTTCGTGGCAATAGCTGCTGATCAGGTGTAGCGTTGGGCTGGATTGCTGATGCAGATAGAACCGGTGCACGCTGTCCAGCACCGAGGCAACAGTGGTGGTCGAATACTGCGGGTAAGCCGGCAGAATCGTTAAATCATCGACGCCGGCTTGCGTCATGGCTGTCAGCTCGTTTTCAATCGACGGTTGGCTATAGCTCATCGCGAAACGGACACGTTGTTCAGGCAGCAGTGTTTGCAGCTGTTCCGCTTGTGCCTTCGTAATCGTTAACAACGGACTGCCCTCATCAGTCCAGATTTTTTGGTAAAGTTTGGCCGAACGCGGGCCGCGAAACGGCATGATCATGCCATGTAAAATCGGCTGCCAAAATATTGGGTTCATTTGGATAACACGCCGGTCACTGAGAAACGCCCCCAAATACCGACGAACCGCCTGTGCCGTTGGTTCCTCCGGCGTTCCTAGATTAATCAATAAAACACCTTTCATATGTATCCCTCCATGCGGGATTCCCCCGCTCCTCATTTCATGAAAACCGAGTGTGTCGGCTCCCATACCGGTGCCCACAACTGCCGTGTTTTCCCTAACTGATTGCGAAACCCCCAGTCCACAGCAGCGTAACGGCCCCCAGTACTAAGACGCAATATTTCGCGTCTTTCACCAGTGTGACTGCGGTATCGCTTCAACGGACTCTAATCCGGCAATTAAACTAATCATACCGCAATTTTTACGCGTTCTCTTTCAAAACGCACTGAACAAGTCTCAGCTGCCGGTGACGCTCAACTCTGACAGCTGCCAAATCATCTGGTTTCAGCAAGTTAATGGTCTTTATCGCATAGTCACTGGCTGCCGCAGCATGTCCGCGCATGTGCCCAGTAGCAACGGCTTGGGCAAACGTGCGTGCAGCAAACTTACCGGTAGCCGTTTGGGACGCCTTTGCGATGTCATTCACACGAAACCCGATTTGCCGAAGAGCGCCAGCACTAATTTGGCCAGCACTGCGTTGTTTCAAAGCCGTTTCGCCCAACTGAATTCTTGGATCAGAACGTAATGCCGCATCAAAATAGTGCAGAAACGGCTGGGCGACCCTGAGCGCCCAAACCATTAGTTCAGCGTGGGTCAAAAACTCAAGCTGCGTTATTAACGTTTCACGCAATGCCGGATCATCATTAAGCGAAATTTTTACCGGAGTAGACAGCCTACCAGCGGCCGCCTTAATTTCACGCTCATGCTGATTCCAAGAATAATCGTTCAACTCCACCCGAATCACCCCTTTTGACTTGTCGGCTTCTTTTCCAGACCAATACATTTGAGCGCCTTGTTACTTATGATATGGTGAGCCCTCATTGATCATAAATGCCCGGTAAATCTGCTCGGTCAGCACCAAGCGCATCAACTGGTGCGGCAACGTGAATTTACCAAACGAAATCTGCGTATCCGCGCGTTTTAAAACAGCAGGGTCCAGCCCCAGTGACCCGCCGATCACAAACGTAATGTCTGAGTGACCGTATGTCGTCAAGTCCTTGATCTCCTTCGCAAACGCCTCCGAAGTACGTTCCTTACCTAAAATGGCCAGCGCGAAGACGTACTCCCGGTCCTTGATCTTATCCAGGATGCGGTCACCCTCTTTTTCCATCACTTGGGCCATTTGAGCATCACTTAACGATTCGGGTGCTTTTTCGTCCGGCACCTCCACAATTTGGAATTTACAGAAGCGTGACAGGCGTTTAGCGTATTCCTGAATGCCCTGCTTAAAATACTTCTCTTTTAGTTTCCCAACAACTACGAGTTTAATGTTCATAAATTTCCCTTTCTCATCCGACTTATCCACAAAGTTATCCACAGGCTTATTCACATGATAGCTCTTTCGTTTCTTAGACCGATTTAATACCAATTTAGGTATACCAATTTTAGGTTTCACCCTGTTTTCAGTTTCTATTTTACCTAACAAACCGCGTGATAGCAACGTTTTCATCAAAAATTGACAAATTGACGTTTTAGTTATCCACAGGGTGTTCATAAATTAAAACAAAAAAGCGACTCAGCCTGTTCATAACAGGTCTCATCACCGTTTTCGAGTTATCCCCAAAGTTATCCACAGGACGTGGTGGATAACACCGATTTTCGAAATTTATCCGGAGAATCCGCTTACTACATTCGCATTTAAAATTCCGAACGACCGATTTCACCCTACCTTCCCAATTCTATATAAAACGAATATTCGACTTTTTCAAACCACGAAAAAACGCAATAACCGGTTAGCCGATCATTGCGTTTTCAGTTCATTTTTCTTTAATGATTAGTTATTGAGCTGACTAGTGGTTTCCGTCAACTTCACACTAACCGTCTTTTCCTTACCGCTCCGGTAATAAGTCAGCTTGATGGTGTCGTTGACCTTGTGCTCGTACAACAGATCACGTACGCTGGTGGTCGAAGTAACCTTCTTACCATCAATTGCGGTAATGACATCGTACTTCTTCAAGCCAGCCTTACCAGCAGGTGTGCTTGAACCCGGTGTCGTCATGACGACCGCCCCGTTTGAAACGCTTGATGGCAGCTTCAAGACGGAACTTTGTTGTGACGAGGAAATTTCTGACAGATCAACATACTTAATACCCAGTGCGGGACGAACAATCTTCCCGTTCTTGATCAACTGGTTGATGATCTTAACGACTTCGTTACTTGGGATAGCAAAGCCCATCCCTTCAACGCTGGTTCCTTCACTGTCGGTAGCCAGTTTCATCGAGTTGATCCCAATGACCTGCCCTTCAAGGTTCAACAGCGGTCCGCCAGAGTTCCCGGGGTTAATCGCCGTGTCCGTTTGAATAACGGTGGCAGTCCCATTTGACGTGGTAACCGAACGCTTCTTGGCAGAGATGATTCCTTCCGTCAGTGATGATGCGTAATCGGTGCCCAGTGGCGACCCAATAGCCAGTGAGGTCTCCCCAACTTCAATGTTGTTGGAGTTCCCAAAGGTGGCGACACTCTTAACATCCGTCCCGTTGATCTTCAAAACGGCCAGGTCGGTTACAGAATCCTTACCGACTAATTTAGCAGTCAGTTTCTTCCCGTTGCTCAAAACAACTTCCAAGGCGTTTGAACCGGAAACCACGTGATTGTTGGTCACAATGTAAGCGGCGTTGCCGGACTTCTTATAGATGACGCCAGACCCCTCAGAACTCGTTTCAAGAGAACTGCTTGAGCTGGAGCTTGAAGAACTGCTGCTGCCGAATAACCCGCTGATGCCGGTCGATGATGAACTTTCTTTTTGTAAATTGATCACGGACACAACAGCTGGTTTAACGGCTTTATACACCTTTGACGCCTGTGAATTCACCTTGACATTAAGGGTGCTGGTTTTCGCCGTTCCGCCACTGTTTGAGCCGCTTGGTACAGCCGTTGAATTGTGGTTGCTAATGTATGTGGCGCCACCATAAACGGCTCCACCGCCAACTGCCCCTGCAACTAACGCAGTAACAGCGACCTTCGTTAACATCCCACGGTTGTTTGACCGTTTTGGTTCTTCTGGTTCGTTTGATTCCGGTTGATTATCCATTACATCGCGCAAAAATGCGCTTCCCTCCCTTAACTTCTCATTTGTACCCTTGTACGGTACGTTATTAATATCTATTTTAAAGGCAAGTTATGAAAAATGTTTGAATAATGATTGCACAAATGTATAAGTTTTTCATAAGTAACCCTTACGACTTTAAGCTAATCAGTCAAGAAAACTAGATTTGAAAAGTGAGTTTCTTGGCATTTTAGGCGAGTGCTGCACTTTGATTACAGCGTGACTAACCCGCTCGCTTTTTCCGGATCTGTATCAAGAATCTTGAAATCGTGATCCACGCCGTAATCATGGTCTTCCATGATAGAAGCAACGGTCAGGTGAGCCAGCGATTTCATGTTGTTTTCCTGACTCAAATGACCCAGGAAAATGCGTTTCGTGCGGTTACCCAAGACGTCCATCATGACGTCAGCCCCATCCTCGTTTGACAAGTGACCCGTGTCACTAAGGATGCGTTGCTTCAGAGGCCAAGAATAGCTGCCCATCCGCAACATTTCCACGTCATGGTTACATTCCATCAGATAACCGTCAGCGTTGCTGATAACGCCTTCTACGTGGTCTGAGACGTAGCCGGTATCCGTCAAGATAACGAAACTTTTGCCGCCGCTGTGAAACGCATAAAACTGAGGTTCTACGGCATCATGCGATACCGTAAAACTTTCGACGTCCAAATCGCCCATACTCAACGTGGTATCCGGAGCAAACAGGTTTTTCTGTTCAGTGGCCACCTTGCCGATCTTCGGTGCCATGGCGTCCCAGGTACCCTCGTTGGCATACACGTTTAAGCCGGGGTACCGGCGAGCAAGGATACCAACACTCTTGCGGTGATCACTGTGTTCGTGGGTCACGAAAAGCGAATCAACGTCCTGCATGTCCTTACCAACGGAAGCCATGAGATTTTCGATTTTTTTGCCGCTCAGCCCAGCATCCACCAGCACCTTGTGTTCATTTGTTTCAATATAGGTGCAGTTGCCAGTACTCCCACTAGCCAGCACACAAACCTTTAGCCCTTCATTTTCCATCGATTTCTCTACTTCCTTTTGCCTTAATTACTTGAATCCGGTGACGCACGCAACCTTTTTAAAAATCGTGTGCGAGAACTTTTTTAATCAGCTGTTCGCTAATTGATTAGTCGTTTACTATTACACCGCATTTTTGGAGAAAAGGCAATTATAGAGTGCGGAAGAAGGGCGGTTAGGGGGCGGAGCATAAGGGCAACTGGGCAGAAAAACCCGGGCTTGGTTTTTGTGCCCAGTTGCCCTTATGCAGGAGCCCCCTGCCCCTCAGGAGCACGTTTCGACAATATAAATTGAATATGCTTTACCTTATCAATCGGGCCTTTGGCTGAAATAAAATAATCAACTGCAAAAAGAGGCGCTTAAAGGGCGACATGGCAGAAAAACCCGGGCTTGGTTTTTGTGCCATGTTGTCTTTATGCAGGAGCCCCCTGCCCCTCAGGAGCACGTTTCGACAATATAAATTGAATGCGCCTGATCATTCGGGTCTTTAGCTGAAATAAAATAATCAACTGCAAAAAGAGGCGCTTGAAGACCGCGCAATACACTTTCCTCTTGTAGCGCGTTTCAGCTACTTTACCTAATTGCACCAGCTCGATCGGACCTTTCCTACAGTTATCAATAGAAAAATTCACAACGCCTCAAACCAATCATTTGACCAATTCTAACCAAGCGCATAGACTAAGCAAAAAAGTAAGGGACGTGACATTATTGGCAACAATTGGCGTAATTGGAAGCGGCCACATTGGTGAAGCAGTCGCCAAGCTCTTGATTGACGCAGGCAACACTGTCATCATGAGCAATCACCACGGTTCAGAATCACTCAAAGGCTTGATTAACGCACTCGGACCAAAGGCTAAGGCCGGCACGCCAGCGGAAGCCGGTCAGCAGGACATCGTTATTTTGGCCGTTTTACGTCCAGGTGTCGCCGATGCCTTGGCAAAAACACCAAATTGGACTGGTAAGATCATCATCGATGCCACAAATGAACTACCAGATTCCCGCACTGATCCCGCATATCCCGGTAGCGAACTGGTTGCACATTTAGCGCCAGGCGCCCACGTGATCAAGGCTTTTAACACGCTATTTGCACGTTATATCACTGGTGAAACAGCAGCCGGCAAGCGGGTACTGTTTTATGGTGGTGACGATGCCGACAGTAAGAAAACGGCAGCCGCTCTTTTTGAAAAAATGGGCTTTGCACCCGTCGATCTTGGGACGCTAAAAGAGGCTTCCCCAATGATGGAATTTGGTGCCCCGCTTTCAGGAACGCACTTTATCCAAACGCAAGAGTAACGCTAATCAATACTGTGTAACATGACGACTTGGTGTACCTAACACCGGGTCGTTTTTATTGTTGTGCCCCATGTAACCTCCCGTCAACACGAATTCCTGATTGGACCATCGTTAGGCACAGCGATGGCCATAATAATCGATGTTTATTTTACTTAAGTAACCATAAAGTTGGCTTAAATTAATGTTGAAATTTGGCGCTAAAAAACCGCTTAGCAATTGATTCATCGGAATTGATTGTTAAGCGGTTTTTTTACTATTTGGTTTCTGTTTCTGTCTGCAGGGCGTTTTTGGCGAATTAATTTTAGTTTACATTGCTGAAACGTGTTTCGCAGGGCTGAGGGCTCCTACGTAAGGCACTTCGGCCCGAAAAGTCCGGGTCTGACTTTTTGGGTCGAAGTGCCTTACGCTCCGCCCTCAATGCGCCCTGCTCCACACTCTCTTAATTAATCGTAAATATCTCCGAATTAGAATTGCTGCTCTGATTCGAACTCCCGGTCTTAATAATCTCACCCGTGTAAGCGTTCACCCGCTTCAGAATCGTTGTGGACGAACCGCTCATTCGGACCGCGAACACCCAAGTTGGGATGAACACGTACTGGCCGCGGGCTGTCAGCAACCTTGTGTAGGCTAAGTTGTCCCAGTCGATCTTGGCACCGTTTGACAATTCATTATATTGGTAAAGCCAAGTCAGCGCCTTTTTTTCGGAAATCGTCTTGGTTTTTTCCTTCAGCAGCTTGACGTTGCTTAGGTAGTTTTGACTATAGCCGACGACACGGCGCTCGCTGTTCAGCGTGAAACGGATCTGGCCATACTTTGAGTATACCGGACCTGAAGCAACTCGCTGAACATAAACGATCTCGGTCTTAGTGGACAACTTTTTGCTGTAGCTGTAGGAATCTCCAAAGGCAACCAGAACCGGGTTATTAACGACCTTGTCCAGTGTCTTTTTCGTTTTGCCTGTTGGTACAGTGATGCTGCGCTTGAATTCACTGACGAGTTCCGTCCCATCAAAGCGGTATGACTGCTGCTGCAGGCCGGTGGCTTGTTGACGCAGTGTCGAAGAATTATCCGCAGAAAAGTAGAACCCCTCGTGCGTATCATTTGCGGGTTTACTGAAACTAATTTGATCCTTGCGCATTTCTTCCAGAATGTTGCTGCTGCTGGATGTGTCCGAATTTGTAACACTGCTGCGATTATAGACGACAAACAAAAACACGTCGATAGCGATGAATATGATTAAGAAAATCCCCAAAATTCGTTTAAAGTTCACGAGTTGGTCCTCCTTCCCCCAAAAATGGTTTAGTCACCATTGATAGCGTCCGTGTAAGTTTCCCACTGATGGTTGATTAAGACATACCATGTTGGTGACAGGTTAACCGCCCTTTTCATGTCGGTGGCCCGAGACCACTCATAGCCCAACTTAATGTTGGTGATCTTGGATTGTTTGATCCCAGCATTCTTAAGTTCAGTTAGAAGCGTCTTCATTGAAATCAGCGTTGTGGTGGAACGCTCAGGTGGAATTGGGACTTGTAAACTATCCAGTGAGAAGTACATGCGGTACGAGGTCTGATCCAGCGTACTGAATCGAACCGCACCGAAACCGGACTGGTCAAAGACCGGCACCCCGCCTACGTACGTTCGGAAAATGGTGGTATCGTTACCGGAATCATAGTAGAACAGCCGAATACTGTCCATCGGGATTCCAACCATGACCATTTGCTGGTAGGCATGGTTCATCGTTGATAGGAAACTGCCAGACCCGGATTTCGAATTGTAGTTGGTAAAGGTCACCGTATCGCTGCTCTTATCAACCGTCATCTGACGAAAGCCACGGTCGTTGTACTCGGTTTTGTTTTTCCGACGTTTGACCTGAACACTGTTACTGTTGTTACTCGTCATAATACGATTGGCATAGTAAGTCTCGGTCTGTTGCGTCAACTGAAAACTGTAATTTTTCAATTTAACGGCCTTTGGATAATAAACCAGCGGCTTGCCATTTAAGAGTTTGATATCCACTTCATGTTTGACCATCTGATCGGCCAAAACTTTCTTGAGTTTACTGGAGTTGTTCCCCTTCAACGTCACACGTTCGATGTGATAGTTTTTATCGTTTAACAAATACAGATGCTTCGAATCATTCAAAAGCAGCTGAACACGATTAAACCGCATATTGGGAATCTTCAACTGATTCTGGAACACTTTTCGAAAGAAATTGACGGTCATTGACGTTTCATAGTTCAACAACAGGCTGTTCTTTCGGTGCAGTTGTTTTAAATACTTGCTGCTGGAGCCCTGACTGATTGATGTCGTCCCGGTAGATTTAAACCGGCTCATCTTATCGCGCAATTGAGACACGATGTTGATGCGATTGTTGGTCAAGGTCTGCTGCTTGCCCGTTTTACTCGTCGAAATAATGTAAGACGGCAGGTAAATATCCTGGAACGTCGCGTTGCTCGTATTATCGCTGGTCTTGGTCACCTTGGTGCCGCTGTTGCCGTTTGAGTGGGCCGGGTTGGTCCACATCATGCCAGACAGTACCAAGCTCAATACCAAGGCAACGCCGAGACCAGTCGGCAGTAATAATTGTCTAATCTTCATCCCAGAGATCGTCCCCCTCATCATAAGGTTCATACGGCAACGAAATGTAGAAGGTCGAGCCGTGACCCTCACGAGATTCGACCCAGATCTTGCCGCCCAGCGACTGGACAACTTCCTTGGAAATAGCCAGCCCTAAGCCGGTTCCGCCTTGTGCCCGCGACCGTGCTTTATCAACTCGGTAGAACCGGTCGAACACGTGCGGAATATCGGCTCGCGGAATCCCAAGACCCTGGTCAGCGATGCTCATGATGACGTTATTGTGCGTTTCGATCAGGCGGCAGGTCACCACCCCACCATCAGGCGAATACTTGATGGCGTTATTCATAATGTTATCCAATACTTGGGTAAACCGGTCGGTATCGATCTCAACCCACAAATCACGTTGTGTAAACTCCCGTTTGATGGTGTAGTGCTTATCAGAACGGTCGTTTTGCTCGTTGGAGTCGATGATCATATCAAAACGGTTGAGGACGTAGTTAAACAATTCATTGAGGTTCACAAGTTCCAGATTCAGTTTTTGTGTTCCGGAATCCATTCGTGACAGGGTCAACAGGTCGTTGATCATCCGAATCATCCGGTCAGTTTCCTCCTGGGTCACCTTCAAGAACTTCGGGGCAATCTCAGGATCTTTCCAAGCACCGTCTGACAGAGCTTCAATATACGAACGCACGCTGGTCAGCGGTGTCCGCAGTTCATGAGAAACGTTCGAAACAAACTGCTTACGGTCCTCGTCAATCTTTTGTTGTTCAGTGACATCGTGCAGCACACAAGCCAGCCCGCTAATAAACCCGGATTCTCGCTGAATCAGTGAGAAATAGGCCTGCAGGATCAGGTCGTGGTCGTCCGTTGAAAAGTCCAGCATAATTTCATCCGGGTCTTCCAATAGGTCACGCAATGTATATTGTTTACGAATATTCAAAATATCAAGAATTGATCGGCCGATTGCCTGGTCTGAATCAACATCCAGAAATTCAACGGCGGTTTCGTTGATGATTGTGACATTCCCACGGCGATCGGTGGCGATAACCCCGTCGGTCATGTGCGCCATAACCGAATTCAGCCGTCGTCGCTCAGACTCGGTCGATTCCTGAGATTCCTCCACACGAACAGACAGGTTGTTAACGGCACTTGCCAACTGGCCAAGTTCATCGTTTCCGTAGATTTTAACCTGACCGGAATAATCACCACGTGCAATTCGCAGCGCCTGTTCCTTCATTTCAGTAATGGGGACAGTAATTGCCCGGGAAATAACTAGTGACAAAATCAGTCCCAGACCGACCGCGATAATGGCGGCCAGCAAATAAATGGTCGTGACCTGGCTGATACTGTTATAAACGTTCTTCAAACTCGCCCTGATGTAAACAACACCAACGGGCGTACTGCTCCCGCTGGATTGTTTGATCAAAGGCGTTATTTTCGTGTAGTAGTACTGATTTGTGTCGGCATCGTAAGTGGTGGCTTCACTGCCGCCGCTGTTGTTATAAATCACTTTTTTAACCGCGTTGTCCGTGGTCTTCTGGCCAACGATCGTTTGATTATTAGCTTCATTGGTCCCCCGAATGGTGCCCTTGTTGTCAATCACCCGAATTTCGGCATTCGCCGTGCTCGGAATATTGGCATCAGAAAGAAGAATGCAAATCTGCTTATTTGCAGACGTCGTATTCGTCCGTGACAACTCGTTGGTCAGGTTCGTGCTCACGTAACGTTGAAGCGAGATTTGGTTCTTAAAAGTCCGCAAGTTCTGGGATTCCAGCTGCTGGACAAATACCGCCCCGACAATTTCCAACGTAATGATTAACATCATTGCGAACACAAACGCAATCTTAAATTGAATCGACTGGTACCATCTTAGTTTTCGTTTCACGTTACTGCTTACCCCTTAATAGCCAAAAGTGAGGTCCTTTCTATATATAAAGACGAAAGCGGCCACCAAATTGTTTTATACAAAATGGGTCACTTCAGGCTTTAGGGCCCCACTACGGCAAAAATAGTGGCCGTTATTGAAAACGACAGTCTGCACCCCTGCCATTTAGGCTTGGGCGGCATCTCCATCGGTGTTACGCAAATAGTAGCCCACCCCGCGTCGTGTGACAAGCCAGGTTGGGTGGCTTGGATTATCTTCAATCTTTTCACGGAGACGACGGACCGTGACATCAACAGTTCGGACGTCGCCAAAATAGTCATAACCCCAAACCGTTTGCAGCAAGTGTTCCCGGGTCATGACTTGGCCGATATGTTGAGCCAAATAGTGTAACAATTCAAATTCACGGTGGGTCAGCTCAATGTTTTGCCCCCGTTTTGATACCGAATAAGCGTCCGGGTGAATAACCAAGTCGCCAATTTCAATATCCTTATTTTCCTCTTCTTCAGGAACCGCGGTACTTACGGTGTTTTGACGCCGCAAGTTGGCCTTGACCCGAGCAACCAGTTCCCGGTTAGAGAACGGCTTTGTGACATAGTCATCGGCACCCAGTTCAAGCCCTAAGACCTTGTCCAGTTCAGAGTCCTTAGCAGTGACCATAATGATTGGCATATCATGCTTCATACGCACTTGACGGGCGACTTCAAGGCCGTCCACCTTAGGCAACATGAGATCCAAAATAATCAGGTCCGGTTCGACCTCTTCAACTTGTTGCAACGCTTCCTCACCATCGTGAGCCACGTAAACGTCGTAACCTTCTTTTGTTAAGTTAAACTTGATAATATCAGTAATTGGTTTTTCATCATCGACAACTAGAATTTTTTTCATCTGAATGTATCCTCCTTCAGATAACGATTCGTTTCAGGTAAGTTTAGTTTTATTAGTTTAAGTGCTTTTCGGTTAATATTGATTCAAGTAGCACGGCCCGAACCAACGATTTCAGGAATTAGTGTTGACGATTGGTCTACACAACGCTTATTATATCACAGTATCAGGGATTACGCAGAGCCCCGGCAACACCGGTCCACCACACTTTTTTGCAAAAAAACCAGCAAAATGCAAAAAAAATCAAAAAAGTTGTTGCCAACATCAAATCTACATGATATTATATTTAACGTTGATTGATTCAGCAAACACGTCAACAGCAACATATTTAATGATATGGGCAGTTAGCTCAGCTGGCAGAGCAACGGACTCTTAATCCGTGGGTCCAGGGTTCGATCCCCTGACTGCCCATCATATCAACACCACTAATCAGCAGACACGCCGCGTTAAACGCCGTGATTGCTGATTTTTTTGTGTCTTCTTTGTAGTGGCGGTTACTGACAGTCACAGAATGCAACACGTAAGCACCCCGTCAGCAATGCCAATGAAGAGCCTGCCCAGCCAAGGCCGTTTCATTCCAGTTCTCCCACCCTGAACCGACACGTACCCCACCAGGACGCAAAGGCTTTCTCCGCCGCTCTTAAATAAATTTAATAGCTAGCTGTCAGTGTCTTCTTTAACATGTGGATCGTGATAATCGATTGCAGACACGGTTGTACAATGTAATATACAACCTTTATAGGTACCCCCTTCTACTAGCTATCTACTACCCACCATTGCGTTTAACGAAACAGCCGTTAAAAGGATAATGATTGCGGGTAAGCGGCAGCAAACAGTCATATAATAGAAGAAATATCACAATTAGGGGAAGTTCTGGTCGAATTTCACCGCCGGACTTCAAGGGGGACACTGATCTTGAAAGCTAAACTTAAAGAGCGTCTGGACGTTTTTGCAGACGCCGTTATTGCCATCATTATCACCATTATGGTTATGTCATTGCCGCTGGATATTCACAACGGTGTGGTCGATTACGCTCAATTGTTCAAATCAATCGGCATCTACCTTGTCAGCTTCTGTTTTATTGCTAACCTGTGGTACCAGCATGCGCTTGTCTTCAACGAAGCAGAAACGGTGGCTAATCGAGTCGTCGTTTTCGATTTGATCCTGCTATTTTTGATGTCACTGATGCCAGCCTTTACCAGACTCATCACCACCGTCACCAACGCAGATTCCGTCATGCTGTACGGCGGTCTAAGTCTGCTCATCTCCTTTATTTTCAGCTGGATTTCACGCACGATCATTCAGGGGAAATACACGGACAAAGCGGCAATGACTCAAATCTACAAGAGCATTTTCGGTTCAACGGTTTGGAATTCTTGGATCATTTACATCATTATTATCGGTCTCGGTTACTTCTACCCGGAAGTCGCACTCGGGCTCTATTTTTTCATTCCACTGTGGTCGTTTTTTTCTCACAGCCGCGAGCAGGAAGAATTTCAGCAAATGGACCAGATGGAGGTGCAGGACCAGCAAAACTTTCTGGCGCTGCCGGTCGCCAAGAAACGCGATTTTCGTCATCTCATCCGCAACTATCAAATACAAGCCAGACACGCCAGCAATGATCGCAATCAGCAACACGCCGCCTGGGTCAAATTTTCCGAACAGGCCAAATCTGAATTCGGTATTTCAGATGGCACGCTGGCAAAGTGGATGAAGGTCAATAATCAAGGCCGTAATCGTCATCAATCTAAGCAATAATCCGAAACATAAAAGCGTCCATCAATCATTCTGAGAATGATGATGAACGCTTTTGTGTTTCACGTGCTAGCTGATACCGTACCGTTGCGTGGGTCGGCTCTGTAGGTATCATTTACAATCGATGATAAACCACATTGTGTTGGCCTGTAACCTGTTAATCAGTAGTTACGGCTCGGGTAGCAAGAAATAATCGGCAGTTAGTGCACTGACAGGCAATCTCGTACGAATTTTTTGCAAATTCGGTTTAACACGTTGCGATACTTAATTATTGGTACAACGCAATCTCAAAGCGAGTGAGGTGCACCGTATTTAGAAACCCTAAGCCCCTTGCTCAACCTTTTGAGAAGCAATGGTCTCTTCAATCGCTTTCCCAAGCCGTTGGATCCCAGTAATAATCTTCTCGTCAGTCATGTTGGAGTAATTCAACCGGAACGTCCCAGGAATGACCTTATCGGCATAGAATGGTTCACCGGGAACGAAGGCAACGTTGTTCTTAATGCAGGTGTTAAAGAGCTCCTGGGTGTTAAAGAGCTCCTGGGTGTTGATATCACCGGGCACTTCGACCCAGATAAACAGCCCGCCCTCAGGATGACTGTAGTGCACGTTCTTTGGGAAATACTTCTCAATGGCGTCCATCATAACACCTTCACGCTCGCGATAGCAGGCCTTAATTTTGGCGATGTGGTCGTCGATATTGTACTCATCCATGTACTTAGCAATGATGTGCTGCGTTAAATTATCAGAGTGCACATCGGCCGATTGCTTCATTAAAGTAAACTTCTTGACGAGTTTCTTTTCAGCAACGATCCAGCCGATCCGCAACCCGGGTGCTAAGATCTTTGAGAAAGTGGACATGTAGATGACCCGCTCATCATCGTCAACGCTCTTGATCGGCGCAACGTCGTCACCAGCATAGCGGATGGCACCGTATGGGTCGTCTTCAAGAATAATGACGTCGTACTTCTTAGCGATGTCGATCATCTGTTGGCGCCGGTCAAACGGCATCGTCCGGCCAGTCGGGTTTTGGAAACTTGGAATCGTGTAGATGAACTTGGTGTTTGGATTATCAACTAATGCCTGTTCCAAAGCATCCATCTTCATGCCGTCATCGTCCATTTCAACGCCGACTAAGTGCGCGCCATAGGTCCGGAAAACGTCCAGGGCACAAAGGTAAGTCGGTTGTTCAACGATCACTGTGTCGCCGGGGTTCACAAACATCTTGGCAGTTAAATCAATGGACTGTTGAGAACCGGTAGTAATGATAATGTTATCGGCAGTCGTGTGAATGTTGGATTTCACCATGCGTTTCACAATTTGGTCACGCAGTTCAGGTAACCCGTTGGCGACGCTGTACTGCAACGCTGCCTGACCAGATTCGTCATACACTTCATCGGTCACCTTTTTAAGGTCGTCCACCAGAAACAATTCTGGTGCAGGCAGGCCACCGGCAAACGAGATGATCTTATCAGAGCCCGCCACCTTTAAAATGTTGCCGACGGGGTCTTCGTCACTTTCTGGAACACGGTCTGAGTATTGATATTTCATGCGTTTGCGCCTGCCTTTTCAGTGGTTTGAGCGTCCGCTGTGTTTTCAGCAGGCTTGTGATATTTGCGCATCATTTCAGCCATATGGACTTCGTGAACAACAAATTCGTGGGTCCGGCAAACGTAATCGTGTTCGCGGCCAATCTTTGCGATATACCCGTTAATGTAGTCAACTTCAGTCGGGCGACCCTTTGAGAAGTCTTGGTACATTGATGGATAGTGGTACTTGTAAGCCTTAGAAACGGTGATAACAGAATCTGTTTCCTGCTGACGTGTTTCAATTAAGTGAATACCGGCACGTTCGCAGGCATCAAAGGCTTCATTGAAGAGCTGGGCTGACATTTCACGAACACCATCGTATTCAATGAACTGACCCATTTGCATTTCAAACATCGTACAAAGCGTGTTGGTAACAGCGTTGAAGACAACTTTGGACATGCACATGCCCTTCCATTCATCGGAGAAGATCGGGCCTAATTTTGCCTTAGTGAAATCATCGAAAATGGCTTGAACTGTTTCGTCCGGTTTGGCGTTGTTGTAGCGTGCCATGTGCATCTGTTCTGAATCAACTGCGCCCATGAAATCAACGTTTGCGGGACCATCTAACCGAGTGGCGATCATCGCGCTCCCACAAACAATATGGTCTGCTGGGAAGTAGTTGGCAATCTTTTCAAAGTGACCCATGCCGTTCATGGCTGAAAAGACGTACTGGTCATCGTGGAAAATACCAGCCTTGCTGTCGCGTTCTAGTTCTTCTGCCAGTTGCATCTGTTTTTTAAAGACGATCCAAACATCTGGATGGCCGGTGTATTCTTCTGGGTAAAAAATGTTGATCGGCACGATATGCCGGTTTTCGTGGTCACGGGCTACGGAGACACCGCCTTGGCTGCGAACCTGTTCAACGTTTGGTTCCCAAGTATCAATAAAGTCAACATCTACGCCGGCGTTTTCCTGTAACATGACACCGTACCGATATCCCATTGCTCCTGCGCCAATAATGCCATACTTCATAATAACCACTCCTTAATTTATGTATTGTATGCTTGATCTACTATACATTCGCTACGACAACGAAAAACGCCCTTTGGTCACAAAGACCAAAGGACGTTTTCACGTGGTACCACCTTTTTTCGACTCAGCCTCACAGCTGATTCCTCAAACGTACAGCAGACTCGCTCTGCGATACGCGGCACGATAATGGGTGCACCCAGTTCACCTCGAAAAGTGAAGTTGTTCAACGCAATCTTTCTCATCGTAGTTTTAGTATCTTTTCACCGTGCCGATACTCTCTAAGTAAAGCTATGACGGTACTCCATTGGGTTAGTCAAGTTGTCGTATTTGAAATGTTGCATGTAGCATAACCCCGAAGATGAGAATATGTCAACTATTTTTAATAAATTAATTTTACTGGGGATGGTCCGAATCACCGGTAATCAATTGGCGGAGTAAGCCAGTTGGCCGGTCAAACTTTTTTTAACGTTTTGCGTCGCGCAATCCGTTGAGTAACGTGAAGCGTGGCCGATGAAAGCGAGCAGTTGCCGCATATCATTGTCATTTTTATGTCCTAATGAGCAAGCTACTATTTGATTATTTCCCTGATAATTTAGGCTTTCATGACTAGCTTGTGAATGAAAACAACTTGACAACTATATGCGACTGGGTATTTAATGGACATGTCCACAAAAGGAGGGTGCCACGTGCCACTATATTCACTGAGCAAATTTATTGCGGGAATCTACCGGCAATCCAAAACAGAATTCAACCAGCAAATCGCCGGATTAGATGTCAGAGCCACCCAGAGTGATCTCCTATTGTTCATCTATGACAATCCAAATCTGGTACAACGGGAGATTGCCGCCCAAATGGTGATCGACCCAAGTCTACTAGCGCGCGACCTGCGCAAATTATCCCAGCAAAAATTAGTCACACGTACCAGTGACACCGCTGATAAACGGGTTAACCGCATTAATCTCACACCCGCCGGTATCCGGGCCGCTGAGCGAGTAAAGCACACCATGATCAGTTGGTGGGACAGCTTTTTCACGCAACACCCTGAAATCGATCAACCCGTTTTCACTGATCAGTTGCAGAAGGTCTACGAGGCCCTGCAACGGACCAAACACTAATTTATTTTCACAACTTAACTCATTCAAAGGAGTCTTATCGTGCGTGCTATTTTGAAGCATTTTTCGTTGCTGTTCTTTGGTATTCTGTTTATGTCTGCCGGTGTCGGCCTATCACGACTTGCCCAGTTAGGAACTTCGCCAATATCTAGTATTCCTAACGTCACAAGCATGATTACCGGCTTCACATTAGGGCAGCTAACCATCGTTTTCATGATTGTCTTGATCATCCTCGAAGCCATCATTCTTCGCAGTCAGTTCTCCTGGCAAAACGTTCTCCAGTTGATTCCAGGCATTATTTTCGGGTTCTTCATTGATGCATTTGTAAAAATCTTCAGCTTTCTGCCAATGACGACTTACTGGTGGCAGCTGTTCTTCACAGCAATCAGCATCTTACTGCTATCGTTTGGCGTCTACCTGGAAGTGAACTCGCAAGCTATTATTATGTCCGGCGAAGGGATTACGACAGCAATCAGCATCGTCACTCACATTCCTTTCCCAAAAATCAAGGTGCGTCAAGACATCACAATGATGGTCATCGCAGCCATCCTCGCCCTGGTCTTCCGCCACTCACTGTCAGGAATCCGTGAAGGAACGGTCATCACAGCCATTTTAACCGGTCGCTTCGTTGATTACTACACCAACAAATTTCATCGGTTCACCTCTTGGATGGCCAAACCGGACCAGCCAGAAGTTGAAAACGAGGCTATCACTGAAGAAGATTCATCAACTAATTAAGGCGAGTTGAAGAAAGCGTTTAGGGACCTGAACGTAAGCGCAGTTAGTAGGAAATTTCAGTCTTTGATTTCTGACTAATTGCATTTACGTTCAAGTCTCTTCTTTTTGGACACTATTTCCACTCAGTGGGTCCGGAAAGAACGGTTTTGCAAATGATCGCCTTGACTAAACTTAGGAGCAGCACGTGGGAAAGACCTCGTCTCTGTTCTGCAGAATATAAACGCTCCCTCTGAAGCGCTCAAACTTGAGCTTTCAGAGGGGGGCGCTTTATGTGGCCGAGAGTGATCGTGTACCGGCACACGCTTGGATCAGATCAATAGATTGGACTGGAATTTCACTATTGTCTTATTGATTGACATTCTTTTGTCTCAACCCCTGGCGAGTAAAAATGTTTCATGTGAAACATTTAGGTGAAAACAATCAACCCAGTGATTCTTTTCAACGGTCAATTGTTCGTCATTTAATTGACTAATCAATTAAAACGTTCGAACAAAATCGCATTTTTTCTGCTTTCATTTCATCAACGAAATGCAACAGGGTGTCGCATTCACGCTTCAATGCCATGGAAAAACGTGATTTTTTTCAAAATTAAAAAATAATTTCTTATCGTTTGAATAAATATATATGTCAATAATCACCGGTATAATAGGCATCCATAGGTGTTGTCACTTTACTTGTCAAAATTCTTTACCAAATCTTTACTAACTTTATCAAAAAATTCATACTTTTATCATATTTTTTCTTTATGATAGATGTATAGTCAATTACCAAGATAATTGACTACCCCTTAAAATAGATAGCGATGTTTTCATGTTTTTTCTCCCCCTAAACAGTGAAAACTAAAAAATAGCGTTATCCACTCCCCCCTAGACTCACCGTCCCCTAACGGTGGGTCTTTTTTTGCGGCGTGCAAAACTAGGTACAATTTAGAACAGGTGGCTGCTTCGTTCCAAACTAAAGACATGACAATTTCAAGCTGACGGTCTTGACACACCAACAAAATGAGCAACAAAATCTGGCGCCAAAAAAACCACACTACTGGTTCCAGCTCACTAAACTGTGATAATATTGATCATCCCTGTCATTCACGACGGCAGATGGCCCAATTCGAGCACCCGTCACACGTTTATCTAATTTCATACATAAGCAAAAAAAGCCGAGCACGGTTCCCGTGCTCGGTTTATTTTACGTATTAATTGATTGGGCCGTTTCAGACCGATTCAGCAGTTGTTGGTTTGTTTTCCTTCTTGGAGGTGCTTGGTTGCTGCGCTTTTAGGCCACATAGCCAAAACGTGCCACAGCAGCCCTTTACCGTCTTCTTCGGCACTCTACCCCTCAGGCGTATAGGCCACCGAAGAAAACTTGTTAAATGACTTCACAAACAACAGCTTGACCGTCCCACGAGGACCCGACCGGTTTTTTTCGATGATGACTTCAACTTCACCCACATCTTGGGTCTCATCATCCTGGCCGCCACCGTTGTTATCGTCATCATCGTCGCCGTCCCGCTCGTAATAGTCGTCACGGTACAGGAAGGAAACGATGTCGGCATCTTGTTCAATTGATCCTGATTCACGAATATCGGACAGCACAGGTCGTTTATCCTGCCGTTGTTCGACACCACGTGACAGTTGCGACAGTGCAATAACCGGCACGTGCAATTCCTTGGCCAGTTTCTTTAACTGCCGCGAAATTGCGGAAACCTCTTGTTGCCGGTTTTCAGCGCCGGAACTTTCGATCAGTTGCAGGTAATCGACCACGACTAAGCCCAAATTCCCGTTTTGTTCCTTATCCAAACGACGGCACTTAGCCCGAATTTCAGACATTTTAATACCCGCCGTATCATCGATGAAAATCTTTGCTTTGGACAGACTGCCCATAGCCACAATCAGATTTTGCCACTCATTTTCTTCTAGTTGCCCCGTCCGCAAATGGTTGGCATTGATACTGCCTTCCGCACACAGCATCCGGCTGACCAGCGATTCGGCACTCATTTCCAAACTAAAAATGGCCACCGCTTTATCCGTTTTCGTGCCAACGTTTTGCGCAATGTTTAACGCAAACGCGGTCTTCCCAACAGCTGGTCGCGCGGCTAGGATCATCAGTTCGTCTTCATGCAACCCAGTCGTCATGTCGTCCAAGTCCTTGTAGCCAGTGGACAGTCCAGTAACGGTATCCCCCTGTTGCGAGAGCTTATCGATCTCTTCAAAGGTCGTATTCAAAACGTCCTTGATCACTTTAAAACCGGATTGGCTGCGGGCTTCAGAAACGTTCATAATGGCTTGTTCAGCGCCGTCAATAATGTCATCGACTGACTCATCTTCCGCGTAACCATCCGTCACGATCTTCGTGGCCGTTTGAATTAAACGCCGTAAAGTGGCCTTCTCACTAATGATCTTCGCGTAGTAGCCAACGTTAGACGCCGTTGGGACAGATGAAGCCAGCTCGGCAATGTAGGCCATGCCGCCCACGTCTTCCAGCTGATTCTGCCGCTTGAGTTCATCGGAAACCGTCACGGCATCAATCGCTTCATCCCGGTCGTTTAAGTCCACCATGACCTGAAAAATCAACTGGTGTGCCCGCCGATAAAAGTCGTCAGCTTGAACCAATTCCATGGCATCAACTAACGCATCACCGTTTAAAAAGATCGCCCCGAGAACGGCTTTTTCAGCCTCAATATTTTGTGGTGGTGTTTGATCACGCAACCCTTCACTCATTTTGAAATCACCCGCTTCCTAGAACACGTTCGACTTTGTTGCCGAACTAAACACAACGAGGCCGCGACAAACATCGGATTTGCCGTCGACCCCGTCGATGAAACACAAACTTTCTCTATCTGAAATAACTTGCGGTCCACGCGTCTGGCACGCCATTGACGCTAAGGCAGCTTGCTAAATTGCAACACGGAACCCCTATAAGCGTTGTTACAGGGTCTGGTCGTTACTTCTCTTCAACGTGAACCCGAATCGTCCCAGTAACGTCCTTGTGCAGCTTAACCGGCACGTTAATGAAACCAAGCATTTTAATGGGTTCCTTCATTTCAAGCTTGTGCTTGTTGATGGTAATACCAAATTGCTTGTTGAGGGCTTGAATCAGTTGTTTGCTTGAAATGGCGCCAAACAGACGGCCATCAGTTCCGGCTTTGGCAGACAATGAAACAACGGTCTTCTTGTCTTCCAAAACAGCCTTCAGTTTGATGGCTTCCTGCCGTTCCTCTTCTTCACGCTTCTCTTCAGCGCGTTGCTGACCCTTTAATTGACTCATGGCTGCTGATGTAGCGGCCTTAGCCTTGTTTTGCTTGATTAAAAAGTTTTGGGCATAGCCATCTGGCATGTCTTTGACTTCACCGCGTTTACCTTTACCGCGGACGTCTTGTAAAAAGATAACTTTCACAGGTAAGTCCTCCTTTTAAAGGGCGGTCTGGTTGACCGCCTCATATCACCCCAAAAGGGTCTCAACAAATACTCTATCATAAATCCTAACTAAAGAGAACCTACTCCGGTTCGGGAGTCGGTTCTTCTTCGTCCTCGCCGTTTAAAATGGCGATCAATTGTGCTTTTACATCACTGATAGTACTGTCTGAAATTTGAGTAGCGCCGCTAGATAAGTGACCGCCGCCGCCCATTTTTTCCATAATAATTTGTACGTTGATCTGACCAGTGCTTCGTGCGGAGATACCGATACGACCATCGTCACGTTTAGTAATAACAAATGACGCATCGATACCGGACATGTTAAGCAACGAATCAGCCGCCTGAGCTGCGGTGACGGAATCGTAAATCTGTTCTTCCTCGCCAGTGACCACAGCGAGGTCGCCGTTAATGAATTCCACCAGTTCAATCAGGTGATTCCGCTGCAGATAACTGTCAACGTTTTCCTTCATAAATTGCTGCATCTGAACCAAATCGGCGCCGGCCGACCGCAGATAACTGGCAGCGTCAAACGTCCGTGACCCGGTTCGCAGTGAAAACGACTTCGTATCGATAAAAATCCCCGTCAGCATTGCGGTGGCTTCTATTTTGTTGACCGGTTCGCTTTCTTGTGACTGATATTCAAACATTTCAGTAATCAGCTCGCAGGTTGAGCTTGCGTACGGTTCAATGTAAACCAGCATCGGATTTTCAGGGAATTCTTCGCCCCGCCGGTGATGGTCGATGATGACGGTTCGATTTTCCAACTGCTCGTAGAGTTCGGGCGAGATAGAAAGTGACGTCTTCGAGTGGTCGACCATGACCAGCATGGATTGTTTCGTCACCTTGCTGAGCGCTTCATCCGGCGTGATAATCGCGTCATCGATTTCCGGATAGTCCTTGGTCGCGACCATGAGCCGCTGGACGTCTGAGTGGATCTTTTCCTGGTCCAAAACGATGTAGCATTCCTTGCCGTTCATTTGCGCGATCCGTCGAATCCCCATGCAGGCACCGATAGAATCCATGTCAGGCTGCTGATGGCCCTGCACGAAGATGGTGTCGGCCTGCGACATCAGTTCTTGCAGTGCTTGAGAGATCATCCGCGCCCGAACCCGGGTCCGCTTTTCCATTGGGTTGGTCTTACCGCCGTAGAACCGCGCTTCTTCATCCTGCGCTCGAACAACGACTTGGTCGCCGCCACGTCCCAGTGCAAGATCCAGATTGGCTTGTGCCTGATCGGCTAGTTTGGCCAAATCGGCACCGCCATACGCGATCCCCATACTGAGGGTCAACGGGAAGTTTTGCTTCGACGTATTCTCACGGACAGTATCCAAAATACTGAACTTATCCTCTTCGATGGCCGTTAGCGACCGAGCATACAGGAAGACCAAAAAATGATCATCATCCAGATGCTTAAGGTACATACCAAATTTTTGCGCCCAAACGGACAGTTCATTCGTCACGTAATTCCGCAGGTTGGAAACGTCTTGGTCGGTCATGGATTGCGTAATCTCATCGTAATTATCCAAAAAGACTTGGCCAATAGCCAACCGCTCGTTGTCGTAACGCGCCTGGATCTGCGCAAAGTGGGTCACTTCCATGAGGTAGACGGCCCGCACATCTTTTTGAACGAGAAACGAAAATTGCCGTTCCCGCCACGTCACCGTTTGGGCGTGCTCATCACTGGCATGGGTCTCGATGAGCTGTTCAAGCTCTGGATCCACGTCGTTTAACCGGCGACTCAAGACTGTTTCGTCACCAAAATAGCGCTGCAGGTAAGGATTGACCCATTCGATGGCATCGTTGTCACCAAACATCATGACCCCCACGGGCATGTCGATCAGCGCTTCCTGTTCGCCCCGATTAATGCGAAACGACAGGTCGGCTATGTACCGGTTCATATCAGTACTGATCTCGTTCATCGTGTTAAACGCAAAAATCGAGCTAATGATGATCAGCACTAAAAACGCAACGCCTAGGATCCATGAAAAGATGAAGGCCATCACGACACCTATTAGGGACAAGCCCATAATAAATAACGCTAACCCGCGCAATCGTTTATTTCTTAAAAATTCGGGTAAGTTATCCCTTGAGAAAAAACCGTTCATTCTAAGTCCTCTGTTTTCATTCGCTAATAATGATAGCCTTATTTTAGCACAAACCATCACTCATATAAATCTGGTGGCTTTTCAGTCCTATTTTCAAAGTTTTTGAAAAAAAAACTTACGAAGATTGTTTTTTTCTGGTAGTGTAACCAATTGTGAAAAAACATCTATTTTAAGAAAGAGGTATTATTCATGGAACAACAAGCAACAATGAGTGCGTCGCGACCCCGTGTCGTGGTTAAGCACCCCGCTCTCGCCATGGCCAGTATGCTAATTGGCGCTTTTGTGGGTATGTTTAGTGAAACCTCATTAAATATTGCCCTGCCAAAATTAATGGCCAGTCTGAGCATTTCGACGGCCACTGTTCAGTGGTTGGTGACCGGCTACATGTTGATCATCGGGATTGTTCTCCCATTAAACAGTTTGATTACTAAGTGGTTCTCCACTCGTCAGGTCGTTATCTTCGGCCTGTTGGACTTCCTCGTCGGCGCTGTAATTGCCGCCCTGGCACCAAGTTTCCCAATCCTGTTATTCGGTCGGATGATTCAAGGAATTGCTACAGGCTTGATTTTGCCGCTGATGTTTACGGTTGCCATGCAGGTCTTCGCGCCCGCAAAACTCGGGGCAGCCATGGGGGCCTGCGCCATGGTCATCATGTTCGCACCCGCCATTGGCCCGACTTTAACTGGGTTAATTCTCGCCAAATTATCTTGGCATTGGATCTTCTGGGCCTTCGTTCCCTTCCTTGTCATTGCACTGATTTTTGCGCTTACATCACTGGAAAACGTGGGTAATCTCAGTAAACCAAAGATCGACGTTATTTCGATCCTAACAAGTGTCGTCGGTTTTGCCAGCATCGTTACCGCTGTCAGCTTCGCCAGTTCAAAGGGCTGGGGCTCGCCAGTCGTATTGGGTCTGTTGTTATTTGGCATCATCGTGTTAGCCGTTTACGCCTACCGTCAAGTACACATTGCAGAACCCATTTTGAACCTGAAGATCTTCGCCAATCCCGCATTCCGGGCCGGTGCTTTGATGGTCATGCTGGACTTTGGGATCATCCTGTCAGCCATGTATATTTTACCAATGTACATGCAAAAGGGCTTGCTCTTACCCGTTGCGATGACCGGGATCATCATGCTCCCTGGTGGTATCGTCAACGCGCTGGTCTCAGCTGTTTCCGGTAACCTGTTCGATAACTTCGGCGCTAAGTGGCTGTCACGGTTAGGCTTCTTGATTGCGCTGATTGGCGCAATCATGTTGCTGACAACCAGCACCCACACCGCTGTATCCTTTGTAATCGCTGCTCACGTTGTTTTGATGATTGGCTGTCCTCTGGCTATGTCACCGTCTCAAACGCACGCTCTGAGCGCTTTAAAGGGTCCTGCGTCAGGTGACGGCAGTACCATCATGAACACGCTGCAACAAATCATCGGTGCCATTTCAACCGCTTTAGCAACTAGTTTGCTAGGTATCGGTGAGGCTGCCAGCCACGCCAACGAACAAGGTGCCTTCACTGCCGGCGTACACATGGCCGTTTACCTGCCAGTGGTTCTGTCAGTGATTGCCTTGATCATTGCCTTTACAACCCGTTCGTTTAAGAAACAAGATTAATCAACAGCAAGTATCATTCACAAAAGCGCCTGAATTAAAAATGATTACAGGCAAATAAAATGTCATTTTCGCACGTCTTGGTTTTCTATCCTAGACGTGCAACAAACGGCCACAATGGCCACATAAGCGCCCCAGACTAACAAGCCCGAACTGGATTGTTAGTCTGGGGCGTTTATTTTTTGAAAAAAACGCTTTCTAACCACTTTCGTTTTCTGCGATTATTTTTGTTTTTGTCTTTAATGACACTTTCTGGCAACCGAGTGGAAACGAATTCCAGAAAGCAAAAACTTGAACAGGAATGGAATATATTGCATGCCCTAAACATGTAATTTTATAAATAGGCCACCTCTGTTCCATTCTTTAATCGATTTGTGCTGTTCTCTTTAACCAGCATCCTTCGCAACATCCACCCAACCAACGGGATTCGAATAGCGTTCCAATTCGGTCAGGGACAAGCGAATCGCAGCGTTGGTGTCCCCGGCGGCAGGATACAAAATATCGTACTTTTTCAGTGACTCGTCTAAATAAACTTTCACATCAGGTTTCACAGCAAAGGGACAGACCCCGCCAACCGCGTGACCAATTCGTGTTTCAACTTCATCGCGCGCAATCATGTCTGCACGTTTGCCGAATGCGCGCTTAAATTTGCCGTTAGCGATGCGTGACAGCCCGCTGGCAACCACCACAACGTTTTCGCCGCCAACGTCAAAGGCGAGCGTTTTGGCAATCTGATCGGGTTCTATTCCAAGGGTGGCAGCGGCTTCAGCAACCGTGGCCGTAGACTCATGAAAAACATGGATCCGGTCGGTAAGATGATAAGGTTCAAAATAGTGTTCAACAGCTTCAAGTGACATAGCGTTACCTCCCTTTCGTTGCCTTATATTTTATCATTTTATTTTAATTTTTATAGCGAGTTTTAATAAAAAACAAGATTCAATTTCTAAATCATTTACATCTTGACACACCCGCACCAACATGCGATACTTACCCACGGTGCCAAACCATGGCAAGCAAGAACGATCGGCGCAGCAATGCGTTCCGAAGGTCGAGACGGCTTGCCGACTACATAGTAATAAGAGTGCGGAAGAAAGCGTTTAAAGACTGGAGCAGAAGGCGACTCTGATATAAAATCCCGGGTTTGGATTTTATATCAGAGTCGCCTTCTGTGCAAGTCTTTGCTTTCTGCAGCAGGTTTCGGCTAGATGACAGTAGTGTACAAATGTTGTGAAAGCTTTTCGCAAGTAAACTAATAAGAGTGCTGCTAAGGGCGCTCAGGGGACGGAGCATAAGGCGAGTTTGATATAAAATCCTGGTTTTGGATTTTGTATCAGACTCGCCTTATGTAGTAGTCCCCTGCCCTTAGCAGCACGTTTCAGCTAGATAGCAGTAACGCGCCCACGCTATTAGAATTTTCCGCCATCAAAATAGACGTGGCGATAGACAAGCCAGCGCTTACCAAAAACCACCCTACAAAACCAATAAAAGACTTTGTAGGGTGGTTTTAATTTTTATTATTTTAACGATCTCGAGTTTACGCTAATGCCCTCATGTACCGAACTAATACCCTTTTTAAAATCAAGCAAAAGGCCACGTCAGCAACCCGCGCTACAAAAAAAGACCCCGACCGATTTCCCGGTCAGCGGTCTTTTTCATTTTGCAATTAGTCTTCGGCAACGAAAGGCATTAAGCCCATGATGCGTGAACGCTTGATTGCGATGGTTAACTTACGTTGGTTCTTGGCACTAGTACCAGTAACCCGACGTGGCAAAATCTTGCCCCGTTCTGAAACAAAACGCTTCAGTAAGTCAGTATCTTTGTAATCGATGTATTCGATGTGGTTGGCAGCGATGAAGTCGACCTTACGACGACGACGTCCGCCTCTTCTTTGTTGAGCCATGTTATTCCCTCCTGTTCAGATCCGTTTAGAACGGCAAATCATCATCAGAAATATCAATGCTGTCACCGTTGTTTGCAAACGGGTCAGCCTGATTTTGTCCGCTGTTTTGATTATTGTTAGCCGCACCATTGGTGTTTGGATCACCAAACGGATTATTGTTCTGAGGAGCACTATTATTACCAGCAGGCGCACTGTTGTAGTTATTGTTACCGCCGTTTTGGTTGTTGTTATTATAACTTCCGTTGTTGCTGTTACTGTTATTATTCGCAGAACGCGGTTCTAACAGTGCGAAGTTATCAACAACCACTTCGGTAACGTAAACACGCTGACCCTGTTGGTTTTCGTAGTTTCTGGTTTGAATCCGACCGTCGATTCCGACTAACGCACCCTTATGGGTAAAGTTAGCGAAATTTTCAGCAGATTTCCGCCAAATCACACAGTTGATAAAGTCTGCTTCACGTTCGTTGTTTTGATTGGTAAATTGCCGATCAACAGCTAACGTAAAGTTTCCAACTGCCGCCCCACTTGGGGTGTACCGTAAATCAACATCTCTTGTCAAGCGTCCAGTTAGCAATGCTCGGTTGATCATAGGAATTGCTCCTCTCTAGTTATAGTTGAATGTCTAAATTAGTCTTCGCGTTTAACGATCATATGACGTAAGATATCGTCACTGATTTTTGAAAGACGGTCGAATTCGTTTAAAGCTGCGTCGTCATTGGCGTTCAAGTTAACGATGTGGTAAACACCTTCACTGTAGCCGCCGATTTCGTAAGCGAAACGAAGCTTCTTCCAGTCTTTTGAATCAATTAATTCTGCACCATTGTCAGCCAGAACCTTGTCGAAACGTTCAACTAAGGCAGTCTTAGCTGCGTCGTCAAGGTCTGGGCGAATGATGTAAGTAATTTCATACTTCATGAAATTTGCACCTCCTTATGGACTTCAGGCCCTCTTGATTTAGATTTAAGAGAGCAAGGAGAGTTATCCGAGAACGGAATACTCACAAATTAGTATTTTAGCAAATTTTGGGCTAAGATGCAACGCTTAATTTAGACAAGAGATGTCGTATACCCTATATATACGATTTCAAAACGAGCGCAGTTTTTTTGTTTTTAATTTTTTTTACGAAAATGAGCATGCTTATTCCCCGGCAACCACCCGAAAATAATCCTACCCAACCAGTTCTAGTCAACGAAATAAACCGCGGTTTTATTGGCCGGCGTGTAGGCCATCTTAAAACAGAATGATTGTTCTATTATAATGATTAATGGCAAAACAAAAACGTCACCGAAGAAACCAGTGACGTTTTAGTCGTTTCAAATGTTATTCATCATCATCCGTATCGTCTGGATTACCAAGCATCCCTGAATCAGAATCGTTAGTGTCATCACTATCGTTCGTGGTGTCATCATCGTCATCTGCATCAGCGGCGTTCAGTAACCGGTCAAGCGAGGTGTCAGTGCCGGAAGTGGTTTCGTTAGTGATCGTCGAAGCATCACCGTCAGAGCCGCCGCCATCCGTTGGTGTGGCACCTTCAGCGTCGTCACCATCATCCGGCTCTTCCTTTTCGACAACCGCCATCGTTGCGACCTTGGAATCATCGTCCAACCGAATCAAGTGAACCCCTAAGGTTGCCCGACCCGTTTGTGAGACGTTCTCCACACCGAACCGGATCATCACACCCTTATCGGTGATCAACATAATGTCTTCTTCACCGTTAACGGTGGTCAGACCGGCTAATGGGCCGTTCTTTTCAGTAATGTTGATGGTCTTGATACCCTTACCACCACGGCCTTTAATGGCGTATTCGTCAGCTGGGGTCTGTTTGCCATATCCCTTTTCAGAAATGACAAATACATTGCTGGTCGGGCCAAGAATGGCGGAACCGACCACATAATCGTCATCCCGGAGACGAACCCCGCGGACACCGGTAGCGGAACGACCCATCGACCGCACGTCGCTTGCTTGGAAGCTGACTGCATACCCGGAATGGGTCCCGATGATCATGTTCTGTGTACTGTCCACGATGGAAACGTTGATCAGCTCATCATCATCTTTTAAGTTCAAGGCTTTCAGACCATTGCTGCGAATGTTTGAAAACTCGTCAACAGGTGTCCGCTTAACCGTTCCCTTCAAGGTAGTGAAGAACAGGAACTTCGCTTGATCGCCAGCAGCATCCGACACGTTGATCACAGCCTGAATACGTTCCTTGGAATCGATGTTCAGCAAGTTAATAATTGGAATTCCCTTAGCGGACCGGCCGTATTCAGGAATTTCGTACCCCTTCATCCGGTAAACCTTACCTGCGTTGGTAAAGAATAACAGAACATCATGGGTCGAAGTGGAAATCAGGTGTTCAATGAAATCATCATCATGGATGCCCATTCCCTGAATACCGCGTCCACCACGATTTTGTGCTTTGAATTCGGTCGTTGGCAGCCGTTTGATGTACCCGTTGTGGGTGAGGGAAACCATGACGTTTTCCTCTTCAATCAAGTCTTCGTCTTCGAGACTTAGGACTTCACCGACCATTAATTCGGTCCGCCGAGCATCGCCGAACTTCTCTTGAATTTCAAGCAGTTCCTCGTAGATGATTTGGTTTTGACGGTCACGACTTGCCAAAATTGCTTTGTAGTCAGTGATCGATTTTTGCAACTCATCAAATTCGTGCTCAACCTTGTCACGTTCCAAACCGGTCAAACGAACGAGCCGCATGTCCAAAATGGCTTGCGCTTGTTTGTCAGACAGTGGGAACCGTGACATTAATTCAGTCTTAGCGACATCGGCTGTTTGCGAACCACGGATGATCGAGATGATCTCATCAATGTGGTCCAGGGCAATTTTTAACCCTTCCAGAATGTGCGCCCGCGCTTCCGCCTTCTTTAATTCAAAAGCAGTCCGGCGTTGGATGACTTCCAACTGGTGCGCCAGATAGTACTGCAGAATTTCTTTGAGACTGAGTACTTTCGGCGACCCGTTGACAATGGCCAGCATGTTGAATCCAAACGAAGTCTGCATCAAAGTCATTTTGTACAAATTGTTCAAAATAACTTCGGCGCTTGCATCGCGGCGAACATCCACCACGATCCGCATACCTTCACGGTCAGACTCATCGTTAACATCCGTGATGCCTTCGATCCGTTTTTCACGCGCCAAGTCAGCAATACGTTCAATTAGCTTAGCCTTGTTGACCATGTATGGAATTTCAGTGGCAACGATACGTTGCTTGCCGCTCTTATCAGATTCGATTTCGACTTTCGCACGCAGGGTGATGCTGCCCTTACCAGTTTCATAGGCTTTCCGAATTCCGGATTTGCCCATAACCACACCCCCGGTTGGGAAGTCAGGTCCTGGCAGTGCCTCCATCAAATCAGCCGTCGTTGCATCCGGGTTTTTCATCAGGATGTGAATGGCACTGATAACTTCGGCTAAGTTGTGCGGTGGAATGTTAGTCGCCATCCCAACGGCGATTCCTGAAGCCCCGTTCACTAACAGGTTCGGGAAGCGTGCTGGTAAGACGGTCGGTTCTTTTTCAGTATCATCGTAGTTGGGCTGGAAATCGATGGTATCTTTGTTGATATCACGCAGCATTTCCAACGCGATTTTACTTAACCGGGCTTCGGTATACCGCATGGCAGCGGCACCGTCACCATCGACAGACCCGAAGTTTCCGTGACCGTCAACGAGTGGGTAGCGGTAACTAAAGTCCTGGGCCATCCGGACCATCGACTCGTACACCGCCGTGTCACCATGGGGGTGATACTTCCCTAAAACATCCCCCACCATTCTGGCCGACTTCTTGTACGGCTTGTCTGGCGTAACACCCAGTTCGTGCATATCGTACAAGATCCGCCGGTGAACGGGTTTCAACCCGTCACGAACGTCGGGCAGGGCCCGCGCCACGATAACACTCATGGCGTAATCTAGAAATGATGTCCGCATGGTCTTAGCCAAGTCGACATCTTGAATTCGATTTGGTAAATCTTGATCAGCCAAATCAGTAACCTCCAATCAATGAGGCCGCGACATAAAGTCTGAACCTCTGGCTTGTAAGTATCTACGTTGTGTTGATAATTTAGTGTGTTTTTGAAGTTAGAAGTGCCGGTCCGTCCGGTTTCATGGAGAAGACGACAACGGCGTGCCGCTCTGTCGCACATACCGGACTCAAAACGTCAACCGCACTCAGGTTCAAACGCTCAACTAAGCATCCAAGTTCTCAACGTACTTCGCATTCTTCTCAATAAATTCACGCCGCGGTTCAACTTTATCCCCCATCAAGGTGGTGAAGGCATCGTTTGAATCCATGGCATCGCTGGCATCGACCCGCAGCAAACGACGATTTTCTGGATCCATGGTCGTTTCCCACAGTTGTTCAGCATCCATTTCACCAAGCCCTTTGTAGCGTTGAATGGCGGGTTTTGGTGATGGTGGCAGCTGGCCGACAAAGTCCTTTAATTCTTCATCGGAGTCAATATAACGGTGCATCTTACCTTGGCGCACTTGGTACAGCGGTGGCTGAGCAATGTAGACGTAGCCTGCTTCAAGCAATGGCCGCATGTAGCGGTAGATCAGCGTTAGCAACAGTGTCCGAATATGAGCACCATCGACATCGGCATCGGTCATAATGATCAGCTTGTGGTAGTTGGCCTGGCTGACATCAAAGTCTTCGCCAAAGCCGGTTCCCATGGCCGTAAATAGTGACCGAATTTCTTCGTTGGCTAAGATGCGGTCCATGCTGGCCTTTTCAACGTTTAAAATCTTCCCACGAATAGGCAGGATGGCCTGCGTCAATCGCGACCGACCCTGCTTAGCAGAACCGCCGGCGGAATCCCCTTCGACGATGAACAATTCGGAAATTTCAGGATCCTTACTGGTGTTATCAGCTAACTTCCCAGGCAGGTTGCTGATTTCCAAACCGCTCTTCTTCCGGGTAACTTCCCGGGCACGCTTGGCAGCGACCCGCGCTTTGGAAGCCAAAGTCCCCTTGTCGACGATTTTTTTGGCTTCGTCGGGATTTTCCAACAGAAACTTCGAGAACCGTTCGCTGAAAATATGATCAGTGGCCGTCCGCGCATCCGAGTTCCCAAGTTTAGTCTTGGTTTGACCCTCAAACTGCGGGTCCGGATGCTTCACGGAAACAACGGCGGTCAGACCTTCACGCACATCTTCCCCGCTCAGATTGTCTTCGTTGTCTTTCATGAGGTTGTGTTTCCGCGCGTAATCGTTGATGATCCGCGTCAACGCACGTTTGAACCCTTCTTCGTGGGTCCCACCTTCGTAGGTGTGAATGTTGTTGGTAAACGTTAATAGATTGGAGTGATAGTCGTCGGTGTATTGCAGCGCAACTTCCACCGTGATGCCCTTTTCCTCGCCTTCAACGTAGATTGGTTCAGGAAAAACGACATCCTTGTTTTTATTTAAGTATTCGACGTAATGGCGAATCCCGCCTTCGTACATAAGGGATTGTTCAGTTGGCTCATCAGGACGCTCGTCACGAATAGTGATGCGTAAGCCCTTATTCAAGAAAGCCAGCTCGCGGATTCGGGTAGTCAGGATCTTAATGTCATACGTGGTGGTTTCACGGAAAATGTCTGGGTCTGGTTGGAAGTGCACCGTCGTCCCATGGATGTTTTCAGGTAAGCCCTCGTCAATAACCTTCATTGGCGTCTTAACATGGCCGTACGCAAAATCCATGTAGTAGCGCTTGCCGTCCCGAACGACTTTAACGTCTAGTTCAGATGACAGCGCGTTAACAACGGAGGCCCCAACACCGTGCAGACCACCGGAAACTTTGTACCCGCCACCGCCAAATTTACCGCCGGCGTGCAGGATCGTAAAGACAGTTTCCAAGGCGGATTTACCAGTCTTCTTTTGGGTGTCCACGGGAATCCCACGACCGTTATCAACAACGGTCACACTGTTGTCCTTGTGAACGGTCACATGGATGGCATCGGCGAACCCTGCCAAGGCTTCATCGATCCCGTTATCCACGATTTCCCAGACCAAATGGTGCAGACCTTGTGAACTCGTCGTCCCAATGTACATCCCGGGCCGTTTCCGAACCGCTTCAAGTCCTTCCAACACTTGGATCTGGCTGGCATCATATTCGCGGGCCTTTTCCTGCTTGCTTTCTTCCTTATCAGCCAAGTGATTTTCCTCCTTTTGCTAAATACCGTTAGTTTCGTCATCAGCTGCATCCGCAGATGTGTCTCCGCCGGTCTCATCCGACTCAGAAATAATCTGACCGTTGTTGATGGTGAAGATTTTTGGTTGGTGAATCAACTTCCGGGCCACCCCGCTTAAACTCGTGGTGGTCAAAAACGTTTGGACCTTATCTTGAATGGCAGTCAGTAGGTGAGTCTGCCGCATATCATCAAGCTCCGACAGCACGTCGTCCAATAACAGGACAGGATACTCGCCGGTCTGTTCATGCATTAAATCAATTTCCGCTAATTTCACGCTGAGCGCCGTAGTCCGTTGTTGCCCCTGAGAGCCGAAACTGGCTACATCCTTATCATTGACGATAAATTTCAAATCGTCGCGATGGGGTCCCAGTAACGTCGTCCGTTGAAACAATTCCTTATCTCGCTTGGCCGCGTAACCGGCTTTTAACGCCTCATAGATGTGCGCCGTGTCCACTAATGCATCGTCAACGATACTGGTCGCATAGTGAAACTTCAACGTTTCGCGGTGCTGCGAAATTTCCTGGTGAATCTGCGCTGCCCAGGTCTCAAGCTGTTTGAGAAACGTGAGTCGTTGAAACATGATCTGCGACCCATAGTTGGCCAGTTGATCTGAGAGCACATCCAGCAACACCAGGTCCTTTTGCTGCTTAGCGCCCAGCTCTTTCAAGTATTTGTTACGTTGTTTTAAAATCGTCCGATACTGGGACAGGTTGTACAAATATTTCTGGCTCATCTGGCCGAATTCCATATCCATAAACCGACGTCGAATCTGGGGCGCCCCTTTGACTAACGACAGATCCTCTGGTGCAAACAAGATCACGTTAAGCTGACCGACATACCGGGACAATTTAGCCTGCTCCAAGTGATTGACCTTGGCGCGTTTGCCATGCTTTGACAAATCAAGTTCCAGTGGCGTATTCCCGCTGGCTTTTTGGATCCGGCCTTTTACCTGAGCGGTTTCTGCTTGCCAATTGATCAGGTCGCGGTCACTGCTCGTTCGGTGACTGCGCGCTAAGGCCAAAAAATAAATGGCCTCCAGCAGGTTCGTCTTGCCCTGCGCATTTTCGCCCAGCAGGACATTGACCCCGTCGCCAAACGCCACCGTCACGTCGTCATAATTGCGGAAATTGTGTAACGCTAATGCCTGTAATTTCATGACTATTCAGCCTGATTTAAGCGTATAAAAAATAGCCCGACATCTTTGACGTCAACCGTATCACCCGGATATAACTTACGTCCCCGGCGATCGTCCGGTTCGCCATTGACATCTACGGCATGCTCTTTGAGATACCACTTTGCTTGACCACCGGAACCAACGATTGCTTCTTCTTTGAGCAATTGGCCCAAGGTGATGTATGGCGGCTCAATGAAAACTTCCTTTTTCACAGCTTCACCCACCTTCATTTTCTCTACTAATTATACGCTTTTTGAGGGTAAAAGTATACCTTTCAATCACGTACAAGCAATGTGAGCGATTTTTTGACTTGATTGTGTCTTTTATCAAAATCAGCCAAAATGCGCTTAGAATTTAAAAATCCATGCTTTCCGGCGAAATTACCCCTGTTTTTGGATTTTCGGCGCTTCAATTTGAACGGATGTAACGAAACGTTGAGAGATGTGTTAAAAAAAGAGGCAAATTTTGATATTTTTCGCGGTAATTCAGGGGCAAAAACGGACTTTTTTGAAACGGAACTGAAAACTTGGCAGGTACGTTGCGATTATTTGTTATTTATACTTTCTCGCCAAATTAATCAACCACATGCTAACGATGTATTTTTGCCGGCTAAGTTGTCTTTTTTGAAAACTTCCGCCGAAGATAAGTTGCTTTTGAAGCGGTATGCTTCCGGCAGGCCAGATCACGATAAGTTTTGAAGTAACGCTCTGTTGTCCCACGTTTTTATTTCAATCCTTATTTTGCGCTTCGGATCCTGCCCAATCGAAAGATAGCTTGTTTTTTTTGAGTTCAGCAGCACTTAATCACGTGAGTCACAGTTAGGATGAGCGCGTTTTTGTTAGTCCGTGTAGTTAGTCAAGCGCCGATTGCGCCATGTTTCTGAAAAGGGCTTGAACTATTTCACAAGCCTTTAGCGGCGTCAAAAAGCGAGTTATTCCAAAAATGGAATAACTCGCTTTTTACTGGTGATTTGTTTGCTCAGTTCGAAACAAATTAGTTTTATTTGTTGGGTTTAAGACCTTTATTATGCGGTTTTTGGCATTTTTCCGATAGTTGGTTTAGAGGTTACGCATTTTTGTTTTTCTATTGTCCTCAAGCCAAAACGTGTTCCAGAAGGTAAGGAGTTGCACCTAAGGGACTTCGGTCACAAATTCCAGAGTCGGGAATTTATGACCAAAGTTGGCTTTCTACTGTCCTCAAGCCAAAATGTGTTCCAGAAGGCAAGAAGTTGCACCTAAGGGACTTCGGTCACAAATTCCAGAGTCGGGAATTTATGACCAAAGTTGGCTTTCTACTGTCCTCAAGCCGAAACGTGTTCCAGAAGGCAAGGAGTTGCACCTAAGGGACTTCGGCCACAAATTCCAGAGTCGGGAATTTATGACCAAAGTCCCTTAGGCTCCACTCCTTAAACGCCTTCTTCCACACTCTAAAATGTTCTAACCGGTGTAATCAACTGAATAAAGTTCTCGCTGTCTTCTGTTGGGACCAATGTAAATGGTCGCAGTGGTGACGTGAAGGCGATGCGGATCTCCGTTTGACCGAAGGAACGCAGGGCGTCCTTCATGTAATCCGGGTTAAAGGAAATTTCCAGTTCGTCGCCAGTTAATTCCTTTGGCGTCAGGTCTTCTTCGACGTTCCCAACATCTGGAGAATTACCGAAGATCGTTGCCTTAGCATCAGCTGAATTCAAGGTCAGCTTTACCACATTGTTGCGCGATTCATGAGACAACAGTGAGGCACGTTCGACTGAAGCCAATAAACTCTTGGCATCAAATTCTGCGCTGGTCGTTGCTTCTTTTGGAATCAAGCGCGATGTGTCAGGATAGTTGCCTTCCAGCAGTCGTGAGTAAAACAGACTGTCACCGATCGTGAACAATACTTGGTTGTCGGATAACCGCATTTCAACATCCGGGTTATCGTCGCTGATCATCCGTGAGAGTTCCGTCAAACTCTTCCCAGGAATAATGACGTCATAGGTAGCCGATGCCGATTTGGGCAGCGTGATTTTTCGTTGCGACAACCGGTGACTATCCGTAGCAACGGCCAGCAACTGGTCGTCAACTAAAGTAAAGTGGACCCCGGTTAAGATTGGGCGACTTTCCTGAGTCGAAACAGCGATAACGGTCTGATTGATCAGTTCACGAAAAACATCTCCGGAAAGGGTGATGGCATCGGTGGCATCAATTTCTGGCAACCGTGGATAATTGTTGGCATCCAAGCCGTTGATGGTAAACGAAGCCGAACCAGAAGTGATTTCAGTTTGAAAGCCTTCAGTCACATCTAACGTCATGTTGTCTTCTGGTAATCGTTTGACGATATCGCCAAAGAATCGGGCGGGTAATACAATAGCACCAGTTGATTCGATTGCTAACTGATTGTCCGGATCATCAGCATGGATTAAGGCTTCAATGGAAATATCCGCATCGGAACCAGTTAGGGTCAGGCCGCTGTCATCGGCAACTAATTTCAACCCAGTGAGAATTGGAATTGTGGTCTTTGATGAAATGGCCCGTGAGACGTTATTGAGCTCTTTTAGAAACGCAGCACGATTGATCGTAAATTTCATTTTGAGTGACACTCCTTAATATCCATAATATAAATAATAAAAGATAGCCGTAGTAGGGCGGTTGATACTGTGGATAAGTTTCCTCAAGATAACGTGTTACTAGGTTTTCCACCTGTGGATAACTTGTGGAAAACTTTTGGACTTATCCCCAAGCCCACATGTGATCTTCTTCTATAATAGTGGTTGTTAGTTTAATAATAGCTTACTTACCGCATTAAAAAAAGTAGTCGACTTCCTATTCTTGTCAATCGATTACTTTTTATCTAACAGCCTGTTGTATTGGTGCGCAACAAACTGCAATTCGGTTCTAGATCAATGCGTTTAAGAAATGACTTACCGGTCGATTTCCGTTTTGAGGTTGCTGATTTCACTTTGTAAGTCACTATCGGTTTTAAGGGCTTCGGCAATTTTGTCATAGGCATGAATGACCGTGGTGTGGTCTTTGCCGCCGAATTCGTTCCCAATCTTTGGCAATGAGCTGTCAGTAAGTTCGCGCGAGAGATACATGGCAATCTGTCGCGGCATCACGATGGACTTCATCCGTTTTTTACCCTTCAAATCGGCTAGTGAGACGTGGTAGTACTTGGCCACTTTTTCTTGAATTGAAGGAATCGTGACTTCACTGCTGTGCTTATCGAGTTTGAGACTCTTTAACGAAGTGGCCACCAGCTCAGTAGAAATGGGTTGGTGCATCAGCTTCGAATAAGCGTGAACCCGGGATAAAGCACCTTCGAGTTCACGCACGTTGGAGTCGATGTGGCTGGCGATGTAACTTAATGTTTCGTCAGGGATATCAATTTCATCAGCGGTGGCTTTGTTGCGGAGAATGGCAATTCGTGTTTCAAGATCCGGCGGGGTAATGTCCACGGACAAGCCCCATGCGAACCGAGAAACTAAGCGGTCCTGCAATTTCGGAATTTCGTGCGGCAAACGGTCGGACGTGAGCACGATCTGTTTGCCATCATCGTATAAAGCATTGAAGGTATGGAAGAATTCTTCCTGGGTACCTTCTTTATCGGCAAAAAATTGAATATCATCAACGAGGAGCAGGTCGACGTTGCGATATTCTTCTCGGAACTGTTCTTGAGTTTTGGATTGAATCGCAGTGATGAAGTCGTTTGTAAAGGCCTCGCTGGTCACGTACTTCACTTTTGTGTTCGGATCATCTTTTAACATCTTGTTGCCAATCGCGTGCATCAAGTGTGTCTTTCCAAGACCAACGCCGCCGTAGAAGAAGAGTGGATTATACATGGATCCGGGTTCTTCTGAAACGACGAGGGCGGCGGCATGCGCCATTTGATTTCCCTTACCTATAACGAACGTGTCAAAGGTATATTTCGGGTTCAACTTGGCGTCTTGGCTAACGCTGTGGGCATTGGTGGCCGGTTCTCGCGGCACCGTGGCGTTAGTCGCTTCATCTTCAACGACAAAGACAGGCTGGATGTCTTCATGGGTTGCTTCGTAGGCAAACTCAACTAACGGTTGGGTTAAATTGCGTTTCCAATAATCACGATGCAGCTCAGATGGCAGCTTGATTGTAAGACGATGGTTCGTTAGTTTGATTGGATCAGCTGTATCGATCCAGGTTGTGTAAGCCGTTGGTGCGACTTCACTACGAAAACCATCCTTGATATCTCCCCACAGGGTGTCTAAATCAAGCACTGTTTTGTTACCTCCCCAATATGAAATGATAAATTCAGTTTAGCATGCCACAAAAAAGTTTTCCACAGCCTTTTTTAGTTGTGGATAATTGTTTCACAGGGTGTTTGGAAGTTATTAACAGGGGTGTGGATAACTGTGGATAAATGTGTGTGAAACATTTTTATCCACAAGCGGGTGTGCAAAACAAAACCAGTGATGACAAGTGTTTCACACGTTCGTCCCCAGAAAGAACACCCGAAAATGTTTGCGAAACCACAGGCTGTGGATTGGTGGATAACTCAGTTAAAAAGATGTGAATTATAAATTCAAATCCACTGGTTATCCACAGGCCGAATTCATGAAACAAATTTTGATTACACGAGAAATTTAAATTCAGTCTTTGTATTTTGTCGAGAGTATGGTACTATATTTTAGAAATGCATTTTACGATGTAAATATAGTGGTTCTTCGCCACAAAGCGCAGGAGGTGTTAGTTCTAATGAAGCGCACATATCAACCTAAGAAGCGTCATCGTTCACGGGTACATGGTTTCCGTAAGCGGATGAGTACGAGTAACGGCCGTAAGGTTTTAGCACGTAGACGTCAAAAAGGTAGAAAAGTATTGTCTGCATAAGACCACTGACCGTCAGTGGTCTTTTATTTTTATGACCAGAGATTCTACCTTTGGAGATGCACTATGCGAAAATCTTACCGCGTTAAAAAGGAGACCGAGTTTCAAGAAGTCTTTGAAGCGCGCCAATCAGTTGCTAATCGGCAATTCGTTCTATATAAAATGGAGAAACCTAACCAGAAGCATTTCCGGGTAGGTATCTCCGTTGGTAAGAAGATCGGCAACGCGGTTCATCGTAACTGGGTCAAGCGGCGGATTCGGCAGTCCTTATTGGAACTGAAACCGTTCTTGAAGCAGGACGTTGATATTCTCGTCATCGCTCGGCCAACCACGTCAGAGATGTCCATGCCGGACATCAAGGCGCACTTGATTCACGTTTTAAAACTTGCAAAATTGCTTGATACTGAGTACAGCGAGGAAGACTAGTGAAAAAATTAAAACGCTTTGCGACAATGGGTAGCATTGTCGCGCTAGCCGTTTTATTGACCGCCTGTGGTAATCAGCCGATTACAAGTCACAGTACCGGTTTTTGGGATGGCGTTGTTTTACTAAACTTCTCGAGAGCAATTATCTGGTTATCGAACCTCTTTAATGGGAGTTATGGTGTCGGGATCATCGTCTTCACGATCATCGTCCGGATCATTATCCTGCCATTGATGATTTTCCAAACCAGAAGTATGCGCAAGACCCAAGAGATTCAGCCGCAGTTGAAAGCACTGCAGAAGAAATACTCTTCTAAAGATCAAGAAACAATGGCCAAACTGCGTGAGGAGCAACAAAAGCTCTATAGCGAAGCCGGGGTTAACCCCGTGGCCGGATGTTTGCCTATGTTGGTGCAATTACCAATCATTTGGGCCCTGTATCAGGCGATCTTTCGAACGCACGTGTTGCGGACAGGGAGTTTCTTATGGCTGCAATTAGGGTCTCGAGATCCTTACTTTATCTTACCGATTTTAGCCGCCGTCTTTACGTTCTTTAGTTCGTGGCTCATGATGAAAGGCCAACCCGAATCAAACGGGATGACCACCATGATGACGGTCACGACACCAATTATCATTTTCATCACCGCCTTAAGCTTGCCAAGTGCCGTTTCCCTTTACTGGGTTGTGACGAACGCTTTCCAAGTGGGTCAGACCTTGGTCATTCAAAACCCTTGGAAGATCCGGCGTGAACGTGAAGTCCAGGAACGTGAAAAGCTTGAACATGATCGCAAGGTCAAAAAAGCCGTTAAGCGTGCCAAGCAAAGTCGTCGTAAGTAACTAAAAAATCGTGTCATTGGGTGTGATTCCCGATGGCGCGTTTTTTTGTGGAGAGAGTGGCGCAAGGCGTTTAGGGGCGGAGCAGAAGGGACTCTGGGCCGAAAAGTCCGGGTCTGACTTTTTGGCCCAGAGTCCCTTCTGCAGGAGCCCCGTGCCTTGCGAAACTCGTTTATGCTATGTCGCCAAAAAGAACGTCGCAAACCCCACTCAGGCAAATTCCCCCAAAAGTCCGGGCCTGACTTTTTGGCCCAGAGCCCCTTCTGCAGAAGCCCCGTGCCTTGCGAAACTCGTTTATGCTATGTCGCCAAAAAGAACGTCGCAAACCCCACTCAGGCAAATTCCCCCAAAAGTCCGGGCCTGACTTTTTGGCCCAGAGTCCCTTCTGCAGGAGCCCCGTGCCTTGCGAAACTCGTTTAGGCTATGTTGCCAAGAAGAGTGTCGCAAGTCCCACTCAGGCAAATACACCCGCAAAGTCGTGCCTGATTTTTGGGCCAAGGTCAAATACGCAGGAGCTCTTAACCCTGAGAAACGCGTTCAAGGAAAAAACACCGTGGCGCACTACTGTTTCAATCAACAAAAGCGATTCACTGAAATATCGAATAAAAAGCATAACCTGAACACCAACTGCCGCAACAGAAAGTCATAGAATGGACATACAAAACCGCCCTTTACAGGACAAATACATACGCAATCCGGTCATTTCGGGACAAAATACCGAAAAAATATTACAAACGGCCAGTTTAAAGCGCTAACACGTAATTTTGCGCTATTATTGACGGGGACCATGATATACTATATCTAATGGGGTTATACCCCTGAAGGGAGAACTTACCATGACTGTATTTAAAGGCGATACCGTGGAAGCCGCTATTGAAACCGGCTTAAAAGCATTGAGCTTAACCAGAACTGACATCGAAACCACGGTTCAAGTAACGCCTCGTCGCGGATTTTTCGGCATTGGTGCTCGTCAAGCAGAAGTTGACGTTAAGCCAAAACAAACCGAAACTGCGCACTCAGACGTCCAGGCGACCGCTGCAACGGCAACCCAGCCGCAAGCACAACCCGTGAACCGGACAAAAACCGAAACGAACGTTAAAGAAACTACTGAAACCAACGTACCACATATTGAAATTGAAACTGAACTCACCAACAAGGAAAGCTACGCTGAAGTTGTTGCTGAATTAAAGACTTATTTGGATGAAATTGTTGCGCAATTAGGCATCGATGCTACCAGCACCACTGAAATCAAACACCGTCAAATCACTGTTAACTTCAACACGGAGGCTGAAGGGTTACTGATCGGCAAGCATGGCCGGACCATCAACGCGATGCAAAGCTTAGCACAAGTTTATCTGAACCATAAGCGCTTCTCTAAATTGGTTGTCACATTGGACGTGGCGAACTATCGGAGCCGCCGGATCGATACGCTGACCCGGTTAGCAGAAAACATGGCACGTGAGGTTGTCGCAACGGGCAAACCAGTCTACCTGGACCCGATGCCATCTTTTGAACGCAAGCAAATTCATGCCGTTTTGGCCAATAACGACCACGTCATGACGTATTCAGCAGGCAGCGAACCAAAACGTGCTGTCGTCATTTCGCCACGGTAACAGCAAAATTTTAACGCATCAGACGGATGCTTATTTTGTGCTGACTTAAAAACACATGGACGTCAGCAAATTTTTTAAAGTGAATAGGACAGAAATGGTGGCATTTGCACCTAAATAATGCCGCTTTTTGTAGTACAGTCGTTACGGTTTTGCCGATATTGCCGATATTGCTGATATTGATATGAGGCGTGGAATAGTAAGTAGTCAGCGGCCGTATTTTGATTATTGCCATGCGCAACAAACGAGATTCAATCTTGCAGCAATAATGCAAGTCGATTCAGGGTCGTTTAGGAGTCATGACAGTGTGTGCTGACGCACATGATGGCACAGCGTTGCCCCCGCATTCATGAGTAAATTAAGACCACCAAAATCCAAAAAACAAACACTTGTTTTTGTCTGTTCGTCTTGACAAAAGGGTGGAAGCACATTAATATTGTAGACAATCATTCTTATCTTAAATAGATAAAGTAGTCAAAGTGCTTTATCCATGCTGTTAGGGGCATGGGTGCGCACTTTTTTTGTGCGTGAAATTCGTCACAAATCCAATGAGGAGGGATAACGCTATGACAGCGACAAGTGAATTTGATACGATTGCGGCCGTTGCAACGCCGCCTGGAGAGGGTGGCATATCGATTATTCGGGTGAGCGGCGACGATGTTTTTGACGTCGTTGAACCGCTATTTAAGGGTAAAAACTTAAAGAACGTGAAAACGCACACGATTAATTACGGCCACATTATTGACCCCGAGACCCAGTCTGAAGTTGATGAGGTCATGGTGTCCGTGATGCGGGCACCAAAGACTTACACCCGTGAAGACGTGCTGGAGATCAACTGCCATGGTGGTCTAATGGCCACCAATGAGATCCTGCAACTGGTGCTCAGTAACGGCGCCCGGCTGGCCGAACCAGGTGAGTTTACCAAACGAGCCTTTCTGAACGGCCGAATTGACCTGTCGCAGGCCGAGGCGGTCATGGATCTGATCCGTGCGAAAACGGATAAGTCGATGAAGGTTGCCCTGAATCAGTTGGATGGCAGCTTATCGCGGTTGATCAAGAACCTGCGCCAAGATATTTTGGAGGTGTTAGCCCAAGTTGAGGTCAACATCGACTATCCGGAATACGATGACGTGGAGACAATGACGACAAAGCTATTATTGGAAAAAGCGCAGGAAGTTAAAGCGTCGATCCAGCAGTTACTGAAGACGGCTAAGCAGGGGAAAGTTCTCCGTGAAGGTCTGGCAACGGCCATCGTTGGCCGCCCGAACGTCGGAAAGTCCAGCCTGTTAAATCAGTTGTTAAACGAAGATAAAGCCATTGTGACGGACGTTGCCGGGACGACCCGGGACGTGATTGAAGAGTACGTCAATGTGGCTGGGGTCCCGCTAAAATTGATCGACACTGCCGGTATTCGCAAAACGGATGACACGGTGGAAAAAATCGGTGTTGAGCGCTCCAGAAAAGCTATCGGTGCCGCAGATCTGGTGCTCCTTGTATTGGACACCAGTGAGCCGCTAACGGACGGTGACCGGCAATTATTAGCGGATACAGCTGATGAAAAGCGGATCATTATTTTAAATAAAACAGACCTGCCATTGAAGCTTGATATGACCGAGTTGCAGCATCTGGCCGGCGATACCAAGCTGATCAAGACTTCGATGCTGCAAAATCAGGGCGTCAGTGAGCTGCAGGAAGAAATTGCCCACCTGTTCTTTGATGAAGGTATCGAGAGCGGTCAGGGTAACGTCATGGTCACGAACGCGCGCCACATTGGCTTGCTGCACCAGGCCAGCAAGGCGCTGGATGACGTGATGACAGGAATCGCAGCGGGGATGCCGGTGGACCTCGTTCAGATCGACATGACCCGTTGCTGGAACTACCTTGGTGAAATCACCGGGGACAGTTATCAAGATGAACTGCTGGACCAGTTATTCAGTCAGTTCTGTGTCGGCAAGTAGCACACCACTGCAGGTTTGAGCAGAAGCTAAATCCGTTGACTAAATGATAGTAACGGCGTAGCATTCACGGTTGCAGTGTCACGACCATGCTGTCTTAAAAAGCGCCATGGTCATTTAATAACGATTATGAGTTTAAAAACGAAACATTCAAGGAGAGAAAGACATGCCTGAGATTCAACCATACCAAGGAAAAGACTACGACGTCATTGTCGTGGGTGCCGGCCATGCCGGTGTTGAAGCAGCGCTGGCAGCTGCGCGCATGGGAAACAAGACCCTGCTGATGACCATTAATTTAGACATGGTCGCTTTTATGCCATGTAACCCATCAGTGGGCGGTCCGGCAAAGGGAATTGTTGTGCGTGAAATTGACGCACTGGGCGGCGAAATGGGCCGCAACATTGACAAGACCTACGTTCAGATGCGGATGTTAAATACTGGGAAAGGCCCGGCTGTCCGCGCATTACGGGCTCAAGCTGACAAGCACGCCTACCATGCCGAAATGAAGCACACGTTGGAAAAAGAACCAAACTTAACGTTGCGTCAGGGTATCGTGGATGACCTGATTGTTGAAGATGGCGTCTGTGAAGGGGTCATTACCAACACCGGTGCTCGGTACAGTGCGAAGGCCGTAGTTATTGCGGCTGGAACAGCTGCCCGGGGTAAGATCATCATCGGTGAACTGATGTATTCTTCTGGTCCAAACAACTCCCAGCCTGCGATGAAACTGACCAAGAATCTGGAAAAGTATGGGTTGGAACTCAAGCGCTTCAAGACTGGGACTCCGCCGCGAGTCGATGGTAACACCATCAAGTATGATGAGACCGAAGAACAGCCGGGTGACGTTGAACCAAACCACTTTAGTTACGAAACACCGGATGAAAACTATTTGGCGCTGAAAAATCAACTATCATGCTGGTTAACGTACACCAACGAGACGACCCACAAAATCATTCGCGATAACCTTGACCGGGCACCAATGTTTACCGGTGTTATCGAAGGTGTCGGGCCCCGTTACTGCCCATCCATCGAGGATAAGATCGTCCGGTTTGCTGACAAGAGCCGCCACCAGCTGTTCTTGGAGCCAGAGGGCCGTAACACGGATGAATGGTACGTTCAGGGACTCTCCACATCAATGCCGGAAGAGGTTCAGCAAAAGATCCTCCACTCCATCAAGGGACTCGAGCACGCCGAAATGATGCGACCAGGATACGCCATCGAATACGATGTCGTTTCCCCTTACCAACTACGGCCGACACTGGAAACTAAGCAGGTCAAGAATCTGTTTACTGCTGGTCAAACCAACGGAACTTCCGGCTATGAAGAGGCTGCTGGACAGGGCATTATGGCCGGCATCAACGCTGGTCTGCGGGCGCTGAACAAGGGTGAATTCATCATGAAGCGTTCTGAGGGCTACATCGGCGTGATGATCGATGACTTGGTCACCAAGGGCACCAACGAACCTTACCGTTTGCTGACCAGCCGGGCCGAATACCGGTTGATCCTGCGTCACGACAACGCTGATCTGCGGTTGACAGACAAGGGCTACGAACTGGGTCTGATCTCGCAAGAACGGTATGACGCTTTTAATAAGAAGCGCCAAATCATTGAAGACGAAATCGCCCGGTTGAATACGGTGCGGGTCAAGCCTTCTGACACGGTCAACGCCTATGTTCAGTCACACAATGAGAAACCATTGAAGGATGGTGTCCTGGCGACTGATTTCTTGCGGCGGCCGCAGGTGACCTATAAGGACTTGTTGCAATTTATTCCAGCACCGGACGAACCTTTGGACCGTCGGGAAATGGAAGAGGTTGAGGTACAGATCAAGTACGCCGGCTACATCAAGAAGGCCGAAGACAACGTGGCTAAGATGAAGAAGATGGAAGCCAAGAAGATTCCTAACAATATCGACTACGATGCCATTGATGGCTTGGCAACTGAAGCCCACCAGAAACTAAACAAGATCCGACCGGAAACGGTGGCACAAGCAACGCGAATCAGCGGGGTCAACCCAGCTGACATTGCGATCCTTGACGTTTACATCGAACAAGGAAAGATTGCGAAGGTTAAGTAGGATTATTAGTGATAGTTCTATGAAATAATGAGTAATATAAAAGGCAGTTCACTTTCGTGTTGAAAGATGAACTGCCTTTTTATTATGCAATAAAAGCCTGATATAAAACGTTATAATATTGCTTGTATCATGTTAAGTGTATATACGTGTATAAAAATACAATAACAAGTTTGAGAAAGCGCGTTGTTTCAAACTGAGATTGGGCTAAACCGGCCTTTATGCCATGAGTAACGCGGGTTATTTCTTGAATTCAGGTGCGCCAAGTTCAATGTGGCTTAAGGTTTCTTTTTCAGTTGCGCGGCCAGCTTTGCGTTCTTGTACGCGCGCCTCATATCCAGCACAGAGAAATTTTTCTTCCGCGGTTTCCGGCACGATGATCGGCAACGTTGGGTCAGCTGGACTGGCCGCCGTTACGAAGGTCACAAAACAGGTAAAACCTAAGAAACGCTTGCCAGTGGTCAAGTCTTCACCGACAGCTTTCACAAAGACTTCCATCGACCGTTTACTAGTCCCGGTCACGTAGGAATCGATGATCATGGTTTCTGGTACTGCAAAGGGTTTGACAAACTGCATGTGATCCATAGCGGCGGTGACTTGAATCTGTTTTGAGACCCGGGCGGCTGAGACGGATGAGCTATCATCGATCAAAGCAAGTGTTCGGCCGCCAAAAACGGTACCGTGTTCGTTAATATCTGCCAGAAAGACCCGGTGGTTGATAAGGGAACGTGTAGCGCGACATGTCATTTTTTCTGTTGTCATGAGCTGACCTCCAAACTAATACTTCTAGTGTAGCATAGTTTAAAGGCTAATTGGTTGCGCTTTCTTGATTGAGGGGAGAAAATCAGTGTGTGACAAATAGTAACAACATGCTTTTCGTATTCAGGTGGTTCGCGTAACCGTTAAACCGACAACCGGTGCCGACATGCGACCTTCAGAAAGGTGAAAACTAGCCCATAATCATGCTAGAAAGTGGCATTGCGTGGATAAAACTGGTAGATGGCGGGCTATAACCAAACTATTGCCTGAAGACGATTGTTACGTAGAAAGCTGTATAATGAGGACCAAACAGTTATTAAAAATGCACAATAGAGAGGGGTATAAAAAATGACAAAGCATCTAGAATTAACTCAGGGCGCTATCGACAAGATCAAGTCACATTTAACGGATGATACTAGATTGTTGCTCAGTTACGACGATGGGGTGGGACCATATTCGCACCACGGCCTCGTTGCACTGCAAGTGTCTTTCCAATTGGTTTTGATCAATAAGGATATGCCATACAACGATTATGATAAGGAATTGGACTCCAACCTTGGCACCATTTACTTCAAGGGTTATTCAGAAAAATTCCTCGGCGATAACATGAAACTAACACTGCAGCCGCGCTATAATACGCTGGTTTTGGCGGATGATAATGATGAAATTGATGAGAACGTGGAAATTGTTGACGAACGCACGCATTGATTAGATGTTTCACGTGAAACAATGACTTGGAGAAGGCTTCAGCAACGCATGTAAAGACGCGCTGCTGAAGCCTTTTGTTATTGTTCAGATTAGAAACAAAAGTAAGAGAGTCGTTGCAGATTTTAAAGACATTACCGACAACCTGGGTCATGACTGCAGACAGTTCGGGTCACATGTTTCACGTGGAACATGTTGGACGGCTATACTGATTTAGAATGACCGTTTCAAAAGAAACAAAAGTCGTTTATTCGGCGTTGTGTTCTGAAATTCGGATGTCTTTGACGACATTTTCGACACCCGTCTCATATTATTAGCACAGTGCGTTTTATTAAAAACAGCTGTTCAAGATTCTTACAAAAAGTAAGTCAAAATACGTGACCTTTTAATTTCCAAGTTTTACAATGTGCACAGTAAATCAGATTCAGGTTACCACTAGCCTTTATCTAGTGAGATCAGTAGATTAGGGAGCGAAGCACATGACTAAAATGATGGCAGGTCAAGCATTAGTAAAAACGTTGGCTGATTGGGGAGTCGATCACGTGTATGGGATTCCTGGAGGGTCCATTAACCACACTGTCGAAGGCCTCTATCTTGAACAAGAAAATGTCAAGTATATTCAGGTGCGTCACGAAGAGGTCGGCGCAGTCGCTGCATCCGCAGACGCCAAGTTTACCGGCAAGATCGGTGTTGCCTTTGGCTCAGCTGGCCCTGGTGCGACCCACCTGTTTAACGGGTTGTACGATGCTAAGATGGACCACGTGCCATTACTGGCAATCGTTGGCCAAGTTGGACAGGATTCAATGAACACCAACTACTTCCAGGAAATGGACGAAACGCCGATGTTCGGCGATGTTGCTGTCTATAACCGGACTGTAACGACCGCGGAACAGATTCCTTACGTCTTCAATGAAGCCATTCGTGAAGCGTACCGTCAGAGCGGCGTTGCCGTTGTGATTTTACCAGAAGATCTCACCACAAAAGAGATCGACTATGTCCCGAGCAAGACGCCTAAGGTGGTCGCTGACAACTTCACCCAAACGGTCGATCCACAAGCAATCACCGATTCCCTGAAGTTATTGAAGGAAGCTAAACATCCGTTAATCTATGCGGGTCGTGGGTTGCTGGGCGCACGTGACGTTTTGACTCAATTTTCAGAACAGTTCAACTTACCAGTCATGAATACCGTACCAGCAACGGGTGTTATCAGCACCGACCACCCAAACTTTATTGGAACGTTTGGCCGATTGGGCACTAAATCCGGATTTGAAGCCTTGCAGCACACCGATTTGATTCTGTTTCTCGGGTCCGAATTTCCGTTTGCAAACTTCTGGCCAAAGGACCTGAAAATCATCGAAGTGAACACAAACGCTTTTGATATCGGCAAGACCGTTGATGTTGACTACGCTGTGATTGCGGATGTGAAAACTTATCTGCAGGCTTTGATCGATACCGGTGAAACGCTGCCTGCTGGTACTTGGTTAAAGGCTAACCAAGAAAACAAGAAGAACTGGGATGCATGGCTGGATCAACTGGCCAAGGACGACAGCCAGGGTCTCAACCCTGAATCGGTCACGGCTGAGATTACTAAACTTGCTGGGCCGAACGACACCTTCGCCGTGGATACCGGGAACGTTTCCGAATGGGGCGTGCGCGGGTTGCCAATGAACAAGAACCAGCGTTTCGCGATCTCCGGCCTGTTTGCGACAATGGGCTTTGGGGTACCTGGCGGATTAGCCGGTGCGTTGAGTGTGCCGGATGCGCAGGCTTGGTCATTGTCCGGTGATGGCGGCTTTTCTATGGTAGAACAAGACATCATCACCGAAAATCGGTATGAGCTGCCAGTAATCAACGTGGTCTTTTCAAACGACCGTTACGGCTTTATCTACTATGAACAAGCCGAAACGAAACAACATTTCTACGGCGTTGATCTGACACCTGCTGACTGGGCCAAAGTGGCGGACGGCCTCGGCGGCATTGGCTTTACTGCCAAATCCATTGCCGAATTGGACGACGTGTTTGCTAAGGTCAAGGAGCTGCAGGCCAACGGCAACAAGAAACCGATCGTCATCAATGCTATTATTAAACCGGATGATCCGGTGGCGACTGCCTATATGCCGTTAGATGAAAAACTGTACGGCAAGGAAGCTGTTGATGCGTTTGCTGAACAGTACCACATCGATACAAAGCAGCAACCAGCTTTAGGAGAACTGCTGCGCGCCGAGGGCGATGAACTGTAACTGTAATTTTAAAAGAAAGCAAGTGAGACAAAACGGTATTTTGTCTTACTCGCTTTCTTTTTTTGAAACGTGGCCTGATACTATTAATGATGCCCTCATCATTTCGTGGTTGTTTTTGCTTGCCAGTTGTATGGTTAGAGAACAAAATAAAGGTGCATCTTTTCCAAACCAGCATTTGACCTGCCAAGAGGGCATTTCATCTTATTAAAACGGGCATCCGTCCATTAAGCGAGGTAACTAAAATGACCCAACTTTACTTTCTATGTACAGGCAATTCCTGCCGCAGTCAGATGGCAGAAGGTTTTGCGAAAGCACTCTTTGATCCGCAGTGGCGGGTTGCCAGCGCGGGCATTGAGACCCACGGGCTGAATCCCAAAGCGGTTCAGGTGATGGCAGAGGTAGGCATAGATATTTCCACGCAACGGTCAAAACTGATCGATACCGACTATCTCAACACCTCTGATTTGGTGGTGACGCTCTGCGGCGACGCCCGTGACCGGTGTCCGGTGACACCCGCTAGCGTCAAGAAAGTTCATTGGCCGTTACCGGATCCGGCGCAGGCGGGCGGATCCGAGGCCGAACAATTGGCGGTCTTTCGACAAGTTCGCGATGAGATCAAACAACGTCTGATCGAACTGAAAAAAACGATGGAACGTGCATAGCGATGTGCGCATTTTTGTTAACTCGCAGGAACTAATCCCGCCAGTGCACCCTGAACACCCGACAAAAGGAGAGACTTTGCCTGAAATCTAAAGTTTCCTGGTTAAATTCCGCTGAAACCCTTTAATTAAGCGCTAACTTTGGTATCATACAGGTAAACGGACATTGGGGGAGTTTACTATGGCACATTGGTTTAATCACGCAAATAAGTTTGACGCGGGGGATGGTTCGCTGAGCAGTCATGAGTTAGACTATGGGGCGTTGTACCACGCGTACGCGCTCGACAAAGCGAACCATCTGAGTCGTCAACGGGAGCAAGCACAAAAAGTTTCGGAGCAGATGCGCCGAGATCAAAAGAAGTAATCAATTGATAATCGGCACAGACTAAACTTAGGGGCTTAGTCTGTGCCTTTTTTAGACGGTGGCGTGTTCCTAATACGATAAGAAAGAAGGCATCACCATGCAGCAGGGCTCACTTTTTGATGATCAGCAGCAACAAAACAGTCCGCTGGCGAACCGGGTGCGGCCAGAAACGCTGGCTGATTTTATCGGTCAGCAGCAAATTCTCGGCGACGGTCAGATTTTGCAGGAAATTATCGCGAATGATCAACTGTCATCGATGATTTTCTGGGGGCCGCCTGGTGTTGGTAAAACGACCCTGGCGCAGATCATTGCCCACCAAACGAAATCGCATTTTATCACGTTTAGCGCGGTCACCAGCGGCATCAAGGAAATTCGAAAAATTATGGAAGAGGCCGAGGGCAACCGAAAGATCGGGCAGCGCACCATTGTGTTTATCGACGAAATTCACCGGTTCAACAAGGCTCAGCAGGACGCATTTCTGCCCTTTGTTGAGCGTGGCAGCATCATTCTTATCGGTGCCACGACGGAGAACCCCTCGTTTGAGATCAACGCAGCGTTGTTGTCGCGATGCAAAGTCTTCGTGCTAAAGAAGCTGACGGTAAACGATATTGAACACCTCTTGGATAATGCGCTGAAGAATCCGGCAGGGTTTCCTGATTTGACTGTCAATATTGATGCGGATGCGCTCAAAATGATGGCAGAGTTTGCGAATGGCGATGCCCGAATTGCGCTGAACACGCTTGAAATGGCGGTTCTGAACGGTCACCGGGAAAATAAGTCTGTCACGATCACGGTTGCCGACCTGAACTCACTGCTGAATACCAAGTCGCTGCGGTACGACAAGCATGGTGAAGAACACTACAATATTATTTCTGCCCTTCATAAATCCATGCGTAATAGTGATGCTGACGCAGCCATTTACTGGCTGTCACGGATGCTGGAGGGCGGTGAGGACCCGCTGTACATTGCTCGGCGACTGGTGCGATTCGCCAGTGAGGACATTGGTCTGGCAGACACCAACGCGCTGAACCTTGCCGTGAACGTGTTTCAGGCCTGCCAATTCCTTGGGATGCCGGAGTGTGACGTGCACCTGACGGAAGCGGTGATCTACCTGGCGCTGGCGCCCAAGTCAAACGCCGTGTACGCTGCTCGTAACCGAGCCAAGGCGGATGTTAAACAGACCGGCAACGTGCCGGTGCCGATGCAGATCCGTAACGCCCCGACCAAACTCATGAAGGACTTGGGGTATGGTGAAGGCTATCAATACGCCCACGATTCAGCGGATAAGTTAACGACCATGACCACAATGCCGGATGAATTGGCGGGGCATGAGTATTACGACCCTACCGAACAAGGAAATGAAAAACGATTTAAACAGCGGCTCGCCTATTTGAAAGAATGGCGGGCAACCCATCAAGATAACTAAAAACACGTTGCATATTTTTAAATGCAACGTGTTTTTTATATATAACGTTATATTAACGATTTTGGTGATGAATGTGATAGGCGACCCCACCGGCGATGAGGTTATAGACGAGCACCAAGCCCGCCATTGGTGCCAAGCTGCTGGTACCGAACAGACCGACCAGCGGTGATGATATTCCGCCAAATGCGTTTTGTGATAAGCCAATAAGCGCCGAAGCACCACCAGCGTTTTCACTAGTCTTGCCCATGATGATGGCCGTGGTCAGTGTCAGCAGCAGTCCCACACCAATAACTAGCAGGAAAATTAACGTTGCAATGGTTACTAAGCGCCACTGCAGGTAAGCACCCAGTAGGAGGGCTACGCTATCGACAATGCAGAAACCGAGCCCGCTGATCAGCTGACGGTAGGTACTGACGCCCGTTAAGCGTCCAGGTAGTGCGCTGCCGATGACGATTCCGAGGCCGTTTAACGCATAGATGAGACTGAAACTTTGTGCGGATAGGTGGAAGAGTTGCTGATAAATGAAGGTCGATGCGGCGATATAACTGAAGAGGCTGCCGTAAACAACGCCGGTGATCAGCAGTTCACCGAAGAAACCAGGCTGTTTGAGCAGCGTTCCGAATGACAGAAAACTTTGAAAAACTGGACCGGTCAAGCGGTGCTCAGGTTTCAGTGTTTCCGGAATCCCGAGGAGGATCAAACCAGCCAATAGGAGGCCGATGGCGCCCAAAAGGATAAAGATACCTGTCCACGGTACGAATTTGATCATGTAACCGCCGATGATGGGCGCGATAATTGGGAACAGTCCGTTTACTGAATTAAGCAACGCGTAAAACTGTGTTAGGGCCTTGCCACTGAACAAGTCGCGAGCAACAGCGCGCGATAGCACCTGCCCGGCAGCGCCTGCGAGGCCTTGGATGAACCGCAAGCCAATCAACAGGCTGACAGAATGTGTGAATGCAATGGCGAGTGAAGCTAACCCAAAAACAATGAACCCGGCAAACAACGGCATGCGGCGGCCGTAATGGTCGCTAAGCGGGCCACTGATCAGTTGTCCGACAGCCAGGCCCAGTAAACAGGCAGTAATGCTTAACTGCATCATGGCAGTGGTGGTATGAAATTGACTGACCATTTGTGGGAGCGCTGGCAGATAGAGGTCAATGGAAAGTGGTCCGGTTGCGCTGAGAGTGCCGAGAATGAGCAGGAATCGCAACCGGTGGTGGTTGGCGGAATTGGTCATGAGAGCCGTCCTTTCTAATTATCGTTCTATCTCTATACTACGTAAGCGAAGTTAAAGATTGGCGAAAATTTTTTGAAAAAGGGCGGTTTTAAAAAAAAGTTTCACTATTTTTTGCGATTGGGTTCGGACGGATGAAATCTTGTTTTACGAGGGATAAAAGGGCAGGGATTTTGTTTTTTTGAACCTGTTTCTTCCTATTATATGTGTTAGGAATTCTGACATTTAAAAAGACCCATCTGCTGGACAGTTGGGTCTTTGGTGTTGGCTTTTGTTTTACGTGCTTTGGTTAAGTATTATATGGAGACACTTCGAATTTACCGTGCCGAAATGTGTTCCGCACGCTACCCCATAAACAACTTCGTAATCACCGACGCCCCAGTCTTTTGCACCCACTGGTTCGAGGCTTCTTGCGGGTGGTATGTATCCAGGACGAAGGCCGGTTTCAATGCTTGAATTAAACTAAAATTGAGATCCTTTGTGTCCAGTGTCAGGCCAATATCGTTATTTTCCTTCAATAGAGGTGCCAATGAACTGAGGGTCGACGTGGTCAGCCGGCTGAGTGCGATGCTATCGATTTGAGCTTTGTGTGCCAGCGCAACGCGTTCCTTGATGCCGGCAGTGCCGTAATCATCGTAGTGACAGAGATTTAAAATGATACCCGTGCCCTTACCGGCGACCCGCTGCATCACGTCATCCAGTGTGCGGCTAAGGTTGGCCAGGGTCAGGGGGTGGCCGTTGCGGTCAGAGTCGTCGATCAGGACTTTGTTGGCACCACATTCCGCAAGCATGCTGACCATGTCGGCAATACTGTCGGCTTCGGTTAGATCATAGGACGCCTCAGCTAACAACTTCACATCTGTGGTCGTTCGCATACACTTAAGGTACTGGGCATATTCGGGCAGACTTAACACCTTGTCACTGCCTGTGCCTAATAATTGCGCGGCCACCGAGCGTTGGCCTAAGTATAAAGTGTCGAAGCCTTGGGATTCGAAGTATTCTGCCATGGGGGCATTGGACGTTGCGAGGATAATGTGTGATGTCATAAAATCATTCCTTTCCGATATGATGCGGATCTGTTGCCATATGTGTGTAATTTCGAGTTAAACGATATGTAAAAGCCTAGTATAGAAAAAACGCCCCTTGAGAATTTAATTCTCAAAGGGCGTTTTCGCGCGGTACCACCTTAGATTACAGTTGCCTGTGTCTTATGGATATGCAATCACATATCCTCTGGATAATGGCCAGTACCAGGAAGCGGGGTGCCTTAGAGCTACTTTCACCTGACAGTTGGGATCCGTTGCAGCAATCCGGACCTCTCTGAGCCGAACTGGCAGGCTACTTTTTCTAAGTGGCTTCTTTTGTGCTATACGTTAGTTTTGCTAACTATATCACAATAAAAATGAAAAACCTAGCTTTTTAGAAAATTAAATTAGAATGAGAGCAACTTTTAAAATGACCAAACAAAAAGCTATTTTACTGGGGATAAAATCAAGGAAAAATGATGCCTTGATTTGGGTTGATGTTATAATCGGCGGTATAACGCAGATTTATCAAAATTAATTCAAAAAAATTGACTGCGCCTATAAAGTAGTATGTCTTTTTTAAACTTGGATTTCGATTAAAAAATAATTAGAATTCCTGTTGACAATTTAAAACTGAGTTGATATTGTATTAACCATTACGAAGCACCAAGCAAGGCTGAGGCGGCAAATCCTCATCCAAGCAATAGTCTTCGTAAGACATTGAAAACTGAATTTACCGAAAGGATGTGACTCAATAGATGGATGCAGAAATCACACCACCAGCAACGACGACAACAGAGACAGGTGCTCGCATTTTAGTCGACACGTTAAGACAGCAGGGTGTAACCCAGTTGTTTGGTTATCCAGGCGGTACGATCCTCTCCTTGTTTGACGCGATGTATGACCGGGCTTTTAATATCACGATCGTTCGTCACGAACAGGGTGCAACGCACGCAGCTGAAGGATACGCGAAAGCGACAGGTAAGACGGGCGTCGTGAGTGTCACCAGTGGTCCCGGTGCCAGTAACGCGGTTACAGGGATTGCCGATGCCATGATGGATTCAGTGCCCATGGTCGTTTTCACTGGTCAGGTTGGTCGCAAGGTCCTCGGTACCGAAGCTTTCCAAGAGCTCAATACCATGGACGTTACCAAACCAATTGTTAAAGCCAACTTCCAAATCATGGATGTTAACGACTTGCAGACAACCATCAACGATGCGTTTGAATTAGCGCAATCAGGACGCAAAGGACCGGTGGTAATTGATTTACCAAAGGATGTCCTGGATGAGACGGCTGAATTTCAACCGACACCTGAACCGCACGCCGCGCCAGACCAGAGTTTCGATACTGCGACCTTGGAAGACGGCATGCAAGCCCTGAGTAAGGCAAAACGCCCAATCGCCATTGTTGGTGCTGGGACGGCTGCATCAGGCGGTGCCGAAAAATTCAACGAGTTTATACATAATTGGCAGTTACCAGTAGTTTCTACCCTCTTAGGGTTAGGAACGGTAACGGACAGCGATCCGTTATTCTTAGGCATGGGCGGCATGCACGGCACATACGCCGCGAACATGGCCCTTGCCGAAACCGACTTTATCGTTAACGTGGGTTCACGTTTCGATGACCGGTTAGTCCCTAAGCCAGCAGGGTACGCGGACGATAAGACAATTCTACATATTGACATTGATACGAAAGAATTAAACAAAACGTTCGCAACACAGTTCGCTGTACAGGCGGATGCGAAGGCAGCGTTAACCGCAATGACGGCCAGCTCAGCTGCAAAGCCGGACACGACCGATTGGCGGGCACGCACCGAGGAATGGGCAACCACTCATCCGAATCGCGCCGAATCAGCACAGAATGCACCAGGATTTGATCCCCAAGCGGTGATTGCCGCAGCCGGGAAGGCCACCAATGGCGATGCAACAGTCGTTACCGATGTCGGTCAGCACCAAATGTGGGTCGCCCAGGCCTATCCGTTTACCCGAACCAAGCAGATTATTACGTCTGGCGGTCTCGGAACAATGGGCTACGGCTTACCAGCAGCAATCGGTGCTAAGTTTGCAAACCCTGATAAGGACGTCATCTTATTCGTTGGGGATGGCGGGTTCCAGATGACCAGTGAAGAACTGGAAGTCATCGCTAACGAGGACTTGAACATCAAGATCTTCTTACTCAACAACCACGCCCTTGGGATGATCCGCCAATGGCAGGATCAATTTTACAGTCAACACCGTTACAAGTCCCTGTTTGACCGTCAGCCAAACTTCGACAAGTTAATGGCTGCCTATGATTTACAGTATCAAAAACTCTCACCTGATGAGGACCTGGATGAGCAAATGACCAAGATCTTTGCCGACACCCACGCTACCCTGATCGAAGTGACCGTCCCCGTTGATGAACAGGCCTACCCAATGGTTGCACCTGGTCACACCAACGATGATATGTTTGGCATGTAACCCTACTCATAACCTTAAGGGAGGTGGGGCTGATAAGGCCAGAACGTCACGACAAGGAACAGATTTACGAACCACATATTTAGGCGTTACTCGATTTTAAAATATTAATATAAAACATAGTATATCGGAGGAAATTTATATGAGCGTAGAAATGTTGTACGAAAAGGATGTCACCACTAACTATCTTCAAGGTAAGAAAATTGCATTTATCGGCTATGGTTCTCAAGGTCATGCCCAAGCTAACAACTTACGTGACTCAGGCTACGACGTTGTCGTCGGTGTTCGCCCAGGGAAGTCATTTGATGCCGCTAAGACCGATGGCTTTGATGTTTTCACCCCAGCCGAAGCTGCCAAGCAAGCTGACTGGATCCAAATGTTAACTCCTGATGAAGTGATGTCAGACGTTTATAAAGAATCTATCGAACCAAACCTTGAAGAAGGTAACGTATTAGGTTTCTCACATGGCTTTAACGTTTACTACAAAGAAATCGTTGCACCTAAGAACGTTGACGTTATCATGATGGCCCCTAAAGGTCCAGGTAACCTCTGTCGTCGTACATACAAGGAAGGCTTTGGTGTTCCTGCATTATACGGTTTCGACCAAGACTTCTCTGGCCACGCCGAAGACTTATCCAAAGAATTCGCCAAGGGCAACGGTGCCGCTCGTGCCGGTTTGCTGAAGACCTCCTTCCGTGAAGAAACTGAAGAAGATTTGTTTGGTGAACAAAACGTCTTGATGGGTGGCGTTACTGCCCTTATCGAAACTGGTTTCCAAGTCTTGACTGAGGCTGGGTACTCACCACAATTAGCTTACTTCGAAGTTGAACATGAAATGAAACTGATCTGTGACCTGATCTACGAAGGCGGCTTCAACAAGATGTATCAAGATTGCTCAAACACTTCAGAATACGGTTCATACGTCGTTGGGCCTAAGGTCGTTGGTGCCGAATCTAAGCAAGCTATGAAGGATGCTTTGACCCGGATCCAAGACGGCAGCTTTGCTAAGGAATTCATGGCAGACTACCGGAACGGCTTCAAGGATCTTTACAAGATGCGCGAACGTTCTGCACACTCACAATTGTCAGAAGTCGGTGCCGAATTGCGTGCTCACATGCCATTCGTTACTGAAGCTGACAAGTACAGCACACCAACTGCTGACTAGTTAACCCGTTACTCTTGAGTAACAACCAACAACACTAACAACAACATATGAGAACAGCCTAGGTCCCCAGTCCCTCCAGTCTGGGGGGCTAGGGCTGTTCTTTTGTATCAGAAGGAATTTGTGATCGTTGTACAACGGGCCGTTCTGTTCCGCGATTTGGCACTCCGCCGTAGTGGCTCGCGAATGAGCTAACTCGATTTCTGCTGCGCAGCTCTCGAGTAAATCTCATTCGTCTCACATGTCATTAAATGACCAAAAGACGGCCATTTAGTGACATCGACACCACGACTCCGCACCAAATCACGTCACTTACGGGACAATTCTCAGCATTCATGATTTAAGTATCCCACCAGCGTTAGCCCTAGTTCGTAGATTATCTGCCCTCGACTGCAGTTGTTTGATAAAGATGTTACCAATTGGTATTTGTTGATGGTTAGAATTAATATTTAACCAATTGTTCTGTTATTAGGGTGACCTTTTGAATGATGGCTGGGTTGCCGCCATTGATGGTAATTGGTTGCTTTTTGATAACGATAGTCATTGTTTCGTTCGGCGTTAGTGTGTGCTTCTTAATTGAATGTGCTAACGTCACTACATAAAAGTTTAGTCACCACGAAAGGAAATGATCACATGAACCGGATCTTAAAATTTGACGATGTCTCCGTTACTCGGGGGAAGAAACAGATTCTCAAGCACCTGGACTGGGAGGTCCATAACGGCGAAAATTGGGCTATTCTTGGGTTGAATGGTGCTGGGAAAACGACTATGCTGAAGATGATCCAGGGAGATCTTTGGCCCACTAGCGGGAAATTGGAAGTGCTTGGCGGCGTTTTCGGGCACATTAGTATTCCAGAATTGAAGACGAAGGTGGGCTGGGTCAGTACTGCCTTGCAGGATCAGCTGCATGCCGGTGATGTTGTCGACAGTATTGTGCTCTCTGGGAAATTTGCCAGTATTGGCGTGTACCAGGAATTTACTAAACGCGACCTGCAAGAGGCCCGGCAGACACTGATTGATCTTGGTGGTGAAAAATTGCTTGGGAAGCCCTATGCCGTTTTATCTCAAGGGGAACGGCAATTAGTTTTGATTGCCCGGGCCATGATGGCCAAACCGCAGCTGCTCATTTTGGATGAACCTTGCAACGGGTTGGATTTATTTGCGCGTGAGGAACTGCTTAATCGCGTGGCGGGGATCGCTGAGATGCCCAATCATCCCGCTTTACTGCTGGTATCGCACTATACTGAGGAAATGCTGCCCTGTTTCAAGCACGTACTTTTACTGCGGCATGGTGAAATTGTGCAGAAGGGCAGACGAGAAGAGATGTTGACGGCTGATACGCTCTCGGAATTTTACGGTAAACCGATTCAAACTGTTTCAATGCGTGGAAATAGACTGGCAGTTTATCCAAAATAAGTGTATGATGAGAAAATACTTAAAAAAATCTCACTAAAAGAAAGGAATGAGGTCGATGAAAAACGTTCTAGTCATTGCAGATAGTGCGATTACCAGCGCTGGGGTGAGTTGTCTGATTAATCAGCAGCCCGAGTTTCAGGTGGTTGAACAAGTGTCTGATGGTGCGGCAGCCTTCAGCTATATTGAGCAACAAAATCTTGATATGGTACTGATCGACCTAACCATTCGGGGTGAAAACGGTTTGCTACTGTTGGAACGGCTTCATAAGCAGTTCCCAGAAGTTGGTATTTTAACACTGAGTGCTTTGGGCGCCCAGTCAGATCCTGCTGAAGCTGTGCGGAAAGGTGCCTTGGCGTTTTTACTGAGTGATTCGCCCGCTAATGAATTTCACCAGGCTTTGGATGCGGTGGCGAAGGGCCGCCTATATTTGGACGCCAACCTGCTGTTGAACAAGCGGGAAGCCAGCCAATTGGACGCGTATCGCCCAGTAACTAACTGTGGCTATGACAACTTATCAGACCGGGAGCGCGAAGTCCTGCCGCTGATTATTCTGGGCCACAGCAACAAACAAATTGGTGAACGACTTTGTATCTCGGTCAAAACGGTAGAGGCACATAAATCCAGCATCATGCGCAAACTGTCATTGGACTGTCATTGTGAACTGATTAAGTACGCGATGCAGCATCATTTGATGACGTTTTAGAAATGTGTTTTACTGGGGATTTGAATAAGAAACAAGTCCAAGTCCTTTTGTGTGTAAAATCCCGCTGTTAAAGCGATAAGGGTACATAGTTTTGACTACTTTTGATTTCTTTCTCCCTATTTATATGGGTAATACGCAATGACAAGTGTTTATCACTGATCGAATGCCTGTCTTCAGCAGTGAAATTTGCGATGCAGTTGCGGTGAACGTTCTACAGCCACGATATAAGTGACTGTAGGACGTTTTTTTGACGAAATTTTGATAAAAGTCTTCCTATAATTGGGACTCATTCAAAATTTGATGAACGCTGACCTTTGGATTAGCATTGGTTATTTTACTAGGGATATTTATCGATAAACGAATAGCGGCCAGTTGAATCATAATATTCCCACTAAAATGTGAGCCATGGCGGGTACCTGAACCTGAAATAGGGCTAATGTACTGACTTTTAAGCACCAGGAAGAGACATTAAGACCCAGGGAGCTGCCATAGAGTACCATTGATTGTGTATTTGCATCTACCCTATAAGTACGGAAGCAAACCGGCAGTCCTTTTTTCTATTGTGAGTAGTAGAAGAAAACACTGCTAAATTTGAGTTTTGGCGCAAAAGGATGATTGTGCATTCGTACCTGCCTATATATACGAAAACAGGACCCTCACAGTTTTTTTTCCTCTCCTTTTAATAAGGAAGGTTACGCTAATGACGGAAATCAAGCAGTCGAGAGCGGACAATCGCCCACACCACACTTGGACACATCCAGCTGACAGTGCACAAAACCCACCGAAAACAAAAACGCCACCGGAATGATATCCAGTGACGCAGAAGAAACACTGTTACTTAGTAAAATCGACTTCTTTGGTTTCTTTAGTAGTCAATAATGAAATCAAAGCGGCAATGGCCATGACGCCAAGGTAGGCACCAACGGATTGAATGCCCCAGTTGGTTGATAGCCAAGTGGCAATGGTTGGGGCGAAAGCGGCACCGACGATAGCGGCGACGTTGTAGGAGATCCCGGCGCCGGAGTATCGAACCTTAGTGGAGAACAATTCGGGTAAGACTGCACCAACGGGACCAAAGGCCGTGCCCATCAGGATGAACCCAACGATCAAGAAGGTCATGGCGCCAGCGACGTTGTGTTGACCTTGTAACAGGTAAGGGAAAGCAAAGGCGAAAACGACCAACAGTGATGAAGCGGTGATCAGAACCCGGCGCCGGCCTAATTTGTCAGCAAACTGGGAAGCAACCACGATCATCACGGCGAAGACCACGATGGCGGCCATCAGCATGAGCAGGTATTCCTTATTCGAGAACCCAAGCGTGGTCGTGGCGTATGACAATGACCAGGTTGCTAGGGTGTAGAACAGGGTGTATGTAACAGAAACGATGAAGGTTCCTTGAAGCAGTTGACGCCAGCTGGTCTTGAACACTGTGGTCAGTGGGGACTTAGTGACGTTTTTCTTTTCCTGTGCCAAACGGAACAGTGGGGTTTCTTGCATCCGTTCCCGTACCCAGAAGCCAACGATGACGAGCAGCGCTGAGGCAAGGAATGGGATCCGCCAGCCGAAACTGATCATTTGGGCGGGGGTCAAGACAGATTCAAGAATGAAAAAGAGACCGTTGCTTAAGAAGAAACCAAGCGGTGCACCTAATTCAGGAAAGGCACCATATAAAGCCCGTTTATTTTCGGGGGCGTTTTCGGTTGCGACTAAGGCCGCACCGGACCATTCACCACCCAGCCCGACACCTTGAATGAACCGGCATGCACACAGTAAAATAACCGATCCAAGGCCAAGGGTGGAATAACCTGGTAGGACACCAATTAAAACGGTGGAACAGCCCATCAGTAACAGCGAAACGATCAACGTGTTTTTCCGACCGATCTTATCACCGAAGTGACCAAAGACCAGCGACCCTAATGGGCGGGCAACGAAAGCTACCCCGAAGGTTAACAGACTGAGAATAACGGCAATGGTTGGCGTGACTTCCGGGAAAAAGACCTTGGGGAAGTAGGCCGCAGCTGCGGTCCCATACGCATAAAAGTCGTAAAACTCAATGGCGGTCCCGATCATGGACGCGAAAATAACGGTTTTAACAGAATCGCGCGCCAGCGTAGCAGCTGGATTCGCTTTGGCAACGGGCGCAACGGATTCGACAGATGAAACATCAGTATCTTGCATAGTTATCGCCTTCCTAACGATTGTTTAGTTTTTTTGAAACGATGGTTCTGAATAGTTGCAGCAGTCACCTCCGACTGAATCGTTCCGGATCAAACAAAAAAGCCAAGAGCTCTAACGGCCCTTGGCTGTACCAAACAGGGCCCGCGGTGTGCGGGCACTCAAAATGTCCCGCATATTAAATAATAATAATGTGGGCGTTAATAATAATTTGAATGGCAAAAACTGTTTGGTTTGGCATTTGTCTGTCCTCGAATTCCTAGAATGATTGTTAGCTTAGCAGAGATAAAATTAAAAGTAAATGAGAAATTTTGAACAAAGGCAGTTTTACTCACTCACAAATTTTCGGCATAAGTGGTACAAACCCGTTTAAAATAACTCTAAAAATTTTTTGAATTATTTTAAATAGATTGCGGTCTCATCCATATCATTCATCACACAATCGTGTTATTGTCCTATTTTTCACTTTTTTTTGCTTTAGAATGAAGAAATCATTCGGATTTTACTAAAAATCAAAATTTAATTGGCAACCAATGGGGCGCGTGTCATACGTTGATGGCTAGCGTTTTCGGTCAAATAACCGACGCTAAATTACCGTCAAGATGTCAGGCCGTCCATTGACAAATTAAAATCTCATGATAAAATTCATAATAATTTGAATATACATAATTTCCCACATTCAAATAATTTGTTATTGGAGGTATGGAAATGAGCGATACATTAAACTTTACCGTAAGCGGCGACGATATGCAGAAGCGCAGCGATGAAATCACAGTTGGGGTTGATCGCGCGCCAGGTCGAAGCTTGCTATATGCCACTGGGATGGTTAAAAACCCGGAGGATATGAAAAAACCATTCATCGCAATTTGTAACTCATACATAGAAATCGTGCCTGGGCACGTGCACTTAAGAGAATTAGCCGATATTGCCAAGGAAGAAATTCGTAAGGCCGGCGGAATTCCATTTGAATTTAACACCATCGGGGTCGACGATGGGATCGCCATGGGTCACATCGGGATGCGGTATTCCTTACCAAGCCGGGATTTAATTGCTGATTCAGCTGAAACAGTAATCAACGCGCACTGGTTTGATGGTGTGCTCTACATGCCAAACTGTGACAAGATCACGCCCGGAATGTTGATGGCTTCACTACGGACCAACGTGCCATGTACGTTTGTTTCCGGTGGGCCAATGAAGGCCGGCTTAGCCCCAGACGGTAAAGCCGCTAACCTGTCATCCGTTTTTGAAGCCGTTGGGGCGTTCAAGGATGGCAAGATGAGCAAGGAAGATTTCTTAAAGCTCGAACAAAATGCCTGTCCATCGTGTGGGTCATGTGCCGGTATGTACACCGCTAACTCAATGAACTCACTGATGGAAGCTCTCGGGATCGCGTTGCCATACAACGGGACCGCATTAGCTATCTCCGACCAACGTCGCGACCTAGTTCGCCAAGCTGCCCGCCGCGTTATGGAAAACGTCAAGAACGACTTGAAGCCGCGCGACATCATCACGAAGGACGCCTTGGACGATGCGTTTGCGTTGGACATGGCCATGGGCGGTTCCACCAATACTGTTTTACACGGGCTGGCAATCGCACACGAAGCCGGTATTGACTACAGTGAAGAACACATCAACGAAATCGCCAAGCGCACACCGCACTTAGCAAAAATCGCGCCATCCTCCGTTTGGAACATGGAAGACGTCCACGCCGCTGGTGGGATTCCCGCAATCATGAACGAACTTATCACCAAGGGTTGCTTACATCCCGACCGCATGACCGTTACCGGAAAGACCATTCGTGAAAACGTTGCTGGCGCTCACACCCTCAATCCGGAGGTCATTCGACCACTGGATAATCCATACTCTGAACAAGGTGGGCTGTCCGTGCTCTACGGCAACATTGCCAAAGATGGGTCCGTTATCAAAGTTGCTGGGGTCGATCCCGACATTCACAAGTTCGTCGGCACGGCGATCTGCTTTGATTCCCACGATGCCGCTGTTGAAGGCATCGATAATGGCAGTGTTAAGGCTGGTAACGTCGTGGTTATCCGCTATGAAGGACCTAAGGGTGGTCCCGGTATGCCAGAAATGCTGAACCCAACCTCCGACATTATCGGTCGGGGTTTAGGTCGCACCGTTGCCCTCATTACTGACGGGCGTTTCTCCGGTGCCACCCACGGGATCTGTGTGGGTCACGTTTCACCAGAAGCCGCTTCCGGCGGTGAAATTGCGCTCATCCACGACGGCGATCAGATCACCATTGATTTGACCAACCGAACCCTGGATGTTGCCGTTTCCGATGCGGAATTCGCAGAACGTCGCAAGGAACTCAAACCATTCAAGCCAAAGGTTCGTTTCGGTTACCTGGCACGTTATCAATATTTGGTAACGTCAGCTAACACCGGTGGCGTTATGTTAGGCGCCGACGAACTCTTCGGTAAAGAAGACGAAAACGACGCGGACTAACGCAATGAAAGGTGGCGTTGATGATGGCAGAAAATGCAAGTACCGCTATGGGCACAGCCGCAAGTTTGCAGGACCGGATGATCGAAGCGCTCCAATCCGTCATCGACCCGGAACTGGGCATTGACCTGGTCAACCTCGGGCTGATCTACGGCATGAGCCTGACAGACGGTGTTGCCACGGTCACCATGACGTTGACGACGGTCGGCTGCCCCATCTCCCAAGTCCTTGAAAACATGATTGGCACCGCGCTTGAAAAGCTTCCCGAGATCGACGAAGTCAAGATCGACATCGTTTGGGAACCCGTTTGGTCGCCCAGCAAAATGAGCCGGTACGCTCGCGTGGCGCTTGGGTACCATATGGGTTAGAAATTATGGTTATCTTTGCTGGGCTAGCCAACGCAGCAGCAGATATTCATAATCATCATGATTTCAAATTAAACAACATCAGTATCAGACATAGTTTGTGCATCAGAAACAAAAAGAGGCGTCCATCACCGCCTCTGAACTACATAAAAAGGGGTTTACAATATGAATAAAATCGAAGCTTTCGGTAAATGGCTGGGGAAATACTTCACCGTTATCGTTATTATTTGGGCCGCGTTTAACTACTTATTGCCAGCAACAAGTACCTGGGTCGTTCCAAATACCTCGTACCTGCTGGGGATTATCCTGTTTGGGATGGGACTGACGCTGAAGGGCGAAGATTTTGCCCGAATCGTTAAACGCCCAGTACCCGTTATCCTAGGGACAGTTGCGCATTACGTCATTATGCCGTTTATCGCGTGGGCGCTGTGCCAGATCTTCCAGCTTTCCGGCGCCACGGCCGTTGGGGTTATCTTAGTTGGGTCATGCCCAAGCGGGACCTCATCCAGTGTTATGGCATACTTAGCCGGTGGTGACGTTGCGTTGGATGTTTCCATTGAAACGTTATCCACGTTGCTGGCCCCACTTGCTTTGCCAGGACTGTTGCTGCTCTACGCCGGCAAGTACGTGACGATCCCGACGCAGTCACTGTTTATTAGCACCATTCAAATCGTTTTGGTACCAATCATCCTTGGGGTCGTTATTCACTCCATTTTCGGCAAACGAATCGATACCATCACCCGGGCACTGCCGACTGTTTCACAATTGGCTATTCTCTTGATTATCGGCGCCGTTGTTTCAGCAAACCACGACGGCTTGTTCACGGCTGCGACTGCTTTGGTTATCCCTGTAGTGATGCTGCACAACCTTTCTGGTTACGGCTTAGGGTTCCTATTCTCCAAACTGATTCGTTTGAAGGATCCGCAACGTAAGGCCATCACCTTTGAAGTTGGGATGCAAGATTCCAGTCTGGGTGCAACGTTAGCGATGAAGTACTTCGCCCCAGCTGCTGCTATCCCATCAACTATCTTCAGTATTTGGCACAACATTTCCGGTTCGATCCTGTCTTCATACTGGCGCGGCCGCACCGAACGCAAAGCCGGCGCTACTGCACACCAGAGCAGTTCGACTGCACCTGCTGGTCGGTAGTTTGCGCAGTTAATTGGTCGTTACGATGCTTGAGAAACACCTGAAGCTCGCGGACTTAACCATCTTTGACTACCGGTTAGACCGTGATGAATTAGACTTGCGTAACTGACAAGATTGTTGATTAATATGACGTAGCGTTGGATGCAACGTCCAACGGACAAAGAACGCCAAGCGCTTCTCATATGGGGATGATGCTCAGCGTTCTTTGTGCTCAATGTCAGTGGTGTGCAGCAAAAAGGAAAATCAATCTCATAACCGTGTTTCTATCACTAATGCAAAAATCCAATATTGTTTTCAGAAACGACAAGCGTAAAATGAAAGGTAATCATCGCATCCAAACCAGGCAATACCACATAGAATAGCAATAACGGCAAGGATGCCATACATATAAAGCAGGTGGACACGTGAAAAAGAGTAGTAGTTGGCAGCATAATTTGTATTTTCTGTGGGTCGGTAATTTCATGACCGGGATGGGGTTTTCAATGACCATGCCGTTCATTTCCCTGTACGTGGCAACGTTGGGGCACTTTACAACGTCGCAGTTGAACTTACTTTCCGGGTTCGCGTTTGCGATTACCTTTTTGGCAAAGGCAATTGTGTCGCCGTACTGGGGTAAATTGGCTGACCAGTATGGTCGAAAACTGATGTGTTTGCGTGCGTCACTTGGGATGACGATTACGATTACGGCTTGCGGGTTCGCGCCGAACGTTGCCATTTTGATTGTGTTGCGGGCGATTCAGGGTTGTTTTTCTGGTTACATTAACAACGCGAACGCCATCGTGGCGGCTAGTGTGCCTGTCGACCGAAGTGGGAAAGCACTGGGAACGTTGGCAACGGGGAACGTTGTCGGTACCTTGGTCGGCCCACTGTTAGGCGGGGCACTGGCCAGTTCATTTGGGTACCGCGGCTCGTTCTTTGTTGCTGGTGCAATGATGCTGGTCGTCTTCCTATTGACGATGTTCTTTGTTCACGAGGAATTTACCCCGGTGGACAAGGTCCAGCTCCAACCCATGAAACAGGTTTTCCATACCTTGAAATACCCGATGTTGATTTGGGGTTTGTTTGTGACGACGCTAGTCATTCAGGCGGCCAATATGTCGATTACACCAATCATTAGTCTGCTGATCAAACAGCTGATGCACCATGGCGGGCAAGTTGCGATGGTCAGTGGGATCATTTCATCACTTCCCGGGGTTGTGACGCTGATCTTCTCGCCGATTTTGGGCAGTCTCAGTGACCACATTGGTCCCGAAAAAGTGCTGGGTGTTGGCCTAGTTGCGGCAATTGTGTGTTTCGTTCCCATGAGTTTTGCACAAAACGTTTGGCAACTGGGTATCTGGCGAACGTTGCTTGGCTTCTCGGATGCCGCGATGCTACCGGCTATTCAAACCCTGATGACTCACTATGTACCAAAAGAGGCGTTCGGTCGTGTCTTCAGTTACAACCAGTCGTTTCAAGCCATGGGCAGCGTTAGTGGCCCCATGCTGGGGTCACTGGTTGCTAATGCATTCAGCTACCAGGGCGTGTTTATGATGACGGCGATCCTCGAAGGTTTCAATCTGGTTTTCCTGGTCCCTGCAACCTGGGCGCTGGTGAAAAACGGTGGCACGATTCGCGAACAGCAACGAGCTGAACAGGCCAAACAGGGTCAACTGGCACCGAAAACTGCACATAATTAACCAACGACTATACCGACTGGAGGCAGGCGAATGACGACTACGAATCCCTTTAATGAAAAAGCCTATACTGCGTTGGCAACTGTGACCGACCCTGAGCTGGGTGTCGACATTGTGGCGCTGGGGCTGATCTATGACGTATCACTGACCAAGGGCGATTGTGTGGTCACCATGACGCTGACGATTGCCGGCTGTCCGCTCACAGAATATTTGAATCAGGCCATCAAAATGGTGCTGAATAAACTACCAGAAGTCACCAGTGTTAGTATTAACTTGGTTTGGGAACCGGCTTGGTCGGTCAATAAAATGTCCCGTCAGGCAAAACTAGAGCTGGGAATTCATGGCTAGATACGCTTTAGCAACAAAAGTTAAAAAACAATTAAAAAATGAACAAAACAGGATGACTTTCTAATCTATCTTTCGTATAATAAGCAAAAGCGCTTTTATTAGCGTGAAAACTTACTTTGTAGGATTAGTAAGGATACCATGATAAGGCGATTTTATATCTGCCGTACAGCTCTAGCCCCTATTCCTTTATAATCGAAGGTGGGGGCTATCTGTTTAAGACGGGATCCTTGCGAGTCAACAAAGGCATCATTTAGGTACAACTCGGGTCAACTTAGGTATATTACATAGCAACAACCGGTATATGAAGATACAGAAATTCAAAGCAAGTTAAACAGTTTTGAATAGACAGCACAATGAAACGTAACAGTGTTACTTAGATGGGAACCATAAAGGCAGTCCAGGGTGGATCATCTGCGCACTGGCACTAATGAGAGGCTGAGTTAAGGTTATTACTTGTCAGCAATAGCAGAGGTGCGCGATGATTTGGGCAGGAATTATCTGCGTTTCCAGTGCGCAATTTATGGCACGCAGCGGATTTCCCGCACGAATCTGTCCAGCCTAATTGACGTGCCCGCTTCAAAATGAAAGAGGTGGCATATGGGTTATTTACTAAGTTTGACTATTGATATCGCGGCGGTGGGCTATGCGGTGTTGCAGACAGATGATCGGGGTAAACCCAATCGAATTCTGGCTCTCAACACGGTGCAGTTCAACCCGGCGGAAAATCCAAAGGACGGTGCGTCGCTTGCACTGCCAGCAAGGCAACGACGGCATTCGCGGCGCTGTTATCGGCGCACCAAATTCCGGAAACAGCGGGTTAGGCAGCTGTTCTTGAAATACGGGTTGCTGACTCAAGACGACGTCACGGCCTACTTTAAACAGCAGACACAGCCTGAAGATATTTGGCAGTTGCGGGTGCAGGGACTGGATGGTGAACTGACCAGTCAGGAACTGTTTGCGGTACTCTACTATCTGGCTGGGCACCGGGGGTTTAAATCCAATGCACGCACGGATACGACGAGTCAGTCACCGGCAGAATTGGGGCGGCTATTGCAGTCAATCCAGGAAACTAAGCAGGTGTTCCAATCTGGGCACTACCGGACGTTCGGTGAAATGCTGGTTCGCGACCCGCAGTTTAGGGACTGTAAACATAATAAGGATTACATGGCGGGGTATCTGGTACACCCGTTGCGCGAATGGATCGAATCGGAAGCGCGATTGATCATTAACCACCAGCGCCAATTTGATCCACGCCTGACCCGGACATTTCAGAAAGACTACATAGCACTACTTAAGAGCCAACGCGACTTTGATACTGGACCGAGTGCCCCGAGCCGTTTTGGCGGCAATTTAATTGAAAAAATGGTTGGTAATGACCCGCTGGATACTCGGGAAAAGCGGGCGGCGAAGGCTACCCGAACCTACTGTGAATTTAGGCTAATGAAGACGGTAAACGATATCCAGCTGATTGGCGGCGAATACCATGGCCTGACGACATTGAATGTCGGGCAGCGGCACTGTCTCTTGGCGCTGGCCAGACAACAGCAGCGACTTGACTTCTACCAAGCACGCCAAGCACTCAAACTCCCGGCAGACGTACGGTTCAACCAGGTCTCTTACCAAAATAACAGCCTAAAAAAAGCCGAAAAACGAACCGTCATCGTTGATTTCAAACCGGTCAACGAGATTCAAACGGCTCTCGGCAGCAGTCTTTACGCCGATGATACCGACCTCATCGACCGGGTGGGGACTATTCTCACCAACTACTCCAGTGATTTGTCCAAGCGGCAGGCACTGGAAGATCTTGACGTGTTGTCCGACCAAGAGATCACACGGTTAGAAGCGTTGAACTACACGTCTTACAGCCAGTATTCGCTGAAGACTATGCGGCAACTGTGGCCATTTCTGTGGCGAGGTCGCAGCTTTGCGATTTCATTGGAAACGGCCGGCTATTCACTGAATGACCAGCAGATCGACCGGGACTACCTCTATGGCCGGTTAACAAATCCGGTGGCCAAACGTGCGGTTGTCATGGCTTTGAAGGTGGTCAGGGCAATTCGAAATCAGTACGGTCACCCGGATGCACTGCGTTTCAGTGTGACGCCTGCAATGACCCTGCCGTTTCAAAAACGGGTCGATGCCAGTAAACGCCAGCAACAGACTACGAAGGCCCATGCGAAATTGACTGCAACCCTGCATCAATTGGGGATTCCTGCCAGTGGTGAAACTATTTTGAAACAACAACTGTTCACCGAGCAACAGGGTGTTGATCCCTACACAGGTCTGCCAATCGACCCGGAGAAATTGTTTAATGATGCGTTCTACCAGATCGATCACATCTTGCCGTATTCCGTAAGTTTTGATGACCGCTATTGCAACAAGGTAGTCACGGCAACCAATAGTAACCAGCAGAAGGGTAACCAACTGCCGCTCGCATTTCTACATACAGATCAACACCAGCGCTTTGTGACTTGGGTCACCGACACAATTACGTCTTACCGCAAACGCCAGCACCTCCTTAAGGCTGAAGTGACTGCTCGCGACCGGGAACGCTGGCGGGCTCGGCATCTTGGCGATCAACGCGATTTATGCCAGTTGCTGGAGCGCTACTTTACACAAAATATTCGCTTCCGTTCTGGTTATCAGAAACCGGCCGCTGCCGTTAGTGACCAGACCGTCACCAAACTGTTGCGTCGATTCAGCATAAAAACGCTCCGACACGAGACAACCTTACGCTACGCCGCTCAAGCAGTGGTAGCCGGCTGTTTGACACCGATGTACATCGATCTGCTGACAAACTACAGCACCGCTCGAGAAATCAGCCACAACGAAACTTTGTGGTCAGCCTTTAGTCAGCTCAACGATAACGATGGCCAGTTGAATCCCAGCTACCTTCAGGTGAAAAATCAGGTGCCGCTGCCCTGGCCGGAATTTCGCGCCGAGTTAGCGGGTCGATTAGCTGATGATCCGGCAAAAACCATGGGCCAGCAACGTTGGAGCACCTATCAAAGACGGGAAATCAAACAACTCAAACCGGTTTTCGCCATTCGTGCACCGCACCACGGTATCGGTGGTGAAGTTCATAAAGAAACGGTCTTTTCACCAAAGCACTTTGCCGAAACGGGCGAAGTGACTCAGCGCGTTGCTATCAACCATCTGAAGCTGTCGAAAGACGGCAGTCAAATCACGGGTGCCAAGGGCGCTTATGACTTAGCAGCCGATGGCAGTAATCGGCTCGTTTACACGGCGGTAAAGGCGGCCTTATCTGCCAACGACGGCAACGGTAAGCAAGCATTTCCGGAGAACCAGCTGGTCGTTTCAACAGGGTCGCGGGACATGGTCGTCACTAAAGTTAAGGTGACCAAAAAGGCCACGCTGCTGACCCGCGTTCATCAGGGCCGCGGGGTTGCCAGCAACTCCCACATGGTACGCGTGGACGTCTATCGCGGCGCTAAGGGCTACGCTGGGGTGCCGCTGTACCCGGCAGACTTCAAGCGAGAAAAGCTGCCCGTTCGCGCAATCACGGCGCGTAAGCCTTACGACCAGTGGCAGACCGTCACGGCTGACGACCCATTTGTCTGTAGCTTGTATCCCGACGATCCCGTGCACATTGAACGTCAGCACCCGATTCGGCTCAAATATCCGGATGGACGCGTTGCTGAAGTCACCAGTCTCGATTGTTACTTCGCCAAGATCAACATCTCTAATAACAGTGTTACCTTCAAAGCCCATGATGGCAGTTATACGATTCAAGAAGTGGCCCTTTCCAGCTTGGACTTGCTACAGCGGTACCAACAGGATTACCTTGGTCACCGCCACTTGGTGCGACCGGCGCTTCACCTGTCAAAGGGTGCCTCTAGACTACCTAGAAAGTCTTATGAAGATCAACTTAATGTCCCTTCATAGTTAAAATCGGGCGGTCAATTGTGTACCTGATGTTTTGATAAGGGAACCCCAATGCGCGTTTTAGTTTTAACAGGTTGCTATCAATGAGTCACGATGTGTTTACTAAATCGTTAGCGACAGAATTTTTATCGACCACATAACAAAACCTCATCAAAAATCCAAGTGGGTTTTTGATGAGGTTTTGTTATATTCCCAGGCAAGCTGCCCAGTTTCATATTTTGTAGGATTAGTCAGGATACCATGACTAAAATAGCCAAAAGTTTGGTTGGGTATAGTGTAGGGAAACTTTGGGGAATTGTCAAGGCAGTCTTAGATGCTAAGACACGGTATTTGTGCGTTTTTACGTTATTTTGATGCGAAGTGTGCTATGGTGAAATTAAGGAATTAAATGCACCACACTGTTTTCGGTACCATCAAGCAATAGGACATTTAAAAGCGTCAGTGACAGTCATTTGTCATTGACGCTTTTTAACTGTGATCGTTTAATATGGTAACTGCTGCCTGGGGTCGCCAGTCAGTCTGACACGTGGCATTGGTCAGCACACGTGTTGGCCTTAGTCGCTTTTTCGACAATTTTCTTATTTTTTCAGTCCTGAAACGGGCACTGAAATGTGGTCCGACCTTATATTCTGAGTGCAGCACCGTTTTTGACGCGTGCTTGATATGACAAACCCGCAACAAAACCCCTAAGATTTGTCAAAACCACTCCTAATATTTGCGTGATACCCAGCAAATAGAGTAATATAGGACTGTTATAATAGAGAAAAATGTGACCCTAACACGATATGTGTTAAGGGAAGGGGTAGAAGAATGAAAGCACTAAAAGAGATCCTTAGCTGGATCGTGCCGATTGCCATTGGGCTGATCGTTGCGTTCGGGCTTAAGGCTTACGTCCTGTCACCAGTGCGGGTAGATGGACCATCAATGGAGCCGAACCTAACAAACAATGAACGCGTTTGGATGTTTAAACAAGAAAAAATCAAACACTTGAGCGTCATCGTGTTTGATGCCCACGGTGAAGATTCGGAAGCAAAGCCGGGAACCGACTACGTCAAGCGGGTTATTGGCTTGCCAGGGGATACGGTGGCCTTTAAGAACAATACGTTATACGTTAATGGTAAGAAGGTCAACCAAAGCTTTATCAGCAAGAGCCAAGCGACAAGCGGTACGGGCAGTTCCAACTGGACACTTGCCTCACTTGCTAAGCAGTACGGCTGGGGCAAGCACGTGACTAAGGTGCCTAAGAATGAGTACTTCGTTTTAGGGGATCACCGGAGTGTGTCTAACGATAGTCGGTACTGGGGCTTTGTCTATAAGAGCAAGGTTGCCGGCGTTGTGAAGGTCCCAGCGTGGACGGGAACCAAGACACAGCGGCATAATATTAATACACTGGGTTACTAAAGCGCAAAAGAAAACAGGCGTTAGTTTACTCCGGCAGAAACGCCTGAAATCGGCATTTTTGCCAGAGTTGGCTGACACCTGTTTTTCGTTTTCTGGAACTGGTTTCGGCATGGTTGTTTAGGTGCGGTGTCGAGGCGCAAGGGTTTGACTTTTCTTATTTAAAAAACGCCAGGTTCGGTCAAACGAATCTGACGCTTTTTTGTGTGTTATTGTGGCTGAAACTGTTCGTTGGTGCTTTAAACTGACTTTTTTGCATGCGAATATCAGTCTCCGTTTGCAAGTCACAAAGCATACTCGGAAACACATAAAGACGCCAAGTATAACGGTAGTGTTTACTGAAATGGTCGACTATCGTGTCATGAATCTTGAATTCTGGAAGTTGTAAATTGATCAGTCTTGACAATTGATTATGCCGATGAAAAGAAGGGAATCCATAGGGAGGCTTTCAAATTTTTACTCATCTAGACATTAAGGTAAATCAGTCATGAATACTTGGTGTAAAATAGACTCACAATCATCATCTCAAGGAGGTTATTCAATGACAACAACACCCAATGCACCACTGACACAAGACGATTTTTTGGCCTTTCATCAAGACCTTGAAGGCCAGCCGGCTGCTGATGTGATCAGCCGAGCCGTGATGAACAACGGCGTCAACGCGGCTTCCCAGGATCCACAGGCCCAGACGCGGTTGAACCGGACATTTTCCGTCGAGGTGCCCACCGGCGCTGTGACTAATCAGAAACAATCCGGCCGCTGCTGGGAATTTTCTCTGCTGAACACGCTGCGGCACCAGTTTGCGACGACCCACAAGGTCAAGGACTTTGAGCTGTCGCAAAACTACCTGTTCTTCTGGGACAAGGTCGAGCGCGCCAACATGTTTTACCAACACATTATTGAAACGGCCGACCGCCCCGCCGACGACCGGGAAGTGACCTTTTACCTGAAGATGGCTGGTGGCGACGGTGGTCAGTGGGCCATGGCAGCCGCCCTCGTGCAGAAGTACGGGGTCGTGCCAAGCTACGCCATGCCAGAGACCTACAACACGGAACACACGAGTGCGTTTGCGACGACGCTGGCACTGAAGATGCGCCGAGACGCTGTTGTGTTGCGGGACATGGTTGCCCAACACGCGACGGATGCTGATCTAGCAGCTGAACGCCATGCCATGGTTAGTGAAGTGTACCGGATGGCGGCCTACTCATTTGGCGAGCCGCCGACCAGCTTTGATCTGGAATACACGGATGACGATAAGAAGACACACCGTGAGCCTGGTCTGACGCCACAGGACTTCTTCAAGAACCAATTTGACGTGGATCTGGACGACTACGTGGTGGTCACCAATTCACCAGACAAACCGTTGAACAAGCTGTACCGGCTAGCCAGTCAGGAGAACATCGTGGGCGGCAAGCAGATTCAGTTCCTGAACGTCGACATGGATGTCTTGAAGAAGACGGCCATTCAGCAGTTACAGGACGGTGAAACGATCTGGTTTGGTAACGACGTGCTCCAGCAGATGAGTCGCGAACAGGGCTTCTTGGACGCTAATTTGTACCGAAAGGCAGAGCTGTTCGGTATTGATCTGACCCTCAGCAAGGCCAAGCGGTTTGAATACCACGAGGCAGAGGTGACCCACGCCATGACGCTGACAGGCGTTAACCTGGTGGACGGCCAGCCGAACCGCTGGAAGGTGGAGAACTCCTGGGGCGAAAAGAACGGCGAGAAGGGCTACTTCGTGATGACGGACGACTGGATGGACCAGTTTGTGTACGAGGTCGTGGTGCATAAGAAGTACCTGACGGATGCCCAACAAGCGATTTTGAAAGACAAGCCGATTGAATTGGCGCCTTGGGATGCATTGGAGTAGAGAGTGAAGGAAAACGGGAGGAAGCGGAGTGTAAGCTAACTCTGGCAGAAAGGCCTGAACCTGGCCTTTCTGCCAGAGTTGGCTTACATGCAGCTTTCTGTTTTCCGAAACTCGTTTCGGCTCGAGGACAGAGAACCACGAAGAAAGGCCTGAACCTGGCCTTTCTGTCATAGTTGGCTTACATGCAGCTTTCTGTTTTCCGAAAGGCGTTTCGACTCGAGGACAGAGAACCACGAAGAAAGGCCTGAACCTGGCCTTTCTGCCAGAGTTAGCTTACATGCAGCTTTCTGTTTTCCGAAAAGCGTTTCAACCCAGTCTCCAAAAACAACTAAATAACCAACAATAACGTCCTAAAAAGGAGGTGTCTTATAAATTAAGACACCTCCTTTTAAGACTTTTCCCAATTTAACTTGAGCGAATCGGAATTTAACGCTATGGTTGCCAGGAACTGATAAATACGCGCTATCATTTTTTAAATAATGACGCGTAATTGTGACACTTTAAGGCGGTCGAATTAAAGGTATAAAGCGTGCAAGACCACTCTATACCAAATAGTGTTGGCGTTTGAAAACAACGATTGTAAAAGAACTTGTACGCCAATTAGGTCGGCGTTTATCACCCTATTTTTCGCGCTTTGACATGGGTTTTCTTTTGTGCGAGACTCAAGCCATTGTGGTGTCGATGGTACATAGCAAGCAATAGTCGAGATTTAATCCAAATCAAGTAGGTGAACAGTTTATGGGAGCAGCGTTACTGCAAATTTCGGGGTTAACCAAAACATACAATAAAAGGATCATATTAGATAATATCAATATGTCCGTTCAGGAGGGGACGATTGTCGGCCTAGTCGGACCAAATGGGGTTGGCAAAACAACCCTAATGAAATGCATCCTGGAATTAACGCCTTTTTCTCAGGGGGAAATTGTCGTCAATGGCCAAACGATCACTGCCAGGAAAAAACCAAAAATAACTGAAATTGGTGCTTTGATCGAAAGCCCAGGACTGTACACCTATCTGTCAGGAATGGACAACATTAGACTTTATACGAATGATGTCGATGAGGCACTTTTGGAACGCGTGATTACGATCTTCAAAATGGACCATTACATTCAAAAGAAAGTTTCGGGTTACTCATTAGGGATGCGACAAAAGGTTGGTATCTTACAGGCCATCATTACGGGGAAAAAGGTTGTGATTTTAGATGAACCGATCAATGGGCTTGATCCACAGTCTGTCGTGGATTTTAGAACCATCATCCAAGACTTAGCCGCAACAGGGGTCACCTTTTTAATCTCTAGTCATCTCATTAGTGAATTAGAAAGGTTAGCGGACAACCTTTATATTTTAAACAACGGCGGTCATCTTGAAGCATTTGATATTCGTGGTGGTGACGCTAATCATTGGTTTGAATTGGCAACGACAAATAACAACAAGCTGCTGACTGAGTTGACGCGAGCAACAATTTCAACTCATCAGGCCCATGGTCGTGTTGTCGTGAATCTCGCTACCGAAGCCACGACTAAAACGGTATTCAATATTATTGCCGCTAACCATATCGAAGTGACCGAAATCAGGCAAACGGATGATGATTTAGAGATGCAAATTTTAGATCAGATGAAACGAGGGAAATAGGATGGTGCATGGCATTGGCCTTGAGCTTTACAAATTACGAAGTCGCAAAGATGTTAGACTTATTTTACTAGTCATTAGTGTTTTTTACCTTGTCATGGTGGGCGTTACGGCTATAAAACCAGCTTATTTTGGTACCAAATTTATGGTCGAAAATTCGTTTTCCACGTTACAGTTCATCCCACTGATCGTTATGGTTTTTGCAGCGGATCTGATGTCCTCAGAATTTCAGCAGGGCACCATTAAGAATCTAATTATTGCGGCTAAATCGCGACTACAGATCATTGCCTCAAAGGCGGTTGCGTTGATTATCGTTATTGGCCTCATGTATTTAGGTATTTTTTTCCTGGATACCATTGTCAGTGGTGCCCTATTCCACGAGGCGTTCCAATCGATCATCATGAAGGACACATTTCTTTGGATCTTGGGTTCGGCATTTGAAACACTGTTACTTGGGTCGTTTGTCTTCTTTCTGTCAGTGATCTCTAAAACACCTGCGATACCAGTGGCCATTGGGGTATTGGTCTACTTAATGGTCGGGTTGATTGATGGGGCAAACTTCTCGTTGATCGCTAAATTAAGCCTATTAAAATGGAATATCGTCAACATGTTAAATTTCAAAGCGCAACTGATCAGTCATTCTTTGCAAACACAGACGGGGTTAAGTATCACTAATTTCGTTGTGGGTATTGTTGTGTATGTGGCGCTCTTTTTAGTTGCTAGTTATCTGGTCTTTAAAAACAAATCTGTGTAAGAGGTGAAGGACTCATGAAACACGGCTATCTCATCACCAACGTCATTTTGGCGGTGATCTTCATTTTACTATCTGCGGTTATTTTCCTGCGTAAAACGGATGGGGCGGGTCTGGCACAATCGACGCATTTACGATTGGTCACATTCGTTGTGCTCGTTATCTTCTTTGCACTTATTTTAGTAGGCGAGCTGATCGTATTTGCCGTTTCGCATCGCAGACGGGCCTAGGTCACTTTAGAGGATAATTGATTAATAAAAACGACCATGCAGCCTCATTAGGTAAACGCTAATGAGGCTGCATGGCTTTTTTGAATCGTACGAGTTACGGCGGTGAGTAGCTAATCCTCATATGACCCGCACGTTCATACTGAACACCTAACCAGGCTACTTGATGTTGTATTGTTAATCCCTTTCTTGATGTAAAATAGAATTAATCAGGGGACGATTTTCTTTAAATCAGGAGGGTCAATCATGCACAAAACAGTAAAATACCTTGCCACATTAGCAGGTATTCTGGCAACGATGACGATAGCTGTTAACACAAACCAAACAAAAGCCAGCGCCAGTTCGTATCAAATCATTAAGACAAAGTATTATTCACATGCTCCAAAATTTCATGCCAAGAATAAAACGCAAAATGCTTACCTTTGGAATAAGACACATACAAAGAAACTGCACAATATCAAAAACTATCCCAACTCTATTTGGACGCTGACTAAGAGTGAAATTGTCCGTCATAATGGCAAGGACGCGGTTTACTACTACGTTACAGCAGCATCACCTAATAAGCGGTATCATACGCCAGTTAACGGTCGTATCTGGCGAGGGTACCTCACCAAGGGGTATAACCAGAATTACGCCGTTTGGAATAATTTATTTGTCATACCAGGTAACCATGACTTTGTCTCGGATACAGACTACGCAAACTACATTCAAAAATCTCCTTCACAAGCGCTGACACGAAAGGTACTCGCGATGTTTCCGAATTCAAAGGTGTCCATCGATCTGAGTGAGAATCTGGTTGATTCAAAATATTATAGTAACGCGTTTACGGACACCATTTTGTTGCCGAGCGTCAATACTTATTTTGATCCAACAAAGTACACGAACCTCTCTACCAATCAACGAGCTGCAGCAATTGAACAAGCGTTGAATGATGCAGGTTATACGCAAGCCAAGCGGGATGCGATGAGTAATTACAAGATTGGGATTTACTATTGTACAAGGCTGGTGGATGTCGACGAGGTTGAATTTGGACTTCAGTTAGCGATTCCAGCAAATTAAGTTAAATAACGTCATCGGATATTGACTAAAGGACCCGTTATCTGATGACGTTATTTTGACTGTGAAAAATAATAGTTAGATATTGTTTGGTAAGAGCACTTGAAATCCGGATAGATTTTGGAAAGTTTTAGCCGATATGATTTGTACCACTAGTTGAAAACCTAAAATAATTAATATCAAAACTGAATTATTGAAGTTTGTAAGTGGGTATCAATCAAAAAATGAATGGAAATTAAGTGAGTTTAATTTAGAAATAAAGTGGAAACACTACTACCGTAATTGAGCTTAAGATAATAACTGTAATCACCGGTGATTAACATTTATCAGAAATGAGGCTTTAATTATGGCAAGTGAACCAGCTTATTTACTTTATCGACTTAATAATTTACCCAAAACCAATGTTGTTCAAAAGGCTTATGTAGGGGCCACTTATGTCTATGCTTTACAATTGTATGATGCTAATACAAATGTAGTGATTTCACGGGTTCCCAAAGCGTCTGCTACTGATACCTATGATTTAGACTTTTCAGGTGCTAATGCTGAGCATATGTATCTATTAAATATGGGGCATGGGCAAACCTTTGAGTATTTCACGCATAAAGGTTTGGATTACTGGTGGATTGTTACAAAGGGGGATGGCACTACAGAAAACTGGGGGACGCAAGTTGGACGTATTCAATTTGAGGCCAATACAGAAGCTTCAACGCCATATAATGGAAATACCACGATTACTCGTCTGTCAAGTGTTAGCAGTGCAACAACGAGCGGTAGCGCATATGGAAAGATTCACCGGGTTGAGGCAGCACTATCCACTACCAATGATTCAAATCGGTTGCTACTTATTGCCGGAATTGATACTGATTTAATGGGTCATTTTACCCTGTACGACAATGAAAAGGTGAATAATTTACTTGATACAGTTGACGCTGAACATGGCAACTATTCTTGTGGTGATTTAACCTCAGCTTTGGCAAGTGATCCGATTAGAGAAATCAAAAATATTACCAATGGTGCGTTACTCAATGATTCGGTTCAAGGGTTTGACATTTCTGATGGCCGTGCAATTTATATCTCTGGTGGTCAGGCTAAAGGTGACAATCATGCGACACAGGACACGCCTGCAATTTCTAAGTATTATTGGGGCACTGAATCGCTAGTACAAAATAGTCTTTATAATACAAATTGGTCTTCACAAAACATTGAAACAGAGGGTGTTCAAATTTCTTCTGATCTGTACGTTGGTATTTCGTATCACCAAACAATGTCACCTTATTCAACTGAACAGAATCGTATTTACCGAACTGATAAGAGTTTATGGGATGAATAGACATATAATTAAAAGGCACCTACCAATTGGTAGGTGTCTTTTAATTACATTAAGCCGTGGGTTTAAGTAACAATACCAGCGCAGACCCAAAGTACTTTGAAGTTGAAGGATAAGCTGATACCGCAATGTGCCATCCAGAAAAGTCGTTAATTGTTTTTCCCTTAATGAGTGAGTAGAATACTTGGCCTTTATCTTTCAACTGTGCGGTTAAGTTCTCAGTTAACAGTTGTTTTGAATAAGCAGCATATGAGATCTTACCAGCCTTTAATTCCGATAATAACGTTGCATTATCAAAGTAATCAAAGCCAAGCATCGCAAAGTTTGACTGTTCATTCTTTGGTAACGCTTCTTGCATATTTGCATAGACGTCGCCATCATGAGCAATGTTGCTATCAGCAATTTTTTGAAGACTAGCATCATATACTGTACCTGGTAATACAGTCATGACCTGCTTTACAATTTCTGCTTCAGACAGTGACGCCCTTGTTGGAGTTGCTGATGACTTGTAGGCACCCTTGATTAAATAGTTGCGCCAAACATATCCGCTAACTGAGTTACTTTTATTTTGGATATAGTAGAAAATTCCGGTTTTTTTACCATTAGTTAATTTAACGCTTTTTTTTACGTACCAAGTTGTACGTGGATAGTTTTTTAAGTTATGAAGTTTCTTCGTCAGTGTGCTGTTCCACATGTAGACACTCTTAGTTGCGTTTTTAGCATGATAGGTCGGGGTTGATTTGGCATAGCTTTTTGTTGTAACTGTTCGGTAGGCAGTACTGGCTGAAACGTTTTGCGTTGTGAATCCTAAGTATAAGACGAAACTCGCAAGAGCGAGCCCGGCAATAAGTGCTTTTTTCATAGGTACCATCCTCTCTCTATAATTGAATTTTAACATAGGTAACTGCCAAAAACATGGCTTTTTAGATTTTCCCTGTGGTCCTGTGGTCCGTTTGACAACATAACTCTTAATTACTTAAACCGAATAAATGATTTCTGTCAATTAAAATAGATTTATCTATTTCGTACTGTGTTGTTTGTAACAGTGATTATATGTTCAAAAATCAAAAGCGTTTCTAAGCACATGATTTATGCTTAGAAACGCTTTGGTATTAATTGTTCGTTGTCTGATCCGCCCGTTTATACTCCTGGTAGGCCTTCTCAACCTTAGCGGATACCGTTTCATCAGTCAGCTGTAAGCCCAAAATCGTCAGCTTATTATTGACGAATCGAATCGCTTCTGTTTTACGTTCGTCGTTGGTCATTTCGGCCATAATAGCGAGTTCCGGCACGATTGCACTGGCTAAATTATCCGCAATGGTCAGCGTCTGAACCTTAATGTCAGTATCACTGTCCTGGATCTTACTTTGAATGAGTGGATGAATCAATCGATACAAAACAACTGTCAGTGAGATCAAAAACGTTATCAGTCCTGTTGAGTCCGCCCACTGCAGCCACTCAGAAATTTCCTGCCACATCGTTACACCTCCTACCGTTCAAGTCGTTAAATTAATGGAGAATACCGGCAAAATCATAGCTAAAATCAACACCTAACTGGTGGCCGTTATTGGTATACTGCCATGCGCCCGCGTCGGGGACACCTGGCTGTGATCCACCGTAGGCAGCCACCCAGATAGGAACATTGTTAAACAAGTCTTTTTGACGGATACGCCCAGAAGTAAACCAAGAAGCTGAAGCGTAGACACTAAGATGGGTGTAGCCTTGGCTCATCATGTATTGTAAAAACAAGTTAATGTCGAGCGTCACCTCCTTCATCAATGCGTTATCCTCTACATCTAGCGCACAGTAGGTTGATTGATCCAAGCCCAGCGCGGTTAGGTTTTTGACAAACCACTTCGCCTCATTCACCGGATCAACGGTCCCGAACTTGCCGGAATTAGCTTTAAAGTAGTGGTAGGCGCCCACACTCTGAAAAACAGTTAAGCCGTTAGTGACTTGATTTCCTGCTTTGGGATTCACATAGGCATCACCATTCTCAGACCCTTCAGTGAGTTTGATCATAACGCCCTGTGCATACCGGGCAAGTTGCGTCATAAAGGCGAGTGAATCGTCTTGGTGACTGGAAATATCTGCAATTTCGTCATAGGTCATCGAATTAGCTCCTTTCTAATAACTCATTGAACTAGATAGTCCAAGCTGGTCCGCAAGCAGCATCATGAACTGTGCGCGGCGTTTGCTGATGCACGATTTACTCAGGTGCAGCTGCTGGCCGAGACCTTCGAGGGTCAAGGCTGAGTGACGCTTGAAGTATAATTCGTCAATAATGGTTAGTGTTTCTTGGTCGGTATGGGCTAAACAATAGGCAACACAGGCTTCGTTGAGCCGAAGTTGAACCAAGCGCTCATCCAATTCAGTTGTGAGTTTCATGTTTTTTTGAAGTTGCTTGGCAGTTTTACTTGCGATTCCCTGGTCGCAAATGTCTGCTGTGTAGGTAATCTGACACTGACGCTTATTAATGTAGTCATCAGTTATCGGATAATCCCGTAAAATATCTTCTAAAAAAGTGAACGTTCCAGTTCTCATCGTAATCATCCTTCCCTAAACAAACGCTCTGTTATCAGCATCCGTGAAGCGTTTTGAAAATGATTACTCCTAGTGGGTACAGTGAGATTAATGTTGAAAAACATAGAAAGCTAGCTTTTTCGGCCACCACGTAAGCGCTAACAGAAAGTCCCCTAAACTTACTGTAACGTTTCGTAATCGGATGATATTAATCTCACCCTTAGCATACAATACATAAGACACCGTGTTCAATGATTTATTATAGATTCATTAAATAAAAACCATTTAACGATTATATAATAATACAAATAGTCTTTGAAATATTTCGAGTTTTTTTCTGATTTGATGATAATGAGCAGTGGTTTACTAGTTTTTTTAAGGCATTAACGCTTAAAAGAGAAAATCTAATTTTAAAAAGCAGTTGCCAGCCAACGCTGATTTATCAGCGTTGGCTGGCAACTGCTTCGAAGTGAATTATTGATTTAGCATCTCGGAAATAAAATGGAAACATAGGAAATGTGAATGATATTAGTATGAAACTTGTAATCGCCGGTGGTTATAAAAAATAATGAATAGAGGTAATAATTATGGCAACTGCAAATCTGGAGTATACATTAATCAATTTACCAACAAACTCTTCTGGTCATCAAAATGTGGTCCAAAAAGTATATGTAGGTACTAGTAACATCTACGCATTACAACAATTTGGTAATGACTCTGTTATTTCTCGAGCAGCTTTGACTGGAACAACAATTGATTTTTCAGCTGCGGGAAATGATAAGATGACTTTAAAGAATACTGGTCATGCACAGACACTTGATTGGTATAGTTATAATGGCAACGACTACTTTTTGGTTGCTATTGATCCAAAAGCAAATGAACCAGGTAGCGATAAAGAATGGGCTACACAACTTGGACGGATTCAATATTCTGCAACTACAATTGAAGATTATACTGATATTGAACGTTTTGCTGAAGTTAATTATAACAATTATAGTGGTTCTTCAATTGGGACTACTTTACGTGTCGAGGGTGCTATTTCAACCAGTCGCGAGTATATGTTGATGACTACGATTCGAATTAGTGATCATCATGCTCGCTTAACGTACTATGACTTGCAAAAGGCAAACAAGGCGTTGGATGATCAAATTGCACTTGGCAAGAACTACGTCTCATGTACAAATTCAGAAATGAAGGCCGCAGCTGGGAGTGATAGTCACTCATGGGAAACCTCTGGGTCTTTGTATAGAATGACACCAAACGATTCAGTTCAAGGGATTGACTTATCTGATGGAGAAGCAATTTATGTAAGTAGTGGTAATGTTGGTGAAACGCCGGCAATTGATAAGTCTAGTTGGAATGGGACTTTCACTCCTGTCACCTTTGCAACTTCGCAATTTCCAGGTTCGTATGTCGAGACTGAGGGTGTTCAAATTAAGGATGTATTATATCTTGGTATTTCAACGCATCTAAATGATAGCTCAGGCACTGATAATTATACAACAGGTAACTATGTATATTCGGTTTCGAAGGATAACTGGTAACAAAAAGTTAGCTTTTTTAGCACTGATTTAGAGCATTACTAGGTACTCATCAATATTGGGGTACCTAGTTTTTATGTGTTTAAAAAATTCAGCCTGAGCCTTTTTCCGCATATCTAAATATTTAACATAGCAAAATCTGTGTTATACTAGTTTCAATCAAAGAGGGAGTGTTAATCATGAGTCATTCAATTGGTAGAAAAATTAGAATCATTGCAGTAATGGTTGCGCTATTCGGAATTGGACTAGTTACTAATAGCGTCAGTGCACATGCGGCCTACTTCAATTATTATCAGAATAACCAACCTAAAAAATTGCATAAGACGTACACTAGCAAGAAAAGTTATTCAGTAAAAAAGACATTTACGTTTAACACGAACTATAAGTTAAAGGTCAATAATGTCTATCTTTATCAAGTGTCCAAAAAACATTCTAACTATCCAACTTGGGCCAAGATAACGGGAACTGCCTATAATAATACTGATAATGGGTATTACCGGTTTGGCGCGATCAGTGCTTTTGACGGCATTGTCACAAATTACGTCGGAGAATTATACCCAGTTAGTAGCACAGTTCCAAATCATTTTGCTTTTTCACAAACAACCAGTTTAAGTCCTAAGATGTTTAACATTAAATCTAATGGCACTTATACAGATTTCCTCGGTCCTCATAAGTCTGAGAAATTTGAATTGTTACTGCATTCGAAGAAGACAGTGACTAAGCAGGGTGAGACTAGCCTTAGGGTGAATACAATTTGCATTAATTCAACTGGTAACTATAACTCAGGGTACGCTTGGGTAAACGTTAATTTAAAGTAGTTTGATCATTAAAAGAGACTGTCCATATGTTTGTGGACAGTCTCTTTTAATTGGTTTAATTCGATTAAATAATGGGTGATATGACGGCTAATTACTTTTCAATACCGGTTATGAATCCTTGTTCCATCATGCCATCTGCCCAGGAGTGAAACGTGAAGTTGTTAATGTAAATACCGATGACGAGTTTTTGGTTCCGTACACTAGTGGTATAGCCATTAGCTGCTAAATAAGCTTTGATTTTTGTGTACTTTTGGGCATTGGATGACGTGTTTTTCGTATTGAGATACGTATCTAATGAATTAATCCGTTTTATCGATTGGATATTGGTGATGTTATAAGTGTTTTTGTTGTACTTTAATGATGCCAGACTTAAATCAAGAGAGAAAGTACTGTTGGGGAATAAGGCAAGTATCTTTCTAGTTAGTGCCTGAGATGGCGATTTTTTGATATAGGTTTGATACTCTGTTGAATTTCCAGAGTGCATAATATCTTCGTTATTGATCAGCTGGTAATTCGGATTGTGCTCCTTTGTAAGGTACTTATGCGATACATATCCACCAGCTAACTTAGTATCTTTTTCTGGAGAAATTGGATAGGTATGATAATAAACAGATCTTTGGCCATTATGACTGAAGGTTGTAATGGCATTAACAGAGTATGTTGTGGCTGGATAGTTTTTTAAGTTATAGCGAACTTTTGTATGGTTTAGATTCCAAACGTAGATGGACTTGCTAAAGCTTGAAGCATGGACCAGCATTTGTTTCGAAGTGAATTATTAGTTTGATAGCTCAGAAATAAAATGGAAACATAGGAAATGTGAATGATATTAGTATTGAGATTGTAATCGCCGGTGATTATACAAAATAATGAATAGAGGTAATAATTATGGCCGTGACAGCAACAAAATTTGTGACGTTTAGTGGACTGCGATATACAAATGCAGTTCAAACATTTTATGTGGGAACTACGTATATTTACGCATTACAGCGTATTGACACCGATGCCATTTTAACGCGATGTGATATGACTGGGGCACGTATTGATGATATGTATCTGACGAACTTTGGGCATAGTGAAACGCTACAGTGGTTCAGTCATAAAGGAATTTCTTACTTCTGGATTGGCACTAAGGGTGAACAAACCTTAATAAGTGAAAATGATACAACTTATTGGGCAACTCAACTTGCTCGAATTACGTACGATCCATCTAAGACTGAGCCTAATGACTATAACTATACAGACGCAACAAGATTATCATCTGTTATCCGTGCCAATTACGATGGCTCATCGTCTGGTAATCTTACTCGGTTTGAAGCAGCTTTATCAAGCGACACAGATACACCAAGTAAAAAGCTTGAGTTGTTAGTTCTCTCCATCAATGATGCCTCTCCTCGAATCGGTAATTATACAATTTATGATAATGAGGCTTTGAATGATATCTTAGATACGAACGAAGCTGCCAATCAGAAATTTACGTCGTTTCAAGATGTAACTGGTACTGTTTTGGCGTATGCGCCTTTAAACAAATTTCATGCCTATGGAGAAGTTGCTAACGAATCAATTCAAGGGTTAGAATTTTCAGATGGGCGTGCAATGTACTTTACAAGCGGTAGTAAAACACAGGAAACAAAAATTCAAAAATCGCTTTGGGAGTTCACCTCCAATGAAGTTCAGACGATATCTGATGGTACTGTCGGTGTTACTGAAACTGAGGGTATTCAGCTAAAAGGTGACGATATCTACTTTGCCGTTGCACATTATACAGGGGATTCAGTTTCAGATAACTATAATTTATACGGTTCCTAAATCTATTTTTAGTTAATTGTATTCAAAAAGCCTCCCAAGTTGGAGGCTTTTTGAATACAGTCATTAATGTTCCAAGGGGACTCAATGACTAGTTGGTTGGTTTTGCAAGGATAATACCAAGACCAGTATCATCTGTATCACCATAGTACTTATCAACATAATAAATCCCAATTTGGTATCCTTTAAGTGATGCTCGTTTTGTGGCACTGTAGCCTTCTGCGTTTAGAGCCGTCTCAATTTCTTGTAGGCGTGTTGTAGTTGAACGGGTGTCCTTATAACTGTGATAAAAATAGTTGTTAGCCTTGCTTGGAATCACTGCATTACTATAGCTTTTATTAAATGTAGCGGAATCATCTGCTAACATATCACGGTTTTCAACATAGTTTGAAAGTGATAGGGATAGCGAGCTATTTGGGAAAAGCTTTAAAACATCTCTGGTTAGTTGCTGGGAGCTTGACTGGTTAATATAGGATTGATAATCGGAAGTCGAAGTGAATCCTTGCAGTGCGAGGTTGTTCCAAACGGCATAGTTTTTGTTATATCCCTTAGTTAAATAGCCATGCCATACGTAGCCTTCAACATTGGTTTTATTGTTAGGCGTTGAAGCAATAACAGCGTAGTAAAGTGCACTTTTACCATTATGTTTAAGTGTGATAGCGGCAGTCGCATCCCAATTGGTATTGGGGTAATTTTTTAAATTATGGATCTTTTTTGTATGTGCTTTATTCCATACATAGGCGCTTTGCGATTTATTAGCGGCATGATAAATTGGACGTGTCTGATAATATTCAGTATGAGTAATAGTGTAGCTACTTGCGTTAGCTTTTTTAATGCCTGGAGTGCCGATTCCTACAAGAGCGATTGTCACAGCAAGGGCTAATTTGATTGGTTTCATGTTGTCTCCCCCAAAAAGGTAAATTGTAGTTTAATATTGTTCATTATAGTCTCTTGTTATTATGGTTCAAGCTTTTCTGATTAATTTAACTGGTTGCTATAACTCAAAGTGCGCTTGAGTTAATGTTAATTTAAAGTAGTTTGATCATTAAAAAGAGACTGTCCATATGTTTGTGGACAGTCTCTTTTTAATTGGTTTAATTTGACTAAACGATGGCTAATTACTTTTCTATACCAGTAATGAATCCTTGTTCCATCATGCCATCTGCCCAGGAGTGAAACGTGAAGTTATCAAGATCAGTACCAATCACTAATTTTTGGTTTCTTTTACTAGTAGTGTACCCATTTGCTAGAAGCAGTGATTTGATTTTGGCGTATCGTTGTGAAGTGGACGTACTATTAGCTGTATTCAGGTAGACATCTAACGTACTAATGCGGTTGATTGATTGAATATTAGTAATGTTAAAAGTGTTCTGATTAACTTTTAGTGCTGCCCGAGACAGGTCAAGCGAAACCGTGCTATTAGGAAAGAGCGCTAATACTTTTCTTGTTAATGCCTGCGAGGGGGATTTTTTGATGTAGGCTTGGTATTCTTTTGAGGTGTCAAAGTAGAAAATGCTTTCATTATTGATTAACTGGTAGTTTGGATTATGTCCCTTTGCCAAGTAGTTGTGCCAAACATAGCCACCAGGTAATTTGGTATCTTTTTCAGGCGATAGTGGGATGACATGGTAATAGACCGCCTTTTTCCCGTTATGACTGAACGTGGTAATGGCATTAACTGTGTAAGTTGTCGCCGGATGATTTTTTAAATTATAACGAACCTTAGTGTGGTTAAGGTTCCATACAGAGATTGACTTACTAGTATTGGTAGCATGGTATAGTAATGGTGTACGTTCGCCAGATTTGGTATAAGTTGTTTTTACGGTTTTATAGACGCTTGCGTGCGCCTGATTTGGAATTGTTAAGCATAAACCGACAGTACATAGTGCAATTAGAATTGATAATTTTTTAAATTTCATAGTTAAATGCTCCCCTCGTTTAGTTTAGTATATCGCATCGGCTGTAGCTCATACATTAGAAAATGTATTGACAGTTGTTGCAGACAACGTAGGGAACGATGCGTGCGGTATATGATTTAATGAGCAGCGAACATTCTTTACTACATAGCTTCAAAGCTACACTAAAAGTTTCACGTGAAACAATGGTGTGCATTACAATTACTTTAGACTCTTACCGACAAATAAACGGCACAGTAAAAGAGACCAGCAACCCAATACAGGCTGCTAGTCTCTTTTGCGTATCCATAAGAATCAATCCACAGCGACCGATGCCATCTTAAGCGAGGCATCGACCTTTTCAGCACAGGTTCGGCCTTCATAGACGCCCCAGATCACGAGGCTTGGACCGCGGCGGCAATCGCCTGCGACGTAGATCTGGCTGTCGTTGGTTGTGTAATCGTCGTGGCACTCGGTGATGTTGAACGCGTCAAATAACCACTGTTCTGCGCCTGTGAAGCCCATGGCGAGGAGGATCAGGTCAACATCGATGCGCTTTTCGGTGCCCTTGATCGGTTTGAAGTCCGGCCCCACCTCGCTGATCTCTGCAGCGGTAACGTGGCCGTTCTTGCCGAACACCTGCGTGGCTGTTGCCGAGTAGCTGGTGACGTCGCCAAACAACGACTGGGCTTCCAGCTGACCGTAACCGTGCTTTTTGACCATCGGCCACTCAGGCCACTGGTTCTGCGGGGTACGCTCGTCCGGCAACGCTGGGTTAATCTCCAGCTGAGTGATGCCGGCTGCGCCCTGACGGATGACGGTACCGATACAGTCGTTTCCTGTATCACCACCCCCGAGGACGAGGACGTGCTTGCCCTGGAGTTCCGTGGTGGCACGGGTTCCGTTTTTCAGGACGTGCTGCATCGTGGTCTTCAGGTATTCGGCAGCCTGGTGCACACCGTCGAGGTCGCGACCCGGGACGTTGAGCTCCCGTGCTTGGCGGGCACCCGTACAGATGATGACCCGATCGAAGTCCTGCTTTAGATCGTCAGCCGAAATGTCCTTGCCGACTTCAGTGTTGGCGACCAGCTTAACGCCAATTTGTTTCAGGGCGTCAAAACGGCGGTCAACCACTTTCTTAGGCAGCTTCATGTTGGGAATGCCGTACATTAGGAAGCCGCCGAACCGGTCGTCGCGTTCGAAGATGGTGACGGAGTGCCCGAGCTGGTTCAGTCGCCAGGCGGCTGAGATGCCAGCGGGGCCGCTGCCAATCACGGCAATTTTCTTGCCGGTACGATGGTTCGGCTTGCCGGAGTCCACCACCCAACCGTTTTCGAAGGCTTTTTCGATGATGAATTTTTCGTTGTTGCGAATGGTGATGCCGGGGCCGTTCAGTGCCTGAACGCAGGCGACTTCGCAGGGGGCAGGGCACACCCGTCCGGTCATATCGGGCAGGTAGTTGGTCCGAGTGAGGCGTTCAAAAGCGCGTTTGTCCTCGTTTTCGTAAACCATGTCGTTCCATTCGGGAATCAGGTTGTCGTTGGGACAGCCGCTGACAGCGCGGTTGCCGGCGTAGAAAAGTCCGTGGTGACAAAATGGGATTCCGCAGTTCATGCAGCGAGCGGCCTGCTGGCGACGTTCAGCGTCGTCGAGGTCCAGTTCCATGATGTTAAAGTCCTTGATACGTTCAGGAATAGGACGCATGGGATTGTCTTTACGATCGTATTTTAAGAAACCATTTGGATCTGCCATGTTCAGTCCTCCTATTTCTGGTCGTTAGTGGCAGCGAAGAAGGCCTTTGAAACAACTTGGTCTTCTGGAATGCCATCTTTTTGATACTTAGCAATCAGGTCGCGCATCTTATGGAAGTCGCGTGGGTAAACCTTGATGAAGTTTTGTTTCTGGTTATCCCAGTCATCAAGAATCTGCTTGGCCTGAGCCGAGTTCGTGAAGTAGTAATGGCGTGAGATGAGATCTTTCAATTCGCTGTCATCGTCTGATTCGCCTAGTTTGTAGAGGTCCACGAGGCCCTGGTTGCACTTGGACTTGAAATCGTGGGTCCAGTCGTAGACGTAGGCAACACCGCCTGACATCCCAGCAGCGAAGTTTCGACCCGTGCGGCCAAGGATGACGGCAACACCACCGGTCATGTACTCACAACCGTTGTTGCCGATGCCTTCAACCACGACCTTGGCCCCGGAGTTTCGAACGGCGAACCGTTCACCAGCGCGGCCGTTGAAGTAGGCTTCACCACTGGTAGCACCAAAGCAGGCCACGTTACCGATAATGGGCGAGTGGGCGTAGAGGTCCTGTGCTTGTTTTGGCGCAGCAACAATCAAACGACCGCCAGAAAGCCCCTTGCCGGCGTAGTCGTTAGCTTCACCGGTGAGTTTGAGTTCCTGGCCTTGGGTAATAAAGGCGCCGAAGGATTGACCAGCTGTGCCCTTATAGCTGAACTTCATTCGGCCAGGTTTTAGACCGTCGTTACCAAAGTGGCTGGCGATCCAGCCACCCATGCGGGCACCGACAGTTCGTTGCGTGTTGTTGATTGGCAGTTCGACTGCCGTTTCAGTATCAGCCTGCAGACTCGTTTCAGCAAACTTGTCCAAATCAGGCCAGTCATACTTGGCTTTGAACGGATCGGTGACCTTACGTTCGATCGGGATGGTCTTTTGAATCAGGCGATCGTAGTTTAGGGTCTTGGCCTTACCAGCAGGTACGTAACGCGGTGTTAAATGTTCACCATGACCCACCATTTGGTCCACGGTCCGGTATCCAAGTTTGGCCATTGTTTCTCGCAGGTCTTGAGCCAAAAACCGCATCATATTTTCCACGTACTCTGGCTTACCGGCATAGAGACGGCGCAGGTCTGGATTTTGGGTGGTGATGCCTACAGGGCAGGTGTTTAAGTTACACTTGCGCATCATGATACAACCGATCGAGACCATCGTTAGGGTGGCAAAACTAAATTCTTCGGCGCCCAACATGATGGCCACAGCAATGTCGCGACCGGTCATGAGTTTCCCATCCACTTCCAGCGTGGTGCGTTGGCGTAGGTTGTTCATTGCCAGCGTCTGGTGGGCATCAGCGAGTCCCATTTCCCATGGGAGTCCACAGTCACGGGTAGAATTCCGCGGTGCGGCCCCGGTACCGCCATCGTAACCGGCGATAACCACGGTGTTCGCGCCCGCTTTAACAACCCCGGTAGCAATTGTGCCGACACCGGTCGAGGAAACGAGCTTCACGTTGATTTTGGCATAGGGGTTAACCTGCTTGAGGTCGTAAATCAATTGAGCCAAGTCTTCAATGGAGTAGATATCATGGTGAGGCGGCGGAGAAATCAGCTGCACGCCGGCAATTGAGCCCCGGATACTTGCAACCCATGGGTAAGCTTTTTTAGCGGGCAGTTGGCCACCTTCGCCGGGTTTAGCCCCCTGCGCCATTTTAATTTGAATCTCTTCGGCACTCATCAAGTATTCGGTATTCACACCGAACCGCGCTGTTGAGACCTGCTTGATCTTACTGTTGCGGTTTTCACCGTCAGCGCCGATCTTAAACCGTTTGCGATTTTCGCCACCTTCACCAGAGTTGCTGCGGGCACCGAGTCGGTTCATGGCGATGGCAATCGTTTCGTGAGCTTCCTCTGAGAGCGCACCGAAACTCATGGCACCAGACTTGAACCGTTTAACGATAGCGCTGACTGGTTCGACTTCACTGATTGGCACGGCCTTGTTACCGGCCTTGTTGATCTGCCACATGGAGCGCAACGTTACTGGGTTATCTAGCGATTCCTTTTCCATAGCTTTCGCGTAGGTCTTGTACTCGTCATAGTCGCCCGAACGGACAGCCTTTTGGAACCGATAGATGGACATTGGGTTGTACAGGTGCGCCTCGCCGTCTTCCTTGAACTGGAAGCTCCCGCCGGATGGCAGGTCATCGATGGCGTGGTTGCTGTAAATATCGTCGTAGTGACGCTTAGTTTCGTTTTCGATCTGGTCGAGAGAAATCCCGCCCAACCGACTAGGGGTACCGGTAAAGTACTGGTTGACTACATCGTCAGCGAGACCGACTGCTTCAAACAACTGGGCGCCTTGGTATCCGGCAACCGTTGAGATCCCCATTCGGCTCATGATCTTAATGATGCCCTTGGTTCCGGCATCGCAGTAGGTGTCAATTTTGTCGCCAAGCCCGCGTTCCTTTAAAGTTGCAAAGGCGCCATATGGGTGAATGGCAGCAGCACCGTAACCGACAAGGCAGGCGAAGTGGTGAATTTCACAGGCTTCACCGGTGTCGGCAACGATGGACGCATCGGTGCCTTTACCCTGTCGAACCAGGTCATTATGCAGCCCGGCAACCGCAAGCAGGATCGGAATGGTCAGTTGCCCCTTCTTAGCGTGCTGGTCGGAGAGAATCAGGATAGTGGCGCCGTTGTCGATAGCATTCTCGGCCTGCTTAAACAGGTCATCTAACGCATGGGCCAATCGGTTTGGCCGGTCGGTGATGTCGTATGCTAATGAAAGGGTCGCGACCTTCAGTGCTGGCAGGTCCAGACTTGTGAGTTTCGCAAAATCCCGGTCATTGAGCAACGGTGTTTCAATCTTTAATTTTTGACAGTTATCCGCTTCGTCTTTGGTGATGTCGGTATCCCGCCCAAGGAACAGGGTGGTACTAATCACGACTTTTTCACGCAACGGGTCAATTGGCGGGTTGGTGACTTGAGCGAAGGACTGCTTAAAGTAGGTAAATAGTGACTCAGCTTTTTTGCTCAAGACTGCAAGCGGTGAGTCAAAGCCCATAGCAACGGTGGGGTCACCGCCATTTTTGGCCATGGGAATCACCGCCGTCTTGATAGCTTCATAGGTGTAACCATAGCGACGCCACAATTGTTGCAAGGCTGCGTCACTAATTTCAGCATCGGCCTTTACTTCGGGCAGGGTGTCGAGGGCTAACCGGTTACCCGTTAACCATTGCTGGTACGGGTGGGCGTTAGCATATTTTTTCTTTAATTCTTCAGTCTTATAGAGTTTGCCGGTGCTGGTATCTACCAACAACATTTCTGCAGGTGACAGGATCCCCTTATCGGCAATGTCGCCGGGGTCGATGTCAACCACGCCGGATTCAGAAGCGACGACTAGGAGGTTATCCTTAGTCAGCGTGTACCGTGATGGTCGCAGACCATTTCGGTCCAAAAAGGCGCCGACTTGGATACCATCGGTGAAACACAGCGCGGCTGGGCCGTCCCATGGTGCCATGAAGGTGGCATTGTATTCGTCAAACGAGCGTTGCTGTTTCGGCAGCTTGGCATCTGGTCCCCAAGCTTCAGGAATCATCATCATGAGCGCCTGCGGAATATCGCGACCGTGACGGTAGAGATATTCCATACAGTTTTCTAGCTTCGCAGAGTCAGAATCGTCCTCATCGTAAATTTCAATGCCGTGACTCGTCATCCAGTTTTCAGCACCCTTTAAGGTATTGATTTCACCGTTATGGGCAAGAAAACGGAATGGTTGGGCCCGGTTCCAGCTTGGAAACGTGTTGGTCGAGAATCGTGAGTGAATCAGGCAGATACAGCTCGCCATCGTCTCATCATGCAGGTCAGGATAGAACAGGCCGACTTGATAGGCGTGCAGCATCCCCTTGTACACGATGGTCCGACTTGATAACGAACAAATTGACAGCGCTTCTGCATCATAAGTCTTCTCCAGTTGGCGACGCAGATGGTAAAGACGGTCTTCAAACGGGCGGCCGGCAGCACTGTCATACGGGCGCTGGATGATGACTTGAATGAAGCTCGGCATGGTTTGTTGTGCCGTTGGGCCGCAGTTTTCGTACACAAACGGTACGTTACGGGTCCACAGCACTTGAAAACCAGCGTCGCTAATTTGTTGGGTCACAGCTTTTAGCAAGATATCGCGGGCCTGTTCGTCGTGTGGCAAAAAGAACTGGCCAACCGCATAATCACCCACGTCAGGCAGGGCTAGGCCCACCTGTTTCATCTGGTTTCTAAAAAAGGGGTCTGGCATGGCCATCAGAATTCCGGCACCGTCACCAGTGTCTGGTTCTGCACCGGTCCCGCCACGGTGATTCATCCGTTGCAGCATCGTTAGTGCTTTTTCAACGAGATCGTGACTGGCACGACCATCGACTTGGGTAATAAAACCCATCCCACACGCATCATGTTCAAAGCGCGGGTCGTACATCAGCTTCTCTTGTGAAGTTGGGTTTTGCATTTAAGAACACCTACTTTTAATGAACAGTCTCAATTTTTTTGAAATCAGGATAGTTTTTGAAATATATTCTAATGATATTCTAATCTAGTCTGCATTACAATGCTTTTTGCTAATAATTTTGAGAATTTATGCAGGGTAGTTCGTGTTTTAGTTCACGTTTTCGTGTTACTTTGCTGTTGGCATTGGTTATACAGTTAAAATTAATACTGCTCCACATCACCGCAGTTCTGGATTTCTTCGGTGCGGTACCTGGTCATGGGATGTTTTTATGCATTTCCTATCAGTAAGGCTCATGTTATTCTCATTTAACTGGGTGGTTATGGTGAATTTACTGCGAAGTCAGTAAATAATTACTTACTTGTTGATGGAATATTCACGATATATACATATATGATATTCATTCGTCTCACACGTGAGTATCGGCCAAAGTGCGGTCGTCACTCGCATTAACCGAACACCGTGCCAAATCGCGAAACAGAACACCCATTTTCAGTCATTATCTGGCCAAAATAAAAACGCTCCCAAGCAGTTAACCTGGGAAGCGAAAGTAACACGTTATAGTGTTACGAAAAGATACATATTATATAGAAGAAACACTACCCCTTGTCCATTACTTTATAGGCAGCCAACAGTTCGATCGTTTGCGTTTGACGCAGGCGCTCAGTGAGTTGGGCGAGTTGTTCTTTGGACATGTTGTGGGTGATGATGACGACGCGGGCGGTTTGGTCCGGATTCTTGGTTTGAATGATCTGGCTGAAGCTGGCTTTGATATCGGTCATGATCTTTGTGACCTTCAACATTTCGCCGGGCACGTCAGGCATCTTCAACGCGAGGTAGTACGGGTAGACAACTTCGCTGGCTGCGGCCGAACTGACTTCGGCTTGGAAATTGTTAAACGAATTCCCGGTCGTTTTCAGCACAATGTTCTTTGTCACCGAAACGATGTCGCTCAACACACTGTTGGCGGTTGGGAGACCACCGGCACCGGGTCCGTAGAATAGCGTGTCACCAACGGCCTGCCCGGTGACCATTACAGCGTTGTTTTCGTTGTTGATGGTGGCCAGCGGGTGGTCCAATGGCACCAGTACGGGGCCGACTTCGGCGAACACACCGTCGTTGATGCGGCGGGCAATACCCAGCAGTTTAATGGTGTAGCCAAACGCTGCGGCCTGTTTCACATCTGATAACTGGATGTTTTGAATCCCTTCCACAGCCATATCGTCCATGGTGATGTGGGTGCCAAACGAAAACTGGCTGAGAATGATCATCTTGTAGGCGGCGTCAATACCGGCGACGTCGTTTGTGGGGTCGGATTCAGCAAACCCGAGTTCCTGAGCCTTCTTCAGCGCGTCTTCGTACTTCCAATGATGTTGCTGCATCTGGGTCAGGATGTAGTTGGTCGTCCCATTGACGATTCCTTTGACCTCGATAATATTATCGGCTGAAAAGCTGTTGACAATGGTTCTCAGAATTGGGATGCCACCGGCCACACTGGCTTCGTACATCAAATCACAGTGGTTCTCACGCGCGATAGCTGCCAGTTCTTCACCAGCCGAGGCAATCAAGTCTTTGTTTGCTGTAACGACGTGTTTTTTGGCGTTTAACAATTTAGAAATAATTTCCTTGGCTGGGTGTACGCCGCCCATGACTTCAACGACAATCTTAATTTCCGGGTCGTCAATGATCGCGTTCAGATCATCGGTGACCGTGATATCACCGGTGTCAACGTTACGCGGTTTGTTGACATCGTGGACCACAATCGTTTTGACACTCAGGTTCTGACCCGTAATGTTGGAAACCTTATCTTGGTTATTCATGACCATTTGGAGGACACCTGTTCCGACAGTACCCAGACCAATGAGGCCGATTTTTATCGTATTCATTTCGCAGCTCCTTACAGTTTTTCTCTTGGAAATAGTATAGCAGAGAAGTCAACATTAGAACATGATTAAAAATAATCGGGTCTGACATGGGAAGAACTGCACTTGTCGTCAGGTTCGTACAGTAACTGAACTAGCGGATGTTTTTGCGTGTGAAACGGCGTGTGAAACAGAATTAATGCGAAAAGGGGGTTCAACCCCATCGGTATTTAGTGTTTTTAATAACGATATTGCCTGAACATATTGATTATCTGGTCGAAAAAAGGTTAAATGAATCAAAAATCAGCTGAATTTGTTACTAAAAGCACAAGAATTATTGCTTAGTATGTTACCCGAACGAACAGAAATTATTATTTTATTAAAGGTACATTTTATAAGAGTGAAGCGACTGTAGTTGCGATAATACCAGTTTTCATAATCAGTCGTGTTTTCTGAAAGAGAATGTGTTACCCCCACATTTCACTAAGTTTGGGGGCGTCGATTAAAAATAGTTTTGCGAAAAACATTGCTTGATTGTAGAAAAATTCACATAATGTGGGTGTGTTCAAGCAACAGAGGTCAATAGCGAAACTAAAATTAAGAAAACGAGGGATCACGATTATGAAAGCAGCCGTTGTTCGTTCCAATTCAGATGGATATGTTGATATTAAAGATGTTACGTTACGGCCAATCAAACCGAACGAAGTCTTAGTTAAAACTGAATACTGCGGGCTTTGTCACACAGACATCCACGTTGCAAATGGTGATTTCGGCGAAGTCCCTGGTCGAATTATCGGTCACGAGGGGGTTGGTATTGTTACCGAACTCGGGTCCGAGGTGACCAATTTAAAGAAGGGCGACCGCGTTTCAATTGCTTGGTTTTTCAAGGGCTGCGGGCATTGTGAATATTGTTTGACTGGGCGTGAGACACTCTGCCGAGAAGTCCAAAATGCTGGTTATAACGTGGATGGTGCCATGGCCGAAGAAGTTATCGCCGACGCTGACTACGCGGTTAAGGTACCGGATGACCTAGATCCAATTGAAGCCAGTTCCATCACCTGTGCCGGTGTGACCACTTACAAAGCCTTGAAGACCGCGAATATTCATCCAGGCGAATGGGTTGCCATCTATGGTGTCGGTGGTTTGGGCAACTTGGCCATTCAGTGGGCGAAGAACGTCTTTAAAGCTCACGTTATCGCCATTGATATCAACGATGACAAGTTGGACTCTGCCAAGAAAATGGGGGCTGATCTAACCTTTAACTCACGGACAGAAGATTCCGGCAAGTGGATTCAGGGCAAAATCGGCGGCGCCCACGCTGCAGTTGTCACCGCCGTTTCTCAAATTGCCTTTGACCAAGCTGTTGGATCAGTCCGCGCCGGTGCCCGGGTAGTTGCCGTTGGACTGCCTAAAGGGAACATGGAACTCTCCATTGTCAAAGTTGTTTTGGACGGGATCCAAATTGCCGGCTCACTCGTCGGCACTCGGCAGGATCTTGCTGAAGCCTTCCAGCTCGCTGCTGAGGGCGCCATTCACCCAATCGTTGCTACCCGGCCTTTAGGCGACGTTAACGACATCATCGATGAAATGAAAGCCGGTAAGATCGAAGGCCGGATGGTTGTTGACTTTGGCTTACCACTTGAAGCGTCAGTCGAAAAAGTGGCTCACGCAGTTACCGGACGTTAACTACAGTGTTCCAAATTTAAACACTTCACATCTTTAAAGCTTTGTTGGTTCATTAGAATGACGACTGTTTATCGATTTTTTCACACACCAAAAGAAGTCAGGGTTGAGCTCCTGGCTTTTTTTGGTTTTGTGTTTTGACTGTCGTTTCGTTTCGCGATTTGGCGCTCCACTACACTAATAGCCATAATCTGTTTTATGGTTGTGAAAAATCGGAAGTGCATTAACCCTGGTTTCTAGATTATCCGCTCTCGCCTGCCTTTATCCCAAGCAATCGGTAACCTAATGACGAGGTGGAAACTAAGGGGCAACATTGTGTTCGGAAACTCATTAAGTGTCTTGGATGTCATTTCCTGTTGCGTAATTTGCTAGTTTGTTCAGTTATTGAACATGCAGTTTCAGCGATGTTTTGATCAGCAAGTTTGCTTATACTAGTGCCCGTTCTCTCACCGGCGTGAAATTAAGCTCCAAGTCCTCCAGGTCCAGAATCTTTCTCGTCACCATTGCGCAGCCGCCCAGTAATGAGGCGTACTTTGTGTGGGCGACTAAACTAAGTGGTACTGGGGTCTCTTGCATTGGGGAAAGTTGGGTCGTAATCGCTTGTAAACGGTTAAAGAGTTCAGGAATCGCGTCCATTAGCGGGGATTTGTAAACAATCTCATCCGGGTCATACAGGGACGTTAGGTTGAAGGTAATTTGTGCCAGTTGGTTGATCCAGTCGGTCAAAATCAAATCCGTTGTGTTGTCATGACGCTGGTGATATTTTTTGACCTCCACCAGTGAAAGCTGATTTTCACCCTTGGCGTTGCTGATGTGGCTGATGATTGTTGCCTCCGAGCTGGTGCTGGTCAACTGCTGACCATTCTCTCTCACGTGGCCGAGTTCACCGGCACGGCCTTGCCCGCCCCGATAGAGATGGCGGTTAAGGAGCAGTCCCGTGTTCACCCCGCGTTGGATGCTGACGAGCACCAGGTTGTTTAACTGGTTGTCCCGATTATCGAAATCGCGATAGTACACGGCTGCAAGGCTTGCTTCGTTGGCGATGGTCACCGGTACCTGATAACGGTCTTCCAAATAGGTCGCAATATCGATGTCATGCATATCCAGAAATGGTGAATCCATGACTTGTCGGTTTGCGACACGGCCGTGAATGGCCAGACTGATGCCCTGCAGGCCGTTTGTCGTCCAGTTTGTTTTGGCTGCGTAGTCCACCTGCTGATCGATTCGTTTTAAGATGGATTCGATGGGCAAATAGGTCGTGTTTACTGGTTTGATCGTCACCACGCCGCCCGCCAGGTCATTTTGCATGATCAGCATGCCAGGGTAGCCCAGGTCGATGTTCATGGTGTAGCCGTAGCGCGTGTTCAACGAAACGAGGACTGGCTTGCGGCCGCCAATTTCTGTTGGGTCGCCAATGCCGGATTCAGTAACTAGGCCGCGCTCTTTTAAGGCTTTGTACAGGGTGGAAATGGTCGATTTCGTCACGTTCAGGTCGGTTGCAATCTGCGTTCGAGCAACCGGTTGGTGGTTAAAAATATACGCCAGCACCACCTGCAGATTTCGGCGGTGCAGTTGCGTTTTGCTCATCATGGAGAGGGTCATGATAGTGCCTCCTTTGTTAGCGCTTACATAAAGCTACTATCTTGAGTTTACCGCATTTAGTTGTAAGGGTCACGGGAAAGTTCGGTTAGTGTACGAACTGAATACGGAGGGCGAACGTGGCGCCACATTAATCTGCAAAAAGAGGTGCCAGTCAAGCCAAGAATCTGGTTTTGACTGACACCTCATTATTCGATTTAAATTAATCAGTTGCTTGCGCGAGAATTAACGTTGGGTTTTCATCGCCTTCATAATTGGTAATCCCAATATACCAATCACTTCCATATGAATCACGTTTCGTGGCAGTCATGCCATTTTCATTCCAGATCTTTTCACTTTCTGTAATCCGAGATGAAACTGGTAGACCAGCGGTGTAATTCCAATAGTTCATGAGGTTCAAGATACCCGTCGATGTATTTAATTCATTGTTTTGGGCATTGGTCACAGCGGTAAAGTCGCTATTGGAAACGCGATACGTACTTAACGGTGTGATGTTTTTAAACCCGCTGATCGTACTTGGAAAACTCCCAAATTTTGTAGTCGTGTATTTTGAGAGAGACAAACTTAATGTTGCATTTGGGAATTCTTTTAGTAGCGCCTTAGTCAGGACTTGAGAACGATTGGTTTGAATGTAATTCTCGTAAGAGCTGAGCGTTGAAAAGTTCTTTGATGTTTTTGTGGAGAATGCATTCAGGTAACCGCGCCAAACTAAGCCGGACTGATCCGCTGGCGTTGTGTATTTGAACGTATGTTGCACTGCCTTTGGTGATCGTCTTTGAAGCGTACCAAGTGGTGTTCTTGTAATTTTTGAGATTGTGAATGCGTTTTGAATGTGTACTTGTCCAAACGTAGGCTTTCTTGTTGTTACCAATGCTAGTGTAAAATAACTTGTAATTATCTTTATCGCCATTTTTCTGCGTGGCATTCCAAGTCGTCTTGGTACTGGATAACCAAGATTGTGCGTGGGCAGTAGCGCCAGTTGCAGAGATAGTTGCGAAAGCGATTACAGCGCTGAATAGTCAAGTATGTAGCATATGTTTTTTCAATTAGTTTCCCTCCTAATGTATCCCGTTGTATCACTCAGCGGGTCGGATAAACATTAAGTTTTAAGTCTTGATCTGAAAAAGAAGATTGTTTCATGTAGAAAAGAGGCCTATAAGGTTATTTAGTGTTTTAGAGAAGTTTTATTTTTTGTTAAAATAAATGCCCAAAAAAGTCGGCAATTTTTTGCATCAATGATTCTTGCTTAGCGGTTTTCGACTGGGTCGCCTTGTCACTGGCAACCTTATTTTTCGCCTGCAGGGTCAAACTTGTTGCGGTTGGCAGCCCGGTATTGGTGAATTTTGTCGTCGCAACGGTTGCGCCCTTTTTGACCGGCAACGTTTTGGCGGTGAGGGTGTCCTTGACGGCAACGTTGTCGGCATCCTTGTTCTTGAGGTACCAGACTAACACCTTCTTGGTGCTGGTTGTCGTTTTGACTTGGTGGTTTTTAACGTGGTAGGTCGGCGTTTTCAGCGTGACTTCCTTGTGATCCAGCACCTTATCCAGATGGGTGATCAGGCCGTTTGTCGTGGTGAAGATCGTATCGCTGCCCAGCACCGTTGCAATCAGCAGGTGGCCGTCACGGTAGTAAGTCGTCGTCAGGCACAGGCCGGCGGTTTCCGTATAGCCGTTTTTCAAGCCAGTAACGTGGTTACTGCTGCGGTAGTAGGCACCACCCTTCAGCAACGCGTTGACGTTGGTCAGTGTCTGGTTGCCGATGGTCTTTGACGTCAGGGAACTCCAGCGGGTGATGCCGCCGTCCAGTTTCAGAAGCTTTTGTGCCACAATTGAAATGGCTTTGGCACTGACCTCATTTTGAGCCTTCTTTGAAGTGCCTGCAATTTGCAGACCGTAGTGCCGCAGGTCGGTGTTATCCAAGCCGGAAGCACTTACAAAGGTGGCGTCAATGCCCCATTTTTTTGCTTGCTGGTTCATCTCGCTGATAAACTTGCTGTTGCTTCCGCCGGCGACTAATTCGCCTAGAGCGATTGCCGAGGAGTTCGATGAGGCGATTAGAGCCGCTTGGTAGAGCTGCTTAACAGTGTATTCCTTGCTTTCCTTGATCTTGAACGTGCCAAGCTCATAACTTTTACTCATTTTGATCAGTTCTTTGCTGACCGGGACCTTCTCATTCCAGCTAATTTTGTGGGCCTGAATGGCTTTCGTTGTCAGGTAGAGAGTCATCAGCTTAGACAGACTGGCAATCGGCAACTTTTTGTCACCCTTATCGCTATACAGCGTTTGGCCAGTTGTCGCGTCCATGACGTAAGCGCTCTTGACTGATTTGTAGTTCGACATTTTAGTGTCTTTATCTTTTTTGGCGGCAAATGATGGTAGTGCTGGCGCAAAGACCATCACTAGACAGCTCAGCATAATCAGCCAAGCTTTCGGTCGTCTTAATTTCAGGTTAAAAATAGGTCAGACCTCCGAGTGTTAGAGTTTTTGGATTATTTTCGTAAATTGATTGCAATACTGTCACCTATCTGGTCGAGTTGCGGTCTTTTTAACAATAATCGTGAAAAAAATCCAAGTGTTTGGGGAAAATAATCGCCACAATATAAAAATTGGGGGAATTGTGGGTTTTGGTGCCTTAATCCTGTTCAATCAGGTTGAATTATGGCATGCTTAATTAAAAGTCACCCAATAGTATAGCATGCTAACGGTCGTTTATTTTCCAACAAAAGTGTAAAGATTGTGTTGCGATTTTATAAGGATTTTGTAAACGATTAATTATTACTTATTATATTAATAAGAAATAAAAAAGACAACCATGATTAACATGCTTGTCTTTCGGAAAAACACTTTATTGTCCGAGCGTTTCGGATCAGTAAAGGGAACATAGATTGGTTATTAGGTTATTTGGTATGTGACTACTATACCGCAAACAATGGGGAATTGCACCCTTTTTGATCATCTTTTTTAACAGGTGATAAATGAAATTTTTACGTCTTGATACTTTAATTATTATATGCATTAGAAATAAATTAATTATTTAAAATAATGTTCGCTGTCATGGCACTATTTTGGGCGTTACCAAGTGGTTTTCACAAATTGGCGACCATAGCGGACCGAAAAAGGAGCTTTTTTTATGACACTATTAATTCGCGAAATGAAATCAGCGGATCACGATGCCGTTGCGTGGATCTATCAGATGGATCAGGCCCAATTTCCCTGGGTCGCCAAACCGGAACTCACTGATTTTGACCGAGATTCGACAGGGGAGTTTGTGCTAGTGGCCGAGTCAGACGGTCAGATCGTTGGGTTTGCCAGTTTGTACCGGCTGATGAATTTCATTCACCTGCTGTTCGTGGATCCGAACTGCCGCCAGCAGGGGGTTGGCCACGCTTTGATCGAGGGCATGCGCCAACAGGCCAGTGGGTTGATGACACTCAAGTGTGTCATGGCCAACACTGAGGCCCTGAAGTTTTACGACAAGGAGGGCTTCGTTATTCACCGAGAAAATCGGCTAGCGGTTCCAGCCAACTACACGATGATCGATACACTGGAAGACCGTTATTGGTATCGGAAGCGGGGCGAGTAGCCAGTGGACGTGAAGAAGATTCAGGCGTTCGTGGATCTGGCCACGACGCTGAACTATACGAAGACTGCCGAGCGGCTATTCAGTTCGCAGGCGACGGTTTCTAAACAAATTCTTTCATTAGAAAAGGCACTCGGGGTCAAACTATTCAGCCGCGCCCATCGACAAGTGGCGCTGACAGAAGTCGGCATTGCGATTCTCCCCAACGCAAAACGACTGGTGCACGAAGCTGAACGCCTGACCGAAACCGTGAGCCAATACCAGCAAACAGCCGATTTGACGCTGACAATCCACAGTATACCGTCAATTTCTCAGTACCGGGCATTCAATCTGATTGCCGCCTTTCATGCCGCCCATCCCGAAGTAGCACTGCATTTTGCGGAGGCGGAAAATGAAAACTTGCTGACATCACTGGATAATGGGAACAGTGACGTTGTTTTTTTACGACTGTTCAGTTTGGAAGCCAGTCCGTATGAACAACTCGTTGAAGAGCAGGATCAGTTTGCAGTCGTACTGCCAAAGTCGAGTCCGTTAGCGCAGCGGCCATCCTTGACTATGGCGGATTTGAGCGGGGAGTCGTTTTTATTGTTAAACGAAACCACCGATCTTTACCAACCCGTCATGGACGCCGCACACGCTGCCGGAGTCACGCCCAATATCATTTATAAAGGACAGCGCATCGATCTTATTCTCGGTATGATCAGCCGCGGTATGGGGCTTTCCGTCATGATGCAGCACTCCCTCGACCTCACCGACTACTCCGCCATTACGACCGTTCCGCTTGAGCCGCAACGTGTCAGCTACCTTGCTTTTTTGCGGTCGCCCTTGCATCATAGCCGGGCTGGAGACCTGTTTTGGGCGTTTGTTCAGCAGAGTCATGTTGAATGATGGTTTGAGATCGTATTAGTGTTCCGTTCTGTCCGCGATTTGGCACGTCACTCATATTGGTCAGTTCTGTATCGGTTGACTAAAGATTTAAACTGCATTAGCGACAGTTTTTAGATTGGCCGCCCTTAACTGGTCAGACGCCGCAGACCGCATAGTACCTGAAGATTGCTGATATGGTCGGCCTTTACGGCGCATGGGAACCGTTGTAGTGTGGTTGGATGTTGACAGGGTGTTCTTGTCGGTTTGTTTGTATGCCAGTCATGGATGGTTGTCAGAATCGACTGCATGAAGATTTTGTGACCGATACCGCAATGTCATACTCACAGTAATTTACGGAACTATTCCATAACGGAATGGTTCTTTTTAGAATCAGAATTGTTTCCAATGAATGAACTCGGCATAATGGGCATTGTAATCAAGAAACGGAGGTCATGACATGAGTGAAGAACCGTATGATTTGAGAAAAGTGCTGGCCGAGATCAAGGATGATCCGACACAGTACCATGAAACCAATAAAGAAATTAATCCAGAAGCTGATTTAGCTGGCGTGTACCGTTACATTGGTGCTGGCGGTACTGTGCAGCGGCCAACGACTGAGGGTCCGGCGATGATGTTTAACAACGTCACTGGTTTCCCAGATAGTCGCGTGCTGATTGGTCTGATGGCCAGTCGTAAGCGGGTCGGGAAGATCCTGCATCACGATTACAAAACGTTGGGCCATTTGTTAAACGACGCGGTGACCCATCCTGTTGAACCGGTGAAGGTCGCTCACGATGCTGCCCCAGCGCAGGAAGTTGTTCACAAGGCAACGGACCCGGACTTTGATATTCGCAAACTGCTGGCGGCACCAACCAACACACCAGTTGATGCTGGCCCCTACATCACTGTTGGGGTGGTCTATGGTTCCAGTCCTGACAACCAGCAAAGCGATGTTACGATTCACCGAATGGTGTTGGAAGGCAAGGATACTATCGGTATGTACATCATGCCCGGTGGTCGTCATTTAGGCGCCTTCTTAAAGGAATACGAGGCGAAAAACGAACCGATGCCGATCACAATCAATATCGGGTTGGATCCCGCCATTACCATTGGCGCCACTTTCGAGCCGCCGACAACACCACTGGGCTACAATGAATTACAGGTAGCTGGTGCGTTGCGTGACGAACCCGTTCAACTGGTCAACGGGGTTGCCGTCAATCAGTTGGGGATTGCCCGCTCTGAATGGATCATTGAGGGTGAGATTTTACCAAACACCCACATGCAAGAGGACATCAACACCAATACCGGCTTTGCTATGCCAGAGTTTCCAGGTTATAACGGCACCGCCAACCCAGCCGTTAACGTGGTCAAGATTAAAGCCGTGACCCACCGAAAGGACAACCCAATTGTGCAAACGGTTATCGGCCCGTCCGAAGAACATGTTTCAATGGCTGGCATCCCAACTGAAGCCTCAATTTTGAACCTTGTTGATCGTGCTATTCCCGGTAAGGTGAAGAACGTGTACAATGCACCGGCTGGTGGTGGGAAGCTCATGATCATTATGCAGATCCACAAAGAAGACGAGGCGGATGAGGGGATTCAACGACAAGCTGCAATCTTAGCGTTCTCAGCGTTTAAGGAACTCAAGACCGTCATTTTGGTCGATGAAGATGTCGATATCTTCGACTGGAACGATGTGATGTGGACCGTTAACACCCGGTTCCAGGCCGACAAGGACATCATGGTGCTGGAAGGCATGCGTAACCACCCGCTGGATCCGTCAGAATTGCCTGAATACGACCCAGCGCGAATTCGGATTCGGGGCATGAGTTCCAAACTCATTTTGGACGGTACCGTGCCCTTTGATATGAAAGATAAATTTAAACGGGCACCATTTAAGGAAATGCCTAACTGGAAAGAGTACCTAGAATAACGTAACGACCAGTTATGCGGTGCATGGACAGTACGACCTTAGCGAAAATTCTAAGGATGATTAATGATTGAGAGGATGATTAAAATGAAACGAATCGTTGTTGGTATCACCGGCGCGTCCGGTACCATTTACGGTATCAGTCTGCTGCAAGCACTTCACGCGCAACCAGACGTTGAAACGCACTTGGTTATGAGTCGCTGGGCTAAGGAGAATCTAGCGGTGGAGGCCCCGGAATGGTCGCTCAAGGACGTGCAGGACCTGGCCGACGTTGTCGAAGATGACCGCAACCTGGGCGCAACGATTGCCAGCGGTTCGTTCCAGCACGACGGCATGGTGATTGTGCCCGCCAGCATGAAGACTGTGGCGGCCATTTCGGTTGGCCTGGCGGATAATTTAATTGCCCGGGCAGCTGATGTCACACTTAAGGAACATCGACCGTTGCTGATCGTGCCGCGGGAATCCCCGTTCAATCAAATCCATCTGGAGAATATGCTGAAACTGGCCAAAATGGGTGTGGAAATCATCCCACCGATTCCAGCTTTCTATAACAACCCAAAGACGATTGATGATCTAGTCAATCACAACACGATGAAACTGCTGGACCATTTGCACATCAGTAATGATTTTCAGGGACGCTGGCAGGGTCTCAACGAGGCAAAGGCTGCTGCAAAACGGGAGGGGAATGCGTAATGCCACTCACGTTTTCAGTCACGCGCGCCGGCTTTACGATGCAGGCCATCGTGACGCGTCAGAGTCAGGACCTGCTGATTCAGCTGATCGGCGGTGACGTGCCGCACTATGGTGTGGTAACTACTGTCAGCCAACAGGAAGCACCGGCTACGATTGCGATGCCAAGCCGTCCCGGCCATCATCACCAAGAAGGGGTGCTGACGGAACAGTTGGCGACCCAGTTGCGGCCGAACCTGCAGAGCAATGCGATGATCATTGGCGGCATGCACGTAAATGAGATCACACCGGCACAGATGCAAGCGACGCAGGGGATGGTCACTGATTTGGGTGACCAGATCCTTGCCTGGCTTGCGGATCATCCAGCGGCGAAACCGGTTGAACGATTTTCGAAATAGGGTGTCTGATAGATAAATGTGATTTTACTACTGACTAGTCAAAGGCTGCTGTGACACATAAACAAGTGTCGCAGCAGCCTTTTGTTTTTGATGTTTCATGTGAAACAATTTTAATTTAGAATCGTGATGAATGCTTTGATATTGAAATTGGGTGTTGTGATAATAAAAAGAATGCACCCTCAGCTGTGAATTAACTGAAGGTTCATCCCTTTTAAAGATATGCTGTCATCGAAAAGCGCAGTAGTGTGCGTTAATAGTCTTCATTTTTCTTTGAACGTGTGTCGGCCAACTGTTTTATGTCAGGACCATGGTGGCCGTGGCCACCCTTATGCTTGTAGTGGTGATGGCAATGACCGTGGGACTGCAGCATCAACTGTCTCGTCTTTTCACGTTCGATCTGCAATTTCTTGCGGTAAATCCCATTTTGCGCCCGGCCGTGAATGAACAGGGCTAACGGAATCAGTTCAAGTGCCAGTCCTGCCGGGATCAACCAGGGGTTGTCCTTTATGATTTCAGTGTGTTTGTCAGCAATGCGTTGTAAGTCTGACAGATCAACGGTAATCTCTTTTGCCATTTCCATCACTCCTTTTCTCTTTATCATACCTTATTCTCGGGAGAATGAAAGCGATTTAATTAGTTTGTAATTTGGGCTAACAGTCCATTAATTCAATTTACGACCTGCATTGACCTGCGAACCGCGGATCGGGTGCTGCGGTGAGGCACATCGCAATTGTGCTAGCACTGATCCTGAACGCGATTTCACAGAGGCTTTACGCTTTTTACATTAATGTTGAATTTGTTTGTCATCTGTAATCAACGGGAATCCGCGCCGGAATACGGTCAGCAGGAAGTTGAGCAGCGGTTTGGTGACCTTTAACTCGTCAACATCGCTTAACGCGAACGTATAGCGGATGCTGTCTTCTTCACCGGCTTCGACCTTTTGGACCCACTTTGGTTCACGGATCATTTCACGGCCCAGAGCGGCAAAGTCCACGTTTTCGGAAATGAGTTTCTCGACTTGGGCGGGACTGGCGAGGTGACCGACGACCATGAGCGGCAGGCCTGGTGCGAGAACTTCTTTAATCTTCTCGAAGACCGGTTGCTTGTCATTGGCGTCCACGATGGAACTGCCCCAGGCGTCGGCTAGCGAAATGTGCAGGTAGTCAATGGGGGTCTTATTCAGAGCCTTGACCAATTCCAAGGTGTCAGCCATGCGGATGCCGGGCGTTTCGCGTTCTTCAGGGGATAAACGATATCCCAAAATGAATGGGCGGTTGGCTTTGGCAATTACCTGGGCGCAAATCTTGACCACGGCTAACGGGAAGGTCATCCGTTTTTCGAGTGAGCCGCCAAACTTATCGTCGCGCTGGTTAGTCAGCGGACTGAAAAACTGCTGAATGAGATAAGTGTTGGCGCCGTGGAGCTCAATCCCGTCAAATCCCGCATCGATTGCCAACTGGGTGGCCTTCGCGAAATCCATGATGGTTTCCTCAACTTCGGACGTTGAGAGTGCCCGCGGCTGTTCGGCCCCTGGTCGATCAGCCTTGACGTTTCCGGCTGAAACGGGCTGCTCACCGCGAAGAATCTTGGCATTGCTCATACGACCGGCGCTAAAAATCTGCAAAATAGCTTTGGTGTGGCCGACTTTCATAGCCGTTGCTAATTTTTTGAGCCCTGGCAGCATGTCGTCATGCGCAACGCTGAGTTCGCCTTCGAACCCCTTACCAAGATCATTAACGTTGGCACAGCCGGTGATCTGCATGCCGACACCGCCAGCGCGCAGGTTGTAGTAGGCACGTTCATCACTGGTAGTGGTGCCGTCCTCAAAACTGGATTGTTCGGTCATTGGCGACATGGCGATGCGATTGGCAATCGTCACGCCGTTTCGTAAGGTGTAGGGCTTCAGAAATTGATAGTTGGTCATTGGAATCTTCCTTTCAAAACCACCGCCTAAGATTTTACGGCAGTCGCTAATTGATGATAGTACGCAATGGATTGGGGGTCGAGACGCAGGTTAGCGGCCAGTTCCTGATCCGAAAGTTTGTCGTGGGTCAGAAAATAATTGACGACCATACTTTGGTAGAGCTTGGTAGGCGTCAGCGGGATGCCCAGCAATTTCTCGTCCGGTTTGAGGTATTTATGCAAACCAGGCACAGTAAGGTGCGGGTCGCCATCGAAGCGTTGTTTTAAAAACAGGTCCTGGCTGTGCTGACGGGCCTGAATCGGGGTGATGAACTTGGTGAATTCGGCCCAAAATGTTGTTTCCCAGTCGTTGAACGAACGGGAATCCAGCTGGGTGTAGAACCCTGGCGTCAACATTTCCTTTACGGTGTACCCGCGGTTAGTCAGCAGCATTGTCAGCCGAGTGTAGTACGATAACTGGTCGTTTGCCATGATCTCCGGCAGGGCATACAGCCACTTCGTCGACGGTGCGCGCAATTGTTCCTTTGACTTGCCCTTCAGCGTCAGCGTCGGAAACTGCGAAATTAAGTTGTGAGTGAATAGGTATTTGAAATAGATGTTAATATGTGACAGCATTTTATTATAGGTGCCATTTGTCACGTGACGCGCATTGATCAGCATCGCCAGATACTGCTCGATGTCACGGTCAAACAGCGCTGCCACTCGGTGGTCCCGCTGGTAGCCCGTGTTAAATGTACTCATGTAACTGAACAAGTCCGTCAGCACCGTTTGATACTCGTTGATCGTGAGCTGTGCCAAGCCCTCATTTTCCAGGTATTGCTCAAAAACATCTTGGTATGGATACTGGTTTGTATGCGCCATGTAAGCGCCTCCTTCATTTACTTTATCTTAGTGACTTATTAAAAACAACGGAAAAAATAATTTTTGTAAACGATTACTGTGTTGTGTTGCCACGGGTGTTCCTGTAGGCTGATAATGGTAGTTTCATAACGGGACTCATTGATCGTTGCGAGTCGCTGCCGGTTACTCATTATGAGCTGGGGTGATGCGCGGGTGAAGTACTAAAAAGTGTCAATAGCGTTCGACGATTATCCGTACTCAATTGGCAAACCGCAGCGAAAACAACGCAGTGAACGTATTAGTAAGAATAGCAACAACAGCATTAAAGGGAAGATGGTTGGTTGATAAACATATGAATTCAAAAATAATTTCTGGCTCGTTTTGGCTCTCATTTGGGAGCATTTTTTCGCGGGTGTTGGGCATTGTGTACCTGATTCCGTGGTTGGCTATGTTGGGTAGTCCAAGCCACCAGACGACGGCGCAGGCCATTTTTAACAGTGCCTATACCCCGTATGCGCTGTTTATTTCACTGGGTACAGCAGGTTTTCCATCCGCCATTGCGCGGCGGGTTGCATACTACAATGGGCAGGGGAAGCCGAATAGTGCGAAGCGGGTGACACAGACCGGGTTCGTGATCATGCTGCTATCGGGTATCATCTGCGGCATTTTGCTGTATGCATTTGCGCCGCTGCTGGCTTCCAGCAGTCCGGTAAAATCAACCAGTGACGCGACGCTGGCGATTCGTGCGCTGGTGCCCGCCATTGTCATTTTACCATCCATGAGCGCGTTGCGGGGATGGTTCCAAGGAAATGGCGACCTGAAACCGTACGGCCTGTCACAACTGTGGGAGCAACTGGTGCGGGTCATCGTCATTTTGGCAGGAACCTACTTCATTATTGAGGTGCTTCATAAAAACTATATTCAGGCGGTCTACATCAGTGTGGCGGCGGCCTTCTTTGGGGCGGTGTTCAGCTACGGTTACTTGTTGGTGCGCCTGATTCGGCACCATCGCGGGGAGCCGGCTGCACCTGCCTTGGCTGAAGACACCTCGGTCAGCCAACTGAGTAAGACGCTCCTTATGATCAGTTACGAATCGATCCCGTTTGTTATCGTGGGCTCCGGCATCACCCTGTGTCAGCTGGTCGACCAACTATTTTTCAAGCAGATCCTGATTGGCAGTCTGCATATGTCGGCGGGGTACACTCAGTACCTGTACACGATCTTTTCCGCCAACCCCAATAAAATTACCACGGTGGTCATTTCGCTTGCCATGGCGGTTTCAGAATCGTCGCTGCCGTTGATATCTGGGAAATTATCGTCTGTGAAGACCAGTTACAAGAGTATTGAAAAATTAATCACTGACAATCTGAAACTGTTGCTGGTGACACTTCTGCCAATGGTTATCATGATCAGTGCGCTGTCCTATCCCATTTACGGCATCTTTTTCAACTTCGATAAACTCGGTGCCCACTACCTCGTTTATAACGTGGTTCAAAGCTTTGCCTTGGGACTGGGCATTGACGTGCTGACACTGATGCAGGCGCTGCGGATGAGTAAACTTGCCACCGTTACGCTGCTTGTCGGCCTAGGTATCAAACTTATTCTTCAATGGCCGCTTGTATTCGCTCTGCAGGGACTTGGCGCCATTCTCGCCACGACGATTGCGTTCTGTGTCTTGATCTTGATGGGCCTGCATCACATTCGACGATACTACCGCATTCATTTACGTGAGCTGTGGGCCATTATTCGACTAAATCTGATTTTTGCGGTGATACTCGTAGTGGTGACTTTGCTGTTAAATCACGTATTGACGGCGGTTGTTTCAAAGATGTTGGCTTTATTGCTGGCAGGTGTGTTAGGCTTAATCTACGTGGCGGTCTATGTGGTACTGACCAACGCGACTGGTGTGGCAGAGAAAGTCTTTGGTCAACGAATCGGATTGAATATGCTGCACCGGTAATGATTATTTTAAGCATTTCCCGGGAAATATGACAACGCGGCAATAACGCCGCTCACGTTTAAACTCAGTGGCCTAGCTGAGTATTTCGGGATCGGGATCGAAACATAGCAGAGGGGACAATTGTCATGAAACGAACTGGCACATTCATTGCGATTTATGACGTTTGGTGTGTGCTTGCATTAGCCATGCTGCCGTCGATCTTCATGAACCATTCGCTGACTGCCCAGATAATCAACTACGTGCTGATTACTGGCATCTCATATTGGTGGTTAAAGGATTTTCTCAAGGCAAACAAAACGGCAGGCCGCTTTTACCAACTGTCTTACTACCTGCGTAACGTTACCATGATTCTGCCAATTATTTTGCTGTTGGTTTCAGTGGTGATGAAGCTGGTTCAAGGGACCGTGAATAACTGACGCTGAGCCGAAAAGTTCAAAGACTGCAACTGAATGCAGATGTAGCAAAATAAAAATCCCAGCAGAATTTCTGCTAGGATTTTTTGTGTTATTTAGTTTTTGGTGCGTACGCTCTAACAAAGACAATGTTTGTCTTGTCTGAGTCCACATCACGAACGGCCTTGTATCCGCTGATGTTAAGCGTCTTGTTCTTGTTTTTACCGCGCGTCTTAGTCTTGACGGTAAGGGTTTCGTCAAATGGAACACCCGACATCTTACCGGAAAGTGTGATCACGGTTTGGTTATTGCTGTTTTGCTTGAAGCTGTAGTTGACCGTGCCTTCCTTGTTCAACGCGTTTGCTTTTTGCGCGTTGCCGTAAGACATGTAGTACTTGTCAACGTTATACATGGTTGCTTTGCCAGTGTCTGAATCAAATGCTATGGCCTCCATGCCTGAATTACTCTTACCGTTAATGGACCCTACTAGGTACCAGAAACCGTCCCCCTTGAGGACCGTGCTCTTTACGTCAGAAGTTTTTGACGTGGTGGGCTCGTTTTTGAAGCTGGCCGATTCGTTACTCTTGGATTGGCTTTGTTTGCCACAGGCGGCTAGAAAAATCGCCAATACTGCAACAAGACTGTAAAGCAGGGCTTTTGTCTGCTTCTTCTTCATTTTATATCACCTCATTGCCGATAGTATAGCATATCTAAATGACGTTCGGATAACTAGGGCTTTAATAAAAGGTTAAATTAAAGTAACGAAAATGTCTTTACACGAACGTATGTTTCCTAGTAAAATAAAACGTGTCCATTAATCGAGAAACCTAAAGTGGGTCACGCAACGACCCACTTTTATCAGACAGTTGGCTGATTATCCCTAGGGAAGTGGTGATATTCAGCAGTTTGAAGGCGACTTACAGGGGGGAAGACAGCATGCCAAAGCGGTATCGCCGATATCATAATTCATTTTTCACGTACCTCGTTTTATTTGTGGCCATGATTGTCGGCATCTCAGCCGCAACTGACGGTCAATCAAACTCGAAAACGGCCGCCAGCCAGCCGACTATCACAAGCCAAGTGTCATCACTCATCAAATCAGTGACCACGGGCAGCAACAACAGCAGCAGCGGCACTAACGGTATCGATACAAGCACCAGCACGGGAACCGGTACCACCAAGGCCAGGGGGACAACTGCCCTGGCCAATTTGCGCTACAGGGATCAGCAAATCGTTCAGGTCAATAAGAACGTTCCCACGTTTACGCAGGCTCAGTTGAGTACGACCAGGGGGCCGTGGCAGGAATACCACCATCTGGATTCGCTGAACCGGGTCACGGGGGCGGATGCGTTACTGAACAAGGCACTCATGCCAACGGCTGAACGGGAACCGCTGTACGTGGATCCGACTGGTTTCCATAATAAGCGGGTGACCTACGACGGCCAAATGGACTGGCTCTATAACCGAAGCCATTTGATTGGCTATCAGCTGACTGGTCAAAATAATAACTTGAAAAACTTGATGACCGGGACGCGTTCCTTAAACGCTCCAGACATGGAACAGTACGAAGACGAGGTCGCCAGCTACCTGAAGGAACACCCGCACAGCTACCTGCGTTATCAGGTGACACCGATCTTTAAGGCAAAGGAACTGGTCGCTCGCGGCGTGCACATGCAAGGTGAGTCGATCGGTGACAAACAGGTCAGATTCAATATCTATATCTTTAACGTTCAACCAGGGGCGACGATTGACTATGATACGGGGTATTCAACGGTCTCGAACACGCAATAGGGTAACGGTTAAGTGACTCCACTTCATTGATAGTGCTGAGCGATTTAGATTGTAATCTTTAGCCCACCAGTCACCGTATTATTTTAGCGCCCATGCGTTAACATCTGCAAAACAATCCCAAATTGAAGAATATAACCGCAGCAGTCTTTACGCTATCTGTGTCATCATTACAAACACGTCACAACACACGGGAAAACAAGAAAAAAATTGGTGCACTCATCCCCCGAAAATGTTCTATGATAGAAGTAATCGTGAAAAAAAATCCTGACATAGCATCATGGGTCAATCAAAATGAAAACATAGCGTTTTAGGGGGATGTAAGTGTGAAACATCGAATGGCAGGCCTCGTTGCATGTGTTGCAGCGGTGGTTTTTATGCTGCCACTATCAGCGTCAGCAAGTTGGAAAATCGTGCACCAAAAAACATCTGGTTTGGTCGGGTACCACCGGTCATCAATGCGCAAGGTCAACGACAGTAAAGTACATTTCGTCAAGGTACCAAAAAGTTACGTGCACGCGACGGGCAGCATTCATACCATCAAATCCACGAAGGGCACTAAGGTCTCATTTACAACGAAATACCTGTTACCGTCACCGGGGAGAAACAAAGCGCGTTGGGGAAACCCACAGTCGATTGCAATTTCTAAGGGTCGCTTAATGTATGTTGTATACTGTCCAACTAATTTAAAGAATAAGGGTCAGATTGTGCGTTACAACCTGAACACGTTGGATAAACTGGGCATTCGCTCGTCGCCGAAACTGTTGCAGTCGGTCTACGTAAAGCATAATGGCAAGTATTCCGCCCTGCAAAAGAAGATTCAAAAAGCCATCAAAGTCGGGCCGATGTTTACCACCGGTCACGGCCAATCGTTGGCGTACAATTTTAAGAGCGGTGCGCTCTATATGTGGCGCGACAAGGAAAAGAGTGCTCGGGTGCCAACCAGCATGTACGGCGAGATTCAACACATTAATCCGTCAACGTTGCGGCCAGACCGGATGGTACGGTTTAAACTTTCATCCGGCGGGCTGCACGTACCTGGTGGCCATGACCTGGCGTTTGACAAGTCCGGTAACGCTTATTTTTGGACCAATCCCGGTGCGGGCGGATACGTCTATAAAGGGAAAATCAGTGCCAAGCATGTGTCGTTTCACTTAACGCACCAGATCCTCAAGCACTTGCCTGGGACGAGGATCCAGTCGATGGGTTATAATCCGGTTCGGAAACGACTCTACCTAGTTTCGGATGGCTCGATCGCCAGCTTTACAGCAAGTCGTCTGGATGGGCGCGGGTCGCTGACAAATGGCAACTTCAACTGGTCATCGTTATCGCCAAAACGGGAACTTGAGGGATTGGCTTTCGATAAGAGCGGGCACGGCTATCTGCTGAGCAACCACCAGCCCGAGGTATTAGAATCGAGCCATAAATATTGATTGATCGATTAGCGGAGCCTCAGTAATGCGCCGCAATCGTTTCGTGGCTGATGTTGAGCGGTGTCTCAAATTCCAGCTGCAGCACACAGCAGCGTGATTACTTGATGGTTAGAAAATAAAAAAAGCGCTGCACAACTTTACGTTGAGCGCGTTTTTTTGTTGTGCACATCTTTTCTAAGTGGTCCGCGCAAATGCGGCCGACTGGCACCACACTAACGTAACAACACGTTGATAACCAATGTACAAAGTTGGGCAGGGAAGTATTCCGTTAATTCTGAAAAACGTTTGTGGCAAGTCGGCTGCCAAGCTATCTCCGGTTATTAAAGTACCGATAGATCAACCAAAGTACGAGTGCGACCAGGATGCCGATCCCAATGACGGGGTTTTCACGGAACATAACGTGAAACATGTGGAACATGCCAAAGTGGTAATAGGCAGTGATGAATTGTGACAACATTGAAAAGACTCCTTTGATATCCAATTTGAACGTGCGTTTTGAAAATCGGCCTTTAAAACGATATAATTCCCGTATAAGGATAAGGGGGCGTCACATGTCGATTTCTTGGGCGATGGTTATTGAAATTATTTATTTCATTAACGTTATTTTAGCAATAATTACGGTTTTTAGACAGCGGAGAGATATTGCGGCCATCTGAGCGTGGCTGCTTGTTCTGTTATTTCTGCCGGTTGTGGGTTTCTTGTTGTATGCGTTTCTAGGGCGTCAGCTGCCACGAAACAAGATGTACAAGGTTAAATCCAACGTCACGATGCAGCTGGATGAATTATTAAAGAAGCAGCGTGACTTTTTGGGAAATGAAAATCTGCTCGCAGATAAAGTTTCTGATTCGATGAAGTCCATGGTCCGCATGTTCATGACCACGAACCGGGCCTTCCTGGCGCGAAAAAACCGCGTGAAGATCTTTACGGATGGTAACGACCTGTTTCGTGAAATAATTGAGGATATGGCGCGTGCTAAAAGCAGTATCCACGTGGAATTTTATTCGTTCTATAACGATAAAATCGGCAACCGAATGCTGAACCAGCTTGTATTGAAGGCTAAAGCGGGCGTTGAAGTGCGTGTGATCTATGATCCGTTTGGGTCCATGGGGACTTACCGGCGTTTCTTTAAACCGCTGCTGGATGCCGGCGGCCATGCCGAACCGTTCTTGGCCCGGTCACTGTTTACCGATTTTCGACTGAACTTCCGTGATCACAGAAAAATCGTGGTCATTGATGGGAAAGTCGGTTACGTTGGCGGGTTCAACATCGGTGACCAGTACCTCGGTCGTAAAAAAAAGTTCGGCAACTGGCGCGACACACATTTACGGATCACCGGTTCCGGCGTGTTCGGCTTGCAAAGTCAATTCACGCTGGATTGGAACGTAACGGCCCGGGATGCTGACCTGCCGACCGACCACATCGATTCCAAGTATTTCCCGCTGACGCGCGTTAAAGGCGATAGTAACCTACAGATCGTAACCAGCGGGCCGGATTCCGACTTGCAGCAAATCAAGATGGGCTACATCCGACTGATTCAATCTGCAAAGAAACGTGTTTGGATTCAAAGTCCGTACCTGATTCCGGATGACAGCGTGATGGATTCATTGCGCATCGCCGTTATGGCAGGTGTGGACGTGCGAATCATGATACCACACATGCCGGATCACGCCTTCGTTTATCGGGCAACTCAGTACTATGCTCATGAACTGGCGAAAATCGGCGTCAAAATCTACTATTATCAAAACGGCTTTCTGCATGCTAAAACCATGGTGGTGGATGATGATCTGGCCTCCGTCGGTTCAGCAAACATGGATTTTCGAAGCTTCAAATTAAACTTTGAAATCAACGCCTTTTTGTACGACCATAAACTGGCTCAGCAACTGGCAGACATCTATGAAGGAGACATTCGCAAGAGCGAATTGATCACCGCGAAAATGTTTGCGGACCAGTCGTTTTACCTGCGTCTTAAGCAGAATTTCTCCCGACTCTTATCGCCAATTTTGTGATGAGCTAATTGCTTGTAAACGGTTACATTTTCGGGTATTATAATGTTGGAAGGTTAGATAAGACCAATGTAACACGGCACCACGTCACATGTAGCTTGTACCAGTTTATGAACGATTGTTTCAAGAAACATCGAAGCGTGAGAAGTACCGTTGCTGAGAAGCAACGTGGCCCGCTGTTTGGCGATACTAGACCATGCGGGTCGTGTGTAGGAAGTGAAATGGAAGTACTCAGTGACGTTATGACCAGCAGTAAAAGATCGAGGAGTCGGGTAACCAAAGAAAAGATTGGCGCCCGCTGAAAAACCTTCTGGCATAACCAGACGAAACCAGATAGATTGAGCTCCAAGAGTTAGATTCATCTAGGAATTGGTCGATAACCTTCTGCAAGGTACAAACGGATGCATGGGTTAAGTGCATTCGCGGTAAAAGTTTCAGAACCGCCCCCAAGGTAGTGTGTGGGGCGGTTTTTTTGTAGAGTGTGGAGAAAGGCGTTTTGAGGGCGGAGCAGAAGAGACTCTGGTCAGAAAAGTCTGGGCCTGACTTTTTTGACCAGAGTCTCTTCTGCAGGAGCCCTCAGCCTTTCGGAACACGTTTCGGCAACGATGCCAAAAAGAACATCGCCACAAGCACTCAAAATAAGCAAACTGACATCCCGGGCCAGGATTTTTTGCCAAAGTCCCTTATATGGCCGCCCCTTAGCCTTTCGAAACACGTTTCGGCGACGATGCCAAAAACAGCATCGCGACAAACATTTTAAATGAAGAAACCGGTTACATAATCTGGTACACTAGACCCATAAACCCTATGTAGGTGCACCGATGAACGAAGAATTACATGATGGCAGCTTATACCTGCCAAACGGCGATGCCATTTTGGCCGAACAAACGAAATGTTTAGATAAACTGTACGATTTTAACAATACCCGACCGACGGAAGGGGCAAAACGAGACGCAATGTTGCAAAATATGCTAGCGGAATGCGGGGAGGGGTGCTACATTGAACCGCCTTTCCATTCTAACTGGGGTGGCGCACATGTGCATTTAGGCGCACACGTGTACGCTAACTTTAATTTTACAGCTGTCGATGACACGCATATCTATATCGGTGCCCATACGATGCTGGGTCCCAACGTGACGCTTGCGACAGCTGGCCACCCGATCCTGCCAGAATTACGGGAGCAAGAGTACCAGTACAACATGCCGATCCATATCGGTGAAAATTGCTGGTTGGGTGCCGGCGTCATAGTGCTGCCTGGTGTCACCATTGGCAACAACGTTGTCATCGGTGCTGGCAGTGTTGTTACTAAGGACTTGCCTGATAATATCGTGGCGGTCGGAACACCGGCGCACGTCATACGCGAAGTCAACGATCACGACCGCGCCTATTACTTTAAGGACCGGCAGATCGACTGGTCGAAGGTGAACGTTCCAGAACACAAATAGGCGTTTACTGGGTTGGTCATCGTATGTCTCAATTTGGCACGCAACTTAAGCAAAATAGCACACATAAAAGTACCGACAAAACTGTGGAGGCAGTTGTGCCGGTGCTTTTTGGGTGTGTAGTAGGAAAAACACATCACGGGCCATCACCGCGGTGCTGGCGAGACGAAGAATCTCGTACTTGATGAAACGCAGCACATTGCCAACACCTCCAGAAGCCGAGATTCGAACCGTCAACCTGACAGGATCTCCTGTGATGACCGGCGAAGACAGTCGCAAACGGATGGGCAACTACTGAGGCAAAGGCCATTTCGATGTTTGGCATTCGAAATAGGTGTCAGCAATGTGTGTTTTGGTTGAAGAAGTTAACAGTGCACTGGGTTTAAATATGTTAACTGAACGCTCCCAAACGACGACGTTCAAGTGATTGGTCCAGTTTAGGGAAGGCGTGACGTTTAGCAAGCAGACTGCAGGTCAAGGTGCATACGCTGCAAAGAAACAGTGCTATCTATTACCCTGTTAAGTGACAAAGACTATCCCAACACCACAGGCGAAGCTTCGCTGACAATGGTTTTATTTGCGTTGAGGGCGGATTCTCTGCGAACGGTTTTTGACTGGTTTTGACATTAACTGGTGTTTTAAGTGAGCGCCTAGTGAGTACCAAATTGCGGCATGCAACGCGAGCAGCAACTAAATATAAAACAAGTTCTAAATACTATGCCGGATGCTCCGGTTGATCGATCACAAACCGAACCTCAAACCCAGCCTCCGTCAGGACAGTATTAACAGCATCCCGGTCAGCACGGTCAACGTGCATTTCGATCATAATCTCACCAAGATTACGGGTGACCATGAGCGTTTGAATATTGAAGGCGTGCTCGGCCATTAACGTGCCGATTTCGCCGATGACGCCGGTACGGTCCTTCTTGATGAAAATCTGGACAACGGTCGCTTCCTTGTAGTAGTCGGTGATGTCCAAAAAGGCGTTTAAGATGTCGTTATTGGTAATAATGCCAACCACGTCAGCACCGTCCATGACTGGCAGCACGCCGATATTGTTTTGACGCATTTGATAAATGGCATCTTCCAATTGCGCCGTTTGGGCAACGGTCTTCACGTCCTTGACCATGACTTCGCCGACGGTCATCTTATTAAAGAGGTAGTTCACCTCGTAGATCGATAAGCTGGTTGCTTTGGATGGTGATGCCTCAGAGATGGATGATTCCGTCACAAGGCCGACTAACTGATTACCGTCAATAACTGGTAACCGATGGATGGCATTGTCCTTCATGGTGTTGATGGCCACATTGATTTTGGTATCCGGTGAAATGGTGATCACCTTTTTTGTCATATAATCTGCAACACTCATTGTTTAACCCCCTAGATATGCTTTCTGGACGTCGGCGTTGGCCAGCAGTTCCTGGCCGGTCCCGGTTAATTTGACCTCGCCGGATGCCAGCACGTAGCCCCGGTCCGCGATGGAGAGGGCTTTTTTTGCGTTTTGTTCGATCAGGAGCACCGTGGTGCCCTGTTCTTGAATGGCCTTGATGATGTCGAAAATTTCGTTGATGAAGATTGGTGCTAACCCCATGGACGGCTCGTCCAGCAAAATGAGTTTCGGCTTGGACATCAGGGCGCGGCCCATGGCCAACATCTGCTGCTCACCACCGGAAAGGGTGGCGGCGTCCTGATTTTCCCGTTGTTTCAAGATGGGGAACCGCTTGTAAATTTCGCCAAACGTGTCACTGATCTGCTGGTGATTGGATTGCAGGAACGCCCCCATCTGCAGATTTTCTTTTACGGTTAAACCGGGGAAGATATGGCGGCCTTCAGGCACCTGCGAAATACCCTGGGCCACAATCTTTGGGGCTTTCTCCTTTTGAATCTGCTTGCCTTCATAGGTAATGGTGCCACTAACGGGTTTGAGCAGGCCGGAAATGGTCTTAAGAATCGTGGTCTTGCCAGCACCGTTTGCCCCAATCAGGGAAACAATCTCGCCCTCGTTGATTTCAAAACTGACGCCCTTGACCGCGGTGATGACACCGTAATTCACGGCAAGGTTGTCGACTGATAACATGGCCATTTCTAGGCCTCCTCTCCCAAATACGCTTTGATAACGGCGTCGTTTTGTTGAATTTCATCTGGGGTACCCTCAGCAAGCAAGGATCCGTGGTCGAGCACGTAGATGCGTTCGGCCAGATTCATGACGAGGGACATATCGTGTTCGATCAGCAAAACCGTGATGTGAAATTCACGTTGGATCTTGCGGATCAGTCGTGTTAAATCAGCGGTTTCTTCGGGGTTCATTCCGGCTGCCGGTTCGTCCAAGAAGAGAATCTTAGGTTTCATGGCAAGGCCACGGACAATCTCTAGGCGTCGTTGAATCCCGTAAGACAGGTTCTTTGCCAGTACGTTGATGTCGTCCTGCAGGTCAAAAATTTTCAGCAGGTCGATGGCCTCTTCACGAATGCGGGCTTCGGTCTTGTAGTACTTTGGCAGCCGAAACACAGATTGAATGAACCCTTCCTTGTAATGACTGGTCATCGCGATCAGTACGTTGTCGATGACGCTGAGGTTCTTGAATAGCCGAATGTTTTGGAACGTCCGGGCAAGCCCAAGATTAGCGACTTTATACGGTTTCATACCATTGATCGGTACGGTACCGTTGGGGCCGTTAAACGTGATGGCGCCGGAACTTGGCACGATCACGCCGGTCAGCAGGTTGAACACAGTGGTTTTCCCCGCACCATTGGGGCCGATGAGGGCGACAAGTTCGTCATCGTTCAGCGCCATGGATACGTTGGATACAGCGGCTAACCCGCCAAAGTTTTTAACGAGGTCGTCAACTTTTAGAATTGTACTCATGCTTGCGTTTCCCCCTTTGGTTTGCGGTGGCCGAAGAGGCGTTTAAACGAGAATTCCCAGGTGCCCAGCAGACCGGATGGCTTGAAGACCATCATCACAACAAGGACGACGGCATAAATGACCATTCGCAGGGTTCCGAAATCTTGCAAAACGGTATCCAGGATACCCAGAACAAAAGCGGCAACGAAACTGCCGGTGATGGAGCCGGTCCCGCCTAGGACAACGATGATCAGAATAGCAATGGATTCCATGATGTTGTAATTGGTTGGTGCGATGGTCTGCACGTAAGAGGCCTGCAGAGAACCGGCAATGGCTGCGGTGGCAGCGCCAAAGACGAAGGCGGCCAGTTTCCACTTAGTCGTGTTGATTCCCATGGACTCAGTGGCGATTTCGTCCTCCCGAACCGCCATGGCAGCGCGGCCGCCGCGACTGTGAATGAAATTCACGATGAGGATGCTGGTCACACAGACCATAATGTACACAACTGGCCAGGTCGCAAATTGCGGAATGTTAAACATCCCAGCAGCGCCGTTGGTAATTTTCAGGTTGTTGATGATGATCCGGATGATCTCAGCAGCTCCCATGGTGGCAATGGCCAGGTAGTCGCCGCGTAACCGCAGTGTTGGGATCCCAACAATCAAAGCGGCCACGATTGCAATGATGATACCGACCACAATTGACGTCCAAAAGCCAGCAGCGTTTGCATGGTCCGACGTAATGATTGCTGTGGCATACGCCCCAACGGCCATGAATCCAGCGTGTCCAAGTGAGAACTGACCGGCGAACCCGATAACCAAGTTCAAACCGACTGCGAGGATAATGTTGATTCCAATCGTGACCAGCATATTTTCAATAAAGGCGTTGATGACGCCCACGAGGATGAGGGTGTTGATGGCATAAAAACCGGCAATCATCACGATCAGCCAACAAATGTTATATTTAAAATTTGCTTTCATAGACCGTCACACCTTCTCTTTCGTATTTTTACCGAAGATCCCGGCTGGCAGGATCAACAGGATAATAATCAAAACGAGGTAAACTGCGGCATCTTTGTACGCGGAGAGACCGATAGCTTGGACACCCGTTTCAAGCAGGCCAATCAGGAACCCGCCAAGCGAAGCACCCGGTACCGAACCAATGCCACCAACAACGGCGGCAACGAAGGCCTTGATCCCAGGTGTCATCCCCATCAGCGGGTCGATCGAGTTGTAGTAAAGCCCGATAAGAACCCCGGCAGCCCCAGCCATTGAAGAACCCAGGGCAAAGGTAAACGAAATGGTGCGGTTAATATTGATCCCGACCAGTTCGGCAGCGTCCGGATCAACAGACACAGCGCGCATGGCCCGGCCCATCTTAGTGCGTTTGATAATCAGTTGAAGCAGGATCATCAACAGGCAGGCAGTGACGAGGATCAAGATTTGAATGTTTGAAATTTGAACACCGCCGAAGTGGTAGTTCACTTGTTTAATAATTTGCGGAAAACTCCGAGTACTGGAGCCGTAAAGGTACGACATCCCATTTTCCAGGAAGTACGAAACCCCGATGGCGGTGATCAAGGCGGCAATCCGCGGCGAGTGCCGGAGCGGCCGGTAAGCCAAGTATTCAATAATCACCCCGCTGACTGCGCAGACCAGCATGGCCGACAGCAGCGCGAAGATGAAGTTGAAGTGCCAGTAATTGATCACGTAGTAGCCCCAAAAGGCACCCAGCATGTAGATGTCACCATGGGCGAAGTTGATCAGTTTAATGATCCCGTACACCATGGTGTAGCCCAGTGCCAGCAGCGCGTAAATGCTGCCGAGCGAGAGGCCGTTTATAAGTTGTTGTAGTAGTGTTTGCACTTTGGTTCCTCCTAATCGTTATGTGCGGAAGAATTTAATATCGAGTTCATGCGGATCAACCGTTGCTGCGCCGTGCGGTGGGGACGGATGATCTGCTGACTTGGGTTTGCGATACTTAGCAGCGTTATCGACTGCGCCACGTGCCAACTACGGCGTGTGACAGGCAGTCAGAACCCAATATGCGAAAATCATTCCCACCAAAGACGGGAATGATTTCAACGTGATAATGATCGATTGTGTTACTTAACTTCAGTTGAGGCACTTACCTTACCGTTTGTCAGCTGTTCAACTGCAATCGGCTTGTTGGCATCGTGCTTCTTGTCAACGGTGATGGTCCCGGTCACGCCGTCAAAGTTCTTGGTCTTTGCCAAGCCCTTAGCAATTTTAACGGAGTTGGTTGAATTTTCCTTTTCGATAGCGTCCTTGATCATGTAAACAGAGTCATAGGCCAACGCTGAGAAAGTAGGGGCTTCGGCGTGGTAACGCGCCTTGTAAGCTGCCATGAATTTCTTAGCGGTCTTCGACTTTTCAGCGACCGTGGTTGAGAACGGTGTGGTGTAGTAAACTTTTGAAGCGTTCTTGTCACCAGCGATTTGTGCCAATTTAGGATCGGCCATCCCGTCACTACCGACGATTGGGACGTTGATACCCATTTGACGCGCTTGTTTGATGATCAAACCGATTTCTGAGTAGTACCCTGGCGCGTAAATGGCATCAATTTTTTTGTTCTTGATAGCGGTTAGGATAGCGTTGAAGTCCTTGTCGCCCTCTTGGAAGGTCTGGCTTGAAACGACCTTGCCCTTATATGTTTTCTTGAAGGCCTTGGTCAATCCAGTCCCGTAATCACTTGAGTTATCGGTCAGGATGGCCACGTTCTTAGCCTTGAGTGTGTTGTATGTAAATTTAGCTGCGGTTGATCCTTGGAAGTTGTTTTGGTAACAGGCACGAAAGACGTATGGTTGGACCTTGCCGTTCTTTTTCAACGTGTAATCTGGGTCGGTGGCGGAAGGACTGACACTTGGGACCTTTGCCTTAGTAATGGTTGGAATTTCAGCGGTTCCGGCATTGGTGGTTGCTGGTCCGACGATGGCACTGACTTTGTCATTGTTGACCAGTTGAGCGGCAACTGAAGCACTGGTGCTGGTTGATGTCTTGTTGTCGCGGACGACCAGCTTGATCTTTTTCTTCTTGCCGTCGACCTTTACGCCGCCATCTTTGTTGATTTGATTGACAGCCAATTGGATACCTTGTTTTTGCTGTTGGCCATAACCGGCTGCGGATCCTGAAAGTTCCATGTTGACCCCAATTTTGATCGTGTTGCCGGTTGCGGTGTTCCCCTCGGACTTAGTCGTTGCAGTGCTGCATCCTGCAAAAATCCCAGCTGACATCATAATCGCGGCAATTCCTGCCATTTTCTTAAACGTGTTCTTCTTCATAATTGAATTCCTACTTTCCAATAATTTTTTCGAGTGGTGCAATATGTATCCCTGATCCCAAAAAGGTTTTCTCGTGACGACCCTCCTTTATTTCGAGCAATAAAAAAATCCTCATCCAGTAAATGAATGAGGGTTGAAGTCGAAGTATGAAGCAAGCCCTCATCATTAAAAACGAAAATAGGGCTCAACTTGTTTGAAGTGGTTTAGTAAACGTGATTACTAAGCGCTAATTCAAAGTTGCGTCCCTGGTTTTTAATAATAAGACTAAATTCTGACGAGCAGAGGTTACGTTAACTGTATGTGTAAATGATGTGTTTTTCATGGTCGTAACCTCCTTGTCAGAATTTATTTGCTTGATTGAATGACGTAAGTATAGCTAAGAAATTTTAACACGTCAACAACTTTTTTAATTTTATTTTAATGTTTACTTGGAATATTGGTTGATAAACACTGATATATCAATAAGTTACTAGATAATCGTCTTTTTAAATTTTAATGTAGTACTTGGTTATTTTAATGGGTTTCGATGCTCATTTTCTGGCAGGCCGTGATGAGTTTTCGAACGGGGTTAATTAAATTACAGACCGCAACTGACCGCATTAAGAGTGGTTGAACCGTTAAAAAAGGGTTGCTTCACGGCTCATATTACTTGTAGGTTGGCGTAAATTTGTAACTTTGGTACTGCCAGTTTATCTCGCCCAAATGTGCACGAAACAGTCACTTCCGGTCAAAAAGAGACCCCAACCAAAAACCCATTTAGGAATTTAGTTGGGGCCTCTTATATTCTGAGCAGAGAACCATTTTTATTTCGTATATTAAAAGTGTCGCTGATTAGCTGGCTTGCAAGATCCAGAGGAAGATGACGAAAACGACAGCTAAACCGTACATAATGGGGCTGACTTCCTTACCACGCTTGGCGGCGATCATGGACAGTGGGTAGGTGATGAAGCCCAGGGCGATCCCGTCTGAGATACTGTACGTCAGTGGCATCCCAACCAAGATCAGGAAGGATGGGGCGGCAATTTCGAACTTGTCCCAATGAACCTTTGTCAGTGATTGGGCCATCAGCATCCCAACAATGATCAGGGCGGGTGCGGTGACTTGGTCAGTGATCACCGTTAACAACGGTGACAGGAATGAGCCTAGCAAGAAGAGCACGCCGACAACGACGGCGGTGAACCCGGAACGGCCACCAACGGCGATCCCGGCTGAAGATTCAACGAAGGCGCCCATTGGTGAGGTCCCTAACAGTGAACCGACAACCATTGTGGTGGAGTCTGCGGACAGCGCCCGGCCGATACGTGGAATCTTGTTATCCTTAACGAGGCCAGCTTGTTCAGCCAAGCCAACCAAGGTTCCCGTGGTGTCAAAGAAGGTGACCAATAAGAAGGTCAAGACGACCACTGCTAACTGGAGTGTATTGATGCTGCCAACGTGTAAGAGTGCAACACCAAACGTTGGCTTCAGACTTGGCACACCAGCGATCCATGAAGAGGGTGCCTTGATCAGACCGAGGGAAAGACCGATGATCACGTTGATAACCATCCCAATAAAGATGGCACCAGGTATCCGGGCGCTCATGAGGATGATGGTCAAAATCAGGCCAATAATGGTCAACCAGGTACTGCCGACGTGCAGGGAACCAAGGCCGATCATGGTGGACTTATTAGCTACGATCAGCCCGCCGTCACTGAGCCCGATGAAGGCAATGAACAGGCCGATCCCGGCACTGATGGCCATCTTTAAATCACGCGGAATGGCGTCAACGACCATTTCTCGAATCTTAAAAGCGGTTAGGATCATAAATAAAATAGAGGCAACAAACACACCAGCGAGGGCTGTCTGCCACGGGATCTTCATCCCCAACACAACGGTGTAGGAGAAGAACGCGTTGATCCCAAGGCTTGCAGAAATGGCGATCGGGTAACGGGCGATGATGCCCATTAAGAAACACCCGAAGGCACTGGCGAGTGCGGTGGCCGTGAAGACGGCACCTTTGTCCATGCCGGAAACGCTCAGGACATTGGGGTTAACGAACAGGATGTAGACCATGGAGATGAAGGTCGTCAGCCCTGCCAAGAATTCCTTCTTGTAGTTAGTCCCTAATTCTTCAAACTGAAAATATGACGCAATCTTTTGACCCATAATAATCTAAAACCCCTTAAATAAGTAATTATTGCCGACAATGTTCGTGTTTTACTTTTAAAAACCATTTTCCATAGTATCATTTATTTATTTCTGTTTCAATAGTCGAATGATTAAAAATTCAGTTTAACGTTTTATGTGAAAATCGTGAATGGGCTATAATGCGTGCTAAACCTCTGGTATAGTAGAAATGAGAAAATGAATAATCGATGAGCAATGAAAGGAAGTCGCAACATGACGAAGTGTTTGATCTTGGGTATCGACCAGCCAGTGGCCCAACAGATAGCCGAACAACTGACTGAGATGACGGTGGTCGGGTTCGCTGAAGATCCGGTAAAAGGGGTGCCGCTGGACCAGCAAGTCAACGGGGATGCCCGCAAAGCAAAGACGTACCAGAATGCCGTGCAGGACGTGGACGTCATCTACTCTGACTTCATCGGCATGGATGTGGATTGGAAGCTGGAGGCCGTTTTTGCGGCGATTCGCGAGGCTGGGACCCAGTGCCGGACGGTGATGCGTTCGGTTGCCGGCATTGATAATGAAGTTGCTGAACCGCTGCATTATGAGGGCGTTAGTGACACCAGTGAATTTCTGAAACAACAGCGTTACGCGATTAAGATCGTTGACGAGGCCGAACTGCCGTACACCATTTTACGGCCAGTCGCAGTCGTTCCTGAAACATCCGGCAGCGTTCAGCTGATCAATGAAGGTGAACCAGTCCCTGCACAACCTGTGAGCGAGACGGATTTTGTGCGTGTTGTTGTTGATGAACTTCGTCACAGCACGCACTTGAATCAGTCAATCGCGGTTATTTCAGACTAAAAGACTTCCTATATATACGATAAAAGACGCCCGATCACTCGGACGTCTTCCTGATTCTTATGTGTGCGCGTTCTGCGCGATGACGCTTGTTCTATGTGTAACGATATGTTTTTAGAGGTAATTCACTAAATTAACGGTTGTTGTTCGACAGGGTGGCTGCGGGGGCGATGTTAAAGATCTTAGCAATTGCCCAGCTGCCCAGCAGACCAATCAACAGGAATGGGAAGAAGTCCAGTCCCTGAGCGAACAGCGGAATCGTGCCGGTTGCCCAAGCATTGATGGCTTTAGCCCAGCCCATGTTGGCAAAGAATGGCGGCATTGTGTGGATGAAGTCTAAGATTGCTGGGATGAATGACAGGATGATCGTTGTCCGGTAGATAAAGACATTCTTGCCGATAAATGGATTGAGCAGGCCCAGTGCAATCAAAGCCATTGCTAACGGGTAAATGAAGCTCAACAGCGGGGTCGAATAAGCGATAATTTGATCCAAACCGAAGTTGGCAACGATGAAGGCACCAATTGAAGTCAGGCTCAAGAAGAAGTGGTAACTAAACTTTGGGAAACGTTGGCTCCAGTCTTCTGACAGTGCGGTCATCAAACCGATACATGACGTCATGCAGGCAAGGAAAGTAACGGCACCCAGAATGGCAGTACCAGCAAGTCCGGTGTAGTGGGCCATGATAGCGGTGAAAGCGGAGCCGCCATCTGCTGTCAATTTCAGATAACTTAAACTAGAAGCACCTAAAGCAATCAGGAAAATGTAAATAATGGCTTCGAGACCCATGCTGATGGCCCCAACCTTAGCAACGGCTTTTGAACGGAGCTTAGTGTCGTTCATGCCGAACAATCGCAAGGCAGCGATGATGGTAACACCGAAACCTAAGCCGGCCAAAGCGTCCATGGTGTTGTAGCCCTGCAGGAACCCGTTGATCAGGTTGCTGCCGGCGCCGGTTGACTGTGGGAAAATTGAAATGTTGCGAATGTCGCCTTTAATAATGAATGCTAAGAAGAAGATGAAGGCTAAGAGGGCAACCAGAATTGGGTTTAAAATCTTACCAACGTAATCGGTGATCTTGTTTTTGTTGTATGAAAGCAAGAATGAAATGCCGAAGAATAATGCGGAGAAGATGATCAAACCAATACCGTCCCAGGCTTTTGGCAAGAAGGGTTGAACCCCAATTGCGAAGGTTGTGGTAGCGGTCCGTGGTGAGGCAACCAAGATCCCCAAAGTGGCGTGGATCATAATTAAGAAGAACAGTGCAAACTTGCGGCCAACGGGGCGGGCCAGGTCGTACACGCTGTTGCTTCGGGTTAAGCTAATGGCCAGAATTGATAATAATGGCAGTAAGATGGCGGTTAGTAAAAATCCGATAGTTGCGGGACCCCAGTTACCGGCAGCTAATTGGCCCAAGTGAATGGGGAAGATCAGGTTCCCGGCACCAAAGAAGAGACCGAAGAGCAATGAGCCTAAAATTAAATATTGACGCTTAGTTAAAGATGTTTTCATGTGAATTCCTCCTGTTCGGGGTAACAAAAAACGCCCTTAGCTTAATTAGCTAAGGACGTGTTATTAACGTGTTACCACCTTGTTTTCCGACCACTTCACAGTGGGTCGGCTTTTAAAGTACGGCCGGCAGATGCGCAATCTGTCCGTGATACTTCATTGCTATAATGGGCGCACTCCCAGTGACCACTTCGATAACTCGTCGCGGTCACGACTTGTAGATTACTTTCATCAACTAGTTCAACTGCCCCGTTCCACTAGATGGGGCTCCCTGGAAATATTCCTAGCGACTACTCTTCTACGCATAGTCTTTGAAAAAAATATGATATGTGAAATATGTTTATGAGCACACTATAAAATGGCCAAGATTAAATGTCAAGGAGAAAGTTAAAATCTTTTTAAAATAACGACCGAATTTGTCAATAACCGACACAGGGTCATTGAAGACTGTAACGACCGCTGTTACTGGAATTGATGCACAATTTAAACGAAAATTTACCCGGTTCTCATGAGGACTGAAATTATTTATGTTATATTTTGATTAGAAAGTTTGGTTAGCAGCTGATTGCCTGAAAAGTGTCACTGGACCTGCCGTTTGATCGATGAGGTGTTATTCTCTTTGAAATCGTGAGTGGCGCCTGGTGTCAAATGCCAGGATCTAACGGTCAATACAGCTCCCTGTTAGGACAAGGAAAATGGCGTGATACTTGCTATTAGGGGACATATCCGGTATGATTCAGCTACTACTATAGGCAACAAATATGAACGAAAGATGGGACAGTTATGGAGACGCAGTCGGAGAACCGAAAGATGAACGTGAAGCGCTTGGTCGTAAAAGTTGGGACCAGCAGCCTGATTTACCCCAATGGCAAAATGAATCTCGGCACCATCGATCAGCTTGCCTTTGTTCTGAGCACGTTATGTGGTCAGGGCAAGGAAGTAATCCTAGTGTCGTCAGGGGCGATCGGTGTTGGTCTGAACGCACTACGGTTGACTGAACGACCCACAAACATCTCGGAACAGCAAGCACTGGCGTCCATTGGTCAAAGCAAACTGATCACCTTGTTTAATCAACGATTTGATCACTATAATCAAGCCATTGGCCAACTGTTGCTGACCCACGATGTGTTTGATTTTCCGACCAGCAAGCAACACGTTTTGGACACGTTTGATAAACTGCTGAGTATGCATATTGTGCCAATCGTGAACGAAAACGACTCGGTGGCCGTTGATGAATTGGATCATAAGACGAAGTTCGGCGATAACGACCAGTTGTCTGCCATTGTCGCAATGCGCACAGATGCGGATCTGCTGGTGATGCTGTCGGATACTGAAGGCTTTTACGATGCGAACCCGATGACCCACGATGATGCAAAACTCATTTCGACGATTCATACCATTACTGACGACACCTATGCTGTGGCTGGCGGTAAGGGCAGTCGATACGGGACCGGCGGCATGATCACCAAGTTGCGAGCAGCTGAAATGATGTTGAATGATAATAAAGAAATGGTGTTGGCCAGCGGCGCCGACCCTGCGATTATTTTGGATATTTTAGCCGGTAAACCGTTGGGAACCTGGTTTACCCCGGAACGAAAAGGAGCGGTCAAAAATGGATAATACTGCAACGAACCTTACTGAGTTGGGCCAGTTAGCCCAAACGGCGGAAACACAATTGGCGCAACTTTCAGCCAGTCAACGCAACGATGCCTTAGTGCAGATGGCCGCTGCCTTAGTCAATCACCAAGATATTATTTTAGACGCGAATAAGAAGGATTTCGCCAACGCGACTGACCTTAAGCAGAGTTTTGTTGACCGGCTGACCCTGACTTCGGACCGGATCGAAGCCATGGCGGAAGGTATGCGCCAGGTAGCCCAATTACCGGATCCAATCGGCAAAGTGGATCGGATGTGGAAGAACGAAGCCGGGCTTATGATTGGTCAGCAGCGGGTACCGCTGGGTGTGATCGGCATTATCTTTGAGGCCCGGCCAAACGTAACGGCGGATGCATCGGCGTTGTGTTTCAAAAGCGGCAACGCGGTAATCCTGCGTGGTGGTAAGGAAGCTATTCAGACGAACATTGCCGTTAGCGGTGTGTTGCGGGCAGCATTGAACGAAATCAGTTTGGATGAAAACGCCATTCAATTGGTGCATGATACCTCTCACGAAACAGCGAACGAGATGATGGCGCTGACCGGCTATCTGGACGTGCTGATTCCTCGTGGCGGCCAGGGTCTGATCCAGCGGGTCGTCCAACAGGCAAAGGTGCCCGTCATTGAAACGGGTGCCGGCAATTGCCACATCTATGTCGACGAATTTGCCGAACTCAAAATGGCGACCGACATTACGGTAAACGCTAAAGTTCAACGCCCTTCCGTCTGCAATTCTGCGGAAAAATTGCTCATTCACGAAGCCGTTGCGGCAGACTACCTGCCAGTAATCGCAAAAGCTTTGCAGGATCAGGGTGTTCAGCTGCGTGGGGATGCACGTGCCCAAGCTCTTGTTCCCGGCATGATTGCAGCGACAGATGCCGACTGGGATGAAGAGTATAATGACCTGATCATGGCCGTTAAAGTGGTCGATTCAGAAGACGAAGCTATCGCTCACATCAACGCCCACAATACAAAACATTCCGAAGCCATCATTACGGACAACTATCAAAATGGCCAGAAGTTCCTGCAACGCATTGACGCCGCCTGTGTTTACATTAATGCCTCGACCCGGTTTACCGACGGGTTCGAATTCGGTTTCGGTGCTGAGATCGGTATCAGTACACAGAAATTGCACGCCCGCGGCCCGATGGGGTTAAATGAACTGACCTCAACAAAGTATATTATCTATGGAAATGGGCAGGTTAGAAAATAACGTTTAGCAGAAAGTGTTTTGGGTGTGACGACCAATTGGCCTTTTTCCGAGACCGTTGGGCAGCGCCCCAGCTTTTTGAACCGCGTTTTTCGCTTGGCTATTAGAAAAGGTGCCCACAAAGCAGCGCTGCGACCTTTAATCAGGTCGCGTAAAACGGGCAGGAGTGAGGGCGATTTCCCCTCAATTCAGAACAGACAAATCACGTCTAGCGCCAATAAGCACCAGAGTTAGACCCACAAGACAAACGGAGGCTAAGGGAAATTGTTACGCCCTTGGCTTTTTTCAATAATAATCCAGATAAACCAGTTCAAATCTTTGTCAATTGATCACGACTTGTCCTTAAAAAATACTAAATGCCTTAGATTTTAGGGTGTTTAAACCCTTAAAGTTTGCTAAACTAGACGTAAAGAGGTGACGTGGCTGTGACGATAAAAACAAACCCAGAACAGTTGGCGATTTTACGGTCTCAAATGGACGAAGCCAACCGCAAATCGCACTTTGTTATTTTCGAATCGACGGAACGCCAAAGCGGTGATTCACTGCGGTTGATCACCGATTATGAAAGCTTTCGCGAAATTCAACAGGAGCACGGTGATCAGGCCGACATGCATATATTGCAAGACATCGTCCCCATCACGGATAACCTGGCAAAGTGGGCAATTGCGGAGAGCCAAGCTGCTCGCGCAAACGATGATCCGAGTGTTTTAGCGGATCTTGAACATTTTACGAATGAAGTTTTGATGGAAAACCATTTGGCGGTCAATAAAGAGGATGCCTAGGCTGTAAATCTAGTACGGCGATGTATTGGGTTACAAAATGAATATGTATGCATTTAACGAGTTTGAAGAGGTAATCTTTCTTCTGACTCGTTTTTTTGAATTCAGAACAATTGGCCTAAAATCCGCACACATTCGAGAAAACGACAGCGTGCCGATTATTTACGTAACTGCAATAATCTTTACAAAAAACGTATCAAATCATTACACGAAATTTACACAAAAACAGCCCGAACAAATATTCGACTGTGGTATGATTAAGACATCAAATTATCGAGAAAGGTGCCGGTGACATGTCCCTTCAATTTATTATCGGGCCGGCCAGTATGGACCATCAAGCAGAGCTGTTGAACGCCTTGACGGCTAGCCTTAAAGCCCATCCTGACGACCAATTCTACTACCTTGTTCCCAACCATATTAAGTTTGAATCTGAAGTTCAGATCCTTGACCGACTTGCACAACAGGCTGGCAAGGATCTGACCGGTTATGCCCAGTCCGCTGTTCAGGTGCTGTCACTGACCCGTCTGGCTTGGTTCTTTATGAAGAACACGCCGCAGTATCAATTACCCCGGGTATCCGAAGCCGGTCTGAACATGCTCGTTTATCAATCGATAATCGACCATCGCTCAGAGTTGAAATTATTTGCGGGCGAGGCCGACCGCCCGGGATTCATCACAATGCTGACGCGGCAATTAATGGAATTAAAAACCGGTCAGGTGAGCGCGTTTGATCTCGGAAAGGTGGCTGAAAACATCATCGGGACCAGTGCCGATTTGGATGCTAAACTGCACGATCTTGTTTTAATTTATGACAGTTTCGACGCCGCTATGGCGAATAAATACGTTGCGAACACTGACCTTCTGAATCAACTCAGCGACTACTTGGAAGATACCGATCTGAGTCACGCGCACTTTTACTTTGACGGTTTTTCACAGACCCAGTTCTCCGCTCAAGAAATGGCGTTGCTGAAAACGTTAATGCAGGGCGCCAGCGAAGTGAAGGTCGCGCTGACTGTGGATCACGGTACGCCAACGCCAGAGACGATCAATGAGCAAAGCATTTTCTTTCAACCTTCCAGAACCTACCTGCGCCTCTATCAGACAGCCCGGGGTCTTAATGTACCAGTGATGACGGATGTGATTGCGAAACAGCCACGGGTTGGCGCTGATCTGCAACACTTGGAAACATACTGGCAAAAGAGTGCTACCGGCCTCAGCCGCACCCAGCCAGAAACGGTATCTGACCCGCAAGCCATTCAAATTATCCAAGCCGATAATCGCTACGCCGAAGTGGCGCGTGTGGCGGCCACGATTCGGCAATTGGTTGCTGAAAAAGGGTACCGGTACCGTGATTTTCTGATTCTAACGCGTCATCTGGATAAGTATCAAAACGTTCTGGGACCTATTATGAACGCGCAAGAGATTCCATATTTTAGCGATGTGTCACAATCCATGGCTGACCACCCGCTAGTTGAGCTGATTACGTCGCTGTTTGAAATTAAACGACGACATTACCAGTACGCTGACCTGATGCGTTTGCTGAAAACTGAACTCATGTTGCCTAAAGATGAGACTGGTGAACCGGTAGCCGTGCTCAAATTCCGTGACGCGCTGTTTAAAACGGAAAATTGGGTGCTTAAAATGGGTTATCAGGGAAACAAATGGCTTCAGAAAGAGGACTGGCCGTACGCGCGACTGCAGACTGATGATCTGGGCACGCAAACCAGTGCCGATGATACCGTGGGGCAGCAGATCAACATGATCCGCCATTTCGTTCGCGATACGCTGCCGCCATTTTTCAAACAGTTAGATAACGCCAAAAACGGGCGTGAAGCCGCGCAGATTTTAGTCCGGTTTTTAACCAATGCCGGTGTTGTTGATCAGCTCATGGCTTGGCGCGATCAGGCAATCGACGCGGGAGACCTTGTGACGGCAGGCCAACCAGAACAGACCTGGAACACGTTTTGTGACCTGCTGGATGAATACGTCACGATCCTTGGTGACCGCCAGTTTGTTGCGGATGATTTTTTGGCTTTGCTGCTCGCTGGCTTTGAAGGGGCAGATTATTCACAGATTCCTTCTACGCTGGATCAGGTATCGATCTCTGAAAGCGGCATTATTCAAATGAATAACCGGAAAATCACCTTCATGATCGGGGCAACCGATAAAGTCATGCCGGACAACACTTTACCCTCACGTTTATTAAGCGATCAGGATCGGCAGCAGCTGGTGTTGCCAGAAGGCGAATACTTGGGTGATACGGGCGTCATGACCCTGCAGGGGGAACCCTATTTGAACTATCTCGCCTTCATGACACCCAGTGAACGGTTGATTTTTACCTATCCGTTGAGTGAAGACGGTGAGAGCCAAAACCAGATCAGTCCGTACGTCGCACAAATCAAACAACATTTTAATTTGACCGTGCAAACCCATGCAGCCACGCCGAAGGCCGATGACAAAACGATCCAGCCGTACTTAGGAGCAAAACGCGCTACGCTGCGGCATTTAGTTCAGGCCGCGAACGACAGTCGTGAAAACCAACGAAGCCTTTCGCTGAATTGGCAGTACGTCTATCACGTGCTGGATACGGACACTGCCGAACATGATTTGACTGAGAAGCTCATGGGCAGTATCGCCTACCGGAACCAACCCGTTCAACTGACGCCAGACATTGTGGATGGTCTTTATTCAACGACCATCAATAGTTCGATCTCGAAACTGGAAGAATTTTATCAAAACCAGTATGCCTATTTCCTGAAGTACGGCCTGCGCTTACAGGAACGGGATGCCTTTGAACTGTCACCTGCCAACACCGGCGAATTTTTCCACGCCTCGCTTGATATGCTGATGAAACGGGTCAATGCTGAACATATTGACCTGACCGCACTCGATGAGCGACAACTGACGCAATTAGTTGACGAGATCACCACTGCCGTTTTGGATGACCCGCTGAATTTACAGTATGCGATCCTCAACAGCAGTCACCGTATGCAGTATATTAAACGCCAACTGATTGCGCTTGTTCAACAGACAGCGCGCGCTTTTCATGAGCAGGGGAAGTTTACCCCAATGCGGGCGAAACAAACCGAAGTCATGTTCGGTCACATTGGTGCTGAAAATGGGTTACCAGCGTTGAAGTTCGACTTGCCAAACGAAAAAAAGGTGCAGGTTCGGGGGAAAATTGACCGAATCGACACCATGAAAGTTGAAAATTCTAATCAGTACGTGGGTGTGGTGGACTATAAGTCTAGTGCCCATAAGGTTGATTTAAACGATATTTACCATGGCATTGCCATGCAGATGATGACTTACTTGGATGTGGTCCAACGCAATATGGCACTGCTGACGGATGATCCTGACGCGGAGCTTGCGGGGGCGCTGTACCTACATTTGAAGAACCCAACGCTGACTCCCAACGACCTCAAAACAGACATCATGTCCGCCATGCTTTCAAAAGAACAGTACAAAGGTCTGCTGGTCAACGATGACGATCTGTTACGCAATCTGGAACCGGAGCGCGACACGAATCCAGCCAGCGTCTACCCGTATGCTTACACCAAGTCGGGCAGCTTGAAGAAAAACGTTGGGACTATCGTGACGGCTGATGAACTGAAAGACCTCCTGTCGTTTACTGAACTGAAGATCACCGACGCTGCCAACGCTATTTTTGCTGGCCAGTTGGATCTGAACCCCGTGAAGTACCCGAACGGCCGGACAGCGATGCAGTATTCACCGTACAAAGCCATCATGCAATTTGACCCGATGCTGCCTGAAAACGACTTTCGGATGCTTACGGCTGACAGGGATAAACAAGTGATTTTACAACGGATGCAAGAGGAGTTGAAAAACCGTGGATTACACTAAAAGTCAACAAGAAGTCTTAGACACCCACCACACGAATCTGCTGGTTTCAGCGTCCGCTGGCTCCGGTAAAACACGTGTGCTGGTTGATCGGGTCATTAACATGATTCTCGACCACGAAAGCATCGACCATTTGCTGATCGTGACCTTCACGCGAGCAGCGGCCAAAGAAATGAAGGACAGAATCGAATCCGCTTTGAAACAGCAGGTCAACCAAGTCGACGCGGATGAACGCCGCTACCTGACTCGTCAACTGGCCCTGCTGCCGGTTGCATCGATCAGTACTATGGATGCTTTTTGTCAGCAGATTGTTGAACGGTATTACTACTTGATCGATCTCGATCCTGTTTTTCGAATCCTCGGTGATGCGACTGAGAGCGCACTGCTGCAGGAGGAAGTCTGGGACGATGTGCGGGAGGACCTATACGCAACTGATGATGATGGTCAGTTTCAGGAGCTGGTCGCGAATTTCTCAAGCGACCGGTCTGATGATGGTCTGACGACCGTGGTTAGTGACGTTTTCCGGTTCATGGGGGCTAAACCCGATCCCGATGACTGGCTTGCCCACCTTGGCGACACCTATGCGGTTGGTGATGGCCTCATGGCGGCGCCAATCGTTAAAACGCAATTATTACCCATTATTCAAGATAAATTAGCGAACGCTAAAACGGAACTAACTGCCGCCAAAAATCTGGCTGCTGATGAGCAAGTTGACCAGGTCGCAGCCTATTTGGATACGTTGTTGGATCAGCTTGCCGGATTGCATCCGGAAACAACTTCTTGGGATCAGTTTCGTGAGCAGGTCCAAGCTTTTGATTGGGGCCGACTGCCGACCATTCGGAAAACCAATGAGGCTTACGAAGGCTACCAACTCGTTAAAGACCAGGTAGCTAGTCACAAAAAGGCGGCTAAGGAAAGCCAACTCGATGAGATCCTGTCGTTCATGACGCAAAACGAGACAGACACAATTGCTACGATGCACCATAGTGAACAGATGGTTCGCAAACTCGCAACGGTCGTTAAACAGTTTAGTGATGCCTATGCTAAGGAAAAACGCCGTCGTCACGTGCTGGAATTTAGCGATGTAGAACACTTTGCACTGCAAATTCTTCAAACGCAAACCAGTGAAGCACAGGCCGTTCGACACCAACTCCAAACGGATTACCACGAAATTATGGTCGATGAATATCAGGATACTAACGAGCTGCAAGAAGCTATCGTTACCGCGCTTGCTCAGGAGAACCCGGGCAACCTATTCATGGTTGGCGATATTAAGCAGTCCATCTACCGTTTCCGCCTCGCCGAACCGAAACTGTTTCTGACTAAATTTCAGCGCTATCAGGCGGATCCGACAGCTGGCAAAGAAATTACCCTGGCAGAAAACTTTCGCTCAATGGCCAATGTCGATAACTTTACTAACCTGATTTTCACTCAAATCATGGACGAACACTTGGGGCAGATCAGTTATAGCGGCGCGGCCAAACTTGTTTATGGTGCATCATACCCTGAAAATCTGCCGAATGTTGCCTCGCTGCTGATCTATGAGACTGAAGCACCGACAGATAAGGCTCCGGGTGGTATTCCTGACAAAAACGCCGGCCAGGTAACCATCGTGGCTCAAAAGATCAACGATTTGATGACAAATAATACCGAAATCTGGGATCGCCGTGCGCAAGCAATGCGGCCGCTAGCGTACCAAGACATTGCCATCATTGCGCCGACGAAGGCGAATAATCTTGAAATTCAAGATCAGTTTGGCCGGCTAAACATCCCGGTTCAGATCAACGATGCGCAAAGCTATTTTAAAACTACTGAAATTCAAATTATGATGTCACTCTTACAGCTGATCGATAACCCGTACCAGGATATACCGCTGGCGGCTGTGCTGCGGTCACCAATTGTGGGACTCAATGAAAATGAATTGGCCTTTCTGCGAATCACCGATAAAACGGATGACTACTTTTCAGCGTTGCAACACTTTATGCTCACGTATGAAGAAGATTATGCAGGACAGGCATATGCGGACAGTTTGCAGCCCAAAGTGGCCCATTTTCTTGATCAGCTGACAGCATTTCAGTCAATTGCACGCAAACAACCCTTAGCCACGCTGATTTGGCAAATCTATCAACAAACCGGTTTCCTCGATTACGTGGCGGGTATGCCTGCGGGTGCTCAGCGGCAGGCCAACCTGCATGCCTTGTATGAACGAGCAGCCGATTATGAACGTAATGGGTTTAAAGGCCTCTTTCAATTTGTCCGCTTCATTGAACGGATGCAGAATAACGACCAGGATCTGGCCGAAGCCGCCGCTCAAACCACTGACAATGCGGTTCAGGTGATGACGATCCATGGCAGTAAGGGCTTGGAGTATCCGATTGTTTTCCTGCTGGATACATCACGTAATTTCAACATGCAGGATACGACGGGCCGGGCACTGTTGAACAACCAGCTGGGCATTGGTATCGATGATTTTCAACCTGAAAGTCGGATGGTGGTCGAGTCGATTCCGAAGGCGGTCATTAAGGTGACGACTAAGCAGGAATCACTTGCTGAAGAGATGCGAAAACTATACGTTGCGTTAACCCGTGCAGAGCAACAACTCTACGTTGTGGGCGCCTGCAAACAGCAAGCCGATCTGTTGAAAACATGGCAGGCGGCTGCTCAGGATGACCAGCTGGTGCTCAACCCAAGCTTGCGTGAAAAAACGCATAATTACCTTGATTGGATCGGAATGTCGCTCATCAGACACCCTAAGTTCCAAAGTGCTGACGCGCAACCACTGCCAGCCCTTGCGGATGATCCAACGGATTTTGCACTAACGTTTGTTACACCAGATAATCTGACAGCAATGGCCGCCTATCAAAAGCCGATGACCGGCAGTGTCTGGTTGGATGACTTGAAAAAGCAAATCGCGAAGACAGATTTTGCCAGTGTTGATGTGGACAAGATCGATGATATTTTGAACATGCAATACGGGTATGAACCTGAGACTCGAACAACAGCGTACCAGTCCGTTTCAGAAATTAAACGGTTATTTGAGGATCCAGACATGCTGCAACTTGGGCAGTACAATCCCAAGTGGCAGCAGTCACACGGCAACCGGTTTGTGACCAGCGACTTTAGGCAACCGGCGTTTCTCCAGACGGTAACGGCGCCAACTGCGGCTGAGGTCGGGACAGCTACCCACTTAGTGCTGCAGGAACTGAATCTTGAACAGCCGATCACCACTGACGTAATCGATCATCAAATCCAGACTTTGGTGGCCAATCAGGTGATGGCCGCACCAGTCGCTGAACAAATCGATCGAGGTCATGTGCAGCAACTGTTTGACACTGAGTTGGGGAAAGCCATCGTTGCTCACGGCAACGGCACTCACCGAGAAACGCCATTTTCATTGTTGCTACCTGCTAATCAAGTCTTTCAAGACCTGCACGATGACCAGGCTAAGATTTTGATTCATGGGATCATTGACGGTTACTTTGAAGACGCAGACGGTATTACGTTGTTTGATTACAAGACCGACCACGTGATACCGGGCGACAAAGGCGTTGCAAAAATTAAGGACCGTTATTCAGGACAATTGAATCTCTATGCGCAAGCCCTGTCGGACATGACGGGTAAACCAGTGGTGCATAAATACCTATTTTTGCTATCTACGGGTGAGGCGCTAGCTATGTAGCGAAAGAAAGCGTCACTTCAGTTATTTGAGTAACGACACCACGCTTTCTTTCAGAGTATACTTTTGAAACATATAAATTAGTATCTGTTAATTTGATCAGTTTTAGGATAGAATCATTATCTAGGGACACTATGTTTTCCTCACTTTCGATTGATTTGTGGTGATTTAATCGTAACATGTGAGGACATAGCGTCCTTTTATGATGGAATAAGACACAAAAAAACTGGTATTGGCGTGACCACCAATACCAAAAATTTACAGCCGAATAAAAGCGCTCCTAGTTGAAAACCCTCAATGGATTTTTAGCTAGGAACGCTTTTATGGCTTAATGCGGCCATTTTTCCTCACATTTGAGCTAGGATTAATCAGGCCCGTTCTGAGCGGACACCCTTGTTACTTGTGGGGGCCTTTGGCCTATCCTCATTTTAATAGAGTGAGGGAGTTCAACTGCAATTGAGTCACGGTGACGCGTGTTCTCCTTTTGAAACAGCGTCGTTATCGCGCCCAAAGCGGTATAAACGGTCAGAAACAAAACAGCCGTTTTCCTAACCGATGCAAACTAAACTTTACAAGCTGAACAGTGTCGTAATGACACCGATCATAAACAAGGCCACAATGGCCATCACGATCGTGGATGCATTTTTAAAGGAATGATTAGCGCGGTACAGTGCCACGAGGGCAGAAATGACGACGATTAGGCCGACGATGAAGAGTATCAACAGTTTAACTTGAACCTTTGTATCTGGTACAGTCATAGTGCTCACCTCATTTACTTAATAACAAGTTCATAAGCGTAGCGCAACGCTTTTGATGCATGCATGTAAACCTTGCCGCAGTAATCAAAACCAGCAGTCTTGATGACATGTTGCATGGCTTGGTTGTCGGGATGGGTGTCGATTCGAACGTCTTTGTAACCCAAAACGCTGGAAATGGTCACCAGACCGCTCATCAACCGGTTTGCGAGGTGCTGGCCACGAAAATGACTAGAAACCGCGATTCGGTGAATGGCCGTATAACGGGCCAAGGTGCCAGTCTTCCATTCGCCATCGTCAATGGTCAAGTAATTTACATCAATGCCCTGGTGCAGCGCAGCAGTCCCGGCAATGGCGCCGTCGACAACGAGTACGTACGTAATGCCTTCATCGATGTCTGTTTTGAGGTCATCGTCTGCTGGATAACCATCTTGCCATTGGTCGATGTTCTGCTGTTTCAAAAAGGCTTTGGCATCGTGAATAATGCTGGTAATACCAGGTAGGTCAGCCTGGGTGGCCTGCCGAAGATAGGTAGCAGTCATGAATAATTCCTCTTCTCAATTGACCGGCTTATGGTTCACTGGTCACGTTTTTTAACGTTGTTTATTATAGATTAAAATCTTGTGAGGGACAAGCAGGATCGGTGGTGGCGAAGGTTAAGAAACGGCAGATGTCAGGTAGTTCATATACGCACGTTTAATAAGTTCATGCTAAACTGTGAGTAATTGATGATCTGCGAGGAGTGGTATCGTGCACTATGATAAAGTGAAGCAAGGAACGTTTATTGACCGGCCAAACCGATTTATCGCAAATTGTGAGCTGGATGGACACCGGTGGTGACACACGTAAAAAATACTGGGCACAGTAAAGAATTACTGATTCCGGGGGAAACGACTGTCGCACTAAACTATCAGCCGAAACCGACCAGAAAAACAGATTATGACCTCGTTGCGGTTCAAAAACGGGGGCAATGGGTCAATATTGATAGTCAGGCGCCAAATAAGATTGTCCTCGAGGCCTATACACAAGGTGAGTTGAATTTGCCCGGCATCGGTACGCTTGCTCAGTTGAAACCCGAAGTCGTTTACGATCAGTCGCGGCTTGATTTTTGCGGTGAAACAGACTCAGGCGAAACATTGTGGATCGAAGTCAAGGGCGTGACCCTTGAAAACGATGGGGTGGTTGCTTTTCCTGATGCCCCGACCACCCGTGCGGTCAAGCATGTCCACGAACTGACGCGAATTGTCGGCGAGGGACAGTCAGCCTGTTTGCTATTTGTCATTCAGCTGGCGTTCGCGGATGTCATGACGATCTACCAACAACGAGCACCGAAACTTGCAGTCGCGATTCAGGAAGCGCAGGCAGCCGGTGTTCACGTGATTGCAATGGACTGCAACGTAACGGCAAATAGTCTGAGCCTGCGGCAAACGGTGCCATTTGACCCGAATAGTGTTTTTCATGAAGCATGATACAAAAGACTGCTGTCCATGACCTGAGATAGGAAATCTGGTCTGGGATAGCAGTTTTTTAGTTCAGCATATGACGGTTATGGACGGTGGAGCGATAAAGCCACGCCCATGCCACCGCCAACACAGAGGGTGGCGAGTCCTGTCGTTAGTTTTTCACGTTGCAGGTCATGGACGAGGGTCGTGACAATTCTTGCGCCTGAAGCCCCTACAGGGTGACCCAGAGCAATAGCACCGCCGTTGACGTTGACTTTTTCATCTGGAATGTGGAGGTCGCGGATAACCGCAACTGTTTGAGCGGCGAAGGCTTCATTAATTTCAAAACGGTCGATATCATCGATAGTTATATGCTGTTTCTTAAGCAGCTGGTTAACAGCGTAGAAGGGTGCGTAACCCATATAATTGGGGTCGATACCGGCTTCTTGATAGGTATCGAGAACGGCCAGGTAACCTAAGCCGGCCTGATCAGCAGCTGCCTTTGACATCAGTATGAGCATGCTGGCACCATCGTTGAGACCGGCAGAATTACCAGCGGTCACCATGCCGTCAGTGATAAAAGCGGGTTTCAGACCCGCTAAAGCAGACATGGACGTATCCGGTCGAATGGGTTCATCACGAGTGACCGTGATGGCGCCCTTCTTAGTCTGAACGGTGACGGGCACGATTTCATCGTCGAACGCGCCCGTTTCAGTTGCTTGGACGGCCAGCTGATGTGAACGCAGGGCCAGTGCGTCTTGGGCTTCACGGGTAACGTGATACTTAGCTGCAACGTTTTCGGCTGTAATGCCCATTGGTTTGTGTGAAAAAGCATCAAGCAGGCCATCGTGTTCCAGACCATCCAGCATTGTCGTACTGCCGTATGCCTTACCCTGACGCATATTCGGAACAAGGTGGGGCACGTTAGTCATGCTCTCGGTCCCGCCAACTAAAACGATATCGGCGTCACCCAGCATGATGGCACTTTGGCCAAGCCGGATCGCTTTTAAACCAGATCCGCAGACCTGATTGATGGTCATTGCGGTACTGGTTTGCGCGAGGCCGCTGTTCAACGCAATCTGTCGGGCAACATTTTGCCCTGCACCAGCTTGTAACACATTGCCAATGATGGCTTGATCAATGGTCTCAGGGGCAATGTGTGCCTGTTTTATGGCAGCTTTTGCCGCCAGCGTCCCCAAATCGACTGATGACAAACTCGCTAAACTGCGACCCATTTTACCAATTGGGGTTCGAACAGCACTTAAAATTACCACTTCATTCATTACTGGTTCCTCTTTATGTCAGTATTAAAAAACTAAGCATAACATGGTTTTGGGACAAAAGTCATTTTTCGTGACTAGGTATGCGAAAGACTTAAGGAATTTGTTGGATTTTGGTGACGGTGTCTAGTTATCAAGACGAATTGTTGATTAAACACGTTGTCTGATGCAAGGCGGGTTGGGTTTGAAAATGAGAGGGCCTTTTCTTATAATAGAGGTAGTACGTAAAGGAGCGAACATCGATGAATGAATCTAATCAGACAACCGAAATACCTTCTACTATAGAAGCAACTTACCAATCATTTAGCAATTCAACGGCTTTTGATCGGTTAACGGTGAATCAGAAACGCTATGCCAAGGCGGTTATTTTAAAGCTGGGTCAAACGAGTACGACATTTATCCTGAACTGGACACCAGCGGATGTGGTCGATACATTGACAGGTACGTTTGCCACTGATAACATGCAAGTTCACAATTATTTCGTTGCTACTGTGCCGATTTTAGGTCGCTTCTTTCAGTATGCAGAACAGGCTGGCTGGTTATCTAATCGTGCCGCATTAACGGCTGCGGCAAAACATAGTCGTGAAGACATGTTGACGTTAAGTCAAAATCAGTCGCACGAGCATCAAAACAAAGTATCAGAGACAAATACGAAGAGTACAAGTGAGAGCGACGAAACAGCGGAGGTTCAACGAGTAGATGCATTGAGTGATGAGTGGCTGAGCGCAGTTCACGAGGTGCCAATGGTTCGAAATTTGCGTCCCGCTGACCAGAATGACGTTGATGTGATTATAGATACGTTCGTTGGTATTGCCATACTGGGTTTGAAAAAAGACCCGGGGGACTGGCAACCAGACACAATGCAGGAGGTTTTTTATCGCTATTTTGTGTCCGTACTTGATGATGATGACAAACAGCGCCGTTTATTTACCCTGATTCCGATGGCGATGACAACGTTTATTCGAGTCTTGGCTGAAAAAGGGATTCTCAAAAATTCAGTAGCACTGTCATCATGGGTGAGTGATCACCATGAGATGCTTGCCCATCTCTATAATGAGGAGTTAGATCACTTTTATAGCCAGTTAACGGCGGCAATGCAGACTGCTCATGTCGACATGACGAATAAACAACAGGTTGATGCATTCACTAATCAGTACCTTCGCGCACACCCACAACAGGGGGCAGCAGTTTTTACCAAGAAACAAACTGGCAGACCAAGTTTTCAATCGCGACGACATCATAATCGATATTGATTTCATAAAACATATCAGTATTTGAAAAAAGATGAAAAAATGCTTGACCATTTTCCAAATACTGGTATAATTATATCTGTTGTCGCGAACGGCAACGCCAACCTGTACCAATATTAATTAAATAAAATTGGTTGTTGACAGAAACCGTTCGAGATGATATTCTTAATAAGTTGCTTCGGGTAACAAGAAAAGCCTTTGAAACGTTGGTTTTAAAAGTTTTCCTTGACACCGAAATAACGATAAGATACAATTTAATAGCTGATTCGTAAAAGAATTTGCTAGGTAGAACTTTGAAAACTGAACAAAGTTTTGTTTCACAAAGTGCAGGGCATATCAACTTTAGT
>NZ_AYYR01000005.1 GCF_001435975.1 Secundilactobacillus collinoides DSM 20515 = JCM 1123
CGAGGAGATCTCCAAAGGATAGAAACTATCCTTCAACACCATTTGACAAACTTCCGCTTTTTTAATTAACATCGGACTTGTTAGTGATGAAATCTTTGAAGGGGTACCCCTAACTACCGGCAGTGAACTCCTGGCTTGGTAAATATCGGTAGTTATTTTGTTTGAGCCTAATGTCATTCTACATAAGTACCACAGACACATGTTATTTAAACAAGATCTAAAGCTTTAAATGAAAGTAGCTGGTTCAATATCAACGGAAATCAAAAAATTGTTTTATCTTGCAACCAACATCTCTCTGAAGCAAAATTATCTCTTCCCCTCGGTTATTCGTGGTACAGGTGCGAATGAAACTTTCATATTAAGTGAAACTTACAAATTAATCAGCCCTTTCAGGGATTTGCAGCCCGAGAAGCCGTTTAGCCTTGCTTGATTAACGAAATTATTTTTGGCATGATCCGTTTCCAGCGCCCATTTGATCCCTTGCCTCCACATACGTGGGGAATACCTTTTAAGTCCATGGTTTGCAGATCGTCCACCAGGATCACCCCCACATACGTGGGGAATACCCTAATTACCATTTATTTCCGTTAAATAAGCCACTCATAGAATAGCCACTCCAGAAATTAAGCATTTCACTAAATCCAGTGTTACTACCTGTTCTTGGATCTGGTGTCAATAGAGTTGATGGCTTGGCACTATTAACAGCTAACTTAATCAACCTATAATCCTGGTCAATATTCTTGCCCAATGTATCACGATAGTTATATAAGTAAGCTTTAACTTTGTTATCATCAATAATAACCGATGATTGATAGTAAAGTGGCTTATAAGCTTCCTTAGTAGCTGGCTTTAGCTGGTATGACTGAATCAATGCGTGTACATCGCCGACATACTGATCTAATGTATTGCCATTAATAAACAAGCTTTTAGAGGTATCTTTTGAACCATAAAAAGATTCTAAATAACTGAAATCATGCGGATTATTAAAAGTGTAACCGTAATTCTCAATATAAATTGGATTTTTAATGCTTAACATAATAATGATCTCCCTTTCCTTAACTTACAAATAAAAAGTATATACCATAAGAAGCTGTCTAAAATCTCTTAAGTAATAGTGCTAAAAACGCTAAAACGACCATTT
>NZ_AYYR01000044.1 GCF_001435975.1 Secundilactobacillus collinoides DSM 20515 = JCM 1123
ATAAGGTCAAATGCGTTTCAAAACTCTCCACCAATACCAGTTGACAAAGAGCCAAACCAATCGGCTTGAGCCTCAAAAATGATGTTATCAATGTTGCGATTGTCTGACTGAGTTTGTTGAGCATACTATAAGTCGGTGGTGTCCACAGAAACCCGGTAGTTATAGCTGCATAGTTCACTGCTGTTGACCACCAAGCTTATAAGCCTGAAATAAGCGATTCCGTAACCGAACATCATGCGCATACAAATAAAGTCCCTTAACACCACGTTTCATAATGACGTTGATTGCGTTTAGCATCAACGTCATTTTTGCTTCGTGAATGTCCTTTTCTGCTTGCATATCAGGCCGTTTTTTAAAGGCCTCTGGGTCCGTAATTTTAGTGGTATCAATCATAATATGTTCACCATCTGGAGCGAGGTGTACGGGGGGACCAAGTATTATGCCGGTGTAGTTTAAATCAAAGCCCTGACAAGTGTAGATAGACCCAACTTCGTTAATGGATTCGGGAAGCTCCGCCCATGGCGTGGCGGTATAGTTGTATTGATCCCATGGGAGACTAAAGTTGCCCTCAACGATGTAGTGATTACCGCCGTCTAATATGGAAGGGTAACCCGTAGTGGATAGAATCCGCGAAAGGCCAACTTCATTATTTCTCGCCACAATCTGTTGATGCATCTTTTCAGCATCATTGAAGACCCGAAAATCGTAATGATTTGAAAATGAAGGCGTAATTGAATCAAGTCGACCTGAAGTTGTCAGGGTGTTTATCCAATCAATGAGCGCATTGTCCGCATGCATTCGAAACTGCGCATGCAAAGTGACCCACTGTTGGGAATAAGGGGCTAATACTTGTTTTAATCGCGTTTCTGTCCAGTACGTTTTGAGACGCAATACTTGATGCGCGTCAAAAACGATAATTAACACTCGGCACAGTTTCAATAAGTCTACTAATTGATTATCACCGTAAAAATTATTGTAATGATCAGGCTGCGAGAGCAAAAGATGCGCTTCATCAATGATTCCCACATCAAATCCGGTACCATTTTTACGGCACTGATTAATGAGGGTTGTGGGTCGCTGAAAATTCTTTTTATACTCATTCGGCAGACGCCCCGCAATGTTACGATAGACCTTTAATAACTCCGGGTGATTGACGATGAAATAGTTCGTGCTGCCGGATAGTCGGCCTTCTGGAGATTTCGCTGCGGATTGAAGATCATAGTAAAGCTGACTCAAAACGACACTTTTACCGGTCCCAGCTTCGCCAGAGATGACAAAAACACTGGGGCGCTTGTCCAAAAAATGATTTTGCACAAAGGTTTCAGCCTCTGAGACGAGCATCTGTTGTTCAGCGGTGAGCTGTTTTAACGGTGCTAATTTTTCATTTGCTTGATTGGCCAATTGCAACCCTCCTTTTCATTGAATATCACTAGTGTACCGCAATACAATTAATTGACAAATATTGTCTACAATTGTAACCTATAGACGTAGAGTTTACATATGTAGACAGCAAATGACACAAGGAGGCCTGAATCATGAAAATGAGTGGTGAACAACATGAGACGATGCACGATATGGCAGACATGGCGCGGATGAATCATGATAAGATGTCCATGCCTGGTGGGGCGCACATGATGATGGATACCGCCAGTCTGCGGCGAAAATTTTGGATCTCATTAATTTTGACGATACCTATCGTGCTTTTTTCACCAATGATGGGCATGACGCTTCCGTTTCAAATGACTTTTTCTGGCTCTGATTGGCTGGTTGCATTGATTGGCAGTTTCATTTTCGTTTACGGTGGGCAGCCATTCTTTTCTGGCGCGCGTGAGGAACTGAAGACGCATCAACCGGCCATGATGACGCTGATTACGATGGGGATATCTGTGGCGTATGTTTATAGTATCTATGCGGTTATTGCAAACGATGTCTTTGTCGTTACACCAACTGTAACTGACTTTTTCTGGGAACTTGCGACATTGATCGACATCATGCTGTTGGGGCATTGGATCGAAATGGGCGCCGTGATGAATGCGGGGTCTGCTGTTGATAAGTTAGCCAAATTGCTGCCCGACACCGCACACCTTGTTGTTGAAGACGGGACAGTGCAAGACGTGAAGGTGGGAAATTTGCAATTAGGCCAACATGTTCAAATTAGAGCTGGTGAAAAGATTCCAGCTGATGGGACTGTTCTTGAAGGCGCCACAAGCGTCGATGAGGCGATGGTTACTGGAGAGGCTAAAGCGGTGGCTAAACAACCAACCGACACGCTGATTGGGGGCACCATTAACGGAACTGGTACCGTTACTATCGTAATCACTGGTACGGGCGATACCGGATATCTGTCCAAAGTGATGACACTGGTGCAATCGGCGCAGGATAACAAATCACAAACTGAGACAATGGCAGACAAAGTGGCTGGTTATCTCTTTTATGCCGCACTCATCGTCGGCGTTGGGTCGTTTGTAATCTGGTTGATGACAAATAGTTTAGCGGCGGCACTGTCCATCGCTGTGACGGTCTTTGTGATTGCCTGTCCGCATGCACTGGGGTTGGCGATTCCCCTAGTCGTCGCACGTGTGACTTCGTTAGCCGCGACTAATGGGTTACTGATTGCAAACCGGTCTGCGCTGGAACAGATCAATCGTGTCAGATTTGTGTTGATGGACAAGACCGGGACACTGACGGCTGGAAAATTTAGTGTAAATGCTGTTCAATCGTTTACGGATCAGTTTAGCGAAAACGATATTCTAGGAACGATGGCAGCCCTTGAGGGACAGTCGACGCACCCGCTCGCAACCGGCATTATTAGTGCAGCAAAGGCAGCTTCTCTGCAAGTGGCGACTGCTGCAAATGTGCGGCAACAGACTGGTATTGGCTTGATGGGGGACTTAGACGGTCACCACTATCAGATTGTTTCACCCACCTATGTGGCCAAACATAATCTGACAGTGCCGTCAGGTCATTCTGGCAAGCGTGGCGATACGCTGAGTTACCTTGTTGGAAATGAGCAGGTGCTTGGACTGGTTGCACAGGGTGATCAGATTAAGTCGGAAGCACCAGCCATGATTCAGCAGCTTAAACATGACGGCCTGACACCCGTCATGCTGACTGGGGATAATCGTCAGGCAGCACAGGCTGTGGCCGCGGCGCTAGGTATCGATGATGTTCAGGCAGAATTGATGCCGGAGGACAAGGATCGGCTTGTGACCGGGTATCAAAAACACGGCGGGGTCTTATTTGTCGGTGATGGTGTCAATGACGCCCCAAGTCTTGCTCGGGCGGATATCGGCGTGGCAATCGGCTCCGGAACAGACGTGGCCATTGACTCAGCTGATGTGGTTCTAGTCAACTCGAATCCTTACGATATTGTGAAACTGATTGTTCTCGCTAAAACCATGACTCGTAAGATGACGCAAAACATTTGGTGGGGTGCCGGGTATAACATTGTTGCAATTCCGTTGGCAGCTGGTATTTTAGCGCCAATCGGGTTTATTCTGTCACCAATGGTCGGTGCGGTATTGATGTCTTTGAGCACAGTAATTGTTGCGTTAAATGCTTTGACAATCAGACGGGTATAATTACAAAAACGCGTTTCAGCTGGTTGGAAACCCAACCGCTGAAACGTGTTTTTAGATTGCGTCAAATAATTGCAGGTACTTTGTGTTGAAGCGTTGGTGAGAATGCGCATCTGGTACAGACCCAAACCAGCAAACACCAAATGACTAGCTTTGCTGTCCTCGCTTGATTATCAGAAAAAGGTCGCAACAACGCACATACTAAGCGTCTTGTTCGGCACCCTGATAACTTGCTTCATGATAGTTGTTCAATGGGCGCTGGAAGTAGGCGAACGGCTTGAAGCGCTCATCTCGTTTCCATACTGCGAAGTCTTCACTGGAATCCCAAACGGTTAAAATGATATTGTTGGACCGATTCAGTGCCTCTTTCATAAAGTAGATGGCGTGCAAGCCTTCAGGCATTTCGTCAGTAGTGACAAAGTGGTTGGCTTTTGAGTTAAAGACTTTTTGATCATCTGGCGACAAGTTGTCAAAATACATGAAATTAACAAACCTGCCCCAATCAGTTGTTCCCCGATGAAGTTTAATGTCATAATGGACGGGTGAGGTAAACACTGATTCTTGACCAGAAACGTCTAACAAAGCCAGCTGGTCACCAGCTGTATTGGCTTCCAGTAGCAGCATTGGCCGGTCTGGGTTCTTAGCACGAACCTTTTCTAGAACGTCTTTGCTGCCAAAAGTGATACTGAGTTGAGTAATCATAGTCATTCCTCCTTTACTTCATCACATTCATTATACAAGTGATGTGCACTAAATGAAAACGTAAACAACTTATTTATTCTTATTTGAAAGGAAGTTTTTAACTTATGAAACTGACAGTGATTGGGTATTACGGGGGTTACCCGGCTAATGGCGTCGGTACTAGTAGTTATTTAATCGAGGCGGAAAAGTATAAATTACTGCTTGATTGCGGCAGTGGGGCACTTTTGAGTTTACAAGAGCTGCTTGATCCGCTGACACTTGACGGTGTGATCATTTCACATTACCATCACGACCATCTGGCCGATCTCGGGGTGCTGCAGTACTACTGGCAACTGCATGAGGAACGGCCGAATCAAGACGTTTTGCCGATTTATGGGCCAACAGCGGACCCGTTGAATTTTGGCAGCCTGACCTGGCCGCATGCCAGCGTTGGTCGCGGATATACTGCGGATGATACTTTGACGATCGGACCGCTCACGATTTCATTTTTGGAGACCCACCACCCAGTGCCTGCATACGCAATGCGAATCACCGAAACAGCCACGGGTGAGGTCCTTGTTTTCACGGCCGACACGGCATATTTTCCCGAATTAGCACCCTTTGCGCACGACGCTGATCTGTTATTGACGGACACGAATTTCTACGATGACAAGACTGGTAAAAAATGGCATTTAACGGCTGGCGAATCGGGGCAGGTCGCCCATGACGCCAACGCTAAAAAACTCGTACTGACTCACCTGCCACAATGGGGCGACCTTGATCAGCTTGTTGCCCAGGCACAAGCTGCGGCCGGTTCAGGCGTGCAGGTCAGTCACGCCCAGCTTCGGCAAACCTATTCTGTGAAGTAATTGTGACGAAAAACCGAGATTAGTTTGACCTTTTAGTGAACATGGTTTTAAAAGCCGTCAGTCTTCGTTATACTGTGGGTAGAGGTAATCACAGACGACACCGACAAGTTTGGAGGCTAGTGCTATGACGGTTACATTATTTACTTCACCTAGTTGTACTTCCTGCCGAAAAGCCAAAAGATGGCTGCAGGACAATGACATTCCCTTTACTGAACAGAATATTTTTGTGCAGGCGCCTAGTGTTCGCCAACTCAAGTGGATCCTGAGCTTGACCGAAAATGGAACTGAAGAAATCATTTCGAAGCGGTCGAAGGACTACAAAAAATTGAACCTTGATATCGATAAGATGTCAGTGAGCAGTCTCATTCAATTAATTACGGAATACCCAGGGTTGTTGCGTCGACCAATTCTTTTTGATGAGAAGAGATTGCAGGTCGGCTACAACGACGACGAAATTCGACGATTCTTGCCGCGTCACGTAAGAACGGTGGAATTGGAACGGGCCAAAAAACGTGCTAATTTACTGTGACGTCTTCCTTGACGTGGGGCCAATCGCTTGATATACTTGCACTTACTATGGGGATTTTATAAAATCATGTGAAATAACACTCAGGTACTTTACAAACGCGTAAAATCCTTTAAAATTGTAATTAGCAAGATAAGGTACCGGCAGAAAGAGGTGTTGGGTCATGGAAATGGAAAGAATTAACGAAAATACAATTCGTGTTTTGATCGGTAATGACGATTTAACCCAACGGGGAATTACCGTCCTTGATCTGCTTGGTAACCACAAGCAAATAGAAAACTTCTTCTATAGCATTTTGGAAGAGGTCGATGTTGATCATCAATTTCAAGAAACTGATGCCGTAACTTTTCAAGTATTACCAAATCGAAACGGCCTTGAATTGTTTATCAGCAAGAGTAACGCTTCTGATGACCAAGCGGATCCAGACCAAACCGATGACGATGATGATACACCCCAGATTCAATCAATCAAACAAGAAGAGGTGCCTGATTTTCTTAAACGGCAACTCATGCAGACGGATGATGACCAGGGCGTAGCGGATGATGATCAGACTGACAATGGGTCAACTGATCAGACAACTGGCAAGCCAGGTGGCTCACCGCTGCACACGGTTGTACTCAAACTGCACGCGTTTGACGACTTGATTGCCATCGCAAATGTTTTGAATTTGACCGATGTTAAGTCAAGCCTGTATCACTACCAAGACAGCTATTATCTTGAATTTGCTTTTCGGATCAACGAACAATCACCGGAAAGTATTAAGGATGAATTGGCTGTTGCTTATGAATATGCTGAGCAAACCACGATCACTGCGGATGTATTAGATGAACATGCAAAAAAAATCATGGATCAGACAGCGTTAGAGCTCACACGGCGGTATTTTAACAATTAATATCGCGTGTTAATAAGCAGCTGAAACACCACGTCTTCTTTAGCGGAAGATGTGGTGTTTTTTTATGTTCTTTGTCAGCCAGCGTTGTTTTTTGTATTTGTATGTGGTGAGTGCGACTTTCTGGTCAAAAAAGGACCATTCCGGTTTTTCTGAGCGTAGTTACTGAGCAAAGGGGAGGATGAAAAAATGCTTACGGCTCTGGATCACCAACATCAGCTCATACTAGCGACCGATGCATCGCGGGCAACTCATTATTATTGTCCGGGGTGTCGGCACGCAGTCACCCTTCGCAAAGGCCAACGGGTCGTGGCGCATTTCGCCCATCAACCAGGCAATCGATGCAACGTGACCACTGAATCAGAAAGTCAGCAGCATTTAACCGGGAAGTGGCAATTGGCCCGCTTTTTTAAGCATGATGAGGTGCGGTTGGAACCCTATTTATCAGACATTCAACAACGGCCTGACCTGTTATTAATACAGCCCGGCAAACGCGTTGCGATTGAATTTCAGTGTTCACCGCTATCACCATCTAAATTGGCAGCCAGAAACGCCGGTTACCAAAAATTAAATGTCACGCCGGTCTGGGTATTGGGTGATTACTATTTTCAGCACATGAAGTCGCAGTCTCAAGTTGCGTTATTTGCCAATTGGTCCCGAAAATGGGGTTGGTACCTCTTATTTTGGCATACTCAAACGGCCAGAATGGAACTCTGGAGCCAGCTTAAAATAGACCTATTGGGCCGGATCGGGTATCAGCGTTATCAATTGACAGCCGCTGGTGAAAGCCGGTTTATCGAATCCCGGGCGCTTTGTTTTGATGTTTGGCAAATTAAGCAGCTTCGACAGCAAATTACCTACGGGCTTCGTTTTCGAACACATAAATATATGAAATGGCAAAACTTTTGTTACATGCACAATTGCCTATTACAAACGATTCCCAATTGTTGTTTTGAACACGCAATCGTGCCACCGCTGTTTGGAGACTCAATTGCTATTTTACGATATTGCCTGCTGATCTTAATTTCGGACTTGGGACAGCAAAGTGTGTTTTCCTTACAGGACGTCTGGGAGATGGTTGCTGAATTAGGCCAGTTGGTGCCGGTGGGGCAATTTGCAAACTGCAATCAGCGAGTGGTTCGCAATCAGCTGCAGCTGGTTTTAGAGGCGTGGCTCCAAACACTCACGGTGGCCGGTTATCTGCAGCCGCTCACCCATGACACCTGGCAGGTGACGCGACAATTTATCACTGATCCCTGATGGTTTCCATACCGTCTGCGGCTTGTTTTATGCTAAAGTAGGCTTAACACCTGAATTTAAGGAGGAATTATTTTGGCAGATGTAAAACAATTACCGACACGCGATGAAGTCGATCCCGAATTAACCTGGGATCTGACACCTATATACCAAACAACAGCTGACTTTGAGAGTGATTTTAAGGCTGTGCAGGATGCCATTCCTGAGCTTGAACAATTACGCGGCACACTAGCCGGTGGTGCCGACAACTTGTTACATGCAATTACCGCCATATTAGCCGTTATTCGACGAGCCGAGAAGGTCTATGTGTACGCATCTTTAAAACATGATGAAGATACAGGCAATGCCGAAAATCAAGCGTTGAGCGGGCGAACTCAGACACTCTTTACTACGCTGGAAAGTGCCATCGCTTGGTTTGACCCGGAATTATTGGCCCTCGATCCTGATAAATTAACAGCAATGATTACAGAAAATCCCGAGCTTGCAAATTACAAGCACTACATTGACACGATTACTGATCAACGCGAACATGTGCTGGCACCCAGCGAAGAAAAACTGTTAGCTCAAGCTGGTGATGCACTGGGAGCGGCCAGCAATACCTTTGGTGTGTTAAACGATGCTGACCTGGAATTTCCTGTCGTTGAAGATAATGACGGACAGGCAGTTCAATTGTCCCAAGGCGTTTATGATCAGTTGATTCAATCCACCAAACCAGAGGTGCGTCAAATGGCCTTTAAACAGCTCTATGCGGTTTACCATCAATTTCGCCATACGTTGGCTTCAACACTGGCGGGCAACGTTAAAACGCATAATTTTAACGCTCAGGTGCGCCATTATTCAGATGCGCGGCAGGCTGCGTTGAGCGGCAACCACATTCCTGTCAGTGTTTACGATGCCCTGGTTAAGGCGGTAAATGCACATTTGCCGTTGCTGCACCGTTACGTTGCCCTGCGAAAGAAGATTTTGGGACTGTCTGAATTGCACATGTATGACCTATATACACCAATCACTGGTGAACCAAAACTGTCGTACACTTACGCGCAGGCACGCGATGAGGCGGTGAAGGCATTATCGGTTATGGGACCGGATTATTTGGGCAACGTGAAGACAGCGTTTAGTTCGCGGTGGATCGACGTTGTTGAAAATCAGGGCAAGCGCTCCGGCGGCTACTCTTCAGGTATGTACGACACCGCGCCTTACATCTTGTTGAACTGGCAGGACAATCTCGAGAGCCTGTACACGCTGGTCCACGAGATGGGACACACCATGCACAGTTACTACAGCAGTCATAACCAGCCATACCAGTACGGCGACTATTCGATTTTTGTTGCTGAAATTGCTTCTACGACCAACGAAACGCTGCTCACGGATTATCTGTTAAAAACATACGATGATCCGCAAGTACAGGCGTTTGTGCTGAATCACTATCTGGATGGGTTTAAGGGAACCGTGTTCCGCCAGACACAGTTTGCTGAGTTTGAACAGTTCATTCACGAAGAGGACGCTGCCGGTCATCCACTGACAGCGGATCATTTGAGTGACCACTACCTCAAACTGAACCAACGTTACTATGGTGAGGCGGTTATTTCGGATCCTGAAATTGCGGATGAGTGGTCGCGAATCCCGCACTTCTATTACAACTACTACGTTTATCAGTACGCGACCGGGTTTGCAGCTGCTAACACCTTGGCTGACCGAATTTTGAGCGGTGACACGAGCAAACGTGACGCCTATTTGACTTATCTGAAGTCAGGGAGTTCCGATTATCCAATCGAAGTCATGAAAAAGGCCGGCGTTGACATGTCCCAAACGGCTTATCTGGACCAGGCATTTGATCAATTTGAAAAGCGGCTGGATCAATTTGAAGCCTTGATTAATACACTTAATAAATAATGCTCATATCAATAAACGTCATCATCTCCAGAGCGGTTTTTGTCCTCTGAAACGATGGTGACGTTTTATTGCGGTCTGCGTGATGCCCAGATTACAGGATTGCAGTTGATTTGGGCACAGTCATTGACAAAAAAGCACCAGACAAACGGTTGCATTATTGCAATCGCTTGTCTGGTGCTTTGGGTACTTAGACGACGTTTATAAAATATGAAAAGTCGGGTGGTCTTCTTGTTTTTGCTTCGCTAGGGCTTGATTTGCCAGCAAACCTTGGTTTTCGCAGACTTCAAATAACGTCTGATCCGTCACATCGTTTAACATGAGGCCATAGTCTGAAACATCAGCGTTATACAAGATTGCTGTTGACGGGGCATCGACTTTCATTTCTGAAGCCAGCCGCTGATCAGCTTGGAAAGCGCGCTTTGCAATATCTGAGCGCCGGTCTTCACCGAACATATCCACGTCCAGGTGCGTATCATCCGCTAAGCTCATCACCAAGTCATCGCAGTAACGCTCATCGTCATTAATCAAAGCATCCTGCAGTGCCATCAAAAATTGACGACCCCGTTTCTTACCCTGAAAAAGGGCAGCCTTATAGTCCAGAATGGCTTGATAGTGCAGTTGAAAGACCCGGTTTCTCAGGCTCAAATTGTGGCCGTCTTCCTGGTCACATTTCAATTGCTGGTCAATCATTTGCGGCGTGAGCAGCGGGATAAATTGGTAAGAAATGTGGTCGAATATTTCGTCAGCCAGCTTGAGAATACACTGTTCAGACTTCATACATCGACTCCCTAGTGGGTTTATAAATAAGTACACTTCTAACACATTAATTTCCTCCATGTTTGGTCGTGGCCTGACACGACCATCGATTCAAAATAATGATAAAGCATTTTGACGGAATTGCAAGTAATGGGCTTTATTTTAAACATTTCAAAAAATAATGAATCGCCTGTGCTTGCTTTCATGTCTATAATGATGCAATAAAATCATTGATTCGTAAAGTGATTTGAATTAAAGTTTAAGGCGACGTTATTGATTTTAGGTTTGACACATCTATGCTAAAATATAAACTATGTTTGTTTACTATTAAACAAGCGAGTAGTTGAAACTATCGAGGTGACCGTGTTGATTGAAAATTGGGATCATTTTCTACTACCTTATACGCAGGCAGTGGATGAACTAAAGATAAAATTAAGGGGTATTCGCAAACAATTTCAGAATCAAAATCAACGACCTCCGATTGAATTTGTGACTGGCCGGGTCAAACCCGTTGCCAGCATTCAGGAAAAAATGACACGGCGGCATGTAACTGAAGAACGTTTGGAACAGGACATGCAAGACATTGCCGGCCTGCGGATTATGTGTCAGTTTGTTGAGGATATTTATCAGGTTGTGGGTCTGTTGCGGAAACGCTCAGATCTGACCATTCTTGAGGAACGTGATTATATCCATAACGAAAAGCCGAGCGGGTACAGGTCGTACCACATTGTTATTGAATATCCCGTTCAGATGGTGACTGGGGAGAAAAAAATTTTAGCGGAAATTCAAGTTAGAACATTGGCGATGAATTTCTGGGCCACTATCGAACATTCATTGAATTATAAATATCAGGGCGCCTTCCCTGAAGAATTGAGCGCGCGGTTACAGCGCGCAGCGGAAGCCGCATTTAAACTCGATACTGAAATGTCCGAAATTCGTGAAGAGATTCAAGAGGCGCAACACTTGTTTTCATATGGCAAGCGCCCGGATCAGGGGGACAACGAAACGTCATCTCAGCAAACGGATCGTGAAAAGGATGATAACTCTTGAAAATAGCAATTTTTAGTAATGAAGGGCCTGCTTCAAAAAAGGTGGCGGATGCGTTACGGGCTAAGACCAATGCCGAAAAACTGACCATTGATGACGCTCACCCGGATATCGTTATCACAGTTGGCGGCGATGGCACACTGCTGATGGCGTTTCACCACTATCAGGATCAGCTGGCCAATATTCGGTTTGTCGGTATTCATACTGGTCATCTTGGCTTTTATACCGATTGGCGCGACTATGAAGTGGACCAGCTAATTGATAGTCTGGCAAATGATAATGGACAATCTGTCACTTATCCGCTTTTGGATATTGGCGTTGAGTACCAAAACGGCTCGTATGAAAAGTTGCTAGCACTGAATGAGTCAACGCTAAAACGGGCAATGGGTACCATGCAGGCCAATGTTTATATTAAGGATAAACTGTTTGAACTTTTTCGTGGCGATGGCCTGTGCGTGTCAACGCCAACTGGGTCCACTGCCTACAATAAATCAGCTGGCGGTGCTGTTTTAAGCTCGGAACTGGAAGCCATTCAAATGTCAGAGATTGCTTCCATTAACAACCGCGTGTTCCGGACGCTGGGCTCACCATTAATTATTTCGCCGAGCGAATGGGTGCGCGTTGAACCTGTTGAAAAGGGTGAAATGCTGCTGACCTGCGATACGGAGTTGGTCAGCAATCAAGAAGTAAAAGCCATTACGTACCGTATTTCCAAACAGAAGATCGCGTTTGCACAATACCGGCATACCCAGTTTTGGCAACGCGTCTCAGAATCGTTTATCGGGGTCAAACCGAATGACTGAATTTTCCTGGCAATATACGAAAACGACGCCAATTCACGTGCGGACTTTTATGCGCCAAAACGGTATCAGCCGTACGTTGTTAAAACAGATCAAGTTTCAGGGCGGCCAGATCATGGTTAACAGCGAAGCACGCCGCGTGAACACCATGATGGCCGCTGGTGATGTACTGACGGTCGTCTTACCGCCTGAAATCGGCAGTGACCGGATCGTTGCATCGGCCACACCGCTCGATATCTTGTACGAAGACGCGCACTTCTTGGTGGTCAACAAGCCAGCAAAAGTGGCCTCGGTGCCGTCCCATCTGTATCCGGATGATGCGCTGGTTAACCGGGTCAAAGGCTATCTTGTGCGCACACATGCACCTAATCAGGTCACGCATATTGTGACGCGGTTGGATCGAGAGACCAGCGGCGTGGTTCTTTTTGCTAAGCACCATTTTGCGCACACTGTTTTGGATACTCAGCTGAAACAGCATCAAATCAAAAAAACGTATGTCTGCGTCATCAAGGGTCAGCTGCCGGAAAATCATGGCCTAGTTGATGCACCGATTGGCCGTGAACCCGGTTCGTTTATCAAGCGCGCTGTCCGTTCTGATGGTCGACCGGCTCTGACAGAATATTGGCAGATCAAGCGGATGCCACAAGCAAGCTTATTGCGCGTTCAGCTTCACACCGGCCGGACACACCAGATTCGGGTACACCTAACCAGTTTGGGACACCCGCTGTTAGGGGATTTTTTATATGGACAGCAGACGAATCCGTGGATTCACCGTCAGGCGTTGCACTGTGCTCGAGTCAGCTTCTATAATCCGTTTGTACAACAGCAGGTGACCTGTTACGCGCCCTTGCCACAGGATCTCGCAGATTTAATTACCCATGAAGCAGCATTGTGATCATGAAAATTAAATAATTGGTTATCATTAAATTGTGTCAAATGAAAAACATCTGTCTGGCAATCATGTCATTTCAGATGCTTTTTTTGTTCGACATTGTCGTTCTGGGGCTTACATGGCTGTCAATAATTACCGAAAACATGTAACTTAATAAATAGTTGAGCCATTTAACAGTTAATCGTTGCGCTTTCATTTGTGATTTTGTACACTAGTGTTGTAGTCAGTTACTTCAGTCAGCAATTTGGGAGGCCTTTTGAATGAAAGCTGTACGAATCTATGGTGAAAAGGATATTCGAGTTGAAGATGTGACAATTGATGACCCAAAGGACGATAAAGTCCAAGTTCGGGTTAAATATTGCGGGATTTGCGGCAGTGATTTGCACGCTTATCTGGAAGGATGGGGGTTGCCAACCCAACCGCATCCAATCACCGGCAAGACTGTTCCTATTACGCTTGGCCATGAATTTTCGGGTGAAGTGGTGAAGGTCGGAAAAGACGTTGACACCCTCAAAATCGGTGATAACGTTGCCATCGAACCGTTAATTGCCTGCGGCGAGTGTGAAAACTGCCGGAAGGGTGATTATAACTTCTGTAACAAAGCGGTGGCGGCCGATGGTGCCGGGAACTTCCTAGGTTTTTCACAAGACGGCGGTTTCGCCGAATTTGCCAACGTTCAGGGCGTATTTGCTCACAAGCTGCCTGAAGGTATGGATCCCGAATTAGGAGCCGTTGCTGAACCAACAGCCGTGGTTTACGAAGCGGTGAAGCGTTCCGGGTTGCGTGAAGGTCAAAACGTGGCGGTTATGGGTGCCGGGCCAATTGGGCTCCTGATGGCCTTACTCGCTAAGATCAGCGGTGCTAACCATGTGTACATTGTCGATGTTTCCGAAGTACGGTTAAACAAGGCTAAGGAACTGGGCATTGAAAATACCATCAACCCAAACGAAGCTGACGTTAACGATGTGATTCGTAAAGACCTGCCTAATGGCGTGGACATTACTTTTGAATGTGCGGGCGTTCAGGCTACCTTTAACACAGCACTCAAGGTCACTAAACGGACCGGGGTTCTTCAAGTCGTTGCATTGTTTGGCAAGGACGTTTCGATGAATATGACGGATGATGTCATCATGCAGGGTATTAATATCACAACAACTCTGTGCTACAACAACAGCTTCCCTGCAGTACTGGGAATCATCAACAACCACCCAGAGACATTCCGGAAGATCATCACTAAGGAAATTGGTCTTGATCAAGCCGTGGATGAGGGCATCAAAGCACTGGCAGAAGATAAATCGCAAGTGAAAATTTTGGTGTCACCAGATCTGTAGGCCAGAGAGTGGCGTAAGGCGTTTTGAGGCTCCTGCGTAATTCGTTTCGGTACGGCTGTCTAAAAGCACGTCGCAATGACTACAAAGATGGCTGTACCCCCAAAAAGGCTTATAAAAACAACAGTTTGTCTGGTCGTAGAAAACGGGCGACTAAAACAAAAGCGTTTGTGTTTCAAGAAAAAGGCACCTCAGACTAAAACTCATTCCGAATTTTAGTCTGAGGTGCCTTTTATCATTGGAAGCGGTTATTTGGGTTAGGTGATCCGGACGTGTTAAAAGGCTCGTTCCAGTACATTTTAGAAAGAATAAGGGACTGTTGGCCCAGCCGTTACTTCCTACAAAAAAACGTTGAAAAAGGGTTAACCTAAAACACCTAAATTTAAATGATGCTGTGCTGTAAACGCGCTCAGTTTTTTACTGTCTTTGCTGACGGGCACTGGAATCAGCTGTTGTGCAGAGGCTTTACTGATGAAGCCTGCCCAGTCGTCCTGATCCTTTGTATCAAGGTCAAACAAGACATGCTCAACGCCGCTATCTGCCAACTGCGAGAACGTCTGGAAATCTGGTGTGCTGACCGAGGCCCAAATAGCTGCCAAAGTAATGGTCATACCGCCTGCAGCAGCGATGAGGTTGGCCATGGCTTCGGCGTCGATTTCGTGGTTGGCGGTGGTGGCCGCAAAAATCACTTCATCGGCGCCAAGTTGCTGGGCTTCTAACAGGTCGGCTTCCATGATCTTCAACTCAGTATCCGTGTACGTATAATCACCCTGACGCGGTTTAATGATAAAGGTGATACTGCCATCGTGGTCGTGAACGTAAAGGGTGCTTTCAGCCATGACGCCCTTGCTGGGGGTGGTTCCGCCAGCGGTTAAGTTGTCCGCAATGATCACCCGCTGATGGTCAGTGATTATTTCCGGCAATGTTGTGTAATTTTCGATTATTGGAACTTCAATCATGATGGTGCCTCCTATTTTTATGCTAAAATGATTATAGCAAGTTTTTGGGGAGGGTGTGCGATGAAACAATCTCGGCAGCCAGTTCGAAGTTGGTTTTCAAACTGGTTCTTAAACAATAAAGCAGTGGTGTCGCTGATTATTTTACTGTTGATTCTGCTCAATTTATTTATGCTGAGTAAATTACCTTGGCTTTGGTCACCATTAAAGGGCGTTGCCACACTGCTGGGTATCCCAATAATGATTGCTGGGGTTGGGTATTACTTGTTAAACCCGCTAGTGGATCGGTTGGAAAACCAGTTTCACGTGAATCGGCTGATTACGATTGCCGTCGTTTTTATTTTAATTCTGGGACTGATTATCTGGGGTGTCGTGACGCTCATTCCCATCGTTCAGGCACAAGTGGTGAGTCTGCTGGCTAATTGGCCGCGGTACTGGTCTCACCTGGAAGATTTTTTGACGCAGTGGGTGCCGGGATTGCCTTTTGAAGCCTTACATAAACAACTCACGAATTTTAACGATGAAATTGCTAACGTGCTCAAGGGTCGCGGTTCAACGCTTGTGTCCACCTCGCTGACGTCGATCGCAGGGGTGGTGTCACGGGTCTCCACCGCATTGATTGCGGTGATCACCGCACCCTTTATCCTGTTTTATCTGCTCAAAGACGGACATCAGTTGCCAAAGTATTTAACCCATTTCGTACCGTTTCGCAAGCGTGCCTCGGTGCTGCGGGTATTAACGAACATGAATCGCCAAGTCAGCAACTATATTCGTGGTCAGCTGACCGTTGCTTTTTTTGTTGGTGCCATGTTTGCGTTCGGTTACTGGGTTATTGGGCTAAAATTTGCCTTGTTACTGGGAATCGTTTCTGGTATCTTAAATTTGATCCCATACTTAGGGTCATTTTTGGCGATGGTGCCGGCCATTACCGTTGGCGCGTTCGTTTCTCCGCTGATGCTGGTGAAAGTTCTCATCGTGTTTGTGATTGAACAGACCCTCGAAGGCCGGGTGATTTCACCGCTGGTTTTGGGCAATACGCTGGCGATTCACCCAGTGACTATCATTTTTATCCTGCTGGCTGCCGGGAAATTGTTTGGGATTGCCGGTGTCATATTGGGCATTCCGGGCTACGCGGTGATTAAAGTCATCGTTAATGAGTGGTTTGACTGGTACCGGCAACATTCTGACTTTGATGCCGGGGATCCAGACAGCTCGCCGTCAGAAAAGCAGGACGTTCATTCACAAGTGCCGCCTGGAAAATAGTCGGAGGTCTTAATGAAACCTTCATCAAACTTTAAAAGAAAACTTGCATATTTTACAAATCCATGTTAAATTACTGGTTGAGAAATCGTTCGGGAGTAGATGTCGAGAAATCGTCAGCTTCTGTCGAATTTGCACTTCATTAACGCAGTTCCTCGCCGTGCTAACACCGAGGGGTTGCGTTTTTTTATGCCCCATAACATTGTGATATATATCTAAAAGGAGAGTTTTGATGGCTAATCATATCGTATTATTTGAACCATTGATGCCGGCAAACACCGGTAATATTGCGCGGACCTGTGCCGGGACGGATACTATTTTGGACTTGATCGAACCGCTTGGGTTTTCCGTGGACGATGCACACCTGAAACGTGCCGGGCTGGACTATTGGGATAAGGTCGATATCCGTTACCACAAGACGTTGCAAGATTTCATGGCAACTGTGCCTGATTTGAGCCGGTTGTTCTTAGTGTCAAAGTTTGCCGCTCATGCTTATTCTCAACGTGATTACACAGACGTTGCAGGCGGTGATTTTTACTTCTTATTCGGCAAAGAAACAACGGGCCTGCCAGAGCCGTTTATGCGACAACATGCTGAGCAAGCTATTCGGATTCCCCAAGATGACAGTCATATTCGGGCACTGAACTTATCGAACTCGGCTGCTATTGTGATTTATGAAGTTTTGCGGCAACAAGACTTCAATCATCTGGAAGTCAGTCACTTATACGATAATGATAAATTAAAATAACGCGTGGCCAAGTGACATGTGTACACTTAGGATGTAAACAGGAAATTTTATCTCGAAAAAGGGGGCAGTTTTGTGGCACAGAAACGGCGACGAAAAACAACCAGTAAGCGTGGAACAAAACGGCCAACGAAACGCAGGTCCAGTGCTCAGCAGCATCAGTATACTGGAAACATCATCGGGTTGGTGCTTTTGTTGATCTGTCTATTAGCGTTATTACAAGCGGGCATTATTGGTACGCTTGCGGCGAACCTCATTCGTTTCTTTGTGGGAGATACTTACCAATTTATTGGGTTGGTTGGCGGTGCAGTGGGACTTGCTTTACTCATCACCGGTAAATTGCCAACGTTGAAGCGACACTTTATTGTCGGGGTTGGTATTGCGTACGTTGGCTTACTGTTGTGGCTTCATACCGCACTGTTTTTGGCAACTAATCAGCACACCGGTTTTGTTTCGTACACCATGCAATTATTAAATTCAGATATTGGAAACGGCAGTGTCTCGCAACACCTTGGTGGCGGGATGATTGGGGCCGTATTGTTAACGATGACCAATTTTTTGGTCTCATTGATCGGCACACAGATTATCGCGGTTATTTTGATGCTGGTTGGGGTCATGGTGTTCTTTAATATTCCAATGGCGGTCCTTTTTCAGAGCCTTTCAAAGGGCTGCCACGTGGTCTGGCAAGGCATCACGCACGTTTCAACGGGCGTTGTTCATGGGATTCAGGAGATGGCTGCCAAACGACGTGAACGAGCAGCGCAAAAACCGCATGATGATAGCCCAAAGAAACAGCGGCAATCTAAGGTGCCCAATCAGGAGACGACTAGTAAATCGCCGCTCACTGCACCTGAAGACAAGGTATTGCCGACACCCATCGCGGAGCGCTCAGACAACCGGCAGACGGCAAGTGATGACATTCCAATCAGTGTGGCGAGCCAACCAAAGCCTGAGACAGCTGACAAGTCCACAACGGACGACGATGATGACATTGCTATGATTCAAACAGCGGATGACGATCCTAATTATCAGTTGCCAGATTCATCGTTGCTGACGCCGATTCCCAAAAAGGATCAAACGGATGACTATCAAACCATTGAAAAAAACACGAAGATCCTCAAACAGACGCTGACAAGCTTTGGTGTAGATGCCGAAGTGAAACACGTTAATTTAGGGCCATCTGTGACAGAGTATGAACTGCACCCGGCGATTGGTGTAAAGGTGTCGCGAATCGTGAACCTTGCCGATGACCTGGCCCTCGCATTAGCGGCCAAGGACATTCGAATCGAAGCTCCGATTCCGGGTAAGTCACTGATTGGCATCGAAGTCCCTAACCGGGAAATTTCAACGGTTGCTTTCAGGGACGTCAGCGAGGCCGTATCGCATGGGTCTGCCCATATGTTAGAGGTACCGCTGGGCCGTGACGTGACGGGGAAGGTCATTACCAGTGACTTGACTAAAATGCCGCATCTGCTCATTGCCGGGTCGACCGGGAGTGGGAAGTCGGTTGCTATCAACGGTATCATTACCAGTATTTTAATGAATGCTAAGCCAAGTCAGGTCAAACTGATGCTGATCGACCCCAAAAAGGTTGAATTAAGCGTCTATAATGGCATTCCCCACTTATTGACACCAGTTGTATCGGAACCAAAGAAGGCAGCTAGAGCGCTGCATAAAGTCGTGCACGAAATGGAACAGCGGTACGACTTGTTTGCGAAGGTCGGCCAACGGAAAATTTCCGGCTATAACCAATTTGTTCAGCAGCAGAATCAGGAGACGGATAAACCGATGCCGACGTTACCGTACATTGTCGTGATCGTGGATGAATTAGCTGATTTGATGATGACCGTTTCAAACGAAGTTGAGGATGCAATTATCCGCCTTGCACAAATGGGCCGGGCTGCTGGAATCCACATGATTTTGGCGACCCAGCGACCGTCCGTAGACGTCATTACCGGGCTGATCAAGGCTAACGTGCCGTCACGGATTGCTTTCGCAGTTTCAAGCGGGGTGGATTCCCGAACCATTTTGGACACGAACGGTGCCGAAAAATTGCTTGGTCGTGGGGATATGCTGTATCTGCCAATTGACCAAAATTCGCCAGTCCGGGTCCAGGGGGCGTTTATCTCAGACCAGGATGTTGAACGCGTCACTGACTTTATTCGAGAAGAACAACCGGCTGAGTATGATGAACAAATGATGGTCAGCGATGAGGAGGTTGCGGAAGGCGCTGCTGATTCCTCAGAGGATGAGTTATTCAATGATGCTTTAGACTTTGTGGTCGACCAGCAAAAGGCCAGCACATCGTTATTGCAACGTCATTTCAGGATTGGCTACAACCGGGCAGCCCGGCTGATTGATGATTTGGAGCAGGGCGGCTTTATCGGCCCGCAGGACGGCAGCAAACCCCGTCAGGTTTATAAACAAAAATCAGCTGACACGAGTGAGTAAAATTCCTCAGTTTTTAGAATTGCAATTCTCTTCAGTCCACGTTACACTGTTTAGATAGAGAAAAGCCTTTAGAAAGTGGTGCAAACTTCATGCAAAAGAAAAAGAAATCGACCTTTCAAAAAATCACTATGGTCTTCGTGTGGTTAATGATTATCGTTACTGTCGGCTCTCTGGTTGCGACTGCTATCGGATCCTTAGGCGGGTTTTAAACACGCTGCAAGACGGATAAATAAGATTATTAATATGACTGGCCAAGGACACCGCACGTTTGTGAGGTGTCCTTTTTCGATTTGTACGCGGTGAAAGGTGCATTCTGGATGAACTAGGTAACCGCATTTGACCTGTTTCTACAAGAACAATCTTGAGTTGCGCGCTCACTCGCAAGTGACCGAAAGAAAGCAACCGCCTTGACCGGCAAGTAAATTATTCGCGCTGCTATGTGTTTCGTCCCGAGGGGGCAGCCTGCACAACGGGGTCAAGGTTAGTGCTGATGTTAAAGAATTCTTCGTTAATTCATTATCATTGGGCACTTGCATGTTACCCACACAATCTATATAATGTAGTGGTTATTTTATTGAGGGGTGTGAAAAGGTTGACTAATCCACTGATTCAAATCGTTGTATTGCTCGTAGTCTTGGTGGTTTGGCAACTGTTAAAACGGATCAAACCGCTTTCGAAAATGAAAAATGGCCCGTTGTTGGATCTGATTCCAGTGATCTTACTCGCGTTTATGTGGTTTTTAACGCATTCGTGGGATGCACCATGGTTTGCCACGGTGATCTGTATCTGGATGATTGGGGCGATTTTTTTGACCATTGTGTGGGGATTGGCTCGCGGAGAGATATTATGGGATCAATTTTTGCTTCTCTTCTGGCGTGCCAGCCTGATTTTTTTAACGATTGCTTACCTTGTGACAATAAGTGCCAGTTTTTGGATTGTGTAACAAAAAACAAATGGTTTCGTGAAGCCAACACGTGTTCATGAAATTGTTGCACAAGCTCGGAAAATTTAATGAAAATGAACCCTATTGGAAACCCGCCAAACGTACGTTTGGCGGGTTTCTTGGTTTTTTAAAACAATTTGTTAAAATCTTGATATAAAAGTTGGGTGACGTGTGGTAGAAAGTGGGGGCTTGTGGTAAACTTTAGGTAAATTAGTTGACAAAGGGGGAGATTGAATGTTCATGGGAGAATTTGAGCATGCAATTGACACCAAGGGTCGGCTGATAATTCCAGCAAAATTTCGTGAGCAACTTGGTGAAACGTTTGTGATTACACGAGGGATGGATGGTTGTTTGTTCGGCTATCCAATGGCCCAGTGGGAAATTCTACAGAAACGTTTGGCAGCGCTACCGTTAAATAAACGCGATGCCCGGGCGTTTGTGCGCTTTTTCTATTCTGCAGCGACCGAGTGCGCGTTTGATAAACAGGGGCGGGTGAACTTGCCCAAGCCACTGTTGACTCACGCAGAGATTCAAAAACAGTGTGTCATTGTTGGGGTGTCCGAACGGTTCGAAATTTGGAGTCAGGAACGTTGGAACGCCTTTGCCGACAAAGCTGAAGAGAATTTTGATGATATTGCTGAGAACTTAATTGACTTTGACATTTAATGATTCAGTCACACGGTGGGAGGTGACCGCAACACACATGGCAACATATGGACACGTGACGGTATTGTTAAACGAAGCCGTTGCAAACTTACAAGTCGCACCAGATGGACAGTACGTTGACTGCACACTAGGGGGTGGCGGTCATACGGGGAAAATCTTAGCCCAGTTGCAAACTGGCAAGTTATTCTCCTTTGATCAGGATCAAGCGGCCATTACATTTAATCAAAAACAGTACGCCGCTGAGATTGCGGATGGCAGATTGACCTTAATACATGATAATTTTCGTGAGTTAACTTCAGAATTAAGCGCTCACGGGGTTTCAAAAGTCGATGGGATCTTATATGATCTTGGGGTTTCATCGCCCCAGTTCGACGATGCACAGCGGGGCTTTAGTTACCGCTATGATGCACCCCTAGATATGCGAATGGATCAATCACAGAAACTAAGTGCTAAAACGGTAGTCAACGAATGGTCGTATCAGGACCTGGTTCGTATTTTTTACCGTTATGGTGAGGAGCACTTTGCTAAGCAGATTGCCAGAAAAATTGAGCAGCACCGGCAAGATGCACCGATTGAGACCACAGAACAATTAGTTGAGGTCATTAAAGAAGGTATTCCGGCGGCGGCACGCCGGCATGGCGGACACCCGGCTAAGAAAGTTTTTCAGGCCATTAGAATTGCGGTCAATGATGAATTGGGCGCCCTTGAACAGTCTTTGGAGCAGGCTTTAACACGACTCAATCCCGGGGGTAGGGTTTGTGTCATTACGTTTCAGTCACTTGAAGACCGCTTGGTGAAAACCATGTTTAAGGAAAAGAGCAGTTTACCAGAATTACCAGCTGGGTTGCCGGTAATTCCAGACAATATGAAACCGGATTTTAAGTTAATTACGCGCAAGCCAATCTTACCAAGCAAATCGGAGTTAACGGAAAATCATCGCGCACACAGCGCAAAGTTACGAGTCATTGAGAGGAATTGAATGATTGACCATTAATTTTTAAGGAATAGGATGATGAAGTATGGCTCTGAACAATTTGGCAAGACAAACGACGCAAACACCGCAGCCGTTCCAGGCAACGCCTGACGAACAGCCTTTACATAAAGCGGCTACTCGAACCGTTAAGCTCCCAAAGTACTTAGCGACTTCGAAATTTGAAAAATGCTTACTGCTGGTTGGCAGTTTAATGGTGGTTACGATGATGGTTTGGTTGGTCAGTCTGAAGATTGGGGTATCTTCAGCACAACAGCGGTTACAGGACGTGAACACACAGATCACTACCCTGCAAACCAAGAATACGAACAAACGTCAAGAAATTAACGAACTTTCCAACCGGTCCCGGTTAGAAAAGATTGCTAAAAAGGACGGCCTGTCACTCTCGAACAACCAAATAAGGAACGTGAATAAATGAAACAATCACCTAAACGAACGGTGACTAGTCAACAAGCACGACGTAATCGGAGAGTCTTCGGACGCGTTTTATTTCTCATCATTACGTTATTGTTTGTACTATTCATTGCTCGTTTTTCTTATATCGCAATTGGAAAAAATGTTGAAAATGTCAACCTATCGGCGCGGGCTAAGAAACTATATACAGATACGCAAACGGTTAAAGCCCAGCGGGGAACGATTTATGATGCTTCGAACCAGCCGATTGCTGAAGACACCAGTACCTATTCACTGTACGCTGTGCTGGATCACAGTCAGCGCAGTACGGAAGGCAAACCGATGTACGTTCAGAACAAGAAAAAGACGGCCGCTGTTTTGGCGAAGTACTTGCCGATCAGTAAGAAACGGGCGTTGAAATATCTGACACCATCGAGTTCCAAAACATTCCAGGTTGAATTCGGGTTGGCAGGGCAAAACATTTCTCTAACGACTAAAAATAAAATTGAAAAGGCACACTTGACTGGTTTGAATTTTGTCCAGCAACAGGCACGATTATATCCTAACGGGGCGTTTGCCTCCTACTTGATTGGCAATACGTCAACCAGCAGTAAGGGTGTTTTGACTGGTACCATGGGTATCGAGAGCGCGTATAATAAGCTCCTGACCGGGACCAACGGATTTAAGACCATCAAACAGGATAACAACGGGTACAAGATTCCAGGCACGACTCAGAAGGACAAGAAGGCTAAGAATGGCGATAACGTTTATACTACGTTAGATTCACGTTTGCAGACACTGCTGGAAACAGAAATGTCAGCTTTGCAGTCGAAGACGCATTCAAAGTCGTTAAATGCCGTTTTGATGAATGCTAAAACCGGCGCGATCGTTGCTTCGACACAACGGCCAACGTTTAATCCGGAAACTGGTTCAGGCCTGAGCTCGACCAGTACCTGGCGTGATAGTTTGGTACAGGACTTGTATGAACCTGGTTCGGTCATGAAGGTGTTTACCATGGCGGCTTCCATTAATAGTGGGAACTACAACGGGACAGCGACATACCAATCGGGGAAGTATGAAATTGACGGTCAAACGGTACCCGATTGGGAAACCTCTGGTTGGGGCATCATTACCTACAACAAAGGGTTTGCACTCTCCAGTAACGTCGCGATGGCGCATCTGGAACGCCAAATGGGCTCAAAAACTTGGTTAAAATATATTAAACGTTTTAAATTCTTAAAGTCGACCCACTTTGGGTTACCAGGCGAGCAATCAGGCAGTATCCAGTTCAGTCAGGCTATTGACCAGGCTGATACGTCGTTTGGCCAAGGTATTCAAGTCACTGCCATTCAAATGCTGCAGGGATTGTCTGCTATTGCGAACAATGGTAAGATGTTGAAGCCGTATCTTGTTCGTAAAGTGGTGAATCCAAACACTGGTAAAACGGTTAAATCATACGGGAAAAAGGTCATTGGTCAACCAATCAAATCCTCGACTGCTAAGGCGGTCCTAAAGCATATGCAAGACGTTGTGTACAAGTCTTACGGGATTGGTTCTGATTACAAGATCAAGGGTGTCCGCATTGCCGCTAAAACTGGGACTGCTGAAATTAGTAACGGGAAGTCCGGCTATTTAACTGGCGATGACAACTATCTGTATTCCGTTGCCGCAATGGCACCGGCCAATAATCCAAAGTACATCATGTACATTACAATGAAGCGGCCAACGTTACCGGGTACCGAAACGGCGACACAGCTGTTGGCAGGTGTGTTTAAACCTGTGATGAAACGGACATTGTTGGAAGATTCATCAAGCTCATCAACTGAAACCAGTACTAAGATGGTTTCTTACGTTAACCGGTCAGCAAAGGCTTCTGAAGAAACGTTGAAGAAGGCTGGCTACAAGGTCACTGTTCTAGGTTCTGGCAGCAAGGTGGTTAAACAGTCGCCGGAATCTGGTCAGGTGATGATGACGGGGCAACGGGTCATTCTGTTGACGAGCGGCGCCCAAAAGATGCCAAGTATCAGCGGCTGGTCCAAGAGCGATATTCTGCGCTTGGCCGACCTACTTGGGATGAAGGTCACCTTTACGGGCAGCGGCTACGCAAAAACACAAAGTATCAAAGCGGGTCAGGCCGTGAGCGATGAGGAGAACTTAAAGGTCACTCTCGGGAACTGATTCGCAGCAAAAAGAGTGAAAGAGGAGAAATCAATGAGTTCAACAATTGCGTTTGTGATTAGCTTTATCATTACGCTGGTCTGTATGCCAGCCTTGATTCGGTATTTCCGAAGTAAACATGAGGGTCAAATGATTCGTGAAGAGGGGCCTTCATGGCACGAAAAAAAATCGGGGACACCAACGATGGGTGGTCTGATGTTTATCATCGCAATTATTGTAGGCTCATTAATTGCAGGGATGGTTGGCCATATGCTGACACCCGTTTTGTTGATCCTGTTATTTATTTTGATTCTCTACGGCCTGCTAGGCATGTGGGATGACTCAATCAAGCTGTTTCGGCGGCAAAACGAAGGCCTAAAGGCTTGGCAGAAACTGCTGGGCCAAATCGTTGGTGCGGTGGTGTTTCTTCTGGTCTACCTGCACGAAGGCTTACCGCTCGGTATTTTAATTCCTGGATTGGGGAACTTAAATCTGGGGTGGCTCTACTTCTTCTTTGTCGCCTTTTGGCTGGTCGGTTTTTCAAACGCCGTCAACCTGACAGATGGTCTTGACGGGTTAGTTGCAGGACTGGCAACGATTTCGTTTGCAACCTACGGGATCATCGCTGCGCACCAGCACCAGTATGACGTTATGCTATTCTGTTTTGCCGTTGTCGGCGGTGTCCTCGCTTTTTTGGTGTACAACCACAAACCAGCGAAGATCTTCATGGGTGACATGGGGTCACTGGCATTAGGCGGGGCGTTAGCAGCGGTTTCAATTTTATTGCACCATGAGTTGTCACTGCTTTGGATCGGTTTGATCTACGTGTGTGAGACGGCAAGTGTTATTTTGCAGGTTGCTTCGTTTAAACTGACCGGCAAACGAATCTTCCTGATGTCGCCCATTCATCACCACTTTGAAATGAAGGGTTGGAGCGAATGGCGCATTGATTTAACTTTTTGGGCAGTCAGCCTAGTTACCGCTGTAACTGGTATTTGGGCCATGTGGTAATCAGTATTTAGGATATCAATTTAAATTCAAATAGGTGGCGGAATAAGAATAATGAAGGCAATTAAGACGTATCAGGGTAAAAAAGTGATCGTAGTGGGACTTGCGAAGAGCGGGTTCAATGCTGCCAAATTGCTGCACCAGCTTGGCGCTGTTGTGACGGTCAGTGATCAGCAGCCCCTCGATAAAAACACAGAAGCACAGGAATTAACAGCAACCGGAAACTTTACGGTGCTGACCGGTAAGCAAACACCAGACCAGCTCGATGCTGGTTTTGATTTAATGGTGAAAAATCCCGGCATTCCTTACGATGTGCCGATCGTGCAGGCGGCACTTGAACAAAAACTGCCAATTATTACTGAAATTGAACTTGCCAGTGAGATCAACGAAGCGGAGTTGATTGCTGTCACAGGCAGTAACGGTAAGACGACAACTACAACCATGATCACAAAGATGCTCAATCAGGAACGAACCGCTGGCCGCAGTGCCTATGCCGGCAACATTGGAATTCCTGCAAGCAAGGTTGCGGAAACGATGACCTCTGATGACACCTTGGTGCTTGAAACGTCGAGCTTTATGCTGCTTGGGGTTACCGCGTTTCATCCTCACGTTGCTGTTCTGATAAATATTTTCTCAAACCATTTGGACTACCACAAAACCCGTGAAAACTACGTGAAAGCGAAAATGCGGATCACGATGAACCAGACCGCTGACGACTATTTTGTCGTTAACTTTGATTCCAAAGAATTGATTGGGTTAAGCAAACAATCCAAAGCTAAGATCGTGCCGTTTTCACGTGAAGGCGTTACCCATGAAGGTGCCTACGAATCAGATGGCAACCTGTACTTCAAAGATGAATTGGTTATGGCCGCTGCCGATATCAAGGTACCAGGGGACCACAACGTTGAAAATGCGCTGGCCGCTATTGCAGTGGCTAAGATCCATGGCAAATCAAATGAAGCAATCAAACACGTCTTAACGACTTTTGGCGGTGTTCGGCACCGGACGCAATACGTGCTGACCAGTGAGGGTCGGCAGTTTTATAACGATTCAAAGGCGACTGATATGGAAGCCACAGAGATGGCATTGAAGGGCTTCAAACAACCAGTTGTCCTGTTAGCCGGCGGGCTAGACCGCGGGTACACATTCGAACGGTTAGTCCCATTTTTTAAGGCCCATGTGAAGGGTATCGTTTTATTCGGTGAAACCAAGGATCTGTTGAAAGATGCTGCGGAACAGGCGGGCGTACCAACCATCAAGATGAGCGAAAATGCTGAAACAGCTGTACCAACGGCTTATGAAATGAGTGCTCCTGGTGACGTGATCTTACTGTCGCCAGCAAATGCCAGCTGGGATCAGTACCCTAATTTTGAAGTACGCGGGGACAAGTTTATCCAAGCGGTTGAAACACTGACCGGCAAGAAGGAGGAACAATAATGCGATTAATGGTATCGGGTGGCGGTACCGGCGGCCATATTTATCCGGCCCTAGCCGTTATCAATGAACTCAAACGCCAGGACCCGACTGCTGAAGTTATGTACGTCGGCTCACAGCGTGGCATTGAAAGCACCATTGTTCCCGAACTCGGAATTCCGTTTAAGGAAATGGAGATTCAGGGATTCAAACGGTCACTGTCGCTAGAAAACTTTAAGACCGTTTACTTGTTTTTAAAGAGCGTGCACCGCGCCAAAAAACTCGTGCGGGATTTTAAACCAGACGTTGTCCTCGGAACCGGGGGCTATGTCTCTGGTGCTGTACTGTACGCAGCAGCCAAACAGCACGTGCCCACGGTTATTCACGAACAAAACAGTGTTGTCGGGATGACTAACAAATTTTTGAGCCGTTATGTCGATAAAATTGCCATCAATTTTGAGATGGCGCGCGACCAGTTTCAAACTGAAAAAGTTGTGATGACCGGGAATCCGCGGGCGCAAGAAGTGGCCAATATTGAAAGTCATTTTGACTTGGCAACGTTTGGGCTGGATAACACCAAACCAACGCTGCTGGTTGTCGGCGGGTCTCAAGGGGCTTTGAAACTCAATAAGGTCATGGTGGATAGCCTGAAAACCTTTGCGACAAAGGACTATCAAGTCATTTTTGTGACTGGCCCTAAACGCTATGACGATGTGATGGCGCAGGTTAAGGAACTGCAAGCACCCAACATCGCCATTAAATCCTACATCAGCAACATGCCGGAAGTCTTACCGAAGATGGCAGCAGTGGTTGGACGCTCTGGCGCAACCACACTGGCTGAACTTACAGCGCTGGGTGTGCCATCGATTCTGATTCCCAGTCCATACGTGACCGCGGATCACCAGACAAAAAACGCTCAGAGTTTAGTAAACGCCAACGCGGCGTTGATGATCAAAGAAGCGGACCTTTCTGCTGAGACTTTGATCAGTACGGTTGACCAATTAATGACTGATCCTGAAAAACAAGCGGCCATGGCTGCAGCTTCCAAGAAGCTGGGCAAGCCGCACGCGGCTACAGAAATGGTTGATTTGTTGAAGTCGGTGATCAAGACGCACCAGGCTTGATGCCGGCTTCACAATAAATGAAATGACGGCGCTGTTAGTCATATTAGATATCAACTCAAGATTGAATGTGCTGCTGAATTCAGTTTGACCGTACTTGCGACGGTGTTTAATTGCAGATAGCTGAAATGTTTTCCGCAGGGTGGGAGACTCCTGCTGGCGGGACTTTGGACATCAACTCAAGATTGAATGTGCTGCTGAATTCAGTTTGACCGTACTTGCGACGGTGTTTAATTGCAGATAACTGAAACGCGTTCCGCAAGGCAGAGGGCTCCTGCATAAGTGACTCTGGGCACAAAAGTCAGGCCCGGACTTTTATGCCCAGAGTCGCTTATGCTCCGCCCTCTAGGCGCCTTGCTCCACACTCTTGAAAGGAGGCGAACTGAGATGCCCTTTAAATTGGATCGAAAACGGTCGAATCGCAAAGTTGCGGTGACACCGTGGGAGAAGTATCAAAATCGACAAGAGGAACGGGAAAAAGCTGCTAAGAAACAAAAACGGCCGTCCCGAATTGGCACCAAACTGCCACGGCTGAAACATCAAAAACACAGACGGTTACTGAAACGAATGAGTATCCTCGTGGGCATCTTCTTAGTCATCCTATTGTTTGCAGGTTACTTTGCAACGCCCATTAGCCATATTTCGAAGATCACGGTGACTGGTAATCGGGTCGTCAAGACGTCAACGGTTGAAAAAATGACCGGCGTGAAAACGGGCGATTCAATCTATAAGGTCGCCGGCAGTAATGCGAAAACGATTGCGCAACGTGTTACCGCTAAGTATCCGCGAGTAAAGGAAATTTCTTTTAAGATTAAAAATCAAAATCAGCTGACCGTTCACGTGGTTGAATACCAGACTGCCGGGTTTGTCCCAAGCAATGGGTATTATCGCATCGCCTTGGAAAGTGGTGTGATCTCAAAGGAGAAACGAAAGCAGCCGACTGGCAGCTATCCGGTGTATGACAAATTCACTTCGACTCACCGGTTGCACCAAATGATCCTGCAATTTGCAAAATTGGCACCAAAAATTAAAACTGGAATATCAGAAATTCAATTTTCTCCAACAAAATCGAATCCAGAACGTATTCACGTTTTTATGAATGATGGCAATGAAGTTTACGCAACTTTGACAACATTTGCAGCCAAAATGGCGTATTATCCGAGCATTGCAGCAAAAATGAAACGCAAGGGTGTGGTTAATTTGGAAATCGGTGCTTACTCTTACCCGTTTTCAAGTTAAAACCTCGCTATTGTAGGCACTTAGCACTTTTTTATCAGTGTGTATTTGTGGTAAACTAAGTTGTAAACTACGACGATTTAGGTAATAAACAAATATGTCGGAATTAAGGGAGGCTCCTGCATGATGGATACTTCAGGTATGTACGTGGGACTTGATATAGGGACGACCTCAATCAAAGTTATCGTGGCTGAGTATTTGGAAGGTCAATTGAACGTTTTAGGGGTAGGTAATGAACGTTCGGCCGGACTCAGCCGTGGGGTCATTGTTGATATTGATAAGGCAAGCGAAGCAATCAAGAATGCAGTTAAATCTGCGGAGGAGAAAGCTAGCATTGAGATTCACGATGTGGTGGTGGGCATTTCCGCCAACATGTTGAAGATCGAACCGGTGAACGGTCTGGTGGCCATTGGCGACCAAGCGCGGGAAATAACGGACCAAGATGTTCGTGACGTCGCGGCGGCCGCAATCATCCAAAACTTGCCGCCGGAACGCGAGATCATTAATTTGATTCCGGATGAGTTCGTCGTTGACGGCTTTGATGGCATCAAGGATCCGCGTTCGATGGTTGGTGTTCGGTTAGAAATGCACGGGATGTTGTTTACCGGTCCCAAGACGATCGTACATAATACGAAAAAGGCAGTTGAGCAAGCCGGCTTAAACCCGCAGTTAGCGGTTGTGAGTCCAATTGCACAGGGGCTCAGTATTTTAAGCGATGGTGAACAGGACTTTGGCACGATTTTACTTGATCTGGGCGGCGGCCAAACAACCGCAGCTGTGATTCATGATCACAGATTGAAGTATGCTGAGGTGGACCCTGAAGGCGGCGACTACATCACCAAAGATATTTCGGTGGTGTTGAATACGTCAATTGAAAATGCAGAAAAATTAAAACGCAATTATGGGTACGCGGATGCCACCCGCGCTGCTGAAGACAATCAGTTTCCAGTCGACGTGGTAGGCCAAAGCCGTCCCACTGAAATCACAGAGCAGTATCTGGCCGAAATTATTGAGGCGCGGTTATCTCAAATTTTTGATAAGCTGAAGGGCCAGTTAGCTGCCACAAACGCGTTATCATTACCAGGTGGGATCGTTGTCACCGGTGGGGTTGCAGCCTTGCCGGGTATCGTGGACCTGCTGAAGGCAGATTTTGATGACGTGCCGGTTCGGGTTGCCATCCCTGATCAAATGGGGCTGCGCCACCCGTCGTTTACCCAGGCATTGTCACTGGTGAACTATCGGGGTCAGCTTAATGAAATTGACCTGCTTGTTCAATCAGCTTTGGCTGGCAACCAGCAACTCGTTTCACAAATTGCTAAGAAGCCAGCCCCAACGCCCAAGGCTCAGTCGCAGACTGAACCGCAACAGGCAGCAACAGCGACGGAAAAACGTAACAAACAGGCACCTAAAAAGCGCGGTCAAGGACTTAAAAAGTTCTTTAGCGACTTCTTTGACTAATTCGAACCACTGGAGGGATTTCAAATGGAATTTTCGTTAGACTCGACACAGAATCATAGTGCCAACATTAAAGTTATCGGCGTCGGCGGCGGTGGCGGCAACGCCGTCAACCGAATGATCGAAGAAGACGTTAAGGGCGTTGAATTTATCGTGGCTAACACGGATGTTCAAGCCTTAGAAGCTTCAAAAGCTGAGACTAAAATTCAACTCGGCCCGAAACTCACTCGTGGGTTAGGCGCCGGATCAAACCCTGAGATCGGATCAAAGGCCGCTCAGGAAAGTGAAGAACAAATCGGCGAAGCATTAGCGGGAGCCGACATGGTCTTTGTCACTGCCGGCATGGGCGGTGGTACTGGGAACGGTGCCGCACCAATTGTCGCTAAATTAGCCAAGGAACAGGGCGCGTTAACCGTGGGTGTCGTTACCCGACCATTTACGTTTGAAGGCCCTAAGCGTGGCCGCTTCGCTCTTGAAGGCGTGGCTCAGATGAAAGAAAACGTTGATACGCTGATCGTCATCGCCAATAATCGTCTGCTCGAGATTGTTGACAAGAAAACGCCAATGATGGAAGCCTTCCAGGAAGCTGACAATGTGTTACGTCAGGGTGTTCAAGGCATTTCTGACCTGATTACAAGTCCTGGGTACGTGAACTTGGACTTTGCCGATGTGAAAACGGTGATGCAGGATCAGGGTTCTGCTTTAATGGGTATCGGTTCAGCCAACGGTGAAAACCGTACTGAGGATGCCACCAAGAAGGCCATTTCGTCACCACTTTTGGAAGTGTCAATCGATGGCGCAGAACAAGTGCTGTTAAACATTACTGGTGGTCCAGACCTGTCCCTGTTTGAAGCACAGGCTGCTTCAGAAATTGTCTCGTCAGCTGCTACTAGCGACGTCAACATCATTTTTGGGACGTCCATTGATGAAAACTTAGGCGATGAGGTTCGGGTCACAGTTATCGCCACCGGGATCGACCAGCGGAACAAAGGCGGCCGTCCAGGCACACGCAGCGCCCGGCATCTGAGCCAAGATGGTAAATCAGATACACACACAACTCAAAACACGAACCAGTTAGACTCGGATCAGTTGGATCACGGTAGCAACAATAGTGACACCAACAATGATCACATGGTCAGTCACCGACCAGACGCAAGCGAATTCGACGGTGTTTCAAAACCCGACTTCAGCGTCTTCAACAGCGACGACATCGATAGTCAAAACGGCGATGATTCAGGGTTAGATACACCACCATTCTTCAAGCATCGTCGGAAGCAAGACTAATCTGCGCTGACTGGGTTTGCGAAAGGAGCGTAAGAGATGGGAAAATTTAGTATGAGCCGTTTTTTTGGGATCGATGACGATTACGATACGGCTGACTATAATCAAACTGATGAACAAGCGCCGACTGAAAACGATGCGATTCGTTCAGAATTACCGCGTCGCAGCGGCAATAAAGTCGTCTCAATCAACGCACCGCGGCCTTCAGCGAACAAGATTGCCTTGTTCGAACCGCGTTTATACTCTGATGTCCAAGAAATCGCGAGCCAGCTGATCAAAAATCAGGCGGTTATCGTGAATCTTGGCCGAATTGACAAGGGAGAAGCGCGGCGTATCATTGATTTTTTGACCGGCACGGTTTTTGCCATTGAAGGCGATATTGAACGAGTGGGGGACCAGATTTTTCTGTGCACCCCACGCAATTTCGAAATCAGCGGCGACATCTCGGCTAGTCTGAACGATAAGCTCAATTAAGGAGTGAGTCTTTGATCCAAGCAATTAGTATGATTTTTTGGGTGTTATCACACTTAATCGAGCTTTATAGCTGGGCGATTGTGATTTACGCACTACTAAGCTGGTTTCCAGGAGCCTACCAAACCGCATTTGGTCAATTCCTGGCGCGAATCGTTGAACCGTTCCAACGCTGGTTTAACTTTGCACACATTGGCATGATTGGCTTTGCACCAATCGTTGCCTTGATTGTGCTGCAGGTTGTCAGTTACGGGCTGACGTTCGTTGAGCAAATTATTTTTCGACTATTAGGGTATTAAAAAGACTTTATGAGGTTTGTAGGAGGAGTTAAAATTGGCTGACAACATCGCACAGCACTTCCGTCGGGAGGAAGCTCCCTTCGTTGAGAGTGCCACAGGTTGGATTCAACAGGCCAACGACGAATATCGTCCCATTTTGACTCATTTTTTGAATCCTCGGCAACAGTATATCTTGGAAACACTTGTAAACCGGGTGACGGGTGTAAAATTACGGCAAAATGGCGGTTATCCTGGGGCAGAAATGCAACGAGGGTTGATTTATCCGGATTATTTTGAAACGAGTGATTCGGATTTTGAGCTGAACCTTTTTGAAATCGATTACCCGGTCAAGTTTTCCGAACTGCACCATGGTCAAATTCTTGGCTCGATGCTGGCAGCCGGTATCGATCGCGACGTTCTTGGTGATATTATAACCGACGGCACGCGTTGGCAGGTATATACAACGTCAGAAATGGCAGCGTATATTAGTGATCAGGTAACCCGGATGGGGAAAATCAAAGTGCGACTGCTGCCGCTTGAATTGACAGCGCATATTGCACCGTTAACGGCTTGGGAAGATGAAACGACGACGCTGTCATCTGCGCGGGTCGATAACGTGGTTGCCACGGCGTTTCATTTATCGCGGCACCATGCCAAGCAGTTGATTGAAGCTGGAAAGATCCAACTCAATTGGAACGACTTTGAACGTCCGGATTACCAGTTGGCTCACCAGGATATCATTTCAGTTCGCGGGTTCGGCCGAGTTAGATTGAACAGTGTTGATGGTGTCACCAAGCGTGATAAGCTACGTGTCACGTTGTCAGTATTACACAAGTAAACGGGGAGGAACTCTTATGGTACTAAGCCCACTGGATATTCATAATAAGGAATTTTCAACAAAGTTACGTGGTTATAACATTGATGAGGTCAACGATTTCTTGGAACAGATCATCAAGGACTATCAGATTACGTTGGATTCAAACAAGAGCTTGACGGAACAGCTGGATGCCAGCAATGAAAAGCTTAAGTACTTCAATGATTTGAAGGATTCGTTGAACCAGTCCATCATTGTTGCGCAGGAGGCCGCTGATAAGGTGCGGGCAAATTCCCAAAAGGAAGCCGACATCATTAATCGCGAGGCCCAAAAGCAGGCCAATGACGTGGTGAGCGAGGCAACCGATAAGGCCAACCAATTACTTGAGGAAGCTTCAAATCGGGCTAAGCAATTAGCCGTTGAGACGGATGATTTGAAAAAGAGTACACGTGTCTTCCGACAACGTTTGCAGGTGATGCTTGAATCCCAGTTAGAAGAGATTAAGTCGGACAACTGGAATGAGTTGTTAAAGGACGATGGCTCCTCATCTTATGAAGACATCAAGAAAGCCATTTCTGATAACAGTCTTGACAATGACGCTGAAGATGGCGTAAACTCAGACACACAAGCAGATGATGATTCCGATCAGATTTACGATGCTGACCAGCCAGTTGATCCGGAGCACGATACGCGGACCGAAACGGTGGTCATTTTCCCAGATGATGATCAAAAGGCGTAATTGTTTGCGCAAATGAATACCGCACAAGAAGAACAGCAAGTCAGATAAGATACATACAAGCGAGCCGGAAACTGGTGAAAGTTCGGCGGTCCCTGTTGTCTGACGGATCATCTTCTAGCTGTTTGGCTGAAGCAGTAAGCCAAGCCGGTTCGACCCGTTATCGTCATGTAAGAAGAATGCTAAATTCTAAAAATTGGGTGGTACCACGAAGACTTCGTCCCTTGGATGAGGTCTTTTTTTGTTGCCATGCAAAAATTCAAGGAGGGACCCTAATGCGGGTTAAAGATACGCTGAACTTAGGTAAGACCAAGTTCAAGATGCGCGGAAACTTACCAGTCAAAGAAGTTGAACGACAAAAGGCTTGGGAAGACAACGGCGTCTATCAATTAAGACAAAAATTAAACGAAGGCAAGCCAACATTTATTTTACATGATGGCCCACCATACGCGAACGGCGACATTCACATGGGTCACGCGTTGAACAAAATCTCGAAGGACTTTATTGTGCGCTACAAGTCCATGAACGGCTTCCGGGCACCCTACGTTCCTGGTTGGGATACCCATGGGTTGCCCATCGAACAAAAACTGACGCAACAAGGTTACGACCGTAAGAAGATGTCCACGACTGAATTCCGTGAACTTTGTCGCAAGTACGCTTTGGAACAGGTTGACCGCCAACGTGAAGAATTTAAGCGGTTAGGCGTTGCCGGCGATTGGGATGATCCTTACCTGACTCTGAAGCCCGAATTTGAAGCACAGGAAGTTCGGACGTTTGGCGCATTTGCTAAACGTGGGTTGATTTTCCGCGGCAAGAAACCAATTTTCTGGTCTTGGTCCTCAGAATCAGCCTTAGCAGAAGCCGAAGTTGAGTACCATGATGTGACTTCACCTTCCGCCTTTTACGGCGAAAAAGTGATTGATGGCAAGGGTGTTTTGGAAAACGACAACACTTATCTGGTTGTTTGGACGACCACACCATGGACTATTCCAGCTTCCGAAGGGATTACGTTGGATGCCACTTTCGACTATTCTGTTGTGCAGCCTGAAGGCGAAGACCGTAAATTCGTTGTGGCCACTGAATTGTTAGCCGACTGCAGCGAGAAGTTCGGTTGGAAGAACGTCAAGACATTAAAGGTTGTCAAAGGTCAAGAGTTGGACCGTGTGTTGTGCCAACACCCATTTGATGAAAACCGCAAACTTGTCACGATGATGGGCAATTTTGTGACGTTGGATGCCGGTACTGGTTTGGTTCATACCGCCCCTGGTTTTGGGGAAGATGACTTCTATGTCGGAAAACAATACGACCTGCCTATTTTTGTGCCAGTTGATGATAAGGGGTATATGACTGAAGAAGCCGGCCCTGATTTTGCAGGGGTCTTCTACGATGACGCCAACAAGATCTCACTGGACAAGTTAAAAGACGCCGGATTGTTACTCGATTACATGCCGTATGAACACAGTTACCCATTTGACTGGCGGACGAAGAAGCCCGTTATCTTCCGGGCAACGCCGCAATGGTTTGCTTCTGTGGATAAGATTCGTGATGAAATTTTGGATGCCATTGAAGATGTTCAATTCTTCCCAGACTGGGGCAAGAAGCGGCTTTCAAACATGATTCGTGACCGTGGCGATTGGGTCATTTCACGGCAACGTGTTTGGGGTGTGCCGCTACCAATCTTCTACGGTGAAGACGGCGAAGCTATTATTACTGAAGAGACGATTGAACACGTTGCCCAACTCTTTGGGAAGTACGGTTCAAACGTTTGGTTTGACCGGGATGCAAAGGACTTGTTACCTGATGGATTCACTTCAGAACACTCACCAAATGGCAAATTCACCAAGGAAAACGACATCATGGATGTTTGGTTTGACTCCGGTTCTTCTCACCAAGGTGTCTTGGAAGAGCGGCCAGATCTCAGCTACCCAGCTGATATGTATCTGGAAGGTTCCGACCAATACCGTGGCTGGTTCAACTCAAGTCTGATCACCAGTGTTGCCGTTTCAGGTAAGGCCCCATATAAGCAGGTCTTATCACAAGGGTTCACCCTTGATGGTCAGGGTCATAAAATGAGCAAGTCATTGGGGAACACGATTGCCCCAGCCGAAGTCATTAAAAAGATGGGCGCTGAAATTGTTCGTTTATGGGTCTCGTCAGTTGATTCCAGTGCTGATGTTCGGGTTTCCATGGAAGCCTTCACGAAGACGTCTGACGCCTACAAGAAGATTCGGAACACCGTTCGTTACATGTTGGCCAACACTACCGATTTTGATCCTAAGACAAACGGGTTGGCATACGATGACCTTGAACCAGCTGACCAGTACATGCTGATCAAGTACAACCACTTAGTAGCTGACTTGAAGGCTAAGTACGATTCATACGACTTCTTGGACATCTACAAGCAGGTCATGAACTTCTTCATCTCCGAACTGTCTGCTTTCTACCTGGACTTTGCCAAGGACATCCTGTACATCGATCCAGAAGACAGTCACACTCGGCGTTCAATGCAGACCGTCTTGTATGAAATGACGGTTGGGCTGACCAAGTTACTGACCCCGATTCTGCCACACACGACCGAAGAAATCTGGCCGTTCTTAAAGGAACCAGAGGACTACGTACAATTAGCAGAAATGCCGACACCGCAACACTTCGACAACGAAGAAGCCGTTTTGAAGACTTGGGAAGGTTTCATGGAACTGCGGAGCGATGTTTTGAAGTCGTTGGAAGAAGCACGGGATGCAAAATTGATCGGTAAGTCATTGGAGGCACGTTTAGACCTTTACGTTGACGACCGCAACAAAGGCTTGGTTGAAGCGTTAGGGGCTGATGTCCGTCAAGTACTGATGGTTTCAGATCTCGAAGTGCACGCCATGACTGATGCACCTGCTGACGCTGAAAACTTTAACGATGGCGTTGCCACAAAAATCTCCCACGCAGCTGGTGAGGTCTGTGACCGTTGTCGGATGACTACCCAGGATGTTGGTTCTGACAAAGATTACCCACACTTCTGTGCACGTTGCGCTAAAATTGTTCGCGAAAACTTCCCTGAAACGAAGGGCGTAGAATTCGACGATTTTAAAGCAGAAGATTAATTTTAAAACACGTTTTCCTGATTTTTAGGGCAAAATAGTCGCCAGCGACTTGACGGAACTGGTACACTGTTAATAGCTATAAAATGCGGGCTTTCGTAACCAAGCTATTGGTTAATAGACGAAAAGAGGGTTCGAAACGGTAGTGTTTTGGATCCTCTTTTTGGTTAGCGGGGAACAAGACGGTTAGGAGGCAGGCGTCTCCTGCCTTATGGTACTTGTTTTGGTACGGTGGCCAAGAAATTGCAGAAAACACCGTATTATATGATGTGCCAGAAGTTGCTTGCGCAGGTGCCAATTGTCTTGCAGCCTTTGTCTGGTTTAGAGGGTCCAACTATCTCCAGTAACCAATAGTAAGACTTGTATGATGAAATACGAAAATAACTTGTAAATAGGGTGGTGTAAACTATGATCAAAGGAACAGTCGATCGGTATAATGAGCAAAACGGTTTCGGGTTTATTAAGAGTGAGACCGGTGAAAACATTTTTGTGCACTATACGGGCATCGAAATGTCTGGCTACAAGAGTTTGAAGCCCGGCCAAGAAGTTGAATTTGTGATCGTTGAAGGACAAAAAGGTCCTCAAGCAGCACGGGTGCGTCCCGTTGAACAACCGGTTGCTGGCACGACTGAAACTTCTGAAGAAACCCCTAATAAATAGGGGAACGATTGCGTCTGACCCTAATTCTGGGTACACTAGGTCTTGATAAGTTAATCGAAACAACATGACCGAATAAGATTGGGGATTGAACACTATATGAATATGGAAGAACGGGTCTTAAGTACCGAGAAAATTTACGATGGTGTCATCATTAACGTTGAAAAAGAAAAGGTCGCCTTACCAGACGGCCATGAGTCGTATCGTGAAATTGTGCGGCATTCCGGTGCCGTGGCAGTTTTGGCGATCACCAATGATAACAAGGTGATCCTTGTTAAACAGTGGCGATCCCCGATTGCGAAGACGACCCTCGAAATTCCGGCCGGCAAGTTGGATGATCGCGACGAAGGGAATGCGTTGCACGCGGTGAACCGGGAATTGAACGAGGAAATTCGTTTGAAGGCGACCCAGCTAAAAAAGGTGACGGGTTTTTACTCATCGGTCGGTTTTTCTGATGAATACATGACCCTGTATGTTGCTAAGAATTTGAAACCGGTCAGTGACGAACTGCCTCGTGATCCGGGCGAAGATCTGAAGGTGAAGGCGTATTCGTTGGACGAATTAAAAGCGTTGATGGCAACCGGTCAGATTGAAGATGCCAAAACGGTTATGGCCATTTGGTACTTTGAGCTCATGCAGCTCAAACAAGCACAAGACTAGCAGGGGGGTGACCACAATGGCAAGTCGCGATTCTGACGATCAGTATGAAGCATCACAGGAGGAGCAGCCCCTGAGTCGGTCTGCCTACCGAAAGCAACAGCAAGCTGAACAAGATGCGTTTTTAAAGCGGGACCGCAAACGGGTTCAGGCTGAAAAACGCTACGCCAAGCAGCACCCTCAGGGAGATCCTGAGCAGGCCGCACAGGTTGCTGATTTTGATGAAGAAAAGATCCAGCGGCTCAAACATCGTTTAAATTGGGCCATTGCAGGATTGAGTTTAGGCATTATTATCGTGTTCTTAATTTTGAGATTTGTTGAATTTTAGTGGTGTCAATAATGGGGTTATTATAGAAGGGAAGATTGACAGTGACAGTTGGTATTTTATGTGCGATGGACGAAGAAATTGCAACCTTAAAGGAAGCTCTTCAGGACGGTTTTACAACAGATATTTCCGGCATCGATTTCTACCAAGGTAAAATTAGCGGCCAGGAAGTCGTTCTGGTACGTTCAGGAATCGGCAAAGTCGAGGCAGGTTTGACGACTGCTTTGCTAATTACCCGATTCCACGTGGACGTTGTCATCAACTCCGGTTCAGCCGGTGGCATTGGTGACGGTTTGAAAGTGGGCGACGTTGTGTTATCAACACAAACCGCTTACCATGATGTAGATGCCCAAGTGTTCGGCTATGAATACGGCCAGTTGCCGCAGCAACCAGCCCGGTTTGATGCAGATAAGACATGGCTGGATAAAATTGCTTCGGCAGCCAAGTCGACGGGGTTAAACGTTAAGCAGGGGCTGATTGTTTCTGGTGACCAGTTTATCGCCAGCAAGGCCGCAACAGACGCTATTTTGAGCCACTTCCCAGATGCGCTTTCCAGTGAAATGGAAGGTGCAGCTGTGGGCCAAGTTGCCAACCAGTTCCATACCCCCTACGTAGTGGTACGGGCGATGTCAGACGTTGGTGATGAGGATGCCGGCGTTAGTTTTGATGACTTTATTATCGAGGCTGGAAAGCGATCAGCCAAGATGTTATTAGCTTTACTAGCAGCAGAATAAGACGGAGGAAATTGCAGTGAAGGAAATTTATTTGGATAACGCAGCGACAACACCGATTTCAAAAGAGGTCCTCGCTGAAATGACTGACAAGTTAGCCAACATGTACGGCAACGCGTCGACCTTGTATGGGTTAGGACGCGAGGCACATACCTTATTGGAAAACAGCCGTCACATTATTGCCCAGAGTTTGAACGCGGACGATGACGAGATCATCTTCACCAGTGGCGGATCAGAATCCGATAATACCGCTATCACCCAAACGGCGATTGCTAGGGAGAATTTAGGCAAGCACATTATCACAACGGCGATTGAGCACGAAGCTGTTTTAAAACCGTTGCATTTTCTTGAAGAGCGCGGTTTTGACGTGACTTATCTGCCCGTCGATGAAGAGGGTCAGATTAGTTTGGACGATTTCAAAGCAGCGCTGCGTGATGATACGATCTTGGTCACCATCATGACTGGGAACAATGAGGTCGGGTCGCACATGCCAATTCATGAAATTGGTGAGATTTTAAAAGACCACCAAGCTTGGTTCCATACGGATGCTGTGCAGGCATACGGTTTGTTAGACATTGACGTCAAACGTGACCATATTGATATGTTGTCAACGTCAGCGCACAAGATCAATGGGCCAAAGGGAACCGGGTTCTTGTATCGTAAGACAGGCATCAACTTCCCAAGCTTTATGAAGGGCGGCGACCAGGAGGAAAAACGGCGTGCTGGGACTGAAAATATTCCTAGCATTGCTGGCTTTGCGGCCGCAGTTCAGACCATTACGCCTGAAGAGAAGGCACATCGTCAGGAAAAGTATCACCAGTTCAAACAGGAAATCTTTGACGGGCTCACTGCCGCGGGTGTTGATTTTGCGCTCAACGGCTCAATGGTCGAGACGAACTTGCAACACGTGATGAATATCTGGATCAAGGGTGTGTCCACCTATGTGATGCAAACGAATCTTGACTTGGCTGGCATCGCTGTTTCCGGCGGGTCGGCCTGCACTGCGGGGTCGATTGAGCCTTCCCACGTGCTGACCGCAATGTTTGGTCCTGATTCACCCCGAATTTCCGAGTCAATTCGGATCAGTTTTGGCCGTTATACAACGGAAGACGATATTCAGGCTTTGATTACCGCCATTACAAAAATTGTGACCCGTTTAAAAACGAGAAATGAGGTGCATCAATAATGGCATTTGATAAAACAGTGACTTTACAAGGGGATACAACAGCGTACACACTGAGCCCCAAAGTTAAGAAATACACCTTAAAAGACTTGGGCTTCCAAGAAACCAAGGTGGGGAATTTTAGTTTGAAACGGTCACTTGACCCTAAATCCCCGTTTAATCCAAGCATTGAACTTAAGGTGATGGTCAACAGTACGTTAGATGGTTTTAAAATGGCCGCGGTTGCCTCGAAGGGGACGCGCGAAGTGAATCTCTTTAAAATGGACAGGGCCGCTGAATATGCTGAGCAATTCCACTATTTAATGGAATCGTTCATTGAACGCGACGTATTTGAAACGGCTGCTGAATAATTTATTAACAGACTGGGACAAAAAGTGATTTTGCTTCAAGAATATACGAACCTCCACCTAAAAACGATCCATGTTTTTAGGTGGAGGTTCTTTATTTGACGGAAAACGTGCTTTTGTTTGCACGTTTAGGCGAGGGATAGATGGGGCAACATTTCAGCAACAAATTTAGGCAGGATTACCGGTCATATGGTGTTTTTTCGTTGCCCCAGCAATTCGAACATCGCCGTTTTCTTTTCTGGTAAGTGAGTGGTTATTCGCGATAAAGCCCCTATGTGGCTGATTGCGATCTCTTGTATTAATCAGGCATTTTCGATTTGCGGATTCAAAAGGGGTATCGCTCATTGATGTCCCCCAAAAAGTCAAGTTAAAGTGCTTGCATTGCACGAAACCGGCGAGTACACTTAAACTTACTGGATTTTTACGACCTTCAACTCGTGGATTCTCCAGAATCTAAATAGAAGTGATGGTGATTTTATGCAAGACAACAGCCAAACACGTGTGGTTGTCGGCATGAGCGGCGGGGTTGACTCCTCCGTTGTAGCGTTGCGCTTAAAGCAGCAGGGTTACGACGTCATTGGTGTGTTCATGAAAAACTGGGACGACACCGATGAAAACGGGGTCTGCACAGCCACAGAAGATTACAAGGACGTGGCGAAGGTGGCTGCCAAAATTGGTATACCATACTATTCCGTTAACTTTGAAAAGGAGTATTGGGACCGCGTGTTCACGTACTTTCTTGATGAGTATAAGAAGGGCCGGACACCGAACCCTGACGTCATTTGTAACAAAGAGATCAAGTTCAAGGCGTTCTTGGACTACGCATTAGACCTTGGGGCGGACTACATTGCAACCGGGCACTACGCTCAGTTAAATCGCGATGCTGACGGTCACATGCACCTGATGCGTTCCGTAGATACCAACAAGGATCAGACCTATTTCCTGAGCCAGCTCTCGACTGAACAGCTGGATCGGGTGATGTTTCCAATTGGGGACATCACAAAGCCGGAAGTACGTCGAATTGCTAAAGAGGCCGGGTTGGCAACCGCTGACAAGAAGGACTCCGTTGGGATCTGCTTTATTGGCGAGAAGAACTTCAAGGGTTTCTTGGGTCATTATCTACCAGCAACGCCAGGCAAGATGCTGACGGTTGATGGTGAGGAAAAGGGCCAGCATGCTGGTCTGATGTATTACACCATTGGTCAGCGTCGCGGTTTGGGTATCGGCGGCGATGGTGAGGATAACGAGCCGTGGTTTGTTATCGGCAAGGACTTGAAGAAAAACATCCTGTACGTGGGCAAGGGTTATCATAACGAGCACTTGTACGCAACGCACCTGGATGCTTCCGATATTCACTGGGTCAACTCGATTGATCGCGGCCAGGACTTCCACTGTACAGCGAAGTTCCGTTACCGTCAGGTCGATACGGGTGTGACCGTTCATCTCTCTGACGATGGCCAGAAGGTCACCGTTGAATTTGATGATCCAGTTCGGGCCATCACACCAGGTCAGGCCGTCGTGTTCTACGATGGCGCTGAGTGCCTGGGCAGTGCCATTATTGATGCTGCTTACAGTAAGAACCGTGAGTTACAGTACGTTTAAGTCAAGATGAGCGACGTTTGATTCCTGTTTGGGAGTCGGGACGTCGTTTTTTTGATCACAATCGGCAGTGCGCTCTTTACGAGGTTGCGAAAGTAGGATGGCCTCGAATCGACGGGGGTGAGAACCGTTGTTTTCGCGAATAGGATACGCTTTACATAAACGCTATTAACAGCGCTTTCAAAACAAGCTACACTTTGAATTTCACCGTCAAAACTGGCATAATAAGACTGATTGTTTTTAGTTTACGAGTAAGTGAGGGATTGCATTGAAGTTATATTTTCTGCGGCACGGTAAAACTGAATGGAACCTGGAGTCACGGTATCAGGGTGCTGGCGGTGATTCACCGCTGTTACCGGAAAGCTATGCTGAGATTCATCAGGCAGCAGCGTATTTGAAACAGTTTCACTTTAGCCACATTTACGCGAGTCCAATTAAGCGGGCGCGGGATACAGCAATGAATGTGCTGAACGATTTGCCGGGCGATACCCCACTCAGTCTGTTGAACCGGCTAGAAGAATTTCACCTTGGGCGGATGGAAGGGATGACCTTTGAAGCTGCGAAGGCGAAATTTCCTGATGAATTCAACGCGTTTCGCAACGCACCGGACAAGTACCGGCCGGTAGAAATCGGCGGTGAATCATTCCACGAACTGATTGCACGTATGACGCCGGCAATTCAAATGATTGTCGCAGCGCACGACACACCGGACCAAAATGTTCTGGTGGTCAGTCATGGAGCGGCCCTGAACGCTGAAATTAATGCCCTGCTCAAGACACCGTTAGCGCATTTGCGTGACCGCGGCGGTTTGACGAATACGTCGACCACCATCCTTGAAACGACCGATCATGGGTCCAGCTTCCAACTGGTCGCCTGGAATAAAACGGACTATTTAAAACGCAAACTCGATGCTACTGACACGATTTAAACGAGGAAAAAGAACTGACACGATTTAAACGAGGAAAAAGAATGGATAAAGATAAATTAAAAGCCGAACGTGATGAAAAACAGAAGGCTTCCGAAAAATTGATGCACCAACTGATTCAAGAAATTGATGATGATCCGGATAACTACCATACGTACTATGACTTAGGTGCGCTGCTAGTTAACCTGAAGAGTTATTCGCAGGCTGAAGAACTGCTGATGAAGGCGATGGGCAGATTTGGCGACAAGAGCAGACAGGCCAAGGATACGTTGACGTATGGCCTGGGTAACGTTTACTACGAAGCTGGCGAGTACCAAAAAGCAATCGCGCAGTTCACACAAGTCAAGGATAAGAAATTGCAAAGCGACGCCTATTTGATGCTTGCGCAATCGTATATGGGCAACGGTGACCATAAAACGGCGCTCGCCTTTGCGATTACTGCCGGGGATACCCACAAACAGGATCCACAGGTGAACCAGCTGATTGCCGATAATTTACTGGCCCTCGGGAATTTCAACCAGGCCGCCGACTATTACGATCAGGTGTTGTCGGCTGACCCGAAAAATGGGCACGCTCAATTTGATCGCGGTATCGCAGCGGTCGTTCTTGGTCAGGACGCAGCTGCCTACTTTGACCATGCCAAGACACTGGACCCAGACTATTACCAAAAAGGTCAGTCACGTTTAAAAGACATTCAAACGTTTTTGAATAAGCAAAATAAAGATCAGAATCAAAACTAAAAGGAAGGGTGTTTCAACATGGCAAGCGAAAATATGAACTTGTTTGGCGATGACCAGCCTGACACACAGTTATACATTGTCGGCCGCGTTGCCACCACCTTCTTTGAAAGCCCCGACAACTTCTACAAAGTTCTTTTGGTGAAAGTTCAGCAGACCAACATGAACTGGACGGACAGTGAAATCGTGGTGACAGGAAATTTCGCCAACATCAAGGAAGAAAATCCGTACCGTTTCTTCGGAAAACTGGTTGACCATCCAAAATATGGCAAGCAGTTCCAAGCGGCTAATTATCAAAGCGAGGTACCGACTTCGCGTGAAGGGGTCATCGGTTATTTAGCAAGCGATGAATTTCCTGGGCTTGGGAAGAAAACGGCAGAGAAAATCGTTGACGCGTTAGGACCGACTGCAATCGATCAGATCAATAAAGATGCTAGTGTGTTGGCCGATATTGGCTTATCAGCGAAGGTCAAGACAACGCTGGTGGACAATCTGGCTGAAAACAATGGTGTCGAACAGATCATCATCGGCCTGAACGGGTACGGGTTCGGATCTTCGCTGGCGAGTGCCACCTATGACCGGTATAAAGAAAAAACACTGACGGTGATTCAGGAAAATCCCTATCAGCTGGTTGAGGACATCAATGGTGTGAGCTTTAAACGCGCTGATCAGATTGCCGAACAGCTCGGTATTGGTGCGCTATCAGACCAGCGGATCCAGGCGGGGCTGCTTCAGGAACTCAACGAATTGGCGATGCAGGATGGCAACACATACACCACCGCTCAACCGTTGCTGACCGGGACGATCCGCCTGCTGCAATCCAGCCGTAATGAGGCCGTAAATCCCAAATTGGTTGCGGATCAGTTGCTTGCCCTGGCCAAGGTTCAAAAAATCGTCGGCGAAGGTGACAAGATTTACCTGAAGAACCTGTACGATACTGAGTGGCAAATAGCCGAACACCTGAACCGCATCAATAATGGCGACGAACTCAAGTCGTTTAATGATGAGGCCATCGAAAAACAGATGCGCGTGGTGGAACGCAACCTCGGCATTGATTATGATGAGTCACAGGAAACGGCAATCTTGACCGCGATGAAATCACGGGTGTTTATTTTAACCGGTGGCCCTGGGACGGGGAAAACCACGATCATCAACGGTCTTGTGAACCTATACGCGCGTCTGCACGAGTATTCGCTGGATATTAATCAGTACAAGGATAAGCCGTTTCCAATTCTTCTCGCTGCGCCAACTGGTCGGGCTGCCAAGCGGATGAGTGAAACGACGGGGTTGCCCGCCAGCACCATTCACCGGCTGCTGGGTCTGAACGGGCACGAGGGCAATGATGCTAACGCCGCCAAGGACTTAGAGGGCGCGCTGCTGATTGTTGACGAAATGTCCATGGTGGATGTGTTCTTGTTTCGAACACTGCTGCGGGCAATTCCTGATACGATGCAGGTCGTTTTGGTTGGGGATAAAGATCAGTTGCCATCAGTTGGTCCTGGTCAAGTCTTTCACGATTTGCTTGCAAGTCAGCGGGTGAAAGCGATGGAGCTGGATACCATTTATCGACAGGGTGAAGCGTCTTCGATCATCCCGTTGGCTCACGACATTAAAATGGGCCGGCTGCCGGCTGACTTTGATAAGAACCAGCCCGACCGGTCGTTTATCAGTTGTTCTGCCGCACAGATGCCGTCCGTGATTGAACAAATCATTGGCAAGGCCAAGCAAAAGGGTTTTTCTGCTGAAAATGTCCAAGTCCTGGCGCCAATGTACCGCGGTCCGGCTGGGATCACCCGGTTGAACACAATCATTCAAGAAATTATGAATCCGCAGACCGAGACTCACCGTAAACAGGTCGAGTTTCGTGGCGAGATTTTTCGAATTGGCGACAAGGTACTGCACCTGATCAACAGCCCAGAAAATAACGTGTTTAATGGGGACATTGGTGAAATTGTCGGCATTACCATGGCGAAGGATAAGGGCAATGAGGATAAGGCTGATAAGTTGACCATCGCCTTTGACCAGACTGAAGTCACCTATAACCGGAATGATTGGAATCGCCTGACACTGGCTTATTGCACTTCGATCCATAAGGCCCAGGGGAGCCAATTTCAAATGGTGATCCTCCCGATGGTCATGCAGTATTCACGGATGTTGGAACGCAATTTGCTGTATACGGCTGTTACCCGGGCAAAGAAGACATTGATTCTGTTAGGCGAACGGCGTGCTTTCGAACAAAGTGTGCAGCGTGTTTCCATTAATCGAAAAACGATGCTGGTGGACCGCTTGACGCAGACACTCACCGAGTTACCAGCAGATGAAGTTGTCCAAAATACGGTGCCGGAAGAATCATCTGACACACGTCGGGATGATGATTCTGGCAAAACTGCAGCGACTGAACCGGAAGCGTCGTTTGAATCAGTGCCTGAGACGACTGACAGCAACGAGACGCCACTGGCTTCTGAGATGAAGCCTCAGGGCACCGCAACGGATTCGCCAACGGATGTGGCTGCAAAGCAGGATACCGTTTCCAACAACGGGGTGCTCACCATGGCCCTGATTCAAAGTGGCCAAATTGATCCGATGATCGGTATGGGTAAATTATCACCCAAATCGTTCATGACAAGTCATGACTAACCGCTTGTACTTCACGGTAAAAGTTGCGATAATGGGAACATGGTCAGTACAGCGACTACTGACATTGATAAACGGATTAAAACTGGCGCCAACGTTGCGTCAGATCACTCACAAAATTCATGGAGGTTCACCATGCCTAATCAAAAACAAACCAAGCACCCGCTAAAGTTGTTTGCGCTGAATTCCAACCGGCCCTTAGCTGAAAAAATTGCCGAAGCTGCCGGTGTCGAACTCAGTCAAGCCAGTATCAAACATTTTAGTGACGGTGAAATTTCAATTACCATTACAGAAAGTATCCGGGGATCAGATGTTTACTTGATTCAATCTGTTTCAGATCCTGTTAACACCATGTTGATGGAACTCTTGATCATGGTCGATGCAGCGCGGCGTGCAAGCGCACATTCAATCACCGTTGTAATTCCATACTACGGCTATTCCCGAGCTGATCGGAAAGCCCGTTCGCGGGAACCAATTACGGCTAAACTTATTGCGTCAATGCTTGAGGCAGACGGTGTTGACCGGGCAGTGACCTTAGATTTGCATGCGGCACAGTTGCAAGGATTCTTTGATATTCCGGTCGATCACCTGGAAGCAACGCCACTGCTGGCACGGTACTTCTTTGAACACGATCTATTGGACAACCTGGTCGTGGTCTCACCAGACCACGCTGGCGTTTCAAAGGCTCGCCGGATGGCTGACCTGTTACACGCGCCACTGGCCATTATTGACAACCGGGACCCTGACAAGTCCACTACGAAAGCTGAGGCCGTTATCGGTTCAGTAGCCGGTAAGAACGCGGTTTTGGTCGATGATATTATCGATACGGCGGTGCGAATCTCGATTTCAGCTCAAACACTGAAGAACGCTGGTGCCAATGAAATTTATGCCGTTGCGACCCACCCAGTCTTTAGTCAAGATGCCGTTAAACACATGACTGAATCCCCATTGAAGAAGGTCATTGTGACAGATTCCATTCAACTGCCTGAAGCCAAGATGTTTGATAAAATTGAAATCGTGTCAGTTGGTGATCTTATTGGTCGCGCGATTCGGCGAATTTATCAGGAACGCAGTGTGGGTAAACTTTTCTTAAAAGAAGAGCGTGAAAGCACGAAACCGTAGAATTAAATTATGATTAATACACCCGGGTAGTGCCTTATTGGCCATTATCCGGGTGTTGTTGGCTTTTAATCTCCTAAAGTGAGGCGATAATCAAATGACAACAGGATTAGCTTTAGCAAAACAGGTTCGCGATGGTGAGGTCAACGCGACTGAACTCGTTCAATCGGCTTTGGACCGGGTGGCGCAGAATAACCCGGGCTTAAATGCGGTCACGTCAACACGCGGCATTGAAGCATTGGCCGAAGCGGCTGTGCTTGAGGATCACGGCCAACCGTTTCTGGGTGTTCCGTTACTCATCAAAGGTCTCGGTCAGTCTTTAGCCGGCAGTCCGAATACGGGTGGTTCTAAACTATTGGCGGACAGTGTGTCTTCTGAAACAGATTTCTTTGTGCAGCAGTTGCAGGCGGCGGGGTTTATTATTATTGGGCAAACCAACGTGCCAGAGTTTGGCTTTAAAAATATTACGGATTCGCAATTATATGGACCGGCACACAATGCTTGGAACCGGTCATACTCACCCGGTGGCTCAAGTGGCGGCTCAGCAGCGAGTGTTGCTTCGGGAATGGTACCGATTGCGGCGGCCAGTGATGGTGGCGGGTCAATTCGAATCCCCGCCAGTTTCAGCGGGTTAGTGGGGCTAAAACCGACGCGTGGTCGAGTGCCGGTTGGCCCTGGTGACTGGCGTTCCTGGCAGGGAGCGGCTATCAACTTTGCGCTGACGCAGTCGGTTGACGATACAGCGGCATTACTGGATGCGATGCAGACAGTGCAGCCGGCGGCCGTTTTTCAGGTGCCGTTGAACCAACGGGGCTTTTTGAAAACAGTGGCTGATGCTAAACCATTGCGAGTCGCTTTTAGCACGACTTCACCCGTTGGCACACCGGTATCAGATGATGCGGTGCAGGCTGTGAACGAAGCTGCCGAGTTTTTGGCACAGCATGGTTACGATGTTGTAGAAGCACATCCTGATTTGGATGGCATCGCGCTCATGCACAGTTACTACATCATGAACGAAGCAGAAACGACCGCTATGTTGGATGACTTGGCTTTCGGCCTTGGCCGACCTGTTCAAAAAAATGAGGTTGAACCACTTACTTGGGCGTTGGGCGAAACCGGCCGGCATTTATCAGCGGCACAGTACAGCAAGTCTTTGGGGCTTTGGGACCAAGCAAGTTACACCATGGCTCAATTTCAGGCTCAATACCCGTTATATCTCACGCCAACAACGGCTGATAGCGCACCACGGGTGGATGATCCGCTTATTTCGGCAACCAATCTTGATAAAATAAAGGCCATTGACTCGTTTTCACCGGCCAATCAGCAGCAGTTGATATACGACCAATGGCTGCCGGCACTGACGCGGTCACCCTTTACCCAGCAAGCAAATCTAACGGGGCAGCCGGCAATTAGTCTGCCGACCCACATGACAGCAGCCGGAATGCCTTTAGGAGTTCAATTAACTGCCTTGAAGGGGCAAGAAGCACTATTATTGCAAACTGCTAAGCTTTTTGAGCTAGAAAATCAGTTTCATTTGTTACACTAGTGTTTGGTAACAAAAAGTAGGGAAAAGAAGGAAAATGAGATGGGTTTAAAAAAGGTATTACTTGGTGTGGGCAGTGTGGCCCTTGCTTTAACTCTGGCAGCATGCGGCAACCAGAGCAGTCAGTCCAGCGGGAAAATGGCTGACAAACAGGTCTTAAACCTGAGCACCACAGAAACAATCTCCACGTTAGACGATTCACAGGCATCAGAATCAATCAGTTTAACACAGCTTTATTCGACCGGTGAAGGTCTTTATCGGTTAGGGAAAGATTCTAAGCTCGAAAATGCGTTGGCAAAGAGTTCCACTAAGTCAAAGGACGGGCTGACCTACACGTTTAAACTGCGGACCAACGATAAGTGGCAAAACGGTCAGAAAGTGACAGCTAAAGACTTTGTTTACAGTTGGCGTCGAACCGCCGACCCGAAGACGAAGGCTGGGTATTCGTACATCTATGACGGTATTAAAAATTTTGACGCCATTCAAAAGGGCACGATGAAGCCCGATAAACTGGGTGTCAGCGCGCCGAACGATTCAACGCTAGTCGTTAAATTAAGCAAGCCGGTGCCGTACTTTAAATTACTGCTGGCATTTCCAACGTTCTTCCCAGAACAGCAATCCACAGTTGAGAAGTATGGTTCGAAGTACGGCACCAGCAGCAAGACGTCGGCCTATAATGGGCCGTTTAAGTCAGTTGGCTGGAACGGTACGAACAACACTTGGAAACTGGTTAAGAACCCGAATTATTGGGACAAGAAACACGTTCATCTAAGTACCATCAATTTTCAGGTCGTCAAGAGCCCGGAAACTGGGTTGAACCTCTATGAACAAAAAAAGCTGGACGTGACCCCATTATCAGGAACACAGGTCGCTAACTACCAAAACAAGACTGGGTTTAAGAAGTTTGTTGGTGGGTCAATGATGTATCTTCAGATCAATCAACGCCGCAATAAGGCGTTAAAGAACCTGAAAGTGCGTCAAGCACTGTCACAGATCATCAACAGACAGTCGCTCGCTACAAGTGTCTTGCGTGACGGTTCAACGGCTCCTAAGGGCTTCGTTTCTACGAACTTCTACAAGAACCCAAAGACTGGTGCGGACTTTGCCAGCGACGCTTACGTTAAGTCTGGTGTGACCTACAACGCCAAAAACGCTAAAAAATTGTGGCGTGAAGGCATGAAGGCAGTCGGTGAAAAGAAATTAACACTGACATTGTTGAGTGACGATACTGATCAAGCGGATACAACCACGCAGTATCTGCAAAATCAGTTCCAGAAATTACCTGGATTGAAGGTCAACATTGAAAACGTGCCGAACAAGAACCGGCTTGCAAGGTCTTCAAGCGGCAACTTTGATTTGGTTATCTCCTCATGGGGTGCTGACTTTGCGGATCCAATCAACTTCCTGGATCTTCAGACAAAGAGTAACCCGACGAACAATGGCCACTGGGTCAACGCTGAATATGACAAGTTGATTTCTGCTTCCAGCAACCGGGATGCCAATAATAAGCAAAAACGCTACGAGGATCTTGTTAAGGCTGAAAAGGTACTGATGAAAGATCAGGGCGTTATCCCGTTGTATCAACCATCAGTTACGGAACTTTGGCGCCCAACGATTCACGGTTATGTTTGGAATCCTGCTGGCATGAGTCGCGGTTATAAAGAAGTTTATATCACTCAAAAATAAGGTTTAATGCTGGTGTAACGCTGAATTCTGTCACCTGTTGTGCACCTCAATAAGTCATTATTAAAAAGTCGCTTCACAATGTATCTAAGTTGTGAAGCGACTTTTTTAATTATTTAATAAGAAATAGCAGTGATATTTTCACAAGGTTACAATAAAACGGGCAATTATCGAATAATTTAGCCTCGTTTTTGCAACAATAAACGCGCCAGCTGGCAATTAATCAGTAATTTCAAAAAAGAGAAAAGAAAACGGTTACTTTTTATCCGGACAATTTGATTTTCAATCATTTGTGAAAATGAACAGTACTTGCCGATATTTATTGAAATTTATCCTGAAACATGATATACCTGAATAAGAACAAATGAAAACGGTACCACCAACTGCTGTGCCATATTTGGGCACAGTAAGTACTAGGATAATTGGGGGATGCATCATGAACTTTGAAGACTTATTAACTGAACAGCGAAACCGCCACTCAACGCATATTGACCAAGCAGATTCAAATGAGATGGTCGATATTATTAATCGTGAGGATCAACGTGTGGGGCGGTCAGTTCAAAAACAGCTACCACAAGTGGCTGAAGCCATCAACCTTGCAACCAAGCGGTTTGACCAAGGTGGCCGATTGATCTACATCGGTGCCGGTACGTCGGGCCGGTTAGGTGTCCTCGATGCAACAGAATTAAGACCAACGTACGGTTTGGAAGAATCACAAACGTTTGGTATTATCGCAGGCGGTCCAGAAACGATGTTTCATACCATTGAAGGCGTGGAAGATTCAGGTGAACTGGCTGAAGAGAACTTAAAGGACGTTTCGGTCGGTGAAAAGGATATTGTTATTGGCATCGCCGCCAGTGGGGCGACGAACTATACGGTATCAGCATTGGCTTACGCTAAGAAGCTGGGTGCGCTCACCATTGCATTAGCGTGTGTGCCTGAAAGTCCATTGGAGAAAAACGCCGATGTTGCCATCTGCCCAATCGTGGGTCCGGAGGTTATTACCGGGGCAACACTGATGAAGGCTGGGACCGCACAGAAGATGGTGCTCAACATGCTGTCTAGCGGAATCATGATTCGATCAGGCAAGGTCTATCAAAACCTGATGATCAACGTGACCCCAACCAATGACAAGACGCAACGACGGGCAAAACGAATCATTGCGGCAGCCACTCAAACCTCAACCTTGGCTGCGGAACGGGCGCTGGCGAGAGCCGACAACAACGTGCCGCTGGCGATTCTGTTAATTGAAACTAAGGGGACAATTGCGGAGGCTAAGAAGCTGCTGGCTCAATCTGGCGGTCATGTAAGTGATGCTGTGAAGTTGAGCTTGCAGTAAGGCTGGCGTACGGTTGATAAAATAGGTTTCGACTATGAAACAGCGTAAACCCTACCCTGAAATTTTGACGTCAATCACCATGAAGAACAGTACAATTAAGCATTCAATCAGGTATCTGAGGTTGGGTGCTTTTATGTTGCTGTATTTCTGGTTTCAAAAATAGGAAGAAACATCGTTACGGTGTTGTCAGATTTGAAAAATTGCCGTGATGGAATACTGGCTGAACAGTATTTGTGGGCAATTTCGCAGTTTTTTAGAGTATCATTAGATAGCAGACTGATTTTATCTGGCTGATACGTGTTCCGGAGGCAAGAGGTTGCATTTAAGTCAGCTTTTCTCCATGCTTGTTGATGAAATAAGAAGGTTTAGTTAGCCCTGATCAGATAGCACATTAATTTTATCTAGCCGAAACGTGTTCCGAAAGGCAAGAGGTTGCACCTAAGCCAGTCTAGGGATAATAACCAAGCCCGGGTTATTATCCCTAGATTAACTTAGGCTCCACCTCTTAACCGCCTTTCTCCACACTCTTACCCTTGCATTATCCCCCCATTCCCCTTAAACTTAATAGGTATGATGATTTGAGAGAAGAGAGGACGATTTATTGATGTATCTGGCAGATGAGAACCGTTATGATGGGCGGATGCCCGTTCGGCGTGCCGGGAACAGCGGGTTGCAATTGCCTGCCGTTTCTTTTGGCATGTGGCACAACTTTGGCGATGACGCCAACTATGCAGATAGTGAAAAGATTTTGCTCAAAGCGTTTGATAGTGGCATTTTCAGCTACGACTTAGCTTACAACTACGGCCCCGAGTCTGGCGCCGCTGAGCGGTTGTTTGGTCAGATTTATCAAGCCGACCTGAAACCATACCGTGATGAGTTGGTCATCACAACGAAGGCCGGTTTTCACATGTGGCCAGGACCATACGGCCAAATGAGTTCCCGTAAGACACTGATGACGGCTCTGGATAACAGCTTGAAGCGAATGGGTCTCGATTACGTAGATATCTTTTACAGTCATCGGTTTGATCCCGATACCAACCTAGAAGAAACCGCGATGGCTTTAGATGACCTTGTTCGGTCGGGTAAAACGCTGTACGTTGGTATTTCCAACTATGACAATGCTCAGACCAAGGAAATCATTAAGTACTTCCACGAATTCCACACACCATTCGTTTTAAACCAGTTATCGTATAATATGTTGAATCGTGATGTTGAGACGGATGGTGTTTTAGACACCCTGAAGGCAAATAACGTTGCAACGGTCGCCTATGGGCCGTTGGCTGAAGGGTTACTGACAAACCGTTATCTTGGTGGTATTCCAGAAGATTTCCAAATTCACTGGAGCAGTACCGCTGTGATGAATCAGGGTCGTGAAGCGTTAACTAAAAAATTGAACCAGCTAAACGAAATCGCACAAAATCGTGATCAGACAATGGCGCAAATGGCATTGGCCTGGCTGCTCAAAGATGACGTTGTGGCGAGCGTTGTGACAGGCGCTTCTAAGGTGTCACACTTAGAAGATAACCTCAAAGCAGTTCAAAATACAAGCTTCACAAAAGACGAATTAGAACAGATCGAGACAATTTTGCACGCTTAATTTTTGATGATATTTTGGGGCCTCTATTTCAATCGCGGATCGAAATGGAGGCCTTTCGTAAGACGATGAACAATTGCGCCTGACGGTAGCGGCAGCTATTGAATTCAAATCAGGCAGCAGGATGGGGGCAGACCTTGACACAGAAAGTAACCATTCGTGACCTTGCGGAAGCAGCAGGCGTTTCAGTCACGACCGTTTCACAAATATTAAATGGTAAGGGCGAACGTTTTAGCAGTGATACGCAGGCACGCGTGTTGAAGTTGCAGAAAAAATTGGGGTACGTGCCGGACTACAACGCCCGAAATTTGATCATGCGGTCGACACAGACCATCGGAGTGCTGGTGCCCAATCTTGCTAACCCATTCTTTAGTATGTTCATTAAAGGCATTCAACAAGCCTCGCAAAATAATAAGTTTATTCCGATCATTTTTGATGCCAATCATAACCAAGAACTGCAAAATATGTACCTTGAAGAACTGATCAAACGGGCGGCCAACGGATTGATCATTGCGAGTGCCACGTTAGATGCCAACGATATCGACCGTATCTTGACTCGAAACGGTATTCCGTACCTGTTATTTGACCAAAACGATGCCCAGATCGGTGATCGGGTTTGGGTGGATGATTACAAGGGCGGTCAAATGGCCGCCAATTACCTATTATCGGCTGGGCACCGTGATATTGCATTGCTGGTGGGGGATGAGATCACCCAAAACATTCAACAACGGATCAACGGATTTCGCTCAGTGATGGCAAAGTATCATTTATCGCTGACGGATGAACGGGTCATTCAAAATAAAATGACCAAACTGGGAGGCTATCAAGCCGTTGATGACTTAATAGCTTTGAAACCAAGCGCCATTTTTGCCATTAATGACGAAATGGCTATTGGTGTGTACCGCGGACTTCAAGAACGTGGTTATCGCATCCCGGAAGACGTGTCGATCATGGGTTATGACGACATTGATCTAGCGGACTTTGTGATGCCGAAATTGACAACGATCCACCAACCAGCATTTGAGATGGGACAAGTAGCAACGGAACTTCTCATTGAACGTATTCAAAATCCACGATTGGCACATCAGGACAAACAGCTGCCGCTTGAGCTGATTGTTCGGGATAGTGTAAAGAATGTGTAGTCAATACAAAAAAAGTCACACTTTCTTAACAAAATATACAATAAGTTCATAAACACCATTCAAAATACAAACATCTGTATACAAACCAAATATGAATATTATGTGAAGAAACTATGAGAAAGTTCTGAAATCCTTTATAATAAAAGGATTTCAGGGCTTTTTAAATTTAATCAGTTCTCAATCTTTTAATTTTATACATATAAATGTGTATAATAAATGATTTACCCCTGAATATTCATAATAAATGTGTATTTAACACATCCGTATTCACACCAATATTAAAATGTGAAATAGTCTACATTCTGAGTGTTAAGAACCTTTAGAAATCGCTTACATTCTATCGTATTCTAGAGATGTTCAAAAGAGATAGGAGGTAACGCAAAATGACAAAACCTATTCATGTAACATCCGAAATTGGGAAGCTAAAGACGGTTCTCTTGAAACGCCCAGATGTTGAAGTTGAAAACTTCACACCAGATATGATGCCTCGGTTATTGTTCGATGACATTCCATATTTGCCAACTGCCCAGAAGGAACATGACTACTTTGCTGATACTCTAAGAGATAACGGGGTCGAAGTCCTGTATCTTGAAAAACTCGCCGCTGAAGCACTGGATGCTGGTGGTGACGAAGTGAAGAACACCTTCCTTGAAACGATGTTAGCTGAATCTGGCTATGCTGCCGGTGTTACGCACGATGCTTTAAAGGAATATCTTAGCACAATGACGACTCAGGCCATGGTCAACAAGATCATGGGCGGTATTCGGAAGAACGAACTCGACTTTGTCCCACGTGACTTAGTGAGTGCTGCTGAAGAAGAGGATTATGAATTCTTCATGGATCCAATGCCTAACCTCTACTTCACCCGTGATCCTGCCGCTTCCATCGGGGACGGCCTGAGCATTAACCACATGACTTTCCCAGCCCGACAACGGGAATCACTGTTCATGGAAAACATCATTAAATACCACCCACGGTTTGCAAACCAGGGCCTTCAGGTATGGCGTGATCGGAACCATACGACCCGGATCGAAGGTGGGGACGAATTAGTTCTCAGTGATACGGTCTTAGCCATTGGGGTTTCCCAACGGACTTCCGCAGATGCGATTGAAGACATTGCCCGCAATCTCTTCAGCAGTGACAGCGGTTATGAAAAGATCATTGCCATTCGCATCCCACATAACCATGCCATGATGCATTTGGACACTGTGTTTACGATGATCAACAAGGATCAGTTCACAGTTCACCCAGGCATTTTAGGCGAAGGCGGTCACATCGATACCTGGACAATTACCCAGGGCAGCGATGGTGAATTAAGCCTCGATCACAGAACGGATCTGAAGCAGGTCCTGAAAGATGCCCTGCATCTGGATGACCTTGATTTGATTCCAACTGGTAATGGTGACCCAATCATTGCCGGGCGTGAACAATGGAACGATGGTTCTAACACGTTAGCGATTGCACCAGGTGTGGTTGTTACCTATAATAGAAACTATGTATCGAATCAGTTGCTCCGCGAACATGGCCTGAAGGTTCTGGAAGTTCTTTCAAGTGAATTATCCCGGGGTCGTGGGGGTCCACGTTGCATGAGCATGCCACTGGTTCGTGAAGACCTATAATACCTAAATTGAGAAGGAGTTAACATTATGACAGATTTCAAGAATAGCGTTTTTCAAGGACGCTCAGTATTAGCCGAAAAGGACTTTACCGCAGCCGAATTAGAATATTTAATCGATTTTGGGTTACATTTAAAGGCTTTGAAAAAAGCTGGTATTCCTCATCATTATCTTGAAGGCAAAAACGTTGCTTTACTGTTTGAAAAGTCATCCACACGGACACGGTCAGCATTTACTACCGCTGCCATTGATTTAGGTGCCCACCCAGAATTCTTAGGCGCCGGTGACATTCAATTAGGGAAGAAGGAATCTGTCGAAGATACTGCCAAAGTGTTGGGCAGCATGTTTGATGGTATCGAGTTCCGGGGCTTTAAGCAAAGCTCAGTTGAGCAACTTGCTGAATTCTCAGGAGTGCCAGTATGGAACGGCCTGACGGATGAATGGCACCCAACTCAAATGTTAGCTGACTTTATGACAGTAAAGGAAAACTTTGGCCACTTAAAGGGCTTAACGTTAACCTTTATGGGTGATGGTCGTAACAACGTGGCAAACTCACTGCTTGTAACTGGCGCAATTCTTGGTGTCAACGTGCACATTGTTGCACCAAAAGAATTGTTCCCATCACAAGATATTCAAGACATTGCCAACAAGTTCGCTAAGGATTCTGGTGCTGATCTGGTCATTACTGATGACCTGGATAAAGGCATGAAGGGGTCAAACGTGGTTTACACCGATGTTTGGGTCTCCATGGGTGAATCCAACTGGGAAGAACGGGTCAACTTGCTGAAGCCATACCAAGTTAACATGGCTGCATTGAAGAAGACCGGAACGCCCGATGATCAACTGATCTTCATGCACTGTTTACCAGCATTCCATGACACAACTACCGAATATGGTAAAGAAATTGAAGAAAAGTACGGCATCACAGAAATGGAGGTCACTGACGAAGTCTTCCGCAGTAAATATGCTCGCCAATTTGAAGAAGCTGAAAACCGGATGCACTCAATCAAGGCAATGATGGCTGCTACGCTTGGCAATCTCTTCATTCCTCGAGTTTAATATCAACTTCGAAAACAGGCGGATAGCAGAAAATGCGTTCGTCTGTTTTTTCTTTAAGAGCGAGCCGGAACAGTTCAAAGGCTCACGGGTGGTGCGAAACGACAAGCAGCTTAATTAATGTTAACTGCTCGTACGTTACCAGAAAATATGGATTATTTTTTACAGAAGGCGCATAGAGACTTTAGTCCTAAGCGTCATCTATCAGTGGCGTCAACCTGTTGACCCCTTGATAGATGGTGCTTAAGCAAAAGTTTCGTGCCTCAATTGGACACTTAGGTCAGACGGTTTGATCATAACTGCAGTCAACAGTCATAACCAGCAGGCCCACCAAAAAAATGAACAAATAAAGACAATATGGTTATTTTCGGAAACCAAAACTTTCCGGCATTAGTCAAAAATAAAAAACTATCAATAAAGGGTGATTATAATGACAAATCGAAAAATTGTGGTAGCCCTTGGCGGGAACGCAATCTTATCAAAGGATGCTTCTGCTGAGGCCCAGCAACAAGCATTACGGGAAACAGCTCGGTATCTGGTTGAATTTATTAAGCAGGGTGATCAATTGATCATCTCCCACGGAAACGGTCCTCAAGTTGGTAATCTGCTCCTGCAGCAGGCAGCGGGCAGTACTGATAAGAACCCGGCGATGCCACTAGATACGGCAGTGGCTATGACCCAAGGGAGTATCGGTTACTGGATGCAAAATGCACTGAGTGAAGTGTTAGCCGAAAATAACCTCAACGTTGATGTGGCAACCGTTGTAACCCAGGTGGAAGTCAGTGAGGACGACCAAGCCTTCACAAACCCAACGAAACCGATTGGTCCTTTCTACACCAAGGATGAAATTAACTTGATCAAGGCCCAGAACCCAGACCAAACATTCGTTGAGGATGCCGGTCGTGGGTACCGGCGGGTCGTTCCGTCACCAAAACCAGTCGGCGTCAAGGAAGCAAGGGTGGTCAATACCTTAGTTGATGCTGGTATCGTGCCGATTTCAGTCGGCGGTGGCGGTGTTCCCGTTGTGAAGAAGGGCAACCGTTATGTTGGTAAAGAAGCTGTGATCGATAAGGATTTTGCTTCTGAAAAGTTGGCAGAATTGGTGGGTGCTGATTTACTGATTATTTTGACGGCGGTTGATAACATTTATGTCAACTTCAACAAACCAAATCAAAAACAGCTTAACGAGGTTACCGTTGACGAATTGAACACGTATATTAATGAAAATCAATTCGCGAAGGGCAGCATGCTGCCAAAAGTCCAAGCTGCTATTGATTTTGTTGAAAATCGGCCAGATAGCAAGGCCGTTGTAACATCACTTGAAAATATTGGTCGTTTCCTGTCAGATGGCAGCGGCACCATTATTTCCAAGACAGCCGTCACTAGTAAGTAACGTGTCGGATTGAGTTATAATAGGACTATAGCCAAATCGGAGAAAGGGTCCTTATAACTCATGAATAATAAAAGTGACTTCGATAAATATCGATCATTTATTCGTCAACAACCGGAATTTCGTGCATTTCGATCAGAAGAATTTAATCAGTTAGCGGCATCTTTGCAAGTAAAATCGTTTGGCAAGGGGCAGGTGCTCTTTGATCAAGGAGATACCAGGGATCGTTTATATTATGTTATTAAGGGTGTGATGCGACTGGAGCGGTCTGATGAATCTGGTAACTACAGCTTCATCAACTACGTGAAAGCCAATAAGGCATTTCCGTACCGGGGCATGTTCATTGATCATGAATATCCCTATACCGCTTCGGCCATGACGCCCATTGTCATTGCATCATTTTCTATGCCGGTATTTGAAGAAGTGCTTCTTACCAATCGTGATATTATGAAGCGCTTAATTGCACAGATGGGACAGATTATTAATAGTACGGAAAATCGGCTTCAGCGCATGGTCACCTCCAGTGCAAGCAGTCGGGTGCAGCACGCCCTGATCATGCTTGGAGAAGATCTCGGGGAAACGCAAGCCGATGGGACGCTGGCTATTAATTATCCAATCACGCTAATTGAACTCGCACGCGTCAGCGGTACCACACGGGAAACAGCTGGCCAAGTTGTGGCGAAGTTAGCTGAAGAAAATAAGATAAGTTATCAGCACAAAAATTTTCGATTTAATCCAAGTTCACTACATTAAACATCGCGAGAGGGCGTGTCATTAATGGAAGAATCAGGTAAAGGGAAATTAAATCTTATTGAATTAATTGCGTTAGTTGTGGGATCCATCATTGGTGGTGGGGTCTTTAACCTGATGCATGATATGTCTGCCGGCGCTGGTGCCGGCGCCATTATCATTGGGTGGGTCATCACCGCGATTGGGATGTTGATGTTAGCAAAGACATTCCAAAACTTAACCATGAAACGGCCCGATTTGGACGCCGGGGTATACAGCTACGCGGAAGCTGGCTTTGGGAAGTACATGGGCTTTAATTCTGCCTGGGGCTACTGGTTGTCAGCTTGGTTAGGAAACGTTGGCTACGCAACACTGCTGATGAGTGCCGTTGGGTACTTCTTCCCAGTGTTTGGCGATGGTCAAAATATTTGGTCGATCGTGGCCGCCTCATTTATTCTCTGGGCTTGCCACTTCATGATTTTACGTGGGGTCGAATCTGCTTCATTCGTTAACACGATCATTACGGTTGCTAAGTTGATTCCGATCTTTATTTTCTTAGTGACCATGGTTATTGCGTTTAGACTCGGTGTCTTCACTCACGGTTTCTGGTTTACACCAACCGGCACTTTCCAGTTTGGCAATGTCATGAGCCAAGTTCGGAACACCATGTTAGTGACGGTTTGGGTCTTTATCGGTATTGAAGGCGCCGTGGTTTTTTCAGGCCGGGCGAAGAATCGGAAGGACGTTGGCCGGGCAACTGTTTTAGGTATTATTACGGTTATCTTGATTTATGCCCTGATCACCCTGTTATCACTGGGGGTTATGCAACGGGCAGGCTTAGCAAAATTAACGCAGCCCGCCATGGCCGACTTGCTGCAAAGCGTTGTCGGCAAGTGGGGCGCAGTTGTTGTTAATGCTGGGTTGATCATCTCCGTTGTTGGGGCCTGGTTATCCTGGACGATGTTTGCGGGCCAGTTACCTTACGAAGCTGCTAAGGAAGGGACATTCCCGAAGGTCTTTGCAAAGGAAAACAAAAATGGCGCGCCGATCAACTCACTGCTGTTTACCAACATCTGTGTGGAAGTCTTCATGTTCTCATATTTAGTAACAGCATCGGCTTACAATTTCTTCTATTCTATTGCCAGTGCCGCGATTTTGATTCCGTACGCGTTTTCAGCATTCTACCAGTTTAAATATTCAATTCAGGAGTCACCGGAAGTCCCTGGACGCGGCGGCAATATCACGGTTGGGGCCGTCGCAAGTATTTACGCACTATGGCTGCTATTCGCTGCCAACCTGGGCTACATTCTGCTCATGAGTTTGTTGTTTGCGGTCGGTATCCCTGTTTACATTCTGTTACAAAAACGGGATAACAAAGCCGAAAAAGTATTTGGAAATACGGAACGTATCATTGCCATTGTCGTCTTCCTAATTGCGGTATTGACGGTATTTGAACTATTCCGATTGGGTGTTGACGGCGTAACTGGGTTGACTTGGAGTCAGTTTAACCAACTGTTTTAACCTGAAGAAAGCGAGTGTGGGTCAACCATGAAAAAAGAAGTGCGTCAGTCTAAAATTGAACAGATCATCAATCAGTTTGCGGTGACCACTCAGGATGACCTGATGGCGCGACTGAAGGATGCGGGAATCAACGCGACCCAGGCGACAATTTCGCGAGATATCCGAGAAATGCAGATCGTCAAGCAGCAGGACGCTACCGGCGCCTCGCGGTATATGATCTATAAAGCAGGTAATCAAAACGAACTGCAGCATCTTTATCGGGAAATTAGCGAGACTGTAACCAAGTACGAACGGATTCAGTTTCTAACGATCGTCCATACGTTGCCGAGTTACGCAAATATGTTGGCAGCTATTCTGGATGATCTGACACTGGAAGAAGTTTCGGGTACATTGGCTGGTCATGATACGATTGTTTTATTCAGTCCGGACGAAGAACGGGCGCAAATGATCTACGATTTATTCAAACAGCATGCCAATCCAGACCTGGTTGCCGAATAATCAGTGAAATTCAATGAAAAACACGCTTATTGCAAGTTTTATATTGCCGTAAGCGTGTTTTCGTTTTATGGTTAATAGTAAAGACTTAATGAAAAACTAATATGAGTTTTCTGAGAAGGAAAGGACGTTGTTCATGTCAGCAACCATTTCATCCGTTCAAGTATATCCAATTGCAGTACCACTCAAATCCCCGTTTAAAACCGCGCTTCGAACGGTCACTACCGCAGAGAGTCTTCTGGTCCAAATTACCGATTCAGACGGTGTCACCGGACTTGGCGAAGCTGCACCGACTGCAGCAATCACGGGCGACACTTCAGCCAGCATTCGGTATGTGATCGAAAACGTCATTGCACCCAAAATAATTGGGGCCTCGTTAGCTGATTCTGAAGCGCTCAAGGCGTTGATTGAGACCAGTATTGTCAATAATCATAGTCCCAAAGCAGCGTTAAACATTGCGGTTAATGATTTATTAGCGAAACATTACGGTGTCCCCCTGAATGAACTATTAGGCGGGTATCGTCAGCAGATCGAAACGGATTATACGGTCAGCGTTGGGACGACCGACGCCATGGTGACTCATGCCCAACAACTGGTTAAAGAGGGATTTGATACCCTCAAGGTTAAGGTTGGAAATCAGTCGCCATTTGATGATGTGAAACAGGTCCGTGCCATCCGAAAGGCGGTCGGCTCTGAGATTAAAATTCGGCTGGATGCCAATCAGGGGTGGCAGAAAAAGCAAGCCACTGTTGCAATCAATACAATGTATGAAGAGGGGCTGAATCTGGAATTGGTTGAACAACCGGTGCCAGCGGCTGATTTTGAAGGCATGGCTTATGTCACGGCCCACACACCGATTCCAATCATGGCGGATGAAAGTATTTTCTCCGTGGCTGATGCACTTCGGCTCTTAAATATGGATGGCTGTGATATTATTAACCTAAAGCTGATGAAGGCTGGCGGCATTGACAACGCGCTGAGAATTAACACCTTGGCGGAAGCGTTTGGCGTGCCGTGTATGGTGGGCAGTATGATTGAATCACAAGTTTCAGTGACGGCGGCTGCTCACATGGCAGCAGCAAAGGCTAACATTCAATACTATGACTTGGACGCTGCAATGATGTTTCAAAATCAACCGACTGATGGCGGTATCACGCACGAGGGTCGGCTGATCACACTGCCGAATACACCGGGGATCGGCGTCAGTCTTCAGCACAACTAAGAGAGCAAATGAGGTGACAAGAGATGCAGACGAGAAGAGTAATTGTACCAGTAGCCACTTTTTGGACTAGCAAGGACGCCCCAAGAGAAATTGATGCCTTGGCTCTGAAAGGCGACGTTAAGGGCTGGGTGGCTCAAATGACCACCGAGCAGACCATTGATTTGTGTGATGCAAAAAGGCTTGAGACGCAGGCTTTATTTAACGATGAAGTCATCCTTGATCACGTGGAGGGATCCTGGGCGAGGGCGTTCATTACGAGCCAGTCAGATGACAGTGATGCTCGGGGTTATGCCGGCTGGGTGCCAGCGGCGTCTTTATCTGACGCAGAAGTGAGCTATCCCACAACGACAGCACGTGTTCATGTTGCGCAACCGACAACGGCCCTGTATGACCAGCACAAACAACCGATTTTTGACGTCACGATGGGCACTGAATTTACGGAGTTGGCAAATGAAGGCGAATGGCTCAAAGTAGCAACGCCGTTTGGCGAAGGCTATATTCAAAAGATGAGCATCATTGTGACAGCTGATGGGACGACAACTGGTGATCAGATGGTCAGTATGGCTAAACAGTTTCTTGGTCTTCACTACCTTTGGGCGGGGATCTCACCTTATGGATTTGACTGCTCAGGGTTGATGTATACGCTGCACCGGGTCATGGGCTTCTTAATTCCCAGAGACGCCGATGATCAGTCCGTCAATGGTCAACCGATTGCGCCTGAAGAGTTGCAACCAGGGGACTTATTGTTTTACGCTTACGAACATGGCAAGGGCTTTGTCCACCACGTTGGGATGTACGTTGGCAACGGTCAAATGATTCAGTCGCGGACGCCTGGCAAACAGGTCGACATCGCGAAATTGACAGAAATGCGGTACGCGCCAGAGTACGTTGGGGCAAGAAGGTACTGGCGATGAGTTTAGCAGACGACTTGCAGGTACTTGTGCAGCCGTTTGCGGCCAATCAGGTTGGCTTGATGGTGAGCCACGGTGATGACGTGGTGTTTAACTGGCACGCGGATCATGTTTTTCCTGCAGCGTCACTCATTAAACTGGCAATTTCAACAACGATACTGAGCCGGCATCCGAATCTGGAAGCACCGGTTTCGCTGGCGTCGACACCGATTGTTGCCGGAGCTGGCGTGTTGCAATTGATGCCCAGCTTGACGCAATTGCCGCTTAAAACTGTGTTGACACTGATGCTGGCTGTTTCGGACAACTATGCAGCTAACCTGGTTATTCAACGCGTCTCAATGTCCGCTGTCAACCAATGGCTGGACACTAATGATTATCAGGCAACTCGATTACGCCGCTTATTAATGGATACAAATGCGGTTAAAAAGGGTCTTGATAACGTGACCACAGCAGCTGAATCCTGGCGGTTGCTTCGCTACTTGATAACTGCGTATCCCGAAACAAAACAGTGGTTGGGCAACCAGCAGTTTCGATACAAGCTGCCGGCAGCCATCGATGAGATCGACACCCCGATTACCGTCTTGAACAAAACGGGGGAAGGACCTTACGTTGACCACGATGTTGCCCGGTTTTCACTGGCGGATGAGACTTATGACGTGGCGTTGCTAACGGCTGGTATTACTGATCGGACAAGGGCCATTCAACTCCACGAACAAGTGGGTCAACTGATTGCCCAAGTCCTCTTAAGAAATTGTTAGCAGACGTATAAATTTTTATAAAAAAGTTGCAAGTTTATGCGACTTTTTTTGTTGGCATGCTACACTGTTCTTAGTTGAAAAGCTGCGTACCGAATATAGTATATATGCTATTGCCCATTTTTAAGTGTGCTATTCATCTTGAAAAGAGGCAACGTTGCGCGGCAGATTAGCCAATTTTTCTTATCTTATTTTTTATGAGTTGCCACGGCCGAAAACGGTGATTTTTGGCGATTTACGGCATGTTTTCGTGGTAAAGGAAAGGAGACTCGCTCAGTATGTGAAGGGTTTTTACCGCACACTGGGTGAATAACAATCATGAAAAAGACAGTTCGGTTAGGGATTTTAGCTGCAGTGTTACTGCTCACTTTAGGAACGGGCAGCAGCGTGCTGAGTCATGCGGATACCACAACCACAGATACGACTTCTAGTGCAGCAACTGACAGCAGTGACAGTGCTGATTCGAGTTCGGCTGTTCAGACAAAGGCCTTGTCCAAATCGTACGTGGTTTACGGCAGTGGTCTTGCGTCAGAGGATAAGGATGCCGTAGCTAAAGCACTGGGAGTCCAGTCAAATTACGAAAGTTTAACGGTGACTGGTTCAGACTACGCCAAGTACATTAACGCCGCTGGGACAACTGATGCCAGCATGATAAGTTCTGTATCGCTGGCACCTGCTGATCCCGGTTCGGGTGTGAAGGTTAACATTGCAAAGTACGACGGCAGCGATAATATTACTGAAGTGACCTCGCAACAGTACGCCATGGTTGCAACGATGGCCGGGGTCAAAGACGTCATCATTACCGTGACGGCTGACAAGTCGGTTTCGGGCGAATCAGCGCTAACTGGTGTATACAAGGCGCTTGCAGCTGATGGCATCACGCTGAATTCCGAGAACACTTCAGCTGCCAACAGTGTTTTGGACGCCACGCAACCAGCAATTGATTCTAATTCAAGTAATAAGAGTTACCCAGGGAAACTGATGTCAGCGGTTGGGGAAGTTTCCTCAAAGCTGGCAAAACAACGGCAAAATTCCAATGAATACGCAACTAAATCTGATATTGAACAAATGTTGAACGATGCACTGTCGAGCAAGGGAATCAAGTCCTCGACGTCGACGACCGTGATCAACAATATCGTCATTGCATTAGCCAAAGTCCAGAAGGCACCGGTTTCGAGCACTTCGAGCTACGTCACAAATGTCAAATCCATGGCGAGTTCCTTGAGCAGTTCTGTAGGTAACAAGATGGCGGAGTTAAAAGATTTTGCCAGTCGAGCAGACACAAGTGGTATTATGGGCTTCTTGAGCCGTATCTGGCAGACTATTGTTAATTTCTTTTCAAATCTCTTCTAGTCTGTAACAAAAGTGTAACAATTCACGAAAATAGCACGTTCTGTGACGTTGAAAACGCCATCAGAACGTGTTTTTTTCGTGGAACATACGTTCAAGCATTCTTATGAATCGCAAGGAATTCTTAAACTTTAAAACGAAAAATTTAGAAGTTGTGGTACTATAAGCTTGTAACTTGATTAAAATATTAGCTTTTGTATACGCCAAAATGGCAAAAACAGGAGGGGTGATCCGATTTGGGAAAACAACATTCATCTGTAAAGGTACTTACTGCGGGTGTTATTGGCGCAGCCGGCTTTATGATTGCCGGGTCATTTCAATCTGCCAGCGCCAAAACTATCACTGTTAAGTCGGGAGATACAGTTTCGGCTCTGGCCAAGAAATATGGTGTTTCGGCCAGTGCCTTAGAGAAGACCAATCACATTACCAAGGATCGAATTTTTGCGGGGCAAAAGATTACGTTGCCAGGGACAACGAAGACCACCGCAAAAACAACAACTAAGGCCAACGCTGCGGCAGCAAAAACGACAAAATTATCGTCGACATCGACGGCTAAGACCACGACTTCAAAGACTACATACACTGTTAAGTCGGGTGACACACTGTGGGCAATCAGCTCAAGGTACGGTGTGACCGTAAGCCAAATCAAAAAATGGAATAATTTATCGAGTGACTCAATTACGACTGGCCAAAAACTAGCAATCAGTGCTTCGTCTGCAAAGACCTCAACGAGCACCAGTTCTACGACAGCTTCGACTAAGAAGGCCACCACAAAAACAAGTTCAACGACCGCAACCACTAAGAAGACGACCACAAAGAAGACAACAAGCTCTGATAAGGCTGATGCTGTTTCATCGACGTCCACGGCTTCAGTCGCAAGTTATGCGGTTAAATTAGCCAGCGAAAAAATTCCTTACGTCTGGGGCGGGGCCTCACTTAAAGGGATGGATTGTTCTGGCTTGACGATGTACGTTTACCAACACGCTGCTGGTATCACATTGCCGCATAACACCGTTTCACAGGAATCAATGGTTTCTAAACACGCTGTAAGTAAGGCTCAAGTGGGTGATCTGTTATTCTGGGGCAGTGCCGGTGCAACCTATCATGTTGCTATCTACATTGGTAATAACGAATATGTTGCTGCACCCGAACCTGGCGAAGATGTTCAGATTCAAACGATCAGTTCATACTTCATGCCGAGTTTTGCTGGGACTGTGAATAGCTAAATTATTTAAAAATAAGTGTTCACATTTTGGACATTTGGTGTTATAGTTCCTGAGTCGCTTAAGTTGCTTAGATTATTATGCTAGTTAAAGGGGTGTAATCTGATGAGTAATCGTTCAGAAATTATCGAAGAATATCAACAAAAAAACCGTGAGCTTGATGCCTTAAAGCAGGATGAAGCACATCACGTTGAGGCTTGTACCGACACAATAACGATTGAACCGAAGTATGGTCAGCAGATGGCAGCCCTATCTGAGCAATGCTCAGAATTGAGTGCGATTCTTGAAGCTATGGCCGCATCCGAAGATTAATCTAACTGTAATTGTGGAAACCGCTAACTGTCTTTTCTTATGAAAAAGCCAAGTTATCGGTTTTTTTGTGTACTGTTTATCGTTTAATTGCGATAATGGGCAAACCCCACCTAGTTATTCTGCGTGCGGGCAATTGAGCCAGTGAGGGCGAATATGAGCTGTTTTAGCATACAATCGTTTAATCTCGGGAAGATTTGCGATACTGGCTAAATCAGCGTGCAAGGGAGCCAAGGCTGCACTTGCAGCGGTGCGCTGACATCAACCATTTTTTTCGATAAAAAAAGACGTCAACGCCGACGTCTTGACCTTACGATTGCATCTAAGCACCACTGCTTTTTAATTGCATTGTGAAAATGATGATCGATATTTTGCTTGGCTTAACCAGTGTTATCAAAAAATGCTGTATACAACTAATTTAAATTAAATCGTTGTATCAATCCAGAAGGGATACTTTGAAACTTCAAAGTAGGTGTCCCAGTAGCGACCGCCCATTTCCTCACCGTCTTCTTGACCGTATTCAATTGATGGTGCGATGAGGTGAAGCTTTGGCTCGTGGTAATGATGTACTGATTTGAGCCGCATGTGTTTACCCATTCGGAGCATGAGACCAATCAGCAGCATTTTTGGCAGATGCGGTTTTTCAATAACAATTAGATCCAGATTCGGATCGGTCACCGATGCAGTTGGGGCAACGTTAATCCCGCCACCAAGGTACGGATGGTTTGTCACAGTCACAAGGTAAGCGTGTGGATAAATATCCCGGTGCTGGCCAACGTGAACGGTCAACGGAAAAGAAAGCTGGTTGTATACAACACTGATAAGTGATGACATCCGGCTGAACCAGCCAAGGTGCAATCGTTTTGTCAGCCGCTTGTCAGATTTGCCGTTGGCATCATTGACTACGGCAGCATCAAAGCCGATCCCAATATTGTTGGTAAATACCCCAGTTGTATCCTTCGTTGTATCTCGGAAGGTGCCAATATTGAACCACGTTGAAGTACTGCAACCTAAAATTTGGTTCAGTGCTGCTCGCCAGCGAGTTGACATTTTGATTCCCTTGGCAAAATCGTTACCGCTGCCAACGGGCAGGTAAGCCACTGGAATTGGATGGCTCAAGCTGGCGTCCACGAGTCCGTTCAGCACCTGGTGCAATGTACCATCGCCGCCGATGGCCAGTACAACATTATTGACCGTGGTCAAATCGGGATGCTGTTTGGCATATTGCCGTGCCAGTAAAGTTGCCTGACCAGGGTAGGTGGATTTCGCTACTTGATAACTCACTTGCCGTTCTTGAAGGACTGCTTTAATTTCCGGCCATAGAGACTTCGCTCGGCCACCACCGGCGAATTCGTTTAAAATGATGTAAAAATTGACTGACACGACAACAAGACCATCCTCTCAAAAAATCATACCGTTTAATTATAGCGAACTTTAAGGGTCTAGGCTAGATTGAACCGGGAAAAGTTTACACTAATTTCAGAAGTTCAACAAATGACTATCCAGATTGACGATGTAACGGGGAGCGCTGTTTAGAATTAGCGCTGAATTTTCATACAAGTCGTGGGACAATGGCATCCGGTAATTTACTGATTGTTAATTGACCCCGATATAGTAAACCATAAAAAAAGGACCATCACAACCGAAACGGTTGATGGTCCTTTTAATTAATCCATGATCAGCATTGGCAAAATCATTGGATGACGTTCAGTTTTTTCAAATAAGAAGTTTTGCAAATCATCGATGATAGCGTTGCGAATGGAAGCTTCAGTAGCTTTCTTCGAGCGCATGGCGCGTCGAATCGTTGAAAAGACGAGGCGGCGACCTTCATTCAATAATTCACCAGACTCGCGCATGTACACGAACCCGCGTGATAGGATGTCAGGACCAGCCTGAATCATCTTATCCTTTAGGCTGATGGTGGCGACAACCACAACCAGACCCTCTTCAGACAGCAGTTGGCGATCACGTAACACAACGTTGCCAATGTCGCCAATACCGCTCCCATCGATGTAGACATCACCAGCAGTGAAATGCCCAGCAATTCGAGCTGTATCTTTGGTCAAGGCCAAGACATCACCATTTTCCATGATGTAACTGTGGTCAAGCGGCACGCCGCATTGTTCAGCCAGTTCGGTATGGATTTTCAACATCCGGTACTCACCGTGGATCGGCATGAAGAACTTTGGCTTCATGAGGCGCAGCATGAGTTTTTCTTCTTCTTGGCCACCATGACCAGAAGTGTGAATGTTGTTGACTTTACCGTGGATGACGTTGGCACCGGCTTCTTCAAGTTCATTAATGACGTGGTTGACACTCACAGTGTTCCCAGGAATTGGGTTACTGGAGAAGACAACTGTGTCACCAGGTTGAATTGAAATCTGACGGTGGGTCCCATTTGCGATCCGTGAAAGGGCGGCCATTGGTTCACCCTGAGAACCAGTACACAGAATCAGGGTTTTGTTAGCAGGCAAAGTCTTTAAATCATTTGCATCGACTAACGCATCGTCTGGAATATTCAGATAGCCTAATTCACGGCCATTGACGATGGCTGCTTCCATACTACGACCAAACACAGCAATCTTGCGATCATGTGATAACGCAGTCTCACATGCCGTTTCGATCCGCGAGATATTTGAAGCGAAAGTAGCAAAAATAATGCGGCCCTCGACTTTATCAAAAATCTTCCGAACGGATTTACCGACCCATTTTTCTGACTTGGTCCAGATGGGACGCTCAGCGTTGGTGGAGTCTGCCATCAGACAGAGAACACCTTCGGCACCGAGTCGGGCCATCTTTTGCAGGTCAGGCGGCTGGTTGGTAACGGGTGTCAGATCGAACTTATAGTCACCCGTTTCCACGATAACGCCGGATGGTGTGTGCACTGCAACCCCCATGGTATCAGGAATTGAGTGGGTTGTACGGAAGAAAGATACGCTCGTTTTGCGGAATTTCAAAACGGAATTATCATCAATTTCATGAAGTTCTGCCTGACGCAACAAGCCATGTTCTTCCAGTTTGTTCTTAATTAGCGCTAGGGCTAGGGGACCAGCATAAATCGGCACGTTGAGGTCCTTAAGAAGGTAAGGCACACCGCCAATATGGTCTTCGTGACCATGGGTGATGACCAAAGCCTTAATTTTTTGCTGGTTGGCAATCAGATAGTGATAGTCAGGAATGACATAGTCGATTCCTAAGAGGTCATCTTCCGGGAACTTAATACCGGCATCAATCAGGATAATTTCATCCTGAAATTGAATGCCGTATGTGTTCTTACCAATTTCACCTAAACCACCAACGCCAAAAATTGCGGTTTCGTTATTTTTGACGTTCAGTTTTTTCATTTACTAAACTCCGTCAACGAATAGTCCGGGTTTTCTTTCTCATATTCAAGGAACTTACCCTCAAGCGGTTCGATGAATTCGATGTTGTGCTCAGTGTTAGCGGCAACCAGTGCCCGAGCCTCAACTTCGGTGTCCGCTTCGATGTACAGGGATTTAGTATCCTCGCGCTTCGGGTTGCGAACGTTATCTTCTTGGTAATAAACTTTAAAAATCATAGTCTGTTATTAAACATCCTTTCATAAAAGGAACTCATGAAACTGAGCGCCTTATTTTCTAAACTTATTTGTACCGAACGTCTTAGTTGTTTATGAAACAACAGTTGGTTAAATCTTAGCATACCCATTGAAATTTGTATAGTTTCCAAATTTATAAACCGAGAAAATCGTGATATTATAGAAGAAAACGTAACTGGAGGTGCTGAAAATGGGGGTTACCCTTACAATTGTGATTGCAGTCGTGGTCGCTTTCATCGTCTATGTGCTGGTTCACCGACTGATTGTTCGCCGCACAACACATCAGGCGCAAGAAGAGGCCTTGAATCAAACGAACGTTGCTGTAAAAGCATCGTTGCAGCGGCTGGTTGATGATCGATTCATTACGAAACCGGCGGAATTTGTCACCTCTACAATCAATCCAGATGGCTGGGGCCGCGGTGTGATGGCCTTTGAGTATGTGATTATACTTGACCACGTGACGGACGCGCAACTTCCAATTTTACGCCAGCGATTAAACCATATCTTAGCGGAGTTTACGCAGGATTATCACATTGCATCCGCAGAGGGTGACCAGCAGTCGGCATTTCTCATTACGGATATTTGGCGGCATGAGACCCGAATCCATATGAGCATTGCTTACTTAGTAAATGAAGCAACCGTGGAATATTTGCAGGATCTGCACCGGTTGGAACGACCGGACGCAACCACTGATACGAGTAAAAACGGTTAATAATAAAAAACACCATCTACTGCTGTGAGTGAGATGGTGTTTTTTATAGTACGAAACAATGTTAAACAGCAGAGGACCGCGGCGAAAATAACTTTAATCAAACATTATCGTTCCGTCATCAATTTCAAAGGGGGCGTCCTTATTAATGTGGTCGTAGAACAAGATACCATGCAAATGATCAATTTCATGTTGGCAAATGATGGCCGGATAGTTTTTTAACCGAATCTTGTGCAGTTCGCCCTGCAAGTCTTGATAACGTAAGGTGATTCGATCGTGACGCGGTACATACCCTGGGACTTCAGTATCAACTGAAAGGCAGCCCTCGCCTTCAGTCAATGCCCCAGCTTGAACGGAGTGGCTGATGATCACTGGGTTCACGATAACCTGTTTGAACGGTGATTTGCCACCTTCTTCTTCAACAGGAACCATCACTGCAGCCATCATTTCTGAAACCCCAACTTGAGGCGCAGCCAAACCAACACCGGCGCGCAGACCGTATTTTTTACATAATTCAGGATTCTGGCTAACTTCCAGGTATTCCATCATATCAGCAGCTAATTTTTGATCTTCCTCTGATAGGGGGAAGGTGACCTTTGCAGCTTCTTTTCGCAGGACGGGATCACCGTCGCGCGTAATATCTTTCATTAAAATCAAAAAAATTACCTCCGCATTCCAAAAAATGGAACTCACTTAATAGTTAATTTTAGCATAAAAATGAGAAAGAATGAAACCTAAAAAATGTGAAGAAAATAACAATGTTTTTTCTGAAAACGCTATTCGGCGTGGTTAAGGCAAATCGAGAACTTTTGCGATATAAAAGTAATGAAAGGGCTTGCATGAATTGTGAAAGCGTGTTAATTTAAGAGTGTAGTTGAGAAAGCAAACAATCGATTTCCGGTTTGGAAAGGCCGAAAATAAGATTGAATGCATACAAACGGAAAGGAAAGTGTTAGTTATGGCGAAGAAAACTGGGCAAGTAGTTGATTTTGCGTCAATCAAAGCCAAGATGAGCGATCCTTACAAGAAAACACTCCAAGTAATCAATGAAAAGGGTGAGATCGTAAATCAAGAACTTTTCGATAGTTTTTCAGATGACCAACTCGTTGGTTTCATGAAAGATATGGTTTGGGAACGTGCATTGCACGAACAAACAATGAACTTCTCTCGTCAAGGTCGTTTAGGCTTCTATGCCCCAACCTATGGTGAGGAAGCTAGTGAAATGGGTTCGATTGCAGCTTTCAAAGATCAAGACTTCCTGTTCCCTGCTTATCGTGATTTACCGCAATTAATCAAGCACGGTGCCTCAGTTGCTCAAGGCTTCTTATGGTCAAAGGGTAACGCCGTTGGTGATGATTATGGCGACACGCGTAACTGGTTCCCACAAATCATTATCGGTGCACAATATGTTGAAGCTGCCGGTGCTGCTTTAGGTATTAAGAAGAACGGTGAGAAAGATGCCGTATCATTCGTATATACCGGTGATGGTGGTACTTCACAGGGTGACTTCTATGAAGGTATCAACTTTGCTTCATCTTACCAAGCTCCTGCAGTGTTCATGGTTCAAAACAACGGCTGGGCTATTTCCGTTCCACGGAAGAAGCAAAACGCCGCTGAAACCTTAGCACAAAAAGGTGTTGCTTCAGGTGTTCCTGGTGTTCAAGTCGATGGGATGGATGTTTTGGCAACTTACTTAGCTACCAAGGCAGCCCGTGACTTTGCCGCTGAAGGCAATGGTCCAGCATTGGTTGAAACCTTAACTTATCGTTTCGGTGCTCACTCAAGTGCTGGTGATGATCCTAGTCGTTACCGGACTAAGGAAGAAGAAAAACCTTGGTTCGATGCTGATCCACTGATCCGTATGCGTAAAGTCTTAACCGACAAGGGCTTATGGTCACAAGATCAAGAAGACAAACTTGTCGAAGAATACAAAGACAGCTTCAAGGCATCAATGAAGGAAGCTGAAAATACACCAACGCAATCAGTTGTTGATATGTTGAAGACCACGTTCGAAGAACCAACTCCACAAATCAAGGCTGACATTGCAAGATTCGAAGCAAAGGAGTCGAAGTAACCATGGCTAAATTAACTTATATCAAAGCGATTACAGATGGTTTAGACGTTGTTTTAGGCGAAGATCCAAAGACGTTGATCTTCGGTGAAGACGTTGGTAAAAACGGTGGTGTGTTCCGGACTACTGAAGGCTTGCAAGACAAGTATGGTGAAGACCGGGTTTTTGATACACCATTAGCTGAATCAGGTATTTTAGGATTAGCTATTGGGCTAGCTGCTACTGGCTGGCGCCCACTTCCTGAAATCCAATTCATGGGCTTCACGTTTGAAGCCGTTGACTCAATTGGCGGTCAAATGTCACGTAACCGGTTCCGGTTCAGTGGCAAGCGCGCAATGCCAATCACTATCCGTACCCCATTTGGTGGTGGTACTCATACTGCTGAAATGCACGCTGATAACCTTGAAAACTATTTCGTTGGGACACCAGGCTTACGTGTTGTCACCCCTGCAAACCCATACGATGCTAAGGGTATGATCATCAGTGCCGTTGAAAACAACGACCCAGTGCTGTTCATGGAAAACCTGAAGTTATACCGTTCAATGAAGGACGAAATCCCAGAAGGCAAGTACACTGTTCCGCTAGACACTGCTAAAGTTGCTAAAGAAGGTACTGATATTACCTTGGTAGCATACAGTGCAGAAGTCAACGAATCACTTAAGGCTGCTGATGCTTTGGCAAAGGACAACATCTCTGCTGAAGTCATTGACCTTCGTTCATTGTCTCCAATTGACACTGACACCATTTTCAAGTCAATTGAAAAGACACACAAAGTAGTTGTCATCCAAGAAGCCCAAAAGATGGCCGGCGTTGGGGCACAAGTTGCTTCTGAAATTGCTGAAAATGCCATTATGGATCTTGATGCACCTATCGGCCGTGTTGCTGCCCCAGATTCAGTATATCCATGGGCTCAAGTTGAAAATGACTGGTTACCAAATGCCGATGACATCGAAGAAAAAGCTCGCGAAATTTTGAACTACTAAGATAGCTCACTACACGAATACTTTGTGATATAGAAAGGAAGTTTTCCCATGGCTTTTGCATTCAAACTCCCAGAGCTTGGTGAAGGGATGGCCGAAGGTGAAATTGCTTCATGGCTTGTCAAAGAAGGGGACGACGTTAAGGAAGACGACGTTTTAGTTGAAATCCAAAACGATAAGTCCGTTTCAGAATTGCCATCACCTGTAGCCGGTAAAATTAAGAAGATCCTCAAGCAGGAAGGTGAAACTGCTGAAATTGGTGACACGTTGGTCGAAATTGATGACGGTTCACCTGACACACCTGATGATGGTGGCGACGCAGCGCCTGCTGAAGCACCTAAAGAAGAAGCTGCCGCACCTGCACCAGCTGCCGCTGCACCCGCAGCCCCAGCCGCACCTGCTGCACCAGCTCCTGCAACTGGTGTTCCTGCCTTATCAGATCCTAACAAGACTGTTTTGGCAATGCCTTCAGTCCGTCAATATGCACGTGACAAGGGTGTTGACATCTCTGCTGTTACCCCAACCGGTAACCACGGCCAAATCTTGAAGGCTGATATTGACAACTTTAGTGGCGCTGCTGCACCCGCAGCCGCTGCTCCAGCTGCTGCCGCAGCACCTGCTGCTGCACCAATCAAGCCTTACAAGTCAGCTCAACCTGACCTTGAGACTCGTGAACCAATGTCAATGGTTCGTAAAGTTATCGCTAAGGCAATGCGTTCTTCAAAGGACATTTCGCCTCACGTTACTTCCTTCCAAGACGTCGAAGTTTCTGCTTTGATGGCTAACCGGAAGAAGTACAAGACATTGGCAGCTGATCAAGACATTCACTTGACCTTCTTACCATACATTGTTAAAGCAATGGTTGCTGTTTTGAAGGACTTCCCAGAATTCAACGCGTCAATTGACAGCGCTTCTGAAGAAATTGTTTACAAGCACTACTTTAACATTGGTATTGCAACTGATACTGATCACGGTCTCTATGTACCAAACGTTAAGAACGCTGATGCTAAGGGCTTGTTTGAAATTGCCAAGGAAATTACTGACAACACCCAAGCTGCCAAGGACAACAAGTTGAGTGCCGATGCAATGTCCGGTGGTTCAATCACCATTAGTAACGTTGGTTCAATCGGCGGCGGCTTCTTCACCCCAGTTATCAACCAACCAGAAGTTGCAATCTTAGGTGTCGGCAAGATTGCCAAGGAACCATATGTCAACGAAGATGGCGAAATCGAAGTTGGCAACATGCTCAAGTTATCCTTGAGTTACGATCACCGTTTGATCGATGGGGCGTTAGCACAACGTGCCTTGAACAAACTGAATGATCTGCTTCATGAACCAGAATTGTTATTAATGGAAGGATGACCCTTAATATGTCAGATGTTGAAAAACGCGATACTGTCATTATCGGTGCCGGCCCTGGTGGGTACGTTGCCGCTATCCGGGCAGCTGAATTAGGCCAAAGCGTCACAGTGATTGAAAAATCTGAAACTGTCGGCGGTGTCTGCCTGAACGTTGGTTGTGTTCCTTCGAAAGCGTTGATCAATGCTGGTCACCGTTTCAAAGACGCACAAGATGCTTCTACTTTTGGGATTACAACCCAAGCACCTTCAATCGACTTCTCAAAGACGCAAGAGTGGAAGCAAAAGAAGGTCGTTGATCGGATGACCAGCGGTGTTCGGATGCTGTTGAAGAAGCACAAGGTTGATGTTATCCAGGGCGAAGCCGTTTTGGATTCTGACACCAAGTTGCGTGTTGTTTCAACCGGTCCAAAGCAATTTATGAGTGCTGACGATGGTTTGACCATCGAATTCAAGAACTTGATTATTGCTACTGGTAGCCGTCCCGTTGAAATCCCTGGTTTTAAGTTTGAAGGCCGTGTGGTAGATTCCACTGGTGGTTTGAACTTACCAGAAATTCCTAAAGAATTCGTCGTTATCGGCGGTGGTTACGTTGGGACTGAATTAGCTGGCGCCTATGCCAACTTAGGGTCACACGTTACCATTCTTGAAGGAACCCCTTCGATTTTGCCAAACTTTGACAAGGATATGGTATCCGTTGTCTTGAAGCAAATGAAGAAGAAGGGTATCGATGTTGTGACTAGTGCCATGGCAAAGAAAGCCGTTCAAGATGATTCCAGCGTCACTGTTACCTACGAAGTTGACGGTAAGGAAGCAACTGTTAAGGCCGACTACTGCATGGTTACTGTCGGCCGGAAACCAAACACGGATGACATTGGTCTTGAAATGACCAGCGTTAAGACGACTGACCGTGGCTTAGTTGAAGTTGATACCCAGGGTCGCACCTCAGTATCAAACATCTTCGCCATTGGCGATATCGTTCCTGGTCCAGCTTTGGCTCATAAAGCCTTCTTTGAAGCTAAGACTGCTGCTGGTGCAATTTCCGGCAACAAGACAGCTAATGACTGGGTTGGCGTTCCAGCAGTTTGTTTCGCAGATCCTGAATTGGCCACTGTCGGCTTAACTCAGACTGAAGCTAAGGACAAAGGGATTGAAATTTCAACCGCTAAGTTCCCATTTGCTGGTAACGCTCGTGCCGTTTCACTTGATCAACCAGATGGCTTTGCCCGTTTGGTAACGACCAAGGACGACAACCATAATCTATTGGGTGCCCAAGTTGTTGGACCTGGTGCATCTGACTTGATTGCTGAACTCAGTTTGGCAGTTAACAGTGGTATGAATGCCGAAGATATTGCTTTGACCATTCACCCACACCCAACGTTAAGCGAACCTATTCAAGAAGCTGCAGATGTTGCAATTGGTTTCCCAACTCATATCTAACACTTTGCGATAATAAAAAAGAGACTCGGAGCTTGCTCCGGGTCTTTTTTTATACTTTTTTGGCTCTTTGTCAACTGGTATTGGTGGAGAGTTTTGAAACGCATTTGACTTTATGTCAGATGCGTTTTTGTTTACTCTCGAATCAGGGCGATCCGGTTAAAGAAGTTGGTCAGATTTCGGAAGCCATATCCAATTCGTTTTAGTGTCTTGATCTTACGATTAATACCTTCAATGGGCCCATTTGAGTAAGAGAGACGACAACTATTAAGGACGGCCTCGTAGTTCTTCTTGAAGGACGTTATGGCCGTGTCCATAGCTGAATGTGTGGGCTGATGATAAGTGTTTAACAGTCGCCCAAGAGCTTTAGCTTGGTGACCACGAATGTCAGTTAATAGCGCTTGATAGGTCTGATAGGCGCTGGCGAGACGTGAATCAGCAGAAAGTGCCAGATCAACGGCGTTCTGTTGGGTCATGTATTCGTTGATTCCGCGCAGAAAGACTGGTTTACTGGCGTTAAGCTCGTTTTGATCTTTATGAAGTAACTTCCATTGGGACTTCAAAACCTTGTAGAGACGCGACTTATGGTCATCAATGCCGTGTAAAACACGCAGGCGTTCTGTATCTAATGCCCGGCCAATTAATTG
>NZ_AYYR01000045.1 GCF_001435975.1 Secundilactobacillus collinoides DSM 20515 = JCM 1123
CTTCATAGTCACTAATATCTAATTTGGTGCCAAATTAAGGACCCCATAAAGATAATAACTTCTGCAGTGGCAATAAAGAAACTAACAGGCCAATTAGTGACGTATCCTAAGTATAACCCTGTCCAAGTACCAAAAAGCGCAAATATAATTGCCAGTAACATCATTTTTCCAACCCCATGAACAAAATACCTTGCACTAGCCGCTGGTAAGGTTAGCAGAACAAAGATCAACAATGATCCGATTATTTGTGCAGCTACGCTTACTGTAATGGATACCAGCAACAAAAACACAATTGAAATTCGCATATTATTAATACCGTTCGCTTGAGCTCCGACAGAATCAAAGGAATCAAACTTTAACTGCCTATATAGAACTAAGACTCCTATTAAGATAATTGCTGAAAGCAGCATTATCTGATTTACTTCCTGCTCACTAAT
>NZ_AYYR01000046.1 GCF_001435975.1 Secundilactobacillus collinoides DSM 20515 = JCM 1123
AAGCTAGCTCACGGCCTGGCTCCATGGTTGTTGCACTTGAGTTGACATTCCGGGAAGTTATTAATACATAAAAAAGAGCCGACATTAATGTCGACTCTCAAACATCACAGTATGGTGCCCTAGGCGGTGATCCAATCAGCCAAGTGAATCATTTCAAGAACGCCGCTGGCACATTCGCTGCCTTTATTTCCGGCTTTTCCGCCGGCTCGGTTCATGGCTTGATTCATGTTATCAGTCGTTAGGACACCAAACATGACAGGAACTGGGCCGTTTAAGGAAACTTCCGCCAGGCCTGAGGCGGTGTTAGCACAAACATAATCATAGTGTGAGGTTTCCCCACGGACCACTGCACCTAAGGCGATGATTCCGTCAACCTTGCCGGAACCAGCCATTAATTTGGCAGCCCGTGGCAATTCTAAGGCTCCTGGCACCCAGGTCACCGTAATGGCATTATTGGGCACGCCGAACTGTTTAAGAGCTGATAGGGCGCCTTCCAATAGGCGTTTGGTGACGAGATCATTAAATTGAGCGACAACGATCCCGATTCGTTGATGTTCGCCATTGATCGTTCCTGTGTAAGTATTCATCGTTATTGAACCTCCTTGAGTAGATGATGCATTTTGTGCTTTTTGGTTTCAAGATAGTGCCGATTTTCGGGCCGAGCTTTTGTTTCGATTGGCACACGCGCATCTAGGGTGATGCCCAGAGCCTCTAGCTGATGAACCTTATCTGGGTTATTCGTCATCAGCGTAACTTCGCTGACCTTTTTCTTATGCAAAATGGCTGCAACCAACCCATAATCGCGTTCGTCCGGTTCAAAGCCTAAATGCACATTAGCCTCAACGGTATCAAGCCCTTCTTCCTGCAGTTTGTAGGCTCGTAACTTGTTGGCCAGGCCAATGCCACGGCCTTCCTGTCGCAGATAGATCACGGCGCCGTGACCGGCCGCTTCAATGGTGCGCAGCGCAGTTGCTAATTGTTCGCCGCAATCGCAACGAATTGAACCCAAAATATCACCGGTGAGACATTCAGAATGCATTCGTAACAACAGTGGTTCATTTGGTTGAATAGAACCCTTTGAAATTAACAGGGTAGGTTCATGGCCATCACGTGTGTCATAAGCCTCAAGCTGGAAATCACCATATTTGGTGGGCAGTTTAACACTGGTGATTAAATCAGCAATTTCGCGATCTTTCATGTACCGGTATTGTTTGATGTCCTGAATTGAAATCAACGGCATTTGGATGCCTTCAGCAAATGGTTTGAGTTCATGCCGCCGCGCCATATGCCCGTCCTTGGCCAAAATTTCGCAGATGTAAGCAACTGGGGCAGCGTTCGCGAGTTTCGCCAAATCAACAGCGGCTTCCGTATGCCCGCCTCGTGCCATCACACCGCGATTCTTGGCAATTAATGGAAAAATATGACCAGGATGGTAGAAGGCGTCGGGTTTTGATTCCGGGTCGGCGAGCTGGCGGATGGTGTCGGCCCGGTCAAACGCTGAGATTCCAGTGGAAGTTGTTTTTGCATCGGTACTGATGGTGAAGGCGGTGCCGTACGCATCGGTCGCATTAGTCACCATCGGCGTCATTCCTAGACGCGAAGCAATTGTTTGTGCCATGGGCACGCACAGTAAGCCACGGGCGTTAGTTACCATTGTCCGGACGGTTTCTCCAGTTGCATACTGCGCTAAACCAACCATGTCACCTTCGGCCTCCCGGTGATCATCATCGGTGACAATGATCAGTTGGCCGTTTTTCAATGTTTCAAGGGCGTTTTCTACACGTTTAATAATTGATTCTGAACTAGTCATGTGCGCTTACCTCCTGTTGGTTGATAAGATACTTACCAAGAATGTCGGTTTCAAGATTAATTGGGTCACCAGTTTGCAGATCGCCAAGCATGGTGGCTGCCATGGTGTGGGGGATGAGACTAACGCTGAACTGACCCGAAGAAACGGCGGTAATGGTGAGACTAACACCGTTGATTGCCACGGACCCCTTTTCAATGACGTAGGGTTGATAGTGGGTTGGAAACGAGAAAGTCAGTGTGACTGCTGTTTGATCTTGCACCTGACGGATGAGGGTTGCCGTTGCGTCTATGTGGCCCAGGACAAAGTGACCGTCTAATCGATCTGTTACAGCTAAAGCAGGCTCCAGATTCACATGACTGCCTTCTCCAAGTGACATCAGATTTGTCCGGTGTACTGTTTCTGGCATAACATCGGCTGTGAAAGAATCGGATGTTAAGTTAGTAACTGTTAAACAGATACCATCAACAGCGATACTGTCGCCAACCTGACTATGAATTTGATTAGTCAGGTTTGTGTCGATCGTGAGTTGGGCGTGCTCTGCTTGCCAATGCAGGCTGGTAATCGTGCCAACGTCTTGAATAATGCCTGTGAACATGTCATTGCCTCCTTAAATCAAAACGAGTGTCTTTTCCGAGTGCAGTGGTGGCCGTTACCCGATAGGCAAGCGGCTGCGTGCGGCCTGAACCAGAAACGGCGGGGAGTCCATTTCCGCCCAGCAATAGCGGCGAAACATACACGATAAGTCGATCAGCTAGATCAGCAGCGCTAAAGGTCGCTTGAATATGCGCACCGCCTTCTACCAATAGCGATTGCACACCTTTCTGGTACAGAAATTCCATAATGGTTTCAGGTTTCCAATGTGCGTCAACGAACACTTTTACCGTGGCCGGCCAATCCTGTCGAACTGTTGAGTGGCGGGTTAGAAGCCAGATTGGGGTTGTTGTTTGAAAGAGGGCTGAACTGAAATCCAAATCGTCGGCACGATTGACGAGCACGATTCGAATCGGTGGGAAATCAGGGGTGGTTTCGCGCACCGTCAATTGCGGATCATCGACTGCCAATGTCGTTTCACCAATAAGGATTGCTTGCTGATGCAGGCGCAGGTTCTGACTGTCATGGTAAGCGGGTTTACCGGTCAGCAGGGTTCGCTTACCTGACCCATCGTTGAGCTTGCCGTCAATACTCATGGCATACTTGAGGGTGACGAGCGGCCGTTTGTGCCGGTAAAAAAAGTTGTAGGCCACGTTGAGGTCGTCCGTGATGTTTAAAACGGTCACGTCAATATTGGCGGCTTTTAGAATCGCGATACCGTGACCGCTTACCTGAGGATTAGGGTCCTGCTGCCCAATGACGACGCGCTTGATACCGACTTCAACAAGCCGTTTGGCGCACGGTGGCGTCTTGCCGTAGTGGCTGCAGGGTTCGAGGGTGACATACATTGTGGCATCACGGGCATCCTCGATATTTTGAAGGTGACTAAGCGCGTTGATCTCCGCGTGCATTTCGCCAAATCGGTGGTGATATCCGGTAGCGAGAAGTTGATTATTTTTAACGATGACGGCGCCAACAACGGGGTTCGTCCACGTGTGGGTGATTCCGTTTCGGGCAGCCGCGATGGCTTTTGCCATCAGTTGTTGATCATTGATCTTGATTCACCTCACAAAAAAGGCCTCGCATAAGTGCGAGGCCGAAGTTTGAAAGCTAAATGAGATCTCATCCGAGTTAGTGCGTGCGTAAAATAAACACGTTAAAAACGATGCGAAATTGAGTCCATTTTTCTTCTCCCATCCAGACTATTACTGTCGGTCCCAGACTTGCACTGGGTCCACCGCTAAAACGCGGGTTACGGACTTCAACCTGAGAGGTACACTCGGTTGTCACCGTCGGTCGGGAATTTCACCCTGCCTCGAAGAAATCTATTCAGTTGTCACAAGACATGTTACAGCATGCACTTTTAAATTTCAACTCATAGTATCTGATAACCCGATCATTCAAATGGTGGTCGTTGAAGCTGCTTGCAGGCTGTCGTGACGGGGTTATGGCGGTTAAATTATTATTAAATGAAATGGCTTTCAAAAATGGGGGTAACCCTTGCGGTAGAATGCTTTCATGTTGATTTGCGATTTTTTTATTTTTTTTTACGACGATCAAATGGTTTAGACTGGCTAAAAGCAACGTTCCGTTATTTGTATGATATTGTAACTAGCTAATCCAGATTGTGAATGATCGTGTATCGCGCACACCTGTGGTCAAGACTGCTGGTAATGGTTCATGAGCTGGATTAAGCATGTGAGCCTGAATATCGCGTCAAAGTCCAGCCAGCAAGAATGAGTGCACGATTATGGCGAACCGAATCAGTAAGCGCTGGTTAAACCCTTTGCCACATTACTAAGGATTGCTGATGTGCAGATGTTTTTGAAACTTATTGGTATTCTTAACAAGACTACTGATGCCGACCTGCAGCGATTTTTTGCGAAATTTAAGCCGAATCAAACGTCGTGAATCATGCACAAGAAAACAGTAATTTTATACAACTCTCCGTTGCCTTCCCACTAGTGTACCGTTGTTTGGAAATTTGTTACAATTATGAAGATTACCGAGAGAGATTATCTGAATTGAGAGGATTTACTTCATGATTAAACACATTTTTTCTGATATGGATGGGACCTTATTAAACGACAGAGGGGATTTAACCGCCACCAATCAGGCGCTGATTCAAAGTGCACACATTCCGATCACGCTAGTGTCGGCACGTTCTCCAAAACAAATGGCAGCTGCAATCGAGGCGCTCAACTTAACGGCCCCGCAAGTTGGGTTTAACGGCGGTTTGATCTACCAAATGGTTGATGGACAGCCGCGGGTGATTGAAGACCGGCCAATTGATAACGCCGTGGTACAGAAAATTATGCGATTGTTAGCCGCACATTTTCCTAACGTGAGCATTAGTTTGTACGATTTGACCAATTGGTATGTGACTCAGATTGACGACGGCGTGGAGCACCTGGGCAAAATTATGCCACAGGGGCCAATTGTGAAGTCCACGGATGAGCTAATTGCTGATATGCCAACTATTTATAAGATCACGTTTACTATTTTGAACTATGACGTGATGACAGGTGTGATGGCCTTGCTAAACGATGCGAGCCTGCCTGGTGCCGCAGTCCAAGCCTCCAGTCATGTGTATCTGGATATTACCAATGAAGCCGCTAAAAAATCTCGTGGTGTGCGCTATATCGCGGACTATGAAAAATTAGATTTGCAAGACACCGCCGCTTTTGGTGATGGCCCAAACGACCTGCCAATGTTGCGATTAGTGGGACGGCCAATCGTGATGGGCAATGGGCTGGATGAAGTAAAGGCCGGTGCCGATCGTATTACTGATGATAACGAGCACGATGGCGTTGGTCGCGGGATTCATAAGTTTATTCTTGAAGATGGGAAAACCAAATAGACGGATGCTTTGCGGTCGATATTTCGGCCACATCAGATTAAAGGCATAAATGAAAATGAGATGTACTTTATAACCAAAAAACAGGATCCGGGAATTAATTATTTCCAGGATCCTGTTTTTTGTATGCAAATATGTTGACCTATTGTCGTAAGTCACATTTTAATAGATTGTTTCGACCTGTTTTTGGGCCACTTCATGGTTAATAAAGTCGTCGTACGTTGTGTCCGCACGATCAACGATGCCCTTTGGTCCGACTTCGATGATGTGGTTGGCAATCGTTTGGATGAACTGGTGATCATGGCTGGTGAAGACCATTGAGCCTGGGAAGCCGATAAGCGCATCGTTTAGGCTTGTGATACTTTCAAGGTCCAAATGGTTGGTTGGGTCATCGAGTAAGAGGACGTTAGCCTTGCTCAGCATTAATTTAGACAGGTAGCTGCGGACCTTTTCACCACCAGAAAGGACGGTGACCTGTTTTAAAACATCGTCTCCGCGGAACAACATTTGACCCAGAAACCCTCGTAGGAATGTGTTGTCGCTTTCTTCCTTGCTGGCAAATTGACGCAGCCATTCTAAGATGTTAAGACTCTCGTCACTGAATTCAGGGTTCAAATCTTTTGGCATCGAGGCGCGTTCAGTGGTGACACCCCAAGTAATACGCCCTGTATCTGGCGTCATGGTGCCAGCGATGATCTGCATCAAAGTACTGGTTGCCACATCGGAGCGAGAAATGATTGCAGCTTTGTCACCGGGACGCAGGATGAAGCTGACGTTTGAAAGAACCTGTACGCCATCGATGGTTTTGCTGACGTCTTCAACCCGCACAAAATCGTTTCCTAATTCGCGTTCTGGCGTGAACTTGATGAACGGGTACTTCCGTGAACTCGGCTTGATATCGTCCAGCGTGATCTTATCCAATTGCTTCTTTCGAGACGTTGCTTGTTTTGATTTTGACGCGTTGGCAGAGAAGCGGGCAATAAACTCTTGCAGTTGCTTGATCTGTTCTTCTTTTTTAGCATTGGCTTGAGAACGCAGCTTCAATGCTAATTGTGAGCTTTGCAGCCAGAAATCATAGTTCCCAACAAAGAGTTCGATCTTCCCGAAGTCGACGTCGCACATTTGCGTGCAGACGGCGTTCAGGAAATGCCGGTCATGACTGACAACTAAGACCGTGTTGTCATAGTCGGCTAAGAAGTCTTCCAGCCAGTTGATGGTCAGCGAATCCAACCCGTTGGTCGGTTCGTCCAGCAGTAACACGTCAGGCTTGCCAAATAGCGCTTGAGCAAGCAAGACCTTGATCTTGTCGTTTTCAGAAAGGTCCTTCATTAAGCTTTGGTGCCGGTCTTCTAGAATCCCCATGGATTGGAGTAATTGGCTGGCGTCGCTTTCAGCGTTCCAGCCGTCCATTTCAGCAAATTCGCCTTCTAATTCAGCAGCTTTTAGGCCGTCTTCATCAGAGAAATCTGGTTTCGCATACAGTGCGTCTTTTTCCGTCATCACGGCGTAGAGGTGCTCATGGCCCTGTAAAACAGTGTTCATGACAGTTTGATCATCGAAGGCAAAGTGGTCTTGCTTCAGACTGCTCATTCGTTCGTTTGGCCCCATTGAAACGGTCCCAGTGGTCGGAGTCAATTGGCCTTCCAAAATATGCAGAAAAGTCGACTTACCGGCACCATTGGCACCAATAATGCCGTAACAGTTGCCGGGCGTGAATTTTAAGTTAACGTCATCATAGAGTTTATGGTCAGAAAAGGTCATGGACACATTATTTACAGTTAGCAATGATATACCTCACTTTTTGGTTGTTTTAAGCGTTAAATTTATAGTTTAAATTGACAATCCCTACATATTATCAGATAAATTTCTGTGTCACAAGTAAATTAGCAGGAAAAACGAATTTTTCGAAAAAAAGGGAGTGACAGGAAGCGGTCTTTGCTTCCTAGAACTTGTTGCCACTCGGTTGCCAAGAAAATAGGGGTTTTTAAATTTAGCCCTGTACCTAGAAGTAGGAAAGAGATTGGAATAACAAGGTATTTTGCATGTTTAGGTCAGATAAACCGGAAGCACTAGACTGACAGGTGTATACGCAAAATGGATTTTTGACTCAACCTTCAATCCAATCAGTGTTTTTTTAATAACGTAATGAGAGACAGGTTAAACCGCCATCGATTTTTTCGAATTCTGACATGTGCGCTTCAGTTATGTTAAAGCCAGCATCAGCCAGCAGTTGTTTGACTTTAGGAAAACCAGCGGGCATTAAAACTGTGTTGCCATTAGCAATGCAATTAACAGCGTAAGCTTCATCGGCAGGAACTTTGAGCTGGTCAAAGTCGGAAAAGGTTGGGTAATCGATATACTCGCCCGATACGAGCAATTTATTGTTGCCCATGTAGGTCACGCCTGTTTTGAGATGCAGAACCCGTTTAACGGGGACAGCAATTACGGTGTACCCAAAAGGTTCGGCGATTTCTTTAAATTGATTGATGCCTGCTTGATTGGTACGCGCCGATAGACCAATGTATATGGTATTACCGACTTGCATAACATCGCCACCTTCCATGGTAGCGGGGGCGTTAATGTAAAAAATGTGATCAGGATCGTATATTTGTTGAATAGCGGGAAGAATTTCATCTCGTTCAGGGTTGCGTGAAGCCTTTGCCGGGCTGGTGATCACAGCGAACTTTCCGGTTGAAACGACTGCCGGGTCTTCCACAAAGCAGGAATCCGGCATCGTTTCTAGCGGGGGCAAGGCAGTGACCGTCACACCTAATGATTCTAGGGCCTTAACATAATCGGCATGTTCCTGACGCGCCTTATCGAAATTCGGTTTGCCAAGTTGTGCGTAGTCATCAATACCGTCAATTACTGAATGTCCAGGAATCCGGACAATTGCGTTTTTGAACATATAGATCCCTCCAAGTATTAGACTTATCCCCAATTATATCATTAAGCACAGCCAGCACTAATAGTGCTTTGTGTTGGCTGGGGAAAACGGTTTTGAACGGGTGTGCAATAAGTCAAAAAAAGTTTTGAAAAAAGTTTAGGTATGGACCAATTTTTCTGTTACAAATGCGTAACAGTCCATAATCATTAATGGACGTTTTAATAATTATCGACAAATTATTTTGAAATTATGAAAGCGGATACAATAATTTCATTTGTAAGCATGCCAGAAATGGGTCCTACCTAAACCAGAGCTTCGCTTTGTGAATGATTAATACATCGTGAAGCTGGCGGGGTTTGATGCGACTAATTTTGATAAAGATTCATCACTTGTGAAAATGATTACTATTTATGTTTAGAAATTATTAGGTATCCCAAAACCATCTTTTGCAGTCTTTAGCTATTTCAATGAATGAAATCGCTTGCAAATTACATGTAAGGGGTTACAATTGGAAACGTTGAAAGCTATTAATTACTTTTGGTTAGGAGATTTTCTTATGCGAGCTAGACACTTAAGCACATTCTTTATTTTCGTTTTCGGTGCTCTAGGCGGCCTCTTATTTGGGTTTGATACTGGTATTATTTCGGGGGCGTCTTCACTTATCGAAAGCAATTTCCATTTAAACATTGAACAAACAGGATTCATTACTTCGTCAGTGTTGATTGGATCTTCAATTGGGGCCTTATCAATTGGTTCCTTATCCGACCGTTTCGGCCGGAAACGGTTGCTGTTGCTATCATCTATTTTATTTTTGATTGGTTCAGGTCTATCAATGGTATCTGTTGGATTCATTTCAATGATTACCGCCCGAATCATCTTAGGGTTCGCCGTTGGTTCCGCTTCGGCATTGACCCCTGCCTACTTAGCAGAATTAGCTGATGCGCCTCACCGTGGATCACTAGGAACCATGTTTCAATTAATGATCACACTTGGAATCTTGTTAGCCTACGTTTCAAACTTGGGCTTCCTCAGTCACAACCTCTTAGGGATTCGTGACTGGCGTTGGATGCTCGGGTCAGCTTTGATTCCTGCAGCCTTACTCTTTATCGGGTCATTGATTTTACCGGAATCACCACGTTACTTGGTTGAAAAAGGGCAAATCGATGAGGCTCGTGATGTCCTGCATGATTTACGCCGCAATACTGATGAAGATCCCGACAAAGAATTGTCAGATATTCAAGACGTTGCTAACCAGCCAAAGGGTGGCTTGCGTGAACTGTTTACGTTTGCCCGTCCAGCCGTTGTTGTTGCCGTTGGGTTAATGTTCCTGCAGCAATTGGTCGGCATTAACTCCGTTATTTACTTCCTGCCGCAAGTCTTTATCAAAGGATTCGGATTCGCTGAAGGTAATGCTATCTGGATTTCAGTTGGGATTGGGATTGTGAACTTTGTCTGCACACTCTTGGCGTACAAGATCATGGACAAGTTCAACCGGCGGACCATTCTACTGTTTGGTTCAATTGTCATGACAGTTGCCATCGTCATCTTATCCGCTTTGAACTTTACTTTGAGTGTTCAAGCTGCTGCCATTCCAACGATGATCCTGATTGCCTTTTACATCTTCGGTTTCGCCGTTTCATGGGGCCCAATTTGCTGGTTGATGATCGGTGAAATCTTCCCATTAAATGTTCGTGGTGTGGGTAACTCAATCGGTTCCGCTGCTAACTGGATCGGGAACTTTATCGTTTCTCAATTCTTCTTGGTATTGCTGAGCATGTTCCACAACAACGTCGGTGGTCCGTTCGCTGTCTTCGGTTTCTTCTCAATCGTTTCAATCTTCTTCGTCATCTACATGGTGCCAGAAACTCGTGGCAAGACGCTTGAAGAAATTGAAATGGAAATGCGTCGTAAGGACGCGACAAAGCAAGAAACAACTGTAAATTCCGCAAAATAACCCATTGAAAACAGTTATTTGATTAAATCAGGGCTCTTTGTCAACTGGTATTGGTGGAGAGTTTTGAAACGTATTTGACTTTATG
>NZ_AYYR01000047.1 GCF_001435975.1 Secundilactobacillus collinoides DSM 20515 = JCM 1123
AGTGGGAAATGACGAAAAAGCAACGGCAACACCAAACTCGAAACCGGCATGAAGATTGGGGCATGCACTTGTAATCTAAATGTAATAATTAAATGAACACAATGAGTACATTTAGTGATATAATAGAGCCATAGATTAAAGAAAGGAGGGTAAAAGATGTGTCAAAAGAAGAATGGTATAACCTTGGTCAAGCTAGCCAAAAGTTAGGCCGCAGTCGTTCTTATGTAAGTTTATGGCTACGCCGTCATAAGGGCGAAGTACCCGAAAATATGATTATGGAGGGTGGCAAAAGCAAACTAATATCAGCACAAGGAATTGAATGGATCAGAGATCACATAAAAAAAGAGGGCGTCCTCGTCAGCAGTAGAGTTGCTAACGGGGATCAACACCTAAAACTTAGACTTTTAGGTGCCACCCTCCTAATAATCCATTTTACAGGGCGGGTTAGGGGAACGTCCAGAGAACAATTATCCCGATTGATTTAAAGGAGGTGATCCAATGAAAGTAGAAAGCTGGCAGGGCATTAATGGCAAGCTAATTCATAATGGCCAGAAAGCTATCGTGGTTAAAGACGAACAAGAATTGGCGGATCAAGACAAGTTACAAGACCGATTGAAACAGGAAGGTAAACCAATTGACGAGGTACGGAAAGCATTAATCAAAAATACCGTTAAGCGTCAGATTAAGACCGACCCATTAAAAATCAGTAGTTGGTTTAATCGTCATCAAGACAGCAAGAGCGCCAAAAAAACTGAAAAGTTAGTTAGTGATAAGCCAACTCATCAATATAAGCAAATCAAAAACGAATTAACTTTTTTTGGTGAAAGTTTTTTAGAAGGCTTTCTTGGTTTTTATGGGTTGGAAGTTGATAACGCATTAGGACGTTACGAACATAATCTACATGTTTTGGAAACGCAAGAACTTGGTCAGTCTGAAAAAGAATACTACTTAGCCACAAGTGAACATGGTCGCGTCAAATTAGCCACTGATCCGTTACCAAGCCAGCAAATTGCCGAGGAACAATTGAACAAGTTCTATCAGCGTGAGCCAGAAGAAACGCAGGCAGAACAAATTCAATTACGAACATCAGAAGACGATAGGAAGGAGGAATAACATGTCAAAATACAGAAAAATGAAAGCGCTAGCAACTACTGGAGCTACTGCGATTTATTTGGGCTTAATGAACGCCCAGGTTGTTTTGGCGGCGGACGGTGGCGAAGTTAAAAGCAAGCTAACCAGCGCTGGTAAGACGATTCAAGGTATTTTAACTGGTTTGGTCGTTTTAGTTGGGATTTGTGTCGCGCTATTTATTATTATCAAAAGAATGCCTGACGCAGACGATCCGCGAGAGAAATCAGAAGTTTATCACGCGGTTGGTCGGGTGGCTGGTTTAGTGGCCCTAGCGGCAGCGATTATCTGGCTATTACCTTGGGTTTACAGCCTATTCACTTAATTTAAAAAGGAGCCTGCCAAATGAAGAAAGGGAAAGAATTTATCTTCCCAGAGAACGTAGATAAAGATTATGGGATCTGGAAAGACTACACCTTGAAGGATTTTGGCTATGCGGCGCTGGCAGGACTAGTGGGTTTAATTTTTATTGCGATCCCACCCTATGGTCTGATTTTAGTCCTGATAAAAATAGTGATTGTTGTCTTAGCCATGACGATTGTCATGGCTATTTTAACAATTAGGCCAGTTGCGGCGCGCAAGAATATTAAAGTGCGGGATAACTTTAAGTTGAAACGCCACTATGCCAATGGTCAGAAACTGTTTTATTTAAAACCGAAGAAGCGAGGTGAACTAAATGCGTTTGAAGAAGAGCAAAACCGCCAATAAATCAGCGAAGCTCGATTGGGATTACCAACCGCCTAAAATCAATGGTGGTAAAGAGACAATTGATGATATGAGCCTGGTGGTGGGCATGTATGGCAACTACGAAGTCACTAAAACGGGGAATTTGGTCGGCATTTTGGCAGTTAGTGGGATCAACCTTGACCTGTTGAATGAAACAGAACAGCAAGACGTTTTTGAAGACTATGGTGCCTTTCTCATGAGTACGTTGGGTGAAGGCGTTGATGACACGTTACAGTTCTTAGAGCCGACGATTCCCGTCAATATGACGGCTTATCTCAATGGTCTCAAACGGCGGTATCTCGCACTACAAAAAGATCACCCGGAGCAACAATTCAAAATTCAACTCATAGCCAGTTATTTGGACCACTTTACTAAAGTCCAAGAATCCAAAAACATGACAACTAAGCAACATCTGCTAATCGTTAAGGTGCCAATTAAGGACAAAAGTGTTAAGAGCTTAAACCTAGCGGTCACTCATTTAGACGAAAAGATCGAACAGGTTAAACGAGATATTGAAAATGCGTTAACGGACTTTGATGTGACGGCCAAAGTTTTGACTAGTCAGGAAGTCCAAGAGATTTTAAAGAACTTAATCAATTTCAATGGATAGGAGGCAACAGGATGAGTTTTGGTGATAAGGTCATTGATTTATTTATGCCAACTAAAAAAGAAAGACATCAAGGCGATAGCGGCCAAACGGGTAGTAATCCTAAACCGGAGGTTGAAGACTTTACCAAGCTGATTGATCGCGATAGCTTGCATTCACTATTCCCGTTTAGCTGGGAACAGTACCCCACCTACGTCCAGTCGGGCGAGAATTTTATTCGGGTGTTAGCGATTGCTGACTATCCCAAGCGGGTGTATGGCAACTGGTTGTCAGAATTGAAGCGCAAAAAAGGCGTTATCGATATTGTGCAATATATCGACAGCGCCAGTAACAATTCAATGATTACCTATTACAAGAAGACAATTCAAAATAAGGAAGCGCAGAAGTTAAATACGTTCGACCCGTATAAAAAGAAGATTCTGCAAAATTATATTGATTCAGCCAACATGCAACTAGATAAATACCTTGATAATTCTACCACATTTGTCTATCAACATATGTTGGTTTATCTGCGGGCTAACAGTTTAGCAGAATTAGATGACTTAACCGAGAACGTCAAGAATACGTTGATTAAACTACAAATGAAGCCCTTAGTGCCCGTTAAAGCAACCTTTCAGGCTTTCTGGTCAACCATGCCAATTAACGAGAACCTCATGGGGGATTACACCTATAAAGAAAGTAATACCGAAGTCGCCAGCAGCATGTTTCCTTTTGATGACGCTGAAATTCTGGACTTAAAGCCGAGAAGCGATATTGAAGGAGTTAATAAAGATACCAACAGTTTAATTGCCGTGGATATGTTGGACCGCAACAAGACCCTAAATCAAAATCAAGTGATTATCGGGACCTCGGGGGTCGGCAAGACCACCTATATGATTCAGAAAATCCTACGCTACGCCATTCAAGACTATCAAATCTACATTATTGATCCAGAAAACGAATATACCAAGATTGTCGAAGCCCTGGGTGGGGCAGTCTTGCACTTAACTTCTAATGCGAAGTACAAAATTAACCCGCTACAAATTTTTTCCGAAGAAATCTTAAGCGCCGATGAAGCGGTCACAAACCTTGATTTATTAGTCAAAGATAAAATCCAGCGATTAAAGGGATTCTTTGAAGTCCTTAAAACTGGGATTACCCAAGTTGAACTGGCAATCCTTGATGATGTCGTTAAACAAGCCTACGTCAACAGTGGTGTTTTGAAATACAGCCGCTTAAAAGAGATTAAAGACGATCAGTGGCCGACCTTATCCAATGTTTATGACGAATTGGAGAAACTGGCTGATAAAGACGAAGACAAATTCAGTCGGGTTAAAGACTTTTACTACATCTTAGGCAGCTATACTCATGGTTCTAACAGTTTATTTGACGGCCATACCAACGTTAACTTAAAAGGGAAAATTATTTCCTTTGATTTAAAACCGCTACAAAGTGAACAGGAAGTCCAATCAGCGGCCTACTTGAATACCTTCCAGTATTTGTGGGACGAAATCACCAAAGATCGGCATAGCCGCAAGAAATTGTTTGTCGATGAATTTCACTTTTTGACTTTGCACAAAGCGGCCGCCACCTTTTTCCACCAAGCTTATAAGCGGTTTAGAAAGTATAATGCTGGGGCGATTGCCGGAACGCAGCAAATTCAAGATGTGATCGAAGGCACGACAGATACCGGGCAGAACATTGGTGAAGCCATTATTGGGAACTCCTACACCAAAGTGTTCTTTGGACTTGACGGTAAAGGTGTCGATGATGTGATTACCAAATTGCGTATGACGTTCTCGGATAAAGAAAAGAAGCTACTAGAACGTCGTAGACAAGGCGAAGCCCTGATGATCTATGGTAGCCAACGCGCCTTTATGAAAGTTGAATTGACCGAAGAAGAACTACGACTAATCGACCCAGAAGCTTACCAAGAAAAATACAACCGTAAGACAGCCGGACAACCGGATTATCAAAGGCGCGTGGTCTTAACACCTAGTGAGATTGACGCCTTGACCACTACCGAAGAGGAAGGAGGGACTTTAAATGAGTAAATCAAACCAGTTATTGAATATCGAGGTTGGCACGTTCAAGCGACAAGGGAACCAGTTAATTCTCGAACTCAATCACAATCAATTTCGATATGACCAGTTGAGTGAGCTAAACGAATTAAAGCAAGCTGATGCCAAGTTCTTACAGTTGGTTAACGTGGTTGAGCAAGACCAGAAGGTTGTTTTAACTTATACCTTGCCGGATAAAGTCAGATCATTAAAGGACTTGCCACATGAAAATAAGGCAATCCGGTCAGCGATTGCCAAGGAAATTATGGCGCAAAATGTGGTTAACGATAGTCAGTATCACATTGCGTTGAACCCAGCCAACCTATGGTATTACCCAATGCAACATGTTTGGTACGCCTACCGGGCCAATGAACTCATGCCTTATGATGATAAACATAGCAATTTAGCCAAATACAAAGCACTGATTCTGTTTTGCTTGACGGGGACGCCCTATGAACGGCTACTAAGCAATCCCCAAGAAGCCTTGGCCAAACACCCGGACGACTATTTACAACAAGTAGCTAAAGCTACGTCGTTAAATGAGTTAACGGAAGTGGTTAATGGCATTGAGGACTTTGTGAGCTATCACGAATGGCAGGAAGTTGAAACGGCCCAACAGAAAACCAAACAACGATTATGGTTGAGTGTGGCTGGGGTGGCAATTGTGGCCGTTTTGGCCGTCGGCTTAGTCCATAAAAGTGATGAACGGCAATATCAAAGCTTAGCTAACCAGAACCAAGCCCAGGTCACGCGATTAAAATATAGCGGTCAAATTCAGACCGCTTTAAATGATCAGAAGTGGTCAGAAGCGCAAAAAGATATGAAACGGGCCGGCTATCCTGCAACTAAGCAAGTCAGTGTCTTTTTAAAGCATCGTCAATACCAGCAAGCTTTAAACGTTGACCCAAGTCAGTTGAACAAGGTTGTTAATGCGGCTTATGCCAACCAAGATAGCAGTCAAGTGGCCGATTGGCAGTTACCAACTAAGGCGACGAGTAAGCAAAAAGATCAATTGAAACTCGAAAAAGCGATTGTTAATTATGATACCAATACGCTTAATAACCAATTATCCTTTACGACGAACGCTGATGTTTTATTGAGAATGGGACAAGCTTTCCTCGCCCATAATGATACGCAAGACGCCCAGACTGTCCAAACCAAGTTAGCCGGCGTGAACAGTCCTAAAGCTAAGTATTTAAAAGCCTTGTTAAGTCTCAATGCCGCTAAGAACGAAGCTAGCGACGCCCAAAAGAAGTTAGATGACGCCAACAAGATTGATGGCAGTAAAGATAAGGACAAAGACAAGAAGGTGGATGCGGCTAAGTCGGACTTAAAGAATGCGCAGAGTGACCAATCAGCAGCGCAAAAACAAGTCGATCAGGCCAAGCACAAAGTGGGTGATTAAATGCAAGTACTGTCTTTCGAATATAAGAAAAAGAAGTGGAAGTTGATTGCTTATATTGTGGGCGGCGCCCTTCTGCTAATCATCTTGCTGATCGCCGCGATTACTGGTCAGCTACAAGAAAACAGTTGTGATAACTCAACCACCATAGAGACGCAATTAGATAGTAAGAGCATGACAGAAAATGCCAAAAATATCTATGCGCACTGGAAACAGAAGTATGGTGCAACGCCACAAGCGGCCGCTGGTATCTTGGGGGTCTTACAACTAGAAAGTCGGCTTGATCCCAAGTCCGTTAATTCCAGTTCCGGGGCCACGGGCTTAGCCCAGTGGTTAGGTGGTCGGAAGGATAAGTTGGAAGACTTAGCCCACAAAGAAAACAAACCGGCGACGAATCTCGGCGTGCAGTTGGACTATCTCGATCAAGAATTGAACAGTAGTTACTATGCGTCAAACAAGCAGATCTTTAAGTATACGGACGTGCACAAAGCGACCAAAGCCTGGTTAATGGATTACGAGGGCATGAGCAAGAACCCGGAACAATGGTATTTAAGCCAAAGATACGGTTATGCCGATCACTGGTATTCCGTGTTGGGTGCAAGTGATCCCGTGGCCGGTAATACGTTAGACAATGCGAGTTCCGGCAATCTGACCGAGCTAGGCTGCGATAATGACCCGAGCTATTCCGGCGGTAGTATCGTTAAAAACGCAGAAAGTATGAAAGGCGATTTCTACTATGTTCAAACTCACCCCAGCCCCAATTTAGGCAGTGATTTAAAGAATCCCAGCAAAACTGGTGGAACTGATTGTTCGGGCTTTGTCTGGTTAGCGCTTAATAAAGCTGGTTACAAGGTACCGGCCAATATGGGCTGGTTTACCGGCACGATGGCTAGTGACGCCAAAGGTAGCCATCAATACTTGAAACAAATCAGTGAAAATGACGCGAAAGCCGGCGATATTGTGATTGTTAATCAAGGCGCCGGGGCCGGAAACAACGGTCACACTGCCATTCTGCTAGGCAAATGGCAAGGTAAAGCCACCAAGATCATTGAGCAAGGTGGTACGGGTGACAAAGTTAACGAAAGCACTTTTGGGACCGCTTTTTATAGCTTACTAAATGGTGGTGATGTAACGTTAGCCCGGCCAATCAAGAAGTAAGGAGGAACCAACAAATGAAGCGGAGCATGGTTTTAAGTGTGGTGATTGGCAGCTTGATCTTAGTTATGTCGTTAGGGGCGAATGCCTATCAACATAGCCAAGTTAAGCAGGCGCAACAACAGATCAGTCGCTTACAACAGCAGAAGCGACAAGTTAACCAGCAATTGACTAAAGCCAACCAACAAAAGCAGTTATTGAGCACCCAAATTGACAGTTATAAGACCTACCAAAATAATAAAGACAAAAGTCAGGCTGAACTGAGTTTTAATACGGTAGTCACCAAGTTCTTTAAGGTCATGAACAACTTTAAGCCCAAGACCTACGGACAGCGTAAAGATGGCGTGAAAGACTTGATTTCCGACAAGCTATATCAGCAATACTTTTCAAATAAGGGCACGTATGGTGATAGCAATAGTGTTTCAGCTAAGTTAAATCAACTGAACCTGTATACGCAAAGTAAGCAGGGGCAAAATATGAAAGGCTTGGCCGTTGTCAGTTACGAAAGTAAGAGTGGCGACAACGACTGGCAAAAGGCGACGGTACTTTATCAAGTGACTTTCGATACCACCACGGATCGAATCACTGATGTACAGAATCTTGGGAACAGTTTTAAAGCGAGTGACCTTGATTAAAAAAGTAAGCAAAGCCCTAGCGGTGATCGTGGTGATACTTGCAGTATTAGGCTTTGCAGGTCATAGCTATGTGAACCATGTTGAGAAAGAGAAAACAGTTGTGACGCTGGCTAAGCATTCTGATAAAGTTCTGTTCTTTTACCGTGATGATTGCCCGGATTGCCAAGCTATTTTCCACCAGATTTATTGGCATAACGTCATCAGTCACAACATCATTTTGATTAATATGAATCAACCGCAGAATCGGCATTACATTCAAAAATATCAGCTAACGGCGGTGCCAACCTTGATCCATGGCAAGCAACGATACTCCGGTACCAACCAACAAAGGATTAAACAGATAGTAGGTGATTAGATGAAAGACAAATTATTAAACAGCGTTAAAGTCAGCTGGCCATATCTACTAACGCTAATCATTGGCTTGTATTTAGCGGAGATTTTAGCCGGAGCAGTCATGGCCTTGTCGCACTATAAGCTAACTTTTGCGGATCATATGCCAACGGTGTTAAAGCAGTTAGTCTTACACCCCTGGCACTATTACAACTTGTATTTGGGTCAAAAGAACCCGGTATTAATTATCGTCAGTATCGCTGTGGTCCTATACACCATTTATTTTGCTTTGAAACGCAATAGCAAGCACAAAGCGTGGGAAACTGCGGACACTGAAACCCACGGGAGTGCGACCTGGGGGAATTTAAAAGAATTGAGTGACCATTACTTTAGTATCAATGCCAAAGACCTCACCACAGCATTTAACAAGAGTACTAAGGCAGAAATTCTCAAATCATTAGTGGATCGAGAAAAGTCAGCGAAAGGGGGAGATTAACATGAATGGGACGATTTTAGGGATCGTGGATAAACGGATTGTTTACCAGAATAACAGCACCAAACCCAATCGGAATATCTTTGTGGTTGGGGGACCTGGATCATATAAGACCCAATCAGTCGTCATTACCAACCTGTTTAACGAAACGGAGAACAGCATTGTCGTGACCGATCCGAAAGGTGAATTATACGAAAAGACGGCCGGTATCAAACTAGCCCAGGGTTATCAAGTACATGTCGTCAACTTTGCCAACATGGCGCATAGTGATCGCTACAATCCCTTTGATTATATTCAACGGGATATTCAAGCCGAAACCGTGGCAACAAAGATCGTGCAAAGTGAAAATGCCGAAGGTAAAAAAGACGTGTGGTTCAGTACCCAAAGACAGCTTTTGAAGGCTTTAATCCTGTTTGTCATGAACCACCGGTCACCAGAACAACGAAATTTGGCGGGCGTAACGCAGGTCTTACAAGAAAATGACGTTGAAGCCGAGGAAAAGGGTGCGGATAGTCCGCTAGATACCTTGTTTCTTGATCTAACTATGACTGATCCAGCGAGACGCGCTTATGAGTTAGGTTTTAAAAAGGCTAAAGGAGAAATGAAAGCCAGCATTATTGAAAGCCTGTTGGCGACCATTTCGAAGTTTGTTGACAAAGAAGTGGCCAATTTTACCAGCTTTTCAGACTTTGATTTAAAAGAGATTGGCAAAGCCAAAGTAGTACTGTATGTGATTATTCCGGTCATGGATAATACCTATGAAAGCTTCATCAATCTGTTTTTCTCACAATTATTTGATGAATTATACAAATTAGCCGCCGATCATCACGCTAAATTGCCCCACCAAGTCGACTTTATCCTTGATGAATTTGTCAATTTAGGGAAGTTTCCCAAGTATGAGGAGTTCCTAGCGACGTGTCGGGGGTACGGCATTGGCGTGACGACAATTTGTCAAACCTTAACCCAGCTCCAAGCCTTGTATGGCAAGGATAAGGCCGAGAGTATCTTAGGAAATCATGCCGTTAAGATTTGCTTAAATGCCGCTAATGATGTGACCGCTAAATACTTTAGTGATCTGTTAGGAAAATCAACTGTGAAAGTGGAAACGGGTAGTGAGAGTACCAGTCATAGCAAGGAAGAAAGTCACAGCAAAAGTGATAGTTACAGCTATACGAGTCGTTCGCTCATGACGCCCGATGAAATTATGCGTATGCCCGAAGATCAGAGCTTATTAATCTTTAGCAATGCGCGACCAGTCAAAGCTACAAAAGCGTTCCAATTTAAACTATTTCCAGGGGCTGATCATTTGGTTAACTTGTCACAGAATGAGTATCAAGGCCAACCAGAAGCCAGCCAGGAAACCAACTTTCATCAAAGAGTAGCGAAATGGAAAGCAAAATTAAAGGAGACTGCTCAAAAAAAAGCCGCAAACAAGATGTCTCAAACAGAGGAGGAGCAACAGCAGGACAACCTAGACAGCGACTTAGAGAGGGTTTCAAATAAAGATAGTCAAACAGAGGAGCCAGAAGAGGACGACGATAACAACTTACTTGGCTAATGGAGGACATATTAATGAAAAAATATCGGAAATATATAATCGCTGTGATGACAGTGTTGCTGATTGTTGTTGGTCTTACCGCTTGTGGGAAGTCTACAACACAGGATTTGCAAAGCCATCAGTGGACATTTGCTTCTAGCAAAGATAATGGTATGGCCGCTACTGCAAAGTTTTCAAAAAGCAACTTAACACTTACCCAAGCGGGCTTTAGCGAAGTTTATACTTACAAGTTGATTGAAAACAAGGGCAATGAACAAATTAAGTTCATTGGTAAAAATAGTGTTTCAGGTAGCACAGAAACACGTTTGTTTAAGATTAAAAAGCAGTCAGACAAATATAAACTAACACCAATTAACACACTGGCTAAAAGTGATACTGGTACGGTCTCACTCATTCCCAAATAGACAAAGGAGGATTTTAAAATGACAGAAATTATTCAATCAGCTATTTCACACTTTTTCGAATGGCTACTGTCTGGTTTGTTAGATGGTTTATTCAACATCTGTAAGGCAATCATTGACCAAGCCAATCAAAGTTTGCCAATTGTTAAAACGTGGTATGCCATCTTCCTGTCCTTTGCGACATCGTTAGTAGTCGTGGTTGTCCTTGGGCGTATTGTGATGACAATTCTAAAAGAGGCAGATGAAAGTACCGATGTTACTTGGGCTAATATCATCATGGATGGGATTAAATCAGCGGCCGTGATTCCGGTTTTCGTGTTTTTACAGGGATTTATTCAAGGTTCAATTACCTTGCCCCTGCTAAAGTATATGTTTAGTTCTGATCAGAAATTCACTGCTAAATCAATTACCGGTATGAATAAAGTTCCTGGGCTAAAAGATGTTGGCATTTCGCTACCCTTACAGATTTTGTTTCTGCTAATCTTCACTGTCGTAACCGTCGTGTTCTTTATCAAAATGTGTGTGTTTGTGGCTGATATGGCGTGGTATAACCTGACAATTCCTTTAGCTGCAATGAGCATGGCGACCGAAAGCTTTGATTACAGTGGCACGTGGTGGAAGAAGTACATTTATTACAATGCTTCTATTATTAGCCAGGTGCTTTGTATGTCACTATCAGTATGGTGTTTCACTAATATGGCTAAATACGGGTTTATTGCTTTTATTGCTTCAATCGGATTCGGTTTTCTGGTGGTCAAAACACCTGACGCCGTTAAAGACTTTTGGGCTTCAACCGGTGTGACTAAAAGTGCTGGTATGGGTGCCATGAGAATGTTTCAAAATTATTTCCGTAACCACTAGGAGGAAAAATAGTTATGAAGAAAATCGCACACTGGTTATTGGAAAAAACCAAAAAAGATATGCGAACCGATCCTTTTACAACACCTTCACGGCGGACTAAGTTGTCTTACTATTTTGATAACTTAGTTAGCATGGTCTTCTATATAATGGGAATTTACCTCCTATTAATGGATTTATACCAAGAGCTTTTCACGGCGAACCATACCGATTTTTTAGGAACTGCGCTAATGGCCTTAGTTTTACTGCTGGGTGGCTTATTATTCCGTTGGTCAGCCTATGCAGATCTCAAAGCCATCAACCGGTATCAACATTATTTGAAGCAACAATCGATAGAGCAACAACAAGAATTGCGCCGTGAAACTTGGTTGAAAGCGGCTGAACAAGGTAAAACAGAATTAGATCAAAAACTTAATCACAAGGAGTGAACGAACATGACCACTGTTATCTTAGCTGAAAAACCCAGTCAAGCCCGTTCATACGTTCAAGCCTTTCAAAAGAGCACAAAAAAACAGGGTTACTATACGGTTAGCGACCCTGTTTTGCCCGAAAATACGCTTGTCACGTATGGTCTCGGACATTTAGTTGAACTAGCCACACCGGATAAATATGATCAGAAATATCAGCAATGGGCCTTATCTAATTTACCGATTTTCCCCGATAAATACAAGTTTGTGGTGTCAGCTAGTAAAAAAGATCAATTCAAGGTCGTCAAAGACCTGTTAACGAAGGCCGATACCATTATTGTTGCCACCGATAGCGGTCGGGAAGGTTCTAATATTGCGTGGTCAATCATGATCCAAGCCCAGATTGACGTTAAAAAGAAGACCATTAAACGGCTATGGTTGAATAGTTTGGAAAAAGACGCCATTATTACCGGCTTTAAAAATCTTGGCGATTGGCACAAAGACTACTTAGCGTATAAAGAAGCCCAAACCCGTCAAATTAGTGATTGGTTGATCGGTATGAATGGTAGTCCTTTGTATACTTTATTGTTGAGACAAAATGGGGTGCGCGGGGTGTACTCAATTGGTCGAGTGCAGACGCCAACTTTGTATATGGTTTATCAAAGAGACCAGGCAATCAAAAACTTTAAGCCGGAACCCTATTTTGAACTAAATGCTGAAATTTTAGCTAATCAGCAAAAATTCGTCACAAAATTAGACCCCTATCAGCGATTTAAAGATGAAGCAGGACTAATAACATTCATGCAAGCTAAGCACGTTCAGAAAGGCTCACAGGCCGGTTTAATCAAGGACGTCCAAAAACAAGACAAAAAGCGTGCTAGTCCACAACTATTCTCACTATCCAGTCTGCAAAGTGCCATGAATAAACGTTATCACGCTAGCGCCAGCCAAACCTTAGCGGCCATTCAAAGTTTATATGAAGCCAAGTTGCTGAGTTATCCCCGAACGGATTGTGCTTATATCACTGATGAAGAATTTGATTATTTAGTGGCTAATCTGACGAAGTATCTGGGTTTGGTCTCTAAGCCAGTCGCTTTAACCAATACCACTCCGAACAAACGCTATGTTGATGGGAAAAAAGTTGAAGAACACTACGCCATTATCATGACTAAAGTCGTGCCGACGAAAGAGAAACTAGCCAGCTTGCCTAAATTACAGCAACAAGTCTATGACTTGGTTTTAAGAACCACATTAGCCATGTTTGCTGATCCGTACGAGTACGAGGAAACCACCATTATTACCCAAGTTGGTGACGCCAATTTTAAAGCAACCGGTAAGGTCCCAACTAAGCAAGGTTGGCAAGCTTTATTTGATGATCACAAAGCCGAACAGCAAGAAGCAGCAACCTTACCGCTCGTTCACCAAGGCGATCAAGTCCAAGCAAATCTGCAAACACTGCAAAAAGAAACGACACCACCGGTACCCTTTACCGAAGGTAC
>NZ_AYYR01000048.1 GCF_001435975.1 Secundilactobacillus collinoides DSM 20515 = JCM 1123
GAAACAGACTCAACTTTATATTATTTCATCTGTCAACTTGACAGGGCCTAGTGCAAATGGCTGGTCTTTTTTTATTCATAATTTCAATTATTCAAGCTTAAGTGTCACATCATAGGTTTTCGATGAATTCTCGTCATTATCGTCATTTGTATCATAATCTGCATCCCATTTTAAGCGCAGTGTTGATAAAGATTTTGTAGATTTTAATCGCTTTAGTGGATAGACAATATTTCCATCAGTGGTAGCTCCTTTGTTTATTTCCCCATCAAAATCATCACTGTTTGATGTATCAGCATCAATCTGCTGTCCATCGCTTGTGTTCAGTGTGCCCATTGTTGGGTAAATATTGATATCACGGGCCGTTTCAATCTTATAGTGCACAACTACAATACCATTGATTTTAAAGTATTTATCATTGTCACTGTCATAGTATTGAACAGGCTGTTTTGTTTTGTAAAGCGTGAGTCTATTAATTGTGACCTTTGTATTGACCCAAGAATGATTTTGATAATCTACAGGAACAATCAGTTTGTCTTCGTAAGGGACCTTTCCGTCAGTAAGTTTCAAAATTTTAGACGTTTTTGAAGGCTTTCCAGTAGATTTAGGATTTCTAGTTAACTGTGTGGACTCAGCCTGCACGTCGGTATTATTGGTTTTTTCTTTTTCGACAGAATGGAAATGATTAAATACAAGTAGCCCAGTACTAATGATGAAGCATACAATAAGCACAGCTACAGTATATTTTAAATTGCGAATGTGCTGTTGAATCGCCTGTTGGAAATCCTCGGTTTTTTGGGGTGATTTGATTACGGGGGCCTTACCGCTTTGATTAGCTCCACAGAATGGACAAAAATCTGACTCTGCTGAAATTTGGTTTCCGCATGATAGACAGTATTTAGCTTTGTTATTCATAGTTTCTCCTGAAGTAGTAAGTATGGCTGCTGTTGTTGAAGTGATTGTAACAAACTAAGTGACCTGTTTCATTATACAGGATAATTTTATAAAACCATCCTAAATTCGTATGTTTAAATAAGATGATACATACTATTAATAATGACACTTTCTTGCTTATCGGGTCAAAAAAACACAATTAAAGTAATAGTAAAGTCAGTTAATAGGGTATAATGTTTTTCATAAGGGAAAATGTGATATTTATTACATAACAAGGGTAAAAGCGGGTCATTTGGGGACCGGTTTTTAAAAATAGATTAGAAATAACGTCAGAGTGAATTCTGATAAATGTGAGGAGAAATAGGTATGCATTTTTGTCCAAATTGTGGTGCTCCAGTGGTTTCAGGTTCAAATTTTTGCCAAAAGTGTGGGGCAAATTTAAAGCAAGAAGCTGCAAAATTGGCTGCTTTGAAACAAGGTGCCCCGGTTGCTGATATGGGTAAAAAAGAGGTTGCTACAACTGTTGAAGGAACACCAAGTACAGACACAGACACAGGCACAGGCACAGGTACAGACACAGACACAGACACAGACACAGACACAGACACAGACACAGACACAGACACAGGCAATGGTCACATTATAGCGAGCCCACTGACTTTTTTTGAACGAGAGTCAACGATTGACAAATTAAAAAAGACGAATGAACCCGCTATTTCATCAGGGATGTATCCGCAGCATGACGATGGGCAATGGGATAGGGTCAATCGGGCAAAAAATGAACCGACTGAAGTTCCTAAGGAAATGAAGAAATCAGTGAATGAAGTTTTCTCTGGCCAAGCACCTACTTTTGGTGACCCTGCACAAAGTCTACATGCGAATGAAAAATCAGATTATTTAAATGAGGCAATCAGCCATAATGTAGACACTCAGATTGTGCGTGAGGATGAAACTGCAAAAAAACAGCATGCGCTTGACTATGAAAAGAAACTGCTTGTACATGGCGAAACAGTAAGGGAGGATAATCTTTCTGGTACTCAAGTAAGCATGAAGCGCCAACTAAAAATCCAATTAAACGCACTGTACCAGCAAATTGCAATTACTTTTAAAGTGACACCTAAAACCGGGAGTATTGCAAAAAAATTTGAAAGAATTCGTCAACGTGTCTCAAGACAAATTGAGGGATATGACTACGACGAAATCAGTAATCGAGTAGAGCCGCTTTGTGAGGAAAACCATGTGGTCACGCAGCAAGATATCGATTTTGTAAAGCGTCTTATTCAAAAATATCGTAATTATTACCTTCCAAGTCAGTTGGAACAGAAGTTAGATTATTTGTCAGGACAGTCAAGCAACGCCATTGTGGATGCAGAACATCTAAATAACATGCAAAAATATATGCATGTTAATCGAGGGTCACTAGAGGATGACTTTGTATCATTGTTGAAAGGGCTTAATAATCGCAAAGGCAAGCTTATCTTTCTGGTTGGAAATGTTGGCGACGGAAAATCTCACTTAATAGGCCATTTAAAAGAGATACATCCAGATATCTTTGCAAAAACAAACATCAACATCCACTATGATGCCACGGAGAGCTTTGATCCTCAGAAAACTGCTATGGAAACGTTATTCGATGTTCTATCCCCATTTGCAGATTCCCAAATTGAAAGCGCAACAAAAAATTGGATAATCGCTATAAATATGGGAGTACTCGTTAACTTTAAACGACAAGCGGAGGTTTCTGGAGAGTTTAATAGGCTAATCGAATTTTTAGATAACTCAGGTATTTTAACTAGTCATACAAACGCTGATAAATTAAATTCGGTTCGGTTCAGCCTACTATCATTCCGTGATTACCCGCTTTTTGATCTAGATGATACAGGAGCTACAAGTCAATTTTATGATGCATTATTTGACAAGGTTGCAACTCAAAATGAGGGGAATCATGAAGAGAATCCATTTTATAAGGCCTATTTACAGGACAAAGCGCATTACTCGATGCGACTGACACACCACAACTACGAATTGTTTTGTCGGCCAGAGGTTCGTGAAACTTTGAAGTATCTCTTAATAAAAATCCAAATTGAATCCAAGGTCATCATCTCAACTCGTGCGCTATTGGAGCTGTTACACGACATTATAGTACCCGATAAAGAAAAAGAAGGTGGAATCATCACCTACCAACAATCTTTGCCTTACCTTCTTTTTGGTGGTCTCGGCGATTCTTTAGTGATAAAGAAAATCAATGAATTTGACCCATTATCTAAGCAAAATCGAAAAATTGAAGAACTTATGAGTCATGTTTACAACTCACAAGCATCCTTAAAAGAACTTGTTAATGCTTACTTAAATGATGACGATGCTAGGAGTATTGACTGGTTATGGAACTATTTTGATGATGACTTACACCTTCATGATAGTGTTGGATTCTTACTAAGGATAAAATATTTGCTGGAACGGAAGGATTCAGTATTTGATGATGCTACGTACACACGTTATTTGCATTTGTTGAATTTGCTCACGAACAATGCAGGTAGTGACCCAGCAATCCATCAATTCTACAAAGCAGTCAAGCAATTTATTTACAATTGGAGCGGCAGTCCACAAGATAACTATATTTTCACTTACATTAACGCGCAGGAAAAATTTGGTGTCGCTGTTCCTTTTGAATTGGAATTTAAAGGAATAATGACCCATGATTTTGATATTATTTTTGATCTTAAAAACACAGATGCAGGCACGAGTTATCACTTGGTTATTGATTATGATCTCTTTAAGCTCATTACCCGTGTCAATAACGGATATCTCTTAAAAAATGAAGATAGACACAAATATGTGAATGTAGCTACCTTTGTTGAGAATATCAGCAAGAGTCGACGTACTATTAAAGATACACTTATCGGCAATGTTGAAACAAATCAATTTTATCACCTGTCATATGATGGCATGGATGTTGAGATGGGGGAGAAATAGCTAGTGAGTAAAGAAGTTGAACAATTACGTGAGATTCTTCGGTTTAATACAAAGTTAACCGCAGCCCATGATTTTTCTGGCCAAGTGCTGCCGTTTTTTACCCGGAATCCAGAACGTGTTAAATTTACCAATGGCTTTAATCCAGTTGTAGGAGTTATTGCGAGAATTGTAAATGGCAAAGGACCTGAATTTAATCAAGAATCCTTACAACTTGATAAGTTGTCATTAGAGACAAACATAGATTCTGAAATTGTAAGGCAATTGTTTTCAACGCCAATGTATCGTGAAATGCACAGTTCAAAATTATTGCAGTATATAGCATTGTCTGATAGTCAAGAAAGCAAAGGCGAAATAAGACTTGGTCAATTCTTAATTTCATTGTTGGAATTAAATAACGATGCTGATTTTATTCAATATTTTGGTGAGGCACAACCTAATAATTTGTATGAGAAAGTAGTGTTTGATTCACTGGAGAATGGGGAACAGCAATCTAAAACCGATAAGCGCAATTTTAAGTACTATGATCAGCACCATTTTTCAAAACTTTTTCATAGTGATATTTTACATTTAATGAGTGACAGAAATTATTTCTATGACAATATCGGGGCACTGCTTGAGTTCTACTACTTTAGCTACGTCAGTCAAACAATTGTCAGAATTAGTGATGAAACGGTAACGGAGACGATAATACCACTTTATTTTTCGCTCGAGAATGAACCCATTTCAAGGTCCCGAAAAGCGGTTAGCAATGGTTTTCGTTTAGTGAACGACCATAGTTGGGATTTGTTGACTGATGTGGATATGTTAAATTACCTTAATGCACTGATACCTGATAAGAATCGTTTCTATTGGAAAAATGAAATATTAGCACCAGACTTTGAGTATCAAGTCGAACTTGGCAACAATTTAGCAGAATTTTTACCACAGTTGTATCAATTGTTGGATTCCCAGGTTACCAGTAATGTATCGCTAAACCTTTCGACTTTACAGGCTGCTGTTCAAAGCCTTCGATTACTTCTACACAATAGAAATAAAAATAGTCGTGAAACGAGTTCGCGTTTTGCATTGTCTTTTAATGAAATTTGCAAGCAAGGATTCACTCGACCACACGGTCAGTTAGGAAGAACGTTCTCCATGAGCAAGCACACTGTTTTATTACTAACAGCTGCAATTGTTGGTAAAGGTAAATTGTTGCTTCGGGACGTCTTTAAGGCATTTGAAGAACGCGGCGTTTATTTCGACCGAATTACTAGAGACAAGGTCATTAGCCTATTTGAGCAAGCAAACATTCTAGAAAAATTAAGCGATAGTGGGGATGCGCAGTATGTACGAGGAATACTATGAGTTTTTATGTAAACGATTGATTGCGTGGACAAATAAAGTTGAAATTAAACCTGGCGATCGGTATGTGCTGAGTTTTGAAGATCAAAAACAAGTCAAAGACTTTATGAAGACATTATCAGACTCACCGAGGGTCAGTTCATTTGTAATTGGGAACGACGTTAATGCTTATGCTGGTCTTTCCGTCCAATTGAAACAAGCGAGTTCACTTAAATTAATTGTTGTTTCAACGATTGGGGTTACAGCTGATTATTTGGTTAATTTACGGAATCAAATTGGGCGACAACAAGGTAAGTGGGACAATACGGCCTTATTGTTTATCTCTAATCAAATTCTCGACAGTATTAACAGTGGTGCTAAAGATATCAGTCGTCAAGGTGGTCCCTTCAACATTGATGAATTACGCAAAAATGTTATTAGTGACGTGCGTGATACTGACACTTTTAACGTAAAAGAAAAAGAAGTTCTTTGCAATATGGTGGATGCTTCATTCAAAGGAGAACAGACTTACACCCTGATGGATTTTGCTGATGCTTATTCGATTATTGAGAAAGGGCACCTAGATAATTCTGATTATCAGCAGATGGGGTATTTTAGTGATAAAAGCCTTCTTACCTATGACGACGATGACATTACTGAACGTTTGATGACTAATCGAGATGATTTTGCTGAAGTTAGAACATTACAGGGCTTTGGTGATGTTAAAGAAAGTCTTAGTAAAATGGTTACCGGATCGACATTGGTTAATGATCTTGCTAGTGATGAATGGCAAAAAGTGGATTATGGTAGAATTTTGACAGGCAAAGCAGCGCTCAAACGTAATAGTCAGGTTAAAATTAACTATCTTGGTGACCAGTTTAAAAAAGAGAATGCCAATTTTACAATCTGGGACCAACCAAAAAGTAAAACGGCTGCTGGGGAACGTAATCGACATTTGATTATATTTAATCCGAATAATCTATCTGACATTGAGATACGTATCCCTTTTGATCAATCATTGAGTAAAAATGGACTTTCCAAACGCGTGTTGGACAACAAAAATCCTAAGGTAAGTGTCTTCGGTAATCATCTAAGGGTCGCTTTTGATGGTCTTAAACCGCGTACAAGTGCAATGTATAAATTTTCGTATAAACATCAAAGTAATGGTACTTTAACTTTCACGTTTAGTATTTTAATCTTACCATTGAATAGCAATGTAATGGCTGATATCCGACCATTTTATACGTTGAACGTGCAGGCACACCAAACAACAATTAAATTGCCAAGTAATATGGATGATTTTGAACTTGGTGCTGGTGAAGAAACGCGGTTAATAGATGCTGATTCTGTAGGGGCGCTAAATAACCTGAACATCAGCTCACGAGATAAGTTTAGTATTAAAATGCGGAACCTATTAATGACAGATGAGAAAGAAGATCACTTCACACTCACATTTCTAGGCATTCCAGTTCATTTTTCATTTGTTGATGAGGACAAAAAGGTAGTTCCAAGGAACGCAGTTTATATTGAGAATTTTCGGAGACAGAATGAAGTTGATGGTCACTATCAACATCAACAACTGGTTTTTGGTGGTGACGCTTTTAGTGTTTTTGAGATGCATAAACGTTATTTAGAAATTGAGAAGGACCTACTTGAAAACAGTCAACTTTCAAGTTTATTCCCTGATTTGCCGCTGTCTCAGCCACTGAAACAGGATTATTTAAATTTATTTGATGCTTTACGCGCTCGAGGAACATTGATGAGCTTGGTATCGTGGGATACTGAAATAAAATCTTTAGTTCGAAAAATCCTAGATGAAGTGATTCATGAAATCGATTGGTCTGCAGATAGAATTGAACCATCGCCTGAGATTCGTAACATCGCGCGAATTGGTGAAGTATCAATTCAATCAGATATTGGCTTTGCACCATTCAGCCCAATCTTGTTGGGGTATCAACTTCAAGTTGAAGAAGATGTCGGGCGAGAAGACCTATCCGATACCATTCAAAGAAAGCTCAATCCAATACATTTAGCGCCTTTTCTGCAGCGCCAAAATGATTATTTTCGTGCGGACTATGTATCCAATGCGCCGCGATGGTTGATCTATTCGAACGCTAACTTATCTAAAACCGGCGAAGCGTCTCAGAAGATTATCACTGAACGCCTTAAAGATTTTAAAAAGCATTTTAAGTTTTTGTTTGAGGATAATCACAATCAATTCAACGTCCATGCGGTTAACATTCGTGACGAGCGTGCATTACTGAAAAGTGTCACAGATTATTTGATTTTTGAAATTAGTCAGAATAAAGATTATTTGAGCAATATTAATCCGGTCACTTTGTACATTAGCAATTCTAATGAGCGACAGAGCAGGTTCGTCAGTGCCGGCTTTTACAATATTCATGATAAAAAGACGTATGAAGCCTATTTTCAAGATTCAATTAAAACCATCACGGATTTAGAGCCTGAACAGGTGATTGAACTTGTTCAGAACAATTTGAATATTGTGTATGGGGACAATCAAGCCATTGATTACCACATTACCTTTTATCAATTTACAAATAGGCTTGTTTTAGGACAATATGATACTTCAGAATTAAATATGAACTATTCAATTGGTGGCTTAATCGGTGGTGATGAATATACTCGAGTTCAAAATAGTATTCGAAACGGCTTTGGAACCAAAGGCTTAGGCGAATCAAAGACGGATATTATCGAACTGGCTGAGAGCTGGAATGATTTGTTAGTAGCAACCGCGCATTCACACTCAGTTATGGCACATGGTCAAGCACTGACCAATAACGTTGAAGAGCTTGATGATGACAATTTTCAGCAGCAGTTTGATCACAGCAAATGGGTCACGTTATTAAATCCATTGGTTAAACTCGATTACTTTAATAAAATGAACCAGGATATTTATGTAATTCACTATACGGATTACACTAATTCGGCTAATTATGAATCTATTACGTTGACTAAACAGGTCAATCAATATGAACTTATTTTGTCCGAAAATCTACCAGATATTGTTGATCAACGACATGACACAACATTTGTAAACAAAATCATTAAATCGTTTAATGTGGTCAATGGTGAGTGGCTTTTGCGACTTGTGAGTCATCGTGACCAACAGAATACTGTAAAAGAGAAGTTAAGCATTCTTGCGACCTTCAAAGAAATGCTTGGCATTCTTGCAACTCCTTCAGTCCAGTGGATTCCATTGTCACTGGAAGAAATCTTGCGGGTAGCTGGTTCGTTTGTCGGTGAGACTCGTGAAGACTCGATTTTTAGTGCTAAGAGTTTGGGTGCAACTGGCAGCATTTCGGATGATTTACTATTTATTGGCTTATGGTACGATGGTGATCAACTGAAAGTGTCGTTTTTACCGACAGAAGTTAAGGTCGGTCAGAACAATAATAGTGTCAAAATAAAGGCCAGAGAGCAAGTCGAACATACTTTTAAGGTCTTAAATGATACAATTTTTAATGCTAATGGATTCAAAGCAGATTTCTATTTGGATTTCTTCATGAAATTATTTTTTGCTAACGTTGCGAAATTTTTTAGCAACGGGGATATGGATCAAGCAACATACAACCAGATTCAACAAGCGAAGCAAGTTGTTTCACAAGGCAAACTGGTAGTGGATAATTCTGCGACTGATTTCTATAAGAACAAAGCAATTTTTTCACTGAAGGCTGACGAAACGAATCGGATGCTTCAAATTACCGACAACTGTGTCTTGGTTCAAGTTCCGGAGAGTGACGCTTTTCGGTTCTCTGGAGCAACAATTCAGGAAGTGGTTGATGACATTCAGAATGATAAATTTGGTTTTAATAGTGACCGTTTGTTAAAAAATGTTTGGCAGGCGAATGGCCACGCAGATGTGACAGCAACTGATACTGCCCAAACTGAGGCAATACCTTTTGATCAATCAGAAGTGGATAAGGACGTTTCTAATAAATCAGTTTCTGAGACCGTATCCGACACTGACAATGAATCGAGTCTTGGAATTGCCGCCATTCATCAGTTTGAAGATACAATTGATGCTGAAGAAACGGTATCAGCATTGGATACTGATGCAACACCAAAGGGTAATACGGTTAACAATGCTCTTGAGGATGTTGTATCTAGTTTGGATAATTATCAACCACAGCATCTTGAAGATGAAGTGCGATCGAGTGCTGAACAGAAGAATCAATTTGCCAAGGACGACAAGATATTATTAGGCACTATCGATGGATCAACGAGTAAAGCATATTGGGAATACAATCATCCGCAATTGGCTAATAGACACATGTTAATTACTGGTAAATCAGGGCAAGGTAAAACCTATTTTATGCAGACCTTGTTAATGGAATTTGCTAAACGCAAAATCGACACATTAGTTATTGACTACACAGATAGTTATTTACCGGATCAGCTAAAAAAGACGCTTACCGACTTTACCGAGATCTACCAACACATTGTCAAGCTCAACAAGTTGCCAATCAATCCATTCAAATATAACGATATTAGTATTGGAACTGAAACACTCAAGGAAACGACAAGCGATGTTGTTTCACGAGTGGCTGAAGTGTTGGACTTTAAATTCAACCTTGGTGTACAGCAAAAAAGTACACTCATTAAAGTCATGAATGAAGGTATGTCTGCCACCAGTAAATACACCTTTAGCACACTAAAACAGCAGATTCAGGATGACAAGGACTATGCAACGTTATTTGGCAGATTACAGCCTATTTTGGATAACGATCCTTTTGATTATAGTAATCAGACATTTGACTGGGCTTCATACTTTGGTCAGTCAGGACAAATCAATATTATCCAATTAACTCAATATCCTGACACCGTGCAGAAAGCAATCATTGAGTTTCTGCTGTGGGATTTATTTAACTATTCAAGGATGAATAGTGATAAAGAGTTAGTTTATCCAGTTTTCCTTGATGAAGTTCAAAACTTGAGTTTTAAGCCGGATTCGCCAATCGTAAAGATTTTGCGCGAAGGTCGAAAATTTGGATGGTCTGGGATATTTGCAACGCAATCGTTAAAGTCGATAAAAGATGAAGTTGATGCAATATATAACGCTGCTGAACAAATCCATTTTCTACCACCGGAAAATCAAACGATGACGATTGCCTCAATGTTAACTTCTGATAAGGATGAGCGAAAAGGTTATACGACTGCTTTGACTAAGCTGAAGAAAGGCCAGTGCATCGTTAGTGGGCCAGCCTTGGATGCACATGGACAATTGGGTAAGTCTGTGACCACGGTTGATATTGATAGCCTTGAAGAACGGTTAGGACAATAATGATTAATATAAAAGGGCAGCCCTTGTCGATCCATTATAGATATAGGACTGCCCTTTATTATTTATAGATAATGACTGAAACTTGAAAGCTAATAATCACGCCAAAGGCGTGTGGTTATTGGCTTTTTTG
>NZ_AYYR01000049.1 GCF_001435975.1 Secundilactobacillus collinoides DSM 20515 = JCM 1123
GAAATTGAAGAAGATTATGAAGGCAACACGGGTAAAACCATTGTGAAGACCTTTAATGAACGTGGGCTGGATTACGAGGCTGTGCCAGCAGCCCTCGTCAGCCAACACGGTCCATTTGCTTGGGGGCCAACACCTGCCAAGGCTGTTTACAACTCTAAGGTGCTTGAAGTGGTTGCCGAAGAAGACTTTCACACCATGGAACTTACGCACCAGAGTTCAGAATTGCCACAGTACCTGTTGGATAAGCACTACTACCGTAAGCATGGTGCCAACGCGTACTACGGTCAAGGTAATGCCCATTCAAAAGATCATGCGTCTCGTGCATAACAATTGATACTTTTACAGATATGACAAATAAATTAAGGCATCTTGCTAAATTAATAGCAGGATGCCTTAATTTTATAAATACGTTGATAAGTCACAAATATGGTCAGCTCTTTTTCTAGGTCACAAGCTAATTATTCTTGAGCATGATCGATTATTTAGTACAAATCCAATTTGCTTTCTGGCTATTAAATGGTGGATACATACTATTATTTATTAATTCCCTCAATTGTCAAGTTAAGTGCAACACTAATGGCCTATTCTTATAATTGGT
>NZ_AYYR01000050.1 GCF_001435975.1 Secundilactobacillus collinoides DSM 20515 = JCM 1123
AGCTAGCTCACGGCCTGGCTCCATGGTTGTTGCACTTGAGTTGACATTCCGGGAAATTAAATCATCACTAAAAGCGCCACAGAAATCTGTAGCGCTTACTTTCTGTTAATTTAATTTTAGACTGATGTGAATAGTAATGCAATCAAAGTGAGCAACACTTGATTTTGTGATGGTCAGTCAGGACATTCTGGTTTAGGGCATAGGATTAAAAGCCTGATCAAAGTCAATGTGTCACTTGAACCGAATGGCCGACAATGCAGCAGTTCAGCCGCGATTACACATTCGCACGTCATGGCAGGCACATTTGACAACAGAAAACTGTGGTTACGCTCACAGCAAACTGGCGTCTGACAGTAATGCGTTAAAGTTGGTTTATCAAAGCATGCTGAAGGTCAGCCAGTGTCGTTGTCATGTAAACGTGGTAGAGGTCAGGGTTGATCAAGCGCTGCGTGGCAGCCGGCAATTCCGCTAAACGTTGTTGCGCGTAGTGATAAATTGTATGAACGTTGTTTGGAATTTGTGCGGGAACCAGTGGCGTGTCCAACAAAATGGGTTCTGCATCAAAGTTTTTAAGATGATGGACACGATTGACACTCAGCGGATTGCTGTCCACAACGGCGATTTCATCGGCAATCGTTTCATCACTGCCTGCAATCACGTCTGCAAAAGCCTTGCGCGTGCCTTTTCGATATAATCGATACACTTGTTTTTTACCGGGAATCGTGACCTTTTCACGGCTATCACTGATTTTGATTTTTGGAATAACGTGACCGTCTGTTTCAATAGCAGCGAGTTTATACACGCCGCTCAGAACCGGTGCTGAGGCGCTGGTGATGAGCTTTTCGCCGATGTCGAAGTTATCGATTGGAGCGCCTTGATCCAGCAGCGATGTGATAACAGCTTCATCCAAAGCGTTTGAGATGGTGATTTTAGTTTCCGGAAAACCGGCAGCGTCCAATAATTTACGTGCATCCCGCGCGAGGGTGGCGATGTCGCCGGAATCAATTCGGATGCCGACTGGCTGGTGACCCGCCGCCCGCAGTTCTTTGAAAACGGTGATGGCGTTTGGCACACCCGAAGTCAAAACATCGTAGGTATCCACTAACAGCGCGCTGTTGTCAGGATAGAGCGCAGCCCATTTTCGAAACGCGGTCAGTTCATCAGGAAAGGCTTCGATCCAGCTATGGGCCATCGTCCCGGCTGCTGGAATGTTGAACAGTTTGGCAGCTAGGACGTTCGAGGTGCTGGCAGCGCCGCCGATAACGGATGCCCGGGCACCATAGATGGCACTGTCGGGGCCTTGCGCCCGCCGTGCACCGAATTCCATGATTGGCCGGCCCTTAGCAGCAAAGACCATTCGACGGGTTTTTGTGGCAATCAGTGACTGGTGGTTGAGAATGTTAAGAATCAAAGTTTCCAGCATTTGGGCTTGTGCAATCGGCCCTTCAACCGTGATCAGGGGTTCCCGTGGAAAGACCGGTGTACCTTCCGCAACCGCGTGGATATGGCAATCAAGCGTTAGGTTGGCAAGGTGAGCGATAAAAGCGTCGCGCCACAAATGTAGGCTTCGAAAATAGGTTAAGTCGCTCTCATCAAAGTGGAAATGAGCAAGTTGGTCAACGATTTGCTGCAGCCCGGCAGCAATCACAAAACTGCCTTGGTCAGGGACTTTACGGTAGAACACATCAAAGGTAGCGCGCGTGTTTGGTAGTTCGGCATCAAAGCCGTTTGTCATTGAGTATTCATAGAGGTCTGTTAATAGGGATAGATTACGCATGATCATCGTCCGTTCTATTTTGTAGGAAAGGTGTCTTGACACCTGAAAGATTAGTGCTATTCTAACACAAAATTTGTCCTGTCACGACTGACACGATGTGATAGACTAAATTTAATAAGAAAAAGGACGCGATGAAATGGATAGTTTAGCACGACGGTCTCGCATTCAGGCCGTATTAACCACCAGTACCAAGCCAATCAGTGCCAGTCAACTGGCCAAACAACTCCACGTCAGCCGCCAGACGGTGGTGGGTGACGTGGCCCTGCTGCGGGCGGAGGGTGAAGCAATCGTGGCCACCTTAAAGGGTTACGAATATGAAGAGCAGTACCAGCACAAAGCCATTCTCGTTTGCCGGCATTTTCCAAGCGATACAGCCGATGAAATGACCCGCATCGTTAAAGCAGGCGGCACCATCATTGACGTGGTAGTGACCCATCCGCTGTACGGCCAATTAAAGGGCATGCTCCAAATTAAAACGGTGGCCGATGTGAATCTGTTTATCGCTAAACTCAAAGAACAGCGGGGACACCTGCTGTCAGAATTGACTGACGGGGTCCACACCCACACGATTGCTTATGAAAAGCCGGAACAATTGGCGGCCATTCAGGCGACTCTGCGAGAGGCCGGGTATCTGTATGAATAAGTGTCTTGTCACCATTTGTACACGTGACCGTTTTAAAACAATTGCCCCTAATCATTATGGATTCGGGTATAATTATGTTTAGAACAGTTACGGTATCAGAAAGGATATGAGTTGATGGATCAATTAACCCTTGTTACCAGCACCTTGGATGGGCTGGGCATTCAATATCAGTTAGTGAGTCATCCGGCAGCTGAAACGACCGAGGAAGCAGACGCGTACATTGAAGGTATTGAAGGCGTCCGGACGAAAACGATGTTCATGACTAACAAGAAAAAGACGAGTTTTTATCTATTGGTGATGGATGACGCAAAACGTTTAGACTTCCACGAGTTTCAGGATCTGACGGGAGCTAAAAGGGTCAAAATGGCCTCATCTGAAGCCTTAAAGGAAAAGCTGGGGTTGGCACCAGGCATCGTCTCGATTTTTGGCCTGATTAATAACCAAGAACGGGACGTCAAAGTATACTTTGACAAGGCAATCTTGTCAGAAGCCCGGATGAGCTTCCACCCAAACGAAAACACGCACACCATCTTTGTGGCAAGCAACGATGTCTTGGCATTCGTTAAGGCACAGGGCTACGAGCCGGAGATTTTGGATTTGGAAGAGGACTAGAGAGTGGAGCAAGGCGTTTTGAGGGCGGAGCAGAAGCGACTCTGGGCAGAAAAGTCCGGGTCTGACTTTTGTGCCCAGAGTCGCT
>NZ_AYYR01000006.1 GCF_001435975.1 Secundilactobacillus collinoides DSM 20515 = JCM 1123
AGTGGGAAATGACGAAAAAGCAACGGCAACACCAAACTCGAAACCGGCATGAAGATGGGGGCATGCACTTGTAATCACAAAATTAGCGACTGGTTAATTGGTATGAATGGTAGCCCATAATGTATTTTATATTGAGAAAAATTTGGTACGTAGAGCGTGCTCGATTAGTTACGTATAGCTGCCAGCCTTGTGTATGGTCTATCAAAGAGACCAGGTAAACAAAACCTTTAAGCCGAAACCCTATTTTGAACTAAATGCTGAAATTCTTGCTAATTAGCAAAAATTCGTCGCAAAATTAGACCCCTATCAGCGATTTAAAGACGAAACAGGGCTAATGACATTCATGCAAGCTAAACACGTTCAGAAAGGCTCACAGGCTGGTTTAATAAAGGGCATTCAAAACCAGGCTAAAAAGCGTGCTAGTCCCCAACTATTCTCGCTATCCAGTCTGCAAAGTGCCATGAATAAACGGTATCATGCCAGTGCCAGCCAAACCTTGGCGGCCATTCAGAGTTTATACGAAGACAAACTACTCAGTTATCCCCGCACCGATTGTGCTTATATCACTGATGAAGAATTTGAGTATTTAGTGGCTAATCTGACGAAGTATCTGGGGTTAGTCTCTAAGCAAATCGCTTTAACCAATACCACGCCAAATAAGCGTTATGTCAATGGGAAAAAGGTTGAAGAACACTACGCCATTATCATGACTAAAATCGTCCCGACGAAAGAGAAACTGGCCAGCTTACCTAAATTACAGCAACAGGTCTATGATTTGGTTTTGAGAACGACGTTAGCGATGTTTGCTGATCCTTACGAGTATGAAGAAACCATCATTATTACCCAAGTTGGCGACGCCAATTTTAAAGCAACGGGTAAGGTCCCAACTAAGCAAGGTTGGCAAGTTTTATTTGATGATCACAAAGCCGACCAGCAAGAGGCAGCCACCCTACCAATCGTTCACCAAGGCGACCAAGTTCAAGCAAATCTGCAAACGCCGCAAAAAGAAACGACCCCACCAGTACCGTTTACCGAAGGGACATTAATCACAGCCATGAAGACGGCCGGTAAAACGCTTGATGATGAAGAAGCCCAGGCGATTCTCAAAGACGTGCAAGGAATTGGGACAAGTGCGACCCGGGCCAATGTGCTAGAAGTGTTAAAGAAACGCGGGTATCTCGTCACTGAAAAGAACAAACTCCACGTCAGTGAAGCTGGGATCACATTATGTAAAGCGGTCGAACTCGAACCCTTGCTAACTAGCCCAGAGATGACAGCGAAATGGGAGCAAGCGTTACAACAAATCAGTACCGAAGAACGCACCCCGGATAACTTTTTGAACCAAATCAAAAAGTTCGTGGAAAAATTGATTGCTGATGTTCCCACGCAATTGACTGGCAGTGCAGCCATTAAGCAACAAATCGATCACCAACAGCAAGCACAAAAAGCCGCCGAAGTATTCTTAGAAACACCGCAAGCGACCGTTTTAAATAAACAGAAGTTTTACATTGTGAAGCCCAAGCAAGGTGAAGATTTTACCTTACCTAAGAAATGGAGTAGCAAGACGCTTGGTAAGACCGCAATTAAAACGCTGGTCACCAAAGGGGAAACCAACAAGTTAAAGGGTTTCAAGAGCAAAAAGGGAAAGTCGTTTGCCGCCAAGTTAAAGCTTGCCGGTCATAAATTAAGTTTTGATTTCGATTAGACCTTACCTACCGCTCGACACTACGTTCCGGTTGGTGAACCCGTGGCTTAGGTTCACTTTGATAACCCCAAAAGTAAACCTAAACAACGGGTGAGATTAGCAGAGCAAAGGAGAGCATGAAATGGATAACGAATTAGCAGTCATAGGGAGTGAATTACCGGTTTTGCAGGCTAAAGAACCCTACAAGTATTTAAAAGAGATTACTGGAAATGGGGCTTATTATCAAGTGGCCTGGCAAAAATTAGTCGATGGCTACGTTGCCCTTTATGCCACGACCCCGATTCAAATAAGATTAGTGCCGACACTGAATGATATTTTTGAAGATGAGGAGGGGTAACTTATGCCAAATAAAGCAGATGTTAAGGCTTGGAAAGCACAATTAGTCGCCCAGGCTGAACAACAAATCCTAAAATTAACCGATAGTGACCAATTTAAAAAGTACCTCAATACCCTGGCTAAATTTCATCGTTATAGCGCCAGAAACATTGATTTAATTTATGCGCAAAATCCTCAAGCCACTCAAGTCGCCGGTTTTAAGCAATGGCAGAAGGCTTTTAACCGCACCGTCAACCGGGGCGCAAAAGCGATTCGGATTGCGGCTCCGATCATT
>NZ_AYYR01000051.1 GCF_001435975.1 Secundilactobacillus collinoides DSM 20515 = JCM 1123
ACAGAAAGCGCAATTTAAAAACCAGTTAAACGATGTGCACCAAGAAATCAGTGAGCGAACACAGAAGCAACTGAAATCCTTTGCTGAACAGAATCTGGAAATCAAACAGCCTGATCCTGAATCTGATCAAAGTCTGAAACGTTAGCCAGTTTTTAAAGGGCATGCTATAATAAAGACAGAAAAAGGAAGCCCCGCTGGAACAGGACTTCCCGTGCAAGCCGCTTCAAAGGCGGTGGCCTTAGCTAAAGAACGATATCAAGTCGCCCCATAACCGGTCAAAGTTATGTGGGGCGGCTTTTTTATTTGTGGTGCTTGTCGATATAGCTGAGTAGCGCGATTAAAAACGTGCCAAACAGCAACATCAACGAGAGTGTCTGGAAGACGCTCATTGACTGTGAAACCTTCCTGAA
>NZ_AYYR01000052.1 GCF_001435975.1 Secundilactobacillus collinoides DSM 20515 = JCM 1123
CAAGCTAGCTCACGGCCTGGCTCCATGGTTGTTGCACTTGAGTTGACATTCCGGGGCTTTGTTACTTTTATAACCGGAGCCAACCTAGCATCCCCTTCTTTATCATTAATCTCTCCAGAGACCAAAGAAGAACGCTACTTAATGCTCCGAGTAGGCAAAATGTGTTTCAGATTGAAAAGGCACTCGACTTTTAGAAAAACTTCTTATCGCACATATAAAAGTATGTGCGTCTAAAGCAGGCACAGCGTCAAATAAGATTTAATTCAGTCATCAATTAACGAACTTTTAAAAAGACACATTTGTGATATTTGCCTGATAAATATTCCTATTCCGCAAAATATTACTGCACACTTTGTTTTTTCTTGAACTCATTCTTTAAGACATGTAAAATTAGTGTTAAATCTTGTGACCACGATGATTTCAAATGTCAAAAAGTTATCACATTGTTTTAAGGAGAGATAGAACATGATTGATTATCCGCTGAACCAGGAAGACTACCGTACCCTTGCCGGTGCAGTTGCAACATTTTCTGGAATTACTCAAATTGATACTTTTTTTTATACCCTTGATGATCAATTATTGAAAGATAATAATGTCTATTCAGGTTCAAATGAAATTCAGTCTATTTTTCAAGCAGATTCATTAGGGAACAACGCTATTTTCCCCGTTACAATTGAACAACGACTTTGGGGGTTTATTATTTGCGATGCACGTAACGTTTCTCAACAGCGCATTTACCTTTCTAGAAACTATCTGGAAAATATCTTTAATCAACTTCTAGAGCCAAAACTCAACGTCAATGTTTCTGTTTGGGATGCAATCAATGATGAGCAACTCTCAAGAATAAGGTTTTTTGATACTTTCCTCCGTTCCTCAACAGCGCAGAACCAAAAAATCCTTACTCAACCTGTAAAAACAGATAATAACAGCTATCATCCCAATGAAGAACAGGATAATCAAGACGATTTAGATGGTGTTAAACAAAGTATTAATGCTGCGATTGACTACATTGAAAAAAACATTCATCACACAATTTCTTTGTCACATGTTGCCCAAGAAGTTTTTTTATCTTCTTCATATTTGAGTCGAATTTTTAAAACACATTTAAACGTTAACTTTATTGACTACGTCAACTTTCGTAAAATTTCAATAGCTAGCGAGAAATTGGCACTCTCAAAATTACCGATAAACTACGTTGCTAATCAACTCGGCTTCCAACAGACCAGTTACTTCACAAAAATATTCAAACAAAAAACTGGTTTGACACCTTCAGAATACCGACAACAAAACACTTCTATCCAAAAAGTGATTAGCATTCATCGAGATATTACGTGGAATGATAATGATACAGTGTTTGATATCTCCAAAAAGTTCTTCCAACATAATGATATCTCATATTATTCACAGCCAGTAAACGGGTATCCATATTTTAATAGTATCGGGAATTTAACTGATTCTTCAGGGACAAAAGGATGGATCTACACCGTAGACTGCAAACAGCCAACCGTTCCTTCAAGTGCAGTTAGCATAAAAGGAAAGTCCGTAGTTCAGTGGATTTACACCTCTTATTCAAATTAAATAACAATTTGACTATTCGAAATCAGTCGGATAGTCTTTTTTTGTCTGTTTTGCCATCTCATCCGCACACATTTTCCGCAGCATTTGCGCCAACACATCTCGCTTATTAACAGGTTTTACACTACTTTTATGGTCACCGTTGATTAATGTAAACGTACTATTTCCAAGCGTGTAGTAAGTCACTGATGAAAATTGGGATGGAAGTCGCGTTTCGATTGTCTGTAATCGATTGTAACTTGAAGGGCTTGTCACAAGCACACGTGTAATTGGAACACCCTTCAATTGAGCAACGACCTGATTTTCTTGTTCTTGAGACCAACTGTTTTTATAGAGGGTGATTTGGCTCAAGTTGGCAACAGTCTCAAGCCGATTATGCTTAACATGCCGATTGCCTGTTAACCACACGAGTGCCTCAGATGTGCTTGCGGTTAATAACTGCGCCAAGTTGGCTTGATTCTCCTCAGCCGGATAGCTCACCTGGTGATATCCATTTGCCAGTAATCTACTGGCCATTTTTTGACTTAAGACAAAACAATCAGGTGGCGTTGCAAAGTGCCAATTGCGACTCAGAAAAACGTGAAGCGCAAACTGACTCGTAATGACGATGCCCGCTGCTGTCTGAACCTGGTCGACCTCAGCGGGATTCAGTTGTGTCGCCACCAATTCCCGCAAAAGTATGTATAACGTTGTTGTCAATTGTGCCAACTGTGCCTGTAACTCCGGCGCAACCTTTTCCTTGGGATACGTTATCAAAAATGCCACCCAAAACACCCTCTTTAACTCATTGATTTAATGCCTGAACGATCATCTTTCCTTGCTTATCTGGTCGGTAGGTTGAATAGTGGCCCGCCTTAAAATCTAGGTTCCAAAAAACGGTGCCCGGCACCCAGAATTGATGAATCACACGCAGCGTGCCAAGGTGGGCAACAATCAGGACGTTCGCGTCAGAAGCCAGTATTGCTTGATAGGCCTTCACCGCACGCAAAACCCGGTTAGAAAACGTTGCGAAGCTTTCAGCGCCATTCGGTGTGACGTCAAATGGTTTTTCGATCCACTGCGCCCATGTGACGGGATCTTGGGCCTCAATCTCGTCGGCATTCAACCCCTCCCAGTCGCCAAAACCCTTCTCATTCAAATCGCCATTCACATAAACGGTCGCGTTGGGATGGTCATCGATGATTCGCTGCGCAGTTTCCTGTGTCCGGGTCGTGTCGCTGCGAATTATAATATCCAGAGGCTGACTGCTAAGTTTTTCGGCAAGTTCAGCAGCCTGCTGCTGGCCCTTTTCATCAATCGAAACATCCAGTGAACCATAAAATTTGCGTTGCTGATTTAAAGTCGTTTCTCCGTGACGCGTCACAAATAATGTCATTTGAGTACCTCAATAATCCCGCTGTAGACCAGTAAAAATATAACCTGTGACAGTTCACCGAAGGCCCCAATCGTATCTCCACTAAACCCCTTCAACAGGTGGATATGAAAACGCCGATAGAAATAAGCGAACACGATCATGGCTAAATAGCTCACCAAACCCTGCCACTGTAATACCGCGCTAATGACGACGATTGCGAGCACCTGAGACGCAACGATGCGCCAAGTCTTCACGCCGACCCAGATACTGGCTAACCCGGTGTCACCGTTGTAGACCATTTTATAAAATAACAGGGCGATGCCCGTTTTAGCGACCATTGTCATGATGGCGGTCAACCCAACTAATTGCCATAAGGGCATCTGATCAACGATGACAATGCCACTGCCGATGACGAGCATGTAAAAGTACATTAATCCTAATGCGCCCATTGTGCCGAGCCGGCTATCGTGCATGATGGCCTTCATTTTTTCCGGTTTTCTTGACGAAAACAAGCCATCGGCCGTATCGGCAAGCGCATCTAAGTGAAAGCCCCCAGTAAGCAACCCATCAGTGATCCAGTAGATCATCCAGGCAAACCAAAGAGGAAAAATGCTGGCAAAGCCCCAGAAAATCAGCGCCTCAACACAGCCCAACAACAACCCAAAGAGGCTGAAATACTGAATATTATTTTTAAATTTGTTCGTTGCGTCTTTAATCTCGATCGGGATAGAAAGGCGAGTAAAAAATTGCGCGTATAAAATCATTGCTTGTCCCATAGTGACCCCCAATTATTTCAACTGTTGTGGCAGACCGCTGACTACAAAATACACGTGGTCAGCCGCCTGCGCCAAGCGTTGATTTACTTGACCGTATATATCCCGCAAAATGCGTGTCTGTTTCGTTGCTGGAACGATGCCCAAACCAGTTTCATTAGTGACGACAACCATCGATTGACCAGTGGCAATGAGTGCCTCAACAATGCGATGCCATGCCTCAAAAATGGTCTGACTGACCTGATCAATATCATCACTGGTCATCTGTTCAATGGCATCATCCAATTCCAGATGCCGCTCGGCGGCCATTTTGACTGCATGATTATAAAACAAATTCGTGATCAGCATCGTTGCATCATCAAGCAAATAACTGTCGTAATGATGAGCCGTGATAAACCCAGCAACATCGCTGTACCGTTCTTCCGTTGCCCAATTTTTCGCCGCTCGCCGCTCCTGATGGGTCTTTATCCGCAGCTGCATTTCTGGATCCGGTTGCTTCATCACACCGGTCGCAATGTAGCAAACGTGGGCTCTAGCTGACAACGACTGTTCAGCAAACACTGATTTACCACTCTTTGCGCCACCGGTCACTAAGACTAGCTCACTGCTCATTTTCAAGACCTCCTGAGTTCTGCCACAACAACCAATTCAGGAAACTGTTGGTGCACTGCGACTGCTTGTGATTTTTCAACGCCAACTAATACTACGGTTGCAGGACCGGCAGACGTGTTCAATTCTGGCAAATTACGGTCAACCAAATAATGTTCAACCAACTGGTGCGTTTGCGCCATCTGGTCCAGTTCATACGTAATGCCCTTCGATCCCACTGGCAGCATATCCACGACGCCACTAGCTGCCTGAATTTGACGAACAGTGTCGTAACTAAAAATACTATCCAAATGTGCGACCACCTCGTTACCCACATATGGCGTACCCAATTGAAAAACAGTGAGGTCATCTTTCGCAGGCTGCGAAATGGCTGTGGTTTGTATCCGACCAATGACCGTGATACCGATCGAAGTCGTTAACGTAGCCATATTATCCTCAGTACTGCCGTTCAGCGGCAAGTGGGCGAGGCCGGCGCGGGCAAGTTCTCGTTTCACTCCGCCAATGATTTTTTTTCCCGTTGGTACCATTTCGTTACCGATCGTATCGACAACAGCAATGGGCTGGGCACCAAAACACGTCAATTCTAGTAATGGCACCCTTAAAGAATAAGCAGCCGTAATAGCTGGATCAACGGCTACAACGTCTGCTTTTTTCTCCCCAATTCCGGCACTGCTGTCGCACGCGATAACCAGCGTTTCAGTCGCTGATATCGGGAGCAAAGATAAGTCTCGAAACTGTGTATTTTTCATTTGTCTTACCTGTTATTAAGGGCATCAAACGCGTCGTTAAAGGCTTGAATCGTATCGTCAATGTCCTTGTTTGTGTGCTTGCTGGACATGAAGTTCGTTTCAAACTGTGATGGTGCGGTGTAAATACCCTGTTGCAGCAGTTGCTTAAAGAATTTAGCAAAGTAGTCGACATCGCTCGCTTGGACATCAGCAAAATTGTCGACGGGACCCGCGTTGAAGAAGTAGCTCCACATCGTCCCGACATGGTGGACAGTAATCGGCACATTGTGGGCGTCACCAGCAGCCTTAATACCTTCAACAAGTCGCGTCGTTTTCGCCGTCATATTGTGGTACAAGTTATCATTCAACTGATTTAGTGTACTTAAGCCACCGGTCATGGCCAGCGGATTACCGGATAGCGTTCCGGCGTGGTAAACACTGCCATCTGGCGTGATGTGTTCCATAATATCGCGTCGACCGCCGAAGACGCCAACGGGCAGTCCGCCGCCGACAACCTTACCAAGCGTGGTGAGATCTGGTTTTATGTGGTACAGGCTCTGCGCACCGTGGTACGCCGCTCTGAAGCCAGACATCACTTCGTCAAAAATCAACAGCGCACCAGCGTCGGTCGTCAATTGACGAAGGGTGTCCAAGAATTCTTGGGTTCCTGAGATAACGCCCATGTTCCCTGCAATCGGCTCCACGATGACGGCAGCGATTTCTGGACCATTCTTTTCAAACACGGCCTTAATACCGTCCACATCGTTATATGGCACGGTCAGGGTATCGTACGCGAGATCCTTTGGCACACCAGGTGAGGTGTTGATGTTGAACGTGGCTAAGCCTGAACCAGCATCGACCAGTAACGAGTCGCTATGGCCGTGATAGTTCCCAATAAACTTCACGATCTTATCGCGGTGTGTATAGCCCCGGGCCAAACGAATGGCACTCATTGTGGCTTCCGTCCCGGACGAGACCATCCGCATCATTTCCACAGACGGTACGATTTCGCGAATCTTTTTTGCAAGTTCTGTTTCTAATTCTGTTGGGGCACCATAACTGGTTCCCTTGGCAGTGGCTGCCTGTAACGCGCTCACAACTTCATCGTCAGCATGGCCGAGAATCAGTGGTCCCCAAGACAAAACGTAGTCGATAAACGTGTTGCCATCAATATCTTCAATATGCGACCCCTTCCCCTGCTTAATAAACAGCGGGTCACCGCCGACGTTCTTAAATGCACGCACAGGGCTATTGACGCCACCAGGCATGTAGCCCTGTGCCTCTTTGAACGCCCTCTTCGAGTTGTCAAAATTCTTCAATATTTGTGTTCCCTTCTTCTTCTTAAATGGTGGTATTGGACATGCCTTTAAGCCCGGTACTTTCGGTACTTTCGGCAATTTGGCACGGCTCTGCAGTGGCTCGCGATGGAGATCACTAAATGCAGTCGCGACAAGACTAAGCAATCGCCCAACAAAATGTTACTTATTGCCCATCCGTGCCGCAACTTCCTTTGCAAAGTACGTAATGATGAGATCCGCACCCGCGCGCTTCAAGCCGACTAGCACTTCGTTTACGATTTGTTCTTCGTTGATCCAGCCGTTTGCTGCGGCTGCTTTGACCATGGCGTATTCACCGGAAACGTTATAGGCAACCAGTGGCAAGTTGGTGTTGTTACGGACATCACGAATGATGTCAGCAAACGCCATTGCTGGTTTGACCATGGTGAAGTCAGCGCCCTCCTCTTCATCACTCTTCATTTCACGAAGCGCTTCGAGACGGTTGGCTGGATCCATTTGATAGCCCTTCCGATCACCAAACTGGGGCGCACCATCGGCAGCATCCCGGAATGGGCCGTAAAAACTAGAGGCAAATTTGACGGAGTAAGCCATGATGGGTGTTTCCTTATACCCCGCGTTGTCTAACCCTTCACGAATAGCGGCCACAAAACCGTCCATTGCGTTTGACGGTGCCACCATGTCTGCGCCGGCCTTAACCTGGCTGACGGCTACCTTGGTGTTGTATTCAAGCGATTCATCGTTCAATACTTTATGGTCCTTCACGATGCCGCAATGACCCGTTGAAGTGTATTCACACATGCAGGTATCCGCGATGACGATCAGGTCAGGATATGCCGCCTTAATTTTACGAATGGCTTCCTGCACGATGCCGTGTTCTTCCCAGGCACCGGTACCAACATCGTCCTTATGATTTGGGATCCCGAAAATAATAATCGACTGAATACCCAAATCAACGATCTCTTTGATTTCATCCAGAATAGTATTGAGGCTGTACCGATAAATTCCGGGCATGGATTTGATTTCTTCCTTATCCTGAATCGTGGCATCCACGAATACCGGCATAATCAAATCCGATTTTTCCAAGTGATTCTCGCGCACGAGATCACGCATTGCTGCACTGCTTCTTAAACGACGATGACGATCAAATGTAACCATAATTTATAGTCTTCTTTCCGCTGAATGATTTTTACACATCGTTTGCGATTCTCACACGCAATCAGGAAGCGTCATCATCCAGCATATATCTTTATTTTAACGTTGATTCAATCAATTTCAAAGCGCCTTCAGCAATTAATGTGTCGGCAGCCTGACTGCCGAGATGGTCATCAATTGTCCCCCGCACGGTTTTATCAAACAGGTGAGTGCCATCAGGTGAGGCAACCAGTCCCTTGAACGTGATCTGGTCACCTGTCGTTTGTGCAAAGGCGCCGATTGGATAGTTGCAGCTGCCGCCCAACGCCCGCAGAAAATCGCGTTCGACCTGCACGTTTTGCTTCGTGTCGGCATCATCAATAGCACTCAGCAGTGCTAAGGTGTCAGCATCCGTCTTGCGACATTCGATTGCAAGCGCGCCCTGGCCCGTAGCTGGCAAAATATCAGCCTTCAAACTCAACCGGAACAAGCCGTCCAACGGCACCTGTAACCGATCCAGCCCGGACTCGGCCAAAATGACTCCATCGAGATTTTCTGTTTTAATTTTTTTGATTCGCGTATCAACATTACCGCGGATCGGAATGACCTGAATATCAGGCCGGAGGTGCAATAGCTGGCCTTGACGTCGCAGACTGTTGGTACCGATACGGGCACCCTGCGGTAAATCAGTTAACCCGGCAAGTGGCTTCGGTGTGATCAAGCAATCAAACGGTGACTCACGCTTTGAAAAAGCACCAATCATCAAATCATCCGGCAAAACCGGCATCACATCCTTGAGACTGTGTACCGCAAAGTCGATATCACCGCTCTGCAACTCGGCTTCGATCTCCTTAACGAAGACGCCCTTGCCACCGATTTTTTGCAGGCTGTCCTTCAAATTTCGGTCACCCTGGGTCACAATTTCCTTGATGTGAAAGGTGATGTTGGGGAACCGCTTCTCTAAGGCCGCAATGACCAGCTTAGACTGGCACATGGCCAGTAAACTTTTACGTGATCCGACTACAAATTCATTTTTCATAAGTACGCTCCTGTTTTGCTAAGTCTGTTGGGAGGCCAAAAATCTGGCAAACAAACGCGAGGTCCACGTCCGTATCATCTTGAAGTGACAATTCCTTCACCTCTTTGATGGGGCCGAGAATCATCTGGTTGATAATGCTCTTCATGTGCTTGCTGATTACTTTGCGCTGGTGGGCGTCAAGTTCCGGCAACTTACGGAGCAGACTGTCGTAGGCCGTTTTTTCAACGTCCATCGCTGACTCGCGAATCTCTTTAATAACGGGCACCACATGTAGCTGTTGCTCCCACACGTCAAACGCGTCTACTGCTGCTGGCACTTGGGCCGCCATTTGGTCGATCATGTCAGCCTTGGCGCGCTGATTTTCTGAAATAATAGCGGTGAGGTGATCAATGTCAAAATACGTGATCTCAACTGGCAGATCTTCACTGTGCACGTTGCGCGGCACGCCCAAATCAACGACCATTTTTAAATTAGTGTCGCCGCTGGCAAAGGTGTGGCCGTTCAGCACTGGCGTCTTGGCAGAAGTGGCTAGAATCACAGCGTCCGCTGCGTTGGCAGCCACTGCCAGTTTGTCCCAGTCGGCTGCCCGAACTGTTGCCCCATAGTGGTCAGCTAACTGAACCGCCTTTTCATTGGTCCGGTTCAAAATGGTAATCTCGCCAAAACCCATGGTGCTCGCATTTTTCAGTACATGACTGCCGACATCGCCAAGCCCAGCAATGACGACATGCTTGTCTGACAGGTCTTGAAGTCCCGTTTTAATTTGGTGTAACCCAGTTTGGCCAGACGTCTTGGCCAGCTCACTGACCCGGTAGGTCGTATGCTGTTTTTTGGCAAACGTGATGGCGTCCTTAGCTAAATGGTTAAGAATCACCCCCGTAGTGCCTAAATCACGTGCGGTAAAGAACGCGTCCTTCACTTGTCCTAAAATCTGGGGTTCACCGACAATCAACGATTCCAAACCTGTCGTCACGCGCATCAGGTGTGCGACGGCGTCCTGCTTAAACCCGATTTCAGCCCATTTTGTGACCTGGTCGATTGACACATGAAACCAGTTGGCTAAAAACCGTTTGATGTAGTATCGCCCGGTGTGGATCTGGTCAACCACAGCGTAGACCTCGGTTCGGTTACAGGTTGATAATATCATATTTTCGAGGATCGATTTCTCGCCGCTTAACAGCTCGTTCGCCCGGGTCAGTTCTTCCTTGCTGAAAACTAACTGTTCCCGTGTCGTAATTGGCAATTGTTGGTAGTTCAGACTGACGTAAATGACAAACATGTGCTAACCCTCCTCCTGGTTAAACCAGTGTTTCGTCTCGAGCCACTGGCGAATCTCCTGTTTGATCTGCTTAGCTTTCATGGGTGATTTTCCCTTCGTTGAAACAGTGACCAATAAGTCTTTTGATTCAACGCGCGCCACGTTAAAAAAGTCCGACTGTTTTTTATTACTGGCATCGTTAACGAGTTGAAAATGGGTGGCGTCTTTTGCGACTTGGCGATTGACCCGCCGATTATCAGTGCAGGCAATGATAATATCCATCTCAGAAATATCACCGGTCGCGTACTCTTTTTTGATCCAGGTGATTTTAGCCGGGTCAATGGCGTCACACAGCGTTGGACTGATCACGAACACGTTGGCCTTAGCATCAAGCAGACCAGTCACCTTTCGAGCGGCCACCTTACCACCGCCAATAACGGCGACTCGTTTGCGCGTCAGGTCAATATTGATTGGATATGGATAATTCACTAGGTTCACTTCCCGTAATCTACTTCTGATTCTGCCAAAATTTGATCAATTTTAGCCATATCGACATTTTCTTCAACAATTTTCGCTAATTTTTCGTACTGTTCTTCTTTATATTCGGCCATAGATTCGTTTTTGGCATGGAGCGGTTCCAAGCCCTTTGCGACCCGCAGTTGGTCCAACAAATGCCGGGTCCAGGCGGTGTTGTCAAAAATGCCGTGCAGGTATGTTCCCCAAACACTACCGTCTGCGTTCACAGCCCCGTCTAAACGGTCTTCGGGTTCGCCGTTATTTTCAATAATCTTGGAAAATGGTGTTGCTTCCGTACCAAGGGTGGTTTCCCCCATGTGAATTTCATAACCATGCAGGGCAACATCCTGGCGTTTCGCAATCGCTTGGGTCGTGGTCTTCTCACCCGTAAAAGTGGTCTGAATGTCCAGTAACTGCAAGCCATCCTGATCAGTAATGGGTGACTCCACGTGATTCGGATCATGCAGCTGGTTGCCAAGAATCTGGTAACCACCGCAGATCCCGACAATTTGTGTCTTGTGTGCGTGCAATGCCTGAATCTCGGAAACGAATCCGTGTGTCCGCAGGTAAGCCATATCCTCGTTGGTATTTTTGCTTCCTGGCAAAATCAACAAGTCAGGGTTACCGAGATCTTCTGGCTTGACGACATACCGCACCGAGACGTCCGGCTGAATCTCCAAACTGTGAAAATCGGTGAAGTTGGACATCTTCTGAAGCGCCATAACGGCAACGTCGAGGTCCTTTGTTGCGTCCTTGACCCGAGATTTCCGTTCCAAGGCAACACTGTCCTCTTCGTCCAGGTCAACATCGGTCATTGGAATCACGCCGATGACGGGCACACCCGTCAATTCTTCAATCATATCATTTCCGGACTTCAATAGGCTGGCATCGCCGCGAAATTTATTGACAATGATGCCTTTAAAACGTTTCTGATCTTCTTCGGGGAGAAGTTTGATGGTTCCGTAAATTGACGCATACATGCCACCCTTATCAATATCAGCTACCAAAATAACCGGTGCGTTGGCCATTTCCGCCATGCCCATGTTAACTAATCCCTTGGTATCCAAATTGATTTCTGCTGGGCTGCCAGCACCTTCCAGCACCATGACGTCATTTTCGGCTGCTAACGACTGATAAGTTTCTAAAACGCGGTCCTTAAGGGCCATTTTGTGATCCTGGTATTCAACCGCCGTCATATCCGTGAGCACTTTACCCATGAACACAACCTGTGACTCCTGATCCGTCGACGGTTTCAGCAGCAGCGGGTTCATCCGGACATCCGGGGCAACCCCAGCAGCCTCAGCCTGAAATACCTGGGCCCGGCCCATTTCTTTGCCATCGGCAGTAATGTATGAATTTAACGCCATATTTTGTGATTTGAACGGGGCAACTTTTAGTCCTCGGTTCTTCAAAATCCGGCAAAGGCCGGCTGCAACCCAGCTCTTGCCTGAGTCTGATGCCGTTCCCTGAAACATGATTGATTGCGTTCCCATAATCAACCCTCCTGAATTAATCAATGCTCATCTAATCGTCAGTTTTGAAACAAGCAGCACGTCGTAACGTGTCACCACTCATGGCCCGACCTAGGTCCTTGCCATGTATGTATGGTCTTTTCAGTGAGTATCACTCGGGTCAATGGGCCTCCCGGCAATCTCTAAAAAGGCCAATAAAGCTAAAACGAATATGTTTTCTTCAACAATAACGTTGAAAAGTACGGTAATTTTTCCGTTGGTTCAACCGCTGAGAGTTTAACGGTGTGTTGGGTCGCCATCGACGCATTGCTGATGATAATGGCTTGGTCCAGCAGGTTTCTGTCCGCCAACAACTGGTAAACCAGCGGCAGATTGGCTGAAATCTTCATCATCACAACGTTATCGTTATCATCGATAGCCGTGGCGATCTTTTGTGCATCTGCAGTGGCCGGAATGACCTCCAACAACTCATCGTCCAGCATCAGCGGTGTAGAAATTGTTGCCGCAATTTGCGTGTATGCAGAGATGCCCGCGACAGTTTCAACGGTGATCCTGTTGTCAATGTTACCCAGCAGGTAACTGTACGTACTGTACACGGACGCATCGCCCAACGTGATGAACCCCACGTTGTTTCCTGCCTTCACGTCGGCAACGATTTCCTCTGCGATGGTACGCCAACTGGCTTGTTTTTCCTTGAGATCTTTGACCATTGGAAACCGCCGGCGTTTAATCGTCAGTCCTTCCGAAAAGTACGGTGCCGCAATTTTTTCTGCGACGCTTGGCTGATCATTGTGCGCCTTGGGCGTGTATAGAATGTCGATCTTTTTTAGCGTGTTGACCGCCTTCACCGTCATCAGTTCGCTATCACCGGGACCGACCCCGATGCCGTAAAATGTTGCCATCGTTACATCCCGCCTTTCGCGTCAGTGGCTGTTAATTGCCGTTTGAGGTGTGTGATAAACTGCTGTTGAATCTCGGGATATTCACCCATGCCTTTCAGCTGTGCGTCAACCTCAATACCGGCTCGCTGTAACTGGCTTTGCCAGGAATCAGGCGCCTCTGAGGCCATGTCGTTGTGGGCGTGATTGCCGGCAACTAACATGAAGGGCTGCAGTCTGACCTTTTTAATACCGGCCGCTTGGAGCCGACTTATTTCAAATTGAATATCAGGATAGCTTTCTACAGCCCCCATGAAGTGCTGACTGCCCATCAGCATGTGGTCAAGGCAAGCATATGCCGTAAACGCACTGTTGGCCGTGCCATGACCCATAAATAAAACGGCTTCGTCGGCTGCCAGCGGACTGCCAATCCGTTTTAAGAAGGCAACCGTTGCTTGGTAATCCGCAAAATCGTTGAGCAGCGGTCGGCTGCACACAACACGTTTGAATTTGCTGGCCACTTGTTGAACAGCGGCCTCTACCTGATGAAACTCTATGCCGGGAATCAAATGCAGGGATTGCACATACAATTTGTCATAGCCCGCAGCGACGATCTTGGTTAGCGCCTGCTGTGGTGAGTCAATCGTGATACCTTCATTTTTCTTGATTCGGGAAACGACAATTTTCGATGTAAACGCCCGAAATACGTCAGCGTCCGGAAAGGCTGCCCGAAAGGCATTCTCTGTTGCTTCAATCGTTTGGTGGCGCGTCTCAGGGTAAGTTGTACCGAAACTGACTATTAACAATGCTGTTTTACTCATCGTGAAAAGACCTTCTTTACCGTTTGAATCACGTTGTCGTAGCTCGGTTTCACTGCGATGACGTTTTTTAAACCTAATTTTTGACATTCGTCCGCGACCGTCTGACCCATGGCAAAACAGCGCAGATGGCTCATTAGTTCGCGTTCGTCGCTGGTACAGCCGGTGTAAAGGTCGGCCACGGAAGCGGAGCTCGGAAAAACGATACCGTGAAAATCGTTAAGGTCGATATTTTGATCAACCGTTTCACTTTGGTAAGTGGCAATGTAGTCCGCCTTAATGGCGGCGTTGTAGGTCGAAAGTGCGACCCGTTCGCCAATGAAAACGACTGGCCGATGATAGTCTAATTTCTTCGGGTCGTACAACTCATCTGCCAGCAAACCATCTTCCTGTAACCGATATTTAACGATGTGGTTGCAGGCCACCAGTTTCCAGTTAGTCAGTGCCCGGTTATCGACACCCAGGGTCAGCAGACGTTCCTGAAAGTAGTGAAAGGCGGCAAAATCAGTGACGATCAGCGTACCGCCGGCGTTAAAATCAGGCAGGTCAAACGCCAGTGGTTTCTTGACCCGCCGATCAAAGAAGTTGACGGCTGCCCCTTCGTCTTGAAGCGCGTTAAAGAGCTTAGAATCCTGCTTATAGGGAATCAGGAAATGAAGGCCCTGTAGTGGCTGGTGGGGCTGAAGCGCACCCATCAGCTTAACCACGCCGCCGACCACGATCAACGCGGGAGACGTAATCTGCATTTCGTTGACCGTTTTGACGATGTTTGCCAAATCAGAGGAGACCGACCGCTGCTTCCAGTGGGTCGCCCACTGCACCACAGCAACTGGTGTCTCGCTGGCCATACCGTGTGCTATTAACTGCGTCGTGATGTTTGGCAATTGGGCCATCCCCATCAGGAAAACAATGGTGCCTTCTTGGTGCGCGATATTTTCCCAATCCAACTCTTTCCCATTGGCCTTGCGATGCCCAGTAATGACGTGAAAACTTGAGGCAAAATCGCGGTGGGTGATGGGGATCCCGGCAGCTGCCAGCCCGGCAATGGCGCTGGTCAGACCTGGAACAACTTCAAAGGGAATTTTGTTTTGACTCAGGTACTGCCCCTCTTCGCCGCCGCGTCCGAACACGTAAGGGTCACCAGCTTTCAGCCGAACAACCCGTTTGCCCTGTTTGGACAGGTCAACCAGCATATCGTTGATCTGATACTGACTGACCTTGTGATGCAACGGCAACTTACCGACGTCGATTTTTTCCGCCACGAACGGTGACAGCATTGCGGGGTTTACCAGCCGGTCATACACAATAACGTCGGCTTCTTCAAGGCGACGTTTGCCCAGTAACGTCAGCAATTCCGGGTTACCTGGACCAGCGCCGATCAGTGAGACTAAACCATTCATAGCGTTTTCTCCAATAGTACCTTTAATTCAGATAAACTTGCGGCGCGCTCCGGATAATTCAGCGTCGGCCGTTTAATCACCAGACACGGGATACTCAATTGTTTACAGGCAGCGATTTTTTCCTGCACACCGCCACGACGGCCAGATTCCTTCGTGACAACAGCAACCGCCTGGCAACGAGCAAACAAATCCATGTTCAGTTGTTCGCTAAACGGTCCGCGGACGGCATCGATCTGGTCAGCTTCAAAGCCGGCGTCATCCAGTAACCCGATTGCCTTCACCGTTGGCAGAACCCGGACATGTAACCGGGTAACCCCCAATTTTTCAGCATATTCACCTGCCGTTTTACTACCTGTCGACAAGTACACCGTCCCCGTCGTTGGTTTCAGAAAATCAACCACGCCGTCGAGGTCGTCAAATAGCTTCAAATTAGGGTCTTCCGCCAAGCCGTTTTCCCGCTCCAAACGCACGTATCGAATCTGATCCGCATGGGCGGCCGTCATCACTGTGCCTGAAATCACCTTAGCAAACGGATGCGTGGCATCGATGATCAGTGTAATGTGATGCGCGGTGAAAAAATCGTGAAAGGTGGCCGGCGTTAAAATCTGTTCGCTGACGTGGACAGCATGCGGTCTTGCCAGCTCAGCACCGTAATCCGTAGTGACCGACAAGATGAACGGTGCTTTAGCCTTTGTTAAATAATCAGCGACATCCAGACTTTCACTGGTTCCGCCAAGTAACAAGATCACAACGTATACCCGCGAGGCGTAACCATGCGGCCGTCTGCTACGTAGGTGTTCTTGTTCCCTACAATAACGATGGTGGTCATGTTGATCTCCTCTTCGTCCAAATCTTTGATCGTGGTCACTTTTTCAATTTCCTTCTTGCGGGCAACATCCTTCCCGATCCCGACAACGGTGTCCGCCGACTTGTATTTCAAAATGATATCAAGGGCCTCGTGTAAGTTGTTTGGCCGACCCTTGCTGCGCGGATTGTACAGGCAAATGACAAAGTCGGCTTTAGCAGCAGCGTCCACCCGTTCCTTAATAACATCCCAGGGTGTCATCAAGTCGCTTAAACTGATGTGGCAAAAATCATTCATCAGCGGTGCACCCAAAGCTGCGGCTGCGCCGATACTTGCGGTTACGCCTGGCACGACCTTCACGTCAATGTGCTGGTCCGCCTTGGAAGCAAGTTCGAGAACCAGCCCGGCCATACCATAAATGCCGGCATCTCCGCTGGAAATGATGGCGACGTCCTTACCCGTCTCAGCAATTTCAATGGCCTTTTTACAACGATCAATTTCGCCTCGCATGCCGGTCACAACAAGTTCCTTGCCCTTCAGCATGTCTTCAACCAAGTGGACATAGGTGACGTACCCGACGATGGTGTCTGTTTTTTCGATGACGTCCAATGCTTCCTGTGTCATTAAGTCTTTTGAACCGGGGCCTAGCCCGACGATATATAACATATGAGTGAACTCCTTTTGAGTTGTTTGAATGATTTGCTGCGCTGCCTTAATTTGGCAGGTTGGCTACATTTGAAGCTTTCGTCACGGCCAGCTGAACGCAGCGTTAAGATGGCGCTATCGTGATGGGTGAAACGACTTTCGGCTCATCGCAATCGTAATCTCATCGCACGCAAAGCGGTCGGTGACGGTCGGCTGCCCAGTTAAGGTTTCCGCAGCCGCACTGGCAACGTTTCCCACGCCCACAGTCTTAGCAACGAAAGCTGATTGCGGATAATGCGCACTAGCTGGTTGTAAGGCTTCAGCCGAGTAGAACGTCACGGGGACGTTTAGCGTATCAGCTAGATAATGGATCGCGCCTTCATGCTGTTTTTTTGTGATGGAGCCGAGCGCGCAAACTGAACGCCACGCAAGTTGATGCTCGATACAAAACTGGGTAAATGCAGTTTGCATCATGGCGAAGGTCACGTCCTTACGACAGCCGATTCCTAAGGCATTGACCCGGGGAATCACCTGAACGCTGTTAGGCTGCTTATCAAAGTTGACCTTGTCAGAAACGATGACCAGCGGCACCTCAGTCGTGGCATCCGCAAGCGTGGACAATTGTCGAAACCCGCTCAGGTCTGAAAATGCGGTTTCAAAATCTGGGTCCAGCCAAAGATCAACTGGGTCACCAGCGGCGAGTCGGCTGTTATAGAACTTGGTATTCGCCTTGAAGTCTGGGTACCAGCCGTCAACACGTTGTGCCAAGGTGTCCAGTGCCTGAACGTGTTCCGTGTCCGTTGCAGTCGTGATGACGGGATCCGATTTCAGCAATTTTGCGAGCTGTGTCGTCCACGCATTCGCCCCGCCAACATGACCGGAAAGTAAGCTGATCACGTGGTTGGCCCGTTCATCAACGACCAATACGGCCGGATCCACAGTCTTGTCTTGAATCAGCGGTGCTATCGTTCGGACCACGATGCCCGTGGCCATGATGCAAATCACACCGTCCATTTCGTGAAACAGTCGTTGACACGTGGTCGTAAACTGGCTCTTGCCAAACGACTGCTCACCTGGTGCAGCAAATCGTTCCGGCAGAAAAACGTTGCCGTGCATCAACTCGCCAATACGGCGAGCTAAAAGCGCGCCCTGGCTGGTCAGGGCAATAATGCCAAGTTGTGGCTGGTTACTTTTTAGCATTTTTGATGCCCTTACGATAAGTGTGGGTAAAGGTGGCATCGTAGAGTTTCGAGTAGCTGTATTCATCGCCTAAGAAATCCCCGACCATGATGAGAGCGGTTCGACGGATGCCGGCTTCTTTGACCTTCATCGCAATGTCGGCCAAGGTTCCCTTGACCATTTTTTCATCCGGCCAGGTAGCTTTGTAGATAACGGCTGCCGGTGTCGTTTCTTTGTAGCCGCCAGCTAACAGTTCACGTACCACCTTGCCGACACCCTGAACGGACAAGAAAATGACCATTGAGGTGTGGTGACTAGCAAGTTTTTCCAGAGATTCGCTGTCGGGCACTGGTGTCCGGCCCGCCATCCGTGTGATGATGACACTTTGGGAAACTTCTGGAACGGTGTATTCCACACCCATGCTCGAGGCTGCCCCTAGGAATGAGCTGACACCAGGAATACATTCGTAGCCAATATCTAACTTCTTCAACTCTTCAATTTGTTCGCGGATTGAGCCATAAATTGAAAAGTCGCCAGTCTGCAGACGGACCACCGTTTTATCAGCGGCAACGGCCTCCTGCATCTTAGAAATGATGTCTTCCAGTGTCATGCTGGCACTGTCATCTTTTTCGGCACCTTCTTTGCAGTAGTCGAGCAATTCCGGATTAACCAGCGAGCCGGCATAAATAATCACGTCCGCCTCAGCCAATCGCCGATACCCCTTCAATGTAATCAAATCTTTGTCACCAGGGCCTGCGCCTACAAAACTTACAATTGTCATAATTTATCTTACCTTTCTGATGGCACTCACAATGAGTGTCGGATTTTGGGGTTTAAAGAAGTGGCCTTTGCCGAGGGCGTGCCACTTTGCGATCCGCGTTTCAACCATTTCAAGGTCAGCCGCATCGACTGTTTGAAGGTATTGGAACGTTTCTAACGCATTCTCTTGCAAAATAAAGTTCAGTACCAGCGCACCGCCAACTGCTAAATGTGCCAAAGCAAAGTCGATGATGGCGGTCAAATTAGCACCGCTGCCACCGACAAAGATGGCATCGTATTGCTGGTCAGGAATGTCGGTTGGGGCTTCACCCTGTATCAGATTAATGTTGGTTGTCTTAAAGTGCACCATGTTGTCATGCATGATGGCAATGGCGTCATCATTCTTTTCGATTGCGGTTACCCTTAGTTCTGGGAATTCCAGTGCCGCTTGTAAGCTGACACTGCCGGTGCCGGAACCGATATCGAGAAATGATGTCTTGCCCTGCAATTGGAGTTTATCCAAGCTGATTGCCCGCACTTCTGATTTTGTCATGGGCACTTTAGTCCGTAAAAAGTCTTCATCACGCATTTGTTATAATCACCACGTTCATATTGTATTTTTGGTTCTCGACCTGTTCTGGAGCCAGCTGACTGATTTTTTCTTCCGGGTAGCTTAACTGCTCACCAATGTAAATGGTACGGTGCTGATGGCGTTTCAAGACCTCTTGTGCAATTTGGTAAGGGCCGATTTCATCATCCGTCACCATACCAACCGTTTTATGTGCCAACAAGAAATCAAAGTCGGGCAGTCGGCCGTGACTGCTAGTAAGGTACGTGTCGTTCATGGCAAGCCCCACCTGGTGAAACATGTACTGAATGGAACTGATGCCTGGCACAATTGTCACGCAATCACTGCCGAACTGTCGCAGTGTCCAGCTGCCGATGCCGTAAAGCAACGGGTCCCCGGATGCCAGCAATACCACGTTTTGGTCGTGCTGCTCTGCCAGCAGTTTTTTGAGGACTTCTAACTTTGGCAGCACCAACTGTTTCTCAGCTGGAATGTCAAACTCGGCCAACTGCCGGTCTGAACCAATCACCAGCTCTGCTTTTGTAATGATTGCATCCGTTCCTTGCAACCTCAAATTGGGACTTCCCGGACCAATTCCTAAAACAGTTATCATTGCCAATCCGCCTCAATTTCTTTAAGTGGCTTAGTCGCCGCCAGAAAACCAGTGTCCCGTGAGAAAATGACCGCGTCGATTTCGACCTTGGGCGTCTTATGTGCCAGTAATTTTTCGGACCGGCCCTTGATCTTGTCGACAATCATCTGATACACGTCCTGATAGCCGGCTTCATTGATCAATTTGATCATCGTGATGGTCGTTAAACACCCGTAAACGTTTTTCATCAGGTCCAGCGGTGCCCCCATTAGTGCGAGGTTGGCAACCATAATCTCTGCCCTGGCATCCGCGTCCTTACTGTGGGTCGAAAAGATGCCGCCAGAAACCTTGATCATTTTACCCAGGTCACCTACCATAAGGACTTTCGTAAAGCCCAATCGCTGGACTTCCTTCAAGACATACCCGACAAAGTTGCTCATCTGCACCTGCTTGGTGACCGGAATATGCATCTCATCTTTCAAGAAATCTTCCCCGTAGTTGCCGGGGGTTAGAATCAATGCCGTGTCACCGCGCTTACGGTGGATGTTCATTTCAATCGAAATGGAATGCTTCCATGATTCTTCTGACATCGGTGTGACGATACCGCTGGTGCCCAGAATGGAAATGCCGCCAACGATGCCCAGTTTCGGATTGTAGGTCAGCTTGGCAACACGCTCGCCCTCTGGTGCTGAAATGATAATGTCGGCGCCACGGTCGGGACCAATAATGGTTCGCACACCCTCTTGGATCAATTTGTAGGGTGTCGGGTTAATGGCCGGCATACCTGGCTTGTTTGCCAGACCATCCTGTGTCACTCGGCCGATACCTTCACCACCGTCAAGTGTAATGGTGTGGTCACTGCGCAACGTGACCGTTGAATAGATCAGCATCCCGTCCGTGGCATCCTGGTCATCGCCACCATCCTTTTGAATGGCAACGCTAGCGTGGTTGCGGTCAAAGGTACAGTCCTGAACGTCAAACTGAACCGGCGTCCCGTTGGCCGCGTTAACTTTGACCACCGCCTGGTCCTTTTGCTCAAGAATGGCCTTTGCTGCGGCCACTGACGCTGCCGTCGCCGTCGTACCAGTTGTGTACCCCTTCCGTAACTTACGACCGTTGTAATACACGTACTTATCTTCTTGTTCTGACATCACTGTCACCTACTTCACAAGATCCAAGTTGTACAACACCGCGTTAACCATCGCAGCGGCGAGGTTGCTGCCGCCTTTTCTGCCAAGGGCAACAATGGCTGGAACATCACTTTCGTAGAGTGCCTGCTTACTTTCAGCAGCCTCCACAAAACCGACAGGAACCCCAATTACGGCGTCCGGTGATAATTTGCCGGCCTTGGTCATTTCCAAAATTTTGTACAGGGCAGTTGGCGCGTTGCCAACGACGAAAACTTTTTCCGTTGGTACTTCCGCCGCCACCTCAATGGCCGCCATAGAACGGGTAATACCGCGTTCTTTAGCCCGGGCAAACACCTCTGGTTCACTAATGTAGCAGTGGTAATGACAGCCGATAGCGTCCAGTTTACGTTTGTTCATTCCCGCCAATGCCATGGTGGTATCGGTAAAAATCGTGCCACCGTTTTGCATCACGTGGGCGATCTTCGTAATCGCATCGTGAGTAAATTTTAAATTTTGAAGGTAGTCAAAATCAGCTGTTGTATGAATTGCTCGCTTAATTGTGGCTTCCTCAATTGCTGAATTAAATTTGTAATTTGGATCAATTTTATCAATTTCGTCCTGAATCATTTCAAAGCTTTTATCCGTAATTTGATTTGGAATCGTAATGTAATCGCTCATACAGTAAATCCTCCAATGATTAGAAATGCGAAGCGACAGGCGCAGACTAGAATCAGACCGATGACCGCCACCAGATAAACAAGTTTCAATGTGTTGCGAATAGCGCTAAAGTCGGCTGTCACCGCATCCTGGTTCCCAATGAATGGTTTGTCCACGATTTCGCCGAAGTAGTAGTGCGGGCCGCCTAACCGCAGATTTAACGCGCCAGCTACCACGGACTCAGAGAAGCCGCTGTTGGGGCTGCGATGGTGTTCGCGATCCCGCCGGCCAACGACCAGGGCATTGTGAACGTCAAACCGCAGCAGCGCAGTCGCCAGCATGAGTAAGCACCACGTGATGCGGGCCGGAATGTAGTTGAACAAGTCGTCCAATTTAGCCGGAACCAGCCCGATATCGCCGTATTGTTCATTCTTGTAACCGACCATGGAATCTAGTGTATTAACAGCTTTATAAGCCAGTCCAAGTGCTGGACCGCCAATTGCCAGATAGATCAGCGGGGCAATCACCCCGTCGCTAGTGTTTTCAGCATCCGTTTCAATGGTCGCTTTGCACACGTCCTCGGCAGACAATTGATCGGTATCACGGCCGACAATCATCCCCACCTGGTAGCGGGCTTTTTTAAGATCGTTCTGTTTTAAACTGTGCATGATCTTGCGGCTTTCAATCGACAGCCCTTTGATGGACAGGCACGTGTAGCAGAGATAAGTGCCAACGATAAATTGCAGCCAAGGAAGCGGACGTGTCAGTTGCATCAGACCAAACGTGATCAGCCAAGCGCCGCCGACAATGACCAGCCACATTAACGCACCTAATACTCTGCGCGCAAGTGGTGAGAAACTTGGTTTGTTCCACCAGCGGGTCAGCCCGGCAATGGCGTGCCCAATCAGCTTTACTGGGTGCGGCCAAGTTGGAGGATCGCCCAAAAGCAGGTCCAAAACAAACCCAATAGCAATCATACTAATGACTTGCATGGGCACGTGCTCCTAACCGGTCCAGCAACCCGTTGAAAACGGCTTTGCTTTGGTAAAAATGAACGTGCAGGTAACTGGCAAATGTTTGCCGAACTTGGTAACCGCCCGTCCATTCATCCGCCACCACACCGTCCCGGATTTTTTGCATCCGGAGCACCGGTTCAAGACCCGCGTTTGCTGTAAAAACCGAATGGTGAAATTCATGGCCGACTAATTGGGTGCCAGCAGCGCCAATAATCGTATCGACCACCGGTGTTGCATCACAGTATCCAAATCGTTTCAGCCGCGGGGTCATTTTGCTGTCGCCGTCCAGTAAGCCCACCATGTCAAAGGTGCCGATGTCAGTTGTCAGTCGGTTGCCCAGATACATCAAGCCGCCGCACTCCGCGTAAATGGATCGGCCGGCTAATGAAAAGTCGCGAACTGCTTGTTTCATCGCGGTGTTGGCTGAGAGTGCTGCCGCAAATTCTTCCGGATAACCCCCGCCCAGATACAGTGCGTCGATTTCTTCCGGCAACTTTTTGTCGGCGATTGGGCTGAACGCTTTCAGGGTGACGCCAGCTTCTCTTAATGCAGCAAGATTATCCTGATAGTAAAAATTAAACGCATCGTCTTTTGCAATTCCCAGCGTCAGGTCCACCTGCTGGGTCACGATTGGTGATGGCAAGTGTGCATCAACGCTAGTACCAGCTAATGTGAGCAGCTGGTGCAGATCAATGTGCGCCTTGGCCAGTTTGCCCAGCTCAGCAATCTTTGAATCAACAGTCGGCAGTTCGTTATCGGGTACCAAACCTAATTGACGGGACGGCAGCGATAATTCTTTGTTAAAGGGCAGGTAACCGAGGACGGTCACGTCAACGTACCGCTCGATGGCGCCCTTGATCAATTCAAAGTGATTCTGACTCATCACATTATTGACCACGACACCAACAATTGGCACCGCGGGGTCAAATTCGAGAAATCCCTTCACAATTGCCGCAATCGAGGTTGACGCTGAACGGCCATTGACGACCAGTACAACGGGAATGTCGAGCGCTTTAGCAATGCTTGACGAGGAATGGGCGTCCTTATCCGTGCCCAGGCCATCATAGAGACCCATGACCCCTTCGACTAATCCAAGGTCCACACTGTCGGTGTCGCGTTCAAATAAATACTTCAGCGTGCTGACATCAGGGACGAGGAAACTGTCAATGTTGCGTGACTGGCGACCCGTGATCCGCGAATGAAACTTGGTGTCCACGTAGTCTGGACCGATCTTATACGGCTGAATCTGCAGCGAATCACTCAGAGCTGCTAGAATCCCCAACGTCACGCTGGTTTTGCCTGAACCACTCGTCGCCCCGGCAATCATTATCTTTTTCATCAAACCAGTCCCTTCGTCTAGATTCTTTATGCCAACGAGTGCAGTGCAGCAATCAACTGCATGTTTTCATTGTGGCCGCGAACTGCCACCCGGTAATAATCTGGGCTCAGAGCAACATAGTCGGAACAGTCACGGATCATGATGCCTTGCTGCCACAGTTTTTCACGTAATTTTGGAATGGTACTTTTTAATAAGTAATAGTTTGTAACCGATGGATAAACCGTTAAGTAAGTAATTGTCTTTAACGCCTGATACAAATATGGTTTTTCTGCTGTTAGCCAGTCATACGTCCGGTCAATGTAGTCGGTATCCTCGTACATGTGCTCACCGAACCGGGCGGCCATGGTATTAACCGACCAGGGTTCCTGGGCATCGACTAAGCATTGTTTTAGCCGTTCATTGCGCGTCAGAGCGAAGCCCAGCCGCAACCCTGGGATCGCGAAAAACTTAGTGGCCGACCGCAGAATAATCACGGGATCCGTGGGTTTCATTAGTCCCGCGTAACTAAGTGAATCGTGGTCGATCAGATCCATAAACGCTTCATCAAGAATCAACCACACATCGTGGCCCAGGCAGTAATCAGCCAGTTGCTGAACGTCGACTGGTTTAACGACCTGTCCACTCGGGTTATTGGGGTTGCACAGGCACACCAGATCGATATCCGGGTGTACCTCCAGATGGGCCAATAAATCATGGACGGGAACCTGAAAATCATTTTCCGGTTTCAGTTCGAAATGTGAGACCGCAGCCCCTGCCCTTGTCAGTGAGCGTTCGTACTCGCCAAACGTCGGTGCCAGCACCAGCGCATGCTTTGACTGTAGCGCGGTGGCCGTGTCAAATATCATCTGAACCGCGCCGTTACCAACGAAGACATCGCTGCTTGGCAGATTAAAGTGACTGCCGATTGCCGCGCGTAGTTCTGGATACTGTGGGTTTGGGTAGTAGATCACTTCGGCCACTGCATCCGTAATGACCTGTTTGAGCCGAGATGACAGCCCCAGGGGATTAATATTGGCGCTGAAATCCACCAACTGGTCCTCTGAAACACCAATTTTTTTGGCAATCAATTCACGATTACCGCCATGTGTGACTTTCATATTAATTACTCCTTAAGAAGCTGGCGTGCTTCATGTTCTTTGGTAAAAAGGCGTAGATAATTTCTGCGATGACGATGTTGAAAATGGTTGCCACTGTCAGTGGGACAAACAACGCGAAGATGGCACCCTTCAGCAGCGGATACAGCAATGGCACCTCCAACGGGGTGTTGATGATATAACCGACAATATCGGACAACAAAATAATGCCAAACTTGTCTTTACCGAATTTTTGCCGAATCCAGCCAAACACAAACATGCAGACGCCCATCATGAAGCCGACAACAAGATGAACGGGCAGTGTTAGTGGAAACCCGGAAAGTGCAGCTGAAGTCAAGTGCCCGAAGACCCCTAAGAATGCGCCAAACCACGGTCCTAATAGAATAGCACCGAGAAACGCCGGCATGGAGTCAAACGCGATCGACCCCATAATTTTAATGTTTGCCCCAACCACACACAGAGCCAGTAACATGGCAGCTAAAACAATTCTTTTTAATCTGACTGAATCACCCATATGAATAACCTGTCTTTCCGTATATAATGAAAAAATAAAATGATGGCGCTTACAAAATGTTCTAATCGACTCCTATTAAAAATATAATAGGTGCCCCCCTTCATTTCAACGACTTGTGATTCAGCTAACAATTTATTTGTGGCAATTCAAGCAGGTCTTCAAAATAGTAGTTATTTATTTGTGAATGATAAAATTTTGTTAGACATTTTCACGCTTTAAAAATAAGAACGCCGACAGTAGCTGAGTTTCTGTTACAATTTGTTTTGAGTGGTTGATTTTTGGAACCGTTTTTATGACAAATTCTCGCGGTAACGAAACTATTTTGACGTTATTGCGAATTGAATGCCATCATTTTGCCAAAGATGGCAACTTTCACTTAAAAAACTGCTTAAATGCCGTCAGAACAGCTTTTATTATATCTGTCTCAGAATCCGCTTTTTAAGGTTATTTTATGTACAATGGATAAAAGTAACTTTATTCTATTTTTAGGAGGTTCAGTATGAAAATCTACACGAAAAAGGGCGACAAAGGCCAGACCCGGATTATTGGCAAGAAAATCGTTGATAAGGATGACGCCCGTGTTGAATCCTACGGCACCGTCGACGAATTAAATTCCTGGGTCGGTTACACGATCTCGGTGCTGACTCCAGAAACTGCAATTCTAAAAGAAGAGCTGGAAGAGATTCAACAGTTATTGTTTGATGCCGGCACTGACCTTGCAACGTTGAACGATGACCCGAAACGCGACTTCATTTTTAACGCTGATTCTGTACAGTGGCTTGAAGGAAAAATCGATACCTACACTGAGGCTGTTCCTGCAGTGAAAAAATTCATCCTACCAGGTGGCAACCAACCCGCCTCAGCACTACATGTTGCCCGGACAATTACGCGCCGGGCCGAACGCCATATCGTGACGCTTCAAGGTGAAGATGCAATCAACAAGGATGTGCTGATTTTTATCAACCGGTTATCTGACTATTTCTTTGCTACTGCCCGCTATGCTAACATGCTCGGACACAATGAAGATGTTTTATATCGGAACAGCAAGCCGGTCTTTCGGTAAAAACGGATTTCTTGATTGATCATTGAAACGGGGGCACGCCTTTTCACACCAAGCCGGTAATGCCATTAATTGACCCATACTAGATTCGCTGACGTTTAAGCTTGGCATTGTGATTTGACTGACGGCGTTACGCTGATGTTGCCCATTCGAAAAGGCGCCCTTCAATTGCCACAATATGGCAGTCAAAGGGCGTCTTTTTTATATTCAGAGAATAACTTGGTTTTTCATTCATAATTAGCCTAAGCTCTTTTCGTGCCCAGACTGATGATTTTGTTGATTAACATGCACCGTACTTTCGGTGACGTTCATTTTTTCAAAAGCTGCTTCTTGTTTCTTTTCTGCAGCAACAACGGCCGCATCCTTTTCTTTGAGGTCAAAGACCCGCCAAAAAATTAACGCAGCTGTCCACGTAATAGCAAACAAAATGACTAAGGAAATCCCTAAAATGTTAAAGTTCAGTGCTTCAGCAAATTTGATAATTGGATTATTCCACTTAAGATAACCGCCAATGGCCTGTAAGACATCCACGATACCAACAAAAAACGCCGCAGTCACCGACAAACCAGTCAACGCAAGGTTGTAATATACCTTCCGAAATGGAGACGAGAAGACCCAGCTATATGCAGTACTCATAAACAAACCGTCACTGGTATCCATTAAGCACATCCCAGAGGTGAATAGGATTGGAAAAGAGAACACGGCAAACCAAGGAATGCCTTTACTAGTGGCAACCGCAGAGGTGGCCAACACAGCAATTTGTGTTGCGGTATCAAACCCAAGGCCAAACAAGAAGCCGACACAGATAACTTGCCAGTTATGGTTAATGATGTTGAGACCTTTTTTAAACGTTCTGAAGATTCGAGTATCAGTTGAGGCTCTTGCACTCGAAAAATCACCATGACTAATTGCTTTGAACGACTTCCAAATACCAACCAAGATAAACAGGTTAATCGTTCCAAGCAACAGCAGCATAAAACCAGCAAATAGCGTGCCGAAAACCCCACCAACATCCTGAAATTTTGGGAGTTGATTTTTTGACCATTCAACAAAGAAAATCGTCAGTAAAGCCATAATGACCACGACTAATGAATGTCCAAATGAGAAGAAGAAACCGACACCATGTGTGTTTTTGCCATCATTTACGAGTTTTCGCGTCATATTATCAATGGCAGTAATGTGATCAACATCAAACGCATGCTGCAGTCCAAAAGTAAAGGATATGAAAGCCATCGCCAGTAACGACGGGTAGCGGTTAAGATAGGTAAAAACCAATCCCCAACCAACAACGAATAAAAAGAGCACGTAGCCGCCGAATTTTATCACATCCGGTTTAAGTGGATAATGAGTCACCTTTGTTTCCAAGATTGAGACCTCCAAGACGGCATCGGAATATTGTCCTTCCGATACCTCGTAGTGTTGACTGTCAAGACTGTTATTAAATTCATAAGAGTCAATAACGCCTTTAATTGAACAGCCTTTTAAACAGGTTCAATGTACCACCGGATGTCACGATTATTTTGTACCTGTCGATTTCTCGTTGAAATTCAGTTTTCTATAACTTTATTAGCACAGTAACTAAAGCGTTTTCAACTAGGTATTCTTGGCTTTACCAGTATTAGTTATAACTGATGTCAGTATTTTGTAGCTTTTCAGACAAAATATTGATAGTGGTGTGCCCATTTATTGCTATTTAACAAGAAATTATTGGCTTTTAAAGGTAATGTCGGAGCTTGTCCATACCAGCCAAAAATCTACATAATCGTTGTCAAGTTAGACTTTTAAGCAATATTTTTCAAAGAAACAAGTTCTCATTTATTTTTTTAAGACGCGGCCCTATTTAATAAAATGTAGTGAAACGAGTAATACGAAAAAAATAAGGCCCAGTTTAAAATTCAAGTGCAACACTAATCAACTAGACCTTTCAGACTAGACA